>CAZUIT010000052.1:11792-25696 GCA_964620355.1 uncultured Burkholderiales bacterium | reverse complement strand
CGTATTCCGCTTTTACGAGAATGTTTTTCGATAGAAACCATCCCGCACCAATATTCAAGCGGTCTATTTTTAGGTCTTCCGTGGCGCTCTCGCGGGTCTTACCCATCACGGTATTATACCTTCCAGCCACATAGAATCTTTCCTCTTTGCCAAAGCGATACAGCAATTCTGCAGCAATCTGTGTAAAGGCGCCTTCTTTGTCGATAATGGGTTGGGTATATTCGTTATTACCCCTTACCATCTCATAAATCCCGAAAAACTCGAGTCCGCGGTATTTTACAAAAGGGTTAATTTGTAAGGCCATTACTTTTACGAATCGCGCGTTATAGCGACCATCAAAAGGACCACCTTCTGTATTTCCATTGGAATCGGGTAGGGTCTGCAATACATTATAATAGCGTGATCCCGTGCGGTCCCCTCCGTAAAGCCACGTTCCAGTTGTGGTACCTTGGTTGCTGTAGATGGATCCAGTTAAACGTACCCGTAAGTCATCGTTTATCTGTTTATCATACCCTAATTTTCCATAGATGGAGAGCTTATTATCGGTATTATCGTTCACTACCACATTTTGATTCAGCTTGCCATTGGTCACCCCAATAACGGCCAGCCACCCTTTATTTTGAACGGTCACTTCTCCGAAAGCCTCGGTAGAGAAGGCATCCATAATATAGTTTCCTACAAATGGGTTAAAGGTGGCACGGGCATTATCCGTTCTCCGAAAATGAGCATCTCCATAATTGAACTCATCCAAACCAACGACTAGGGTGGTATAGTTCATAATGCCTTCTAAAAATCCAGGGTGGACAAAATCGAGTTTATCTATCTGAATATGACCACCTTTAATCCATGCTTCTGTATGATGCCTCGAGGAGAGGTAGGTTTTTAGGTGCATTCTTACTCCATCGAGGAGCTGAACATCGAGGTTAAGATTGGCCGTTGGCAGGTTAAAATTAGAACCCAATTCCACCAGGTTATTCAAGTCATTCGATTGATTGATGGATTGAAATTGCATAGCAAAGTCACCTCCAAGTCGCACTTTAAGCCCCTCAAATTCAGAGGTGTCGGCTTTGCTGGTTTCAAAAACATTCAGGCCATTTTTATCATTGGCTCGGAAATATTGGAGGGTGGGTTGTTGGGCTTTTGCCAAAATGGAAAAGACACAACAGGTAAGGATTAGAATACTTCTCATTTTCTATAATTAATACTGTGTTCTTGGAACAGAATGTCCCATTATTTTTCATATACCACAACAAAGTCGAGTGACATGGCGTCTCCGGTAGTCATTGCTCCCCACATGAAGCTGGGTGGCTTGACATTATAATCCGTCATTTTAAGTTTATAAGAACCGCGATAGGTGACGGTGCCGTTTTTATTCAATACGCAATGGACATCCATATAAATGACCTTGGAAACTCCAGCAATGGTGAGTTTTCCCGTCGATTTAATCAGGTATCCGCCATTTTCAGGGGTGAGGGTAGAAGAGGTGAGGAGATAGCAGATTTCCTTATGCTTGTCTGCTTTTAGTGCTTCGTAGGCATTCTTGTTTAGTCCATCATTATCGCTTTTCAAGTCTTTCACTTGGATGGTAAACGACAAGTTTTTGATAGCTACCAACTCTTTGTCGGCAGCGGTTTTAAAGACAAAATCTGCCTCACCTGAGGTATGAATGGCATTCATTTCCCAATCATGTAGGGTAGAGGTACCGCGGAGTTTAACATCGATATCAGTTGTCGCTTTCACGGTATACGCAGCTTGAGCATGACCTGTTGTAAGAATTCCACCAAAACAAATGAGCATAAGCGCCGATCTCTTTATATGATTTTTCATCGCTTATTCGTTATTCAGAATAATTTTTAGCGCCTTTTCATCGGATGCATTTCCGAAAACTTCGTAGGCTTTGATAATTTCGTCCAATTTGAATCGATGGGTAATCAATTTCTCTGGTTTGATTTTACCCGATTCCACTGTTTTTAAAAGCATCGGTGTAGTATTGGTATTCACTAATCCCATGGTGATGGTGATATTTTGAATCCATAATTCCTGGATTTGCAAGTCGACACTATGCCCGTGAACGCCAATATTGGCAAGGTGTCCGCCCGGACGAACAATATGCTGACAGATATCAAAGGTAGCAGGAGCACCCACTGCTTCAATGGCTACATCTACGCCGTCTTTTGTGTCTGCCATGATCACTTTAATGGCGTCCTCTTTACCGGAATTGATGGTATGGGTAGCACCCAATTCCTTGGCCAATTTCAAACGATTCTCATCTAAATCAATCATATAGATTTTAGCAGGAGAGTAGAACTGTGCGGTCAATAAAGCCGACATGCCAATCGGTCCGGCACCAACGATAGCAATGGTATCGCCAGGTTTTACGCAGCCGTTTATCACACCAATCTCATGACCGGTAGGCAGAATATCACTTAACATAACTAATGCTTCTTCATCAATTCCTTTGGGAACTGCATAGAGACTATTATCTGCATGAGGAATGCGCACATAATCAGCTTGCGTACCATTGATCAAGTTTCCCAAGATCCAGCCACCATCTTCACAGTGACCGTACATTTGTTTTTTGCAATACTCACAGGTTCCATCTGCAGTGATACAGGAGACGATAACCTGATCACCTTTTTTAAATTTCCCTACCGAGGTGCCGACTTCTTCAATGATACCAATGCCTTCATGACCAAGAGTCGTCCCAGGCTTCACAGAAGGCGTTTTTCCATGCAGAATTCCTAAATCCGTTCCACAAATGGTTGTTTTGGTAATTTTAACAAGAGCATCAGTCGGCTTTTCGATGCTCGGTTTGGAAACTTCGGTCCATTCAATTTTACCGGGTCCGTTATAAACAAGTCCTTTCATAAGTGTACAGGGATTAATTGGGTACTGCTAGAATTTGAAAATAAGTCAGTAGCAGATTGACTTTGCTTTTGAAAAAAATCTGAAAGGAATTTTTCACAGGTCACCATTACGGACAACCATGTGTTATTTAAATATTTGAAATAGTTCATGCTAGCAAATAGGATTATGAAGTGAGGATTCACTTCAGTGCAAAGCTTATGATTTAGAATTGGCTGCTGTTACAGAATAAGAAGTAGGACTTACATAAATCACATGTGGGAAGAATGCTAAAGCTTGAACCGTTTATATCATAATATTAAGGTGATGTTTTTCACTATTACGCAGTTGATAAACGAAAATTTCAGTAAAAAGTACTGGGGTATGATGCTAAATTCCTTATCACAGAATTGTCTTTAGTGGTGATTAATCTGCGAAATTTTCCGTTATAGGAAAAGTGATACCACAATATGATTATGAATAATTTATTTCAGATAATACTAAGATTGTAATCGACAAAAAATCAGAAATCTTTCGATTTATTTTAGAATATTATAATTGCTAGAATCTTTATAATTTAGTGGTCTAAAAGTATACAGATGAACCATATTCTAGATATTAATGCCCAAAATGATGAACTCGAATCTATTTTTGAAAATATTAAATCTGGTAACACAATTCTTTTCCTTGGGGCAGGGGCATCTGTAGGAGAAAAAAGGTATTTGAGTAATGAAGTAATTGATTATTATGAAGAATATTTAGGTAAGGAACTATTTGAGCCAGACATTTCAAAATTTGTCGATATTTTATCTGCGGATCCAGAATTTAGCCGAGAACATTTCGATTCTGAAGTGGTAAAAATGCTTCAAAAACTTCCGGTGAGTGACCAACACAAGACGCTTGCCTCCATACCTTGGCGTGAGATAATCACAACGAATTACGATTTATTGGTTGAACAAGCGTTTGATCAGATAAAGTCATCCTCTGATTACCTTTATAATTTGGTAGCAATTCGTAATCAGAAAGAATATAATTTCACAACAGATAATACTCAAATAAAGTATGTGAAGTTAAATGGATGTATTTCCGATAAAAGTAAATACCCCTTAGCTTTTTCCAATCAAGACTTCACCCTAAGAAAAAAATTTTATAAATACGCCTTATCCGACTTAAAGAACCTTTCCCCAAAAATCTCATTCTTATCAATAGGCTATTCGTTTAAGGATAAATTTGGACAAGAATTACTTGAGAAATTTGATTCTCACAATTTTCGTGAAAGAAGATGGATTCTTAATGTTGACCCATTTCCAAATGATGCCGCCTATCCATTTTATTCTCAAAATAAAATCGCGATTGTCAAGTGTTCGTTTACCGAATTCTTTGATAAATATAATAATTGGAATGAAAAAAGGCTTGAATTAGATGTTCGTTCTAATCGAATATCGTTTTTTAATAGTAAAAATTCTTTTATAGCGCTACCGCATCAACTTGCCTTAAAGTTAGATAATGTAATAAAACAATTAAATTCACACACTTCTGAAAGATATATTAAGGAGATAGATTATTACAATGGCGAAGAACCAACATACAACCTAATTACAAGAAATGTCGATGTAATCAAAGAGGATTTAAATAGTCGAGTAAAGCAAGAGATAATTAATATCATTGAACCTCAAAATTCATTTATTCCATTAATATTTCTGAAGGGTGATTTTGGAATAGGTAAATCAACATTCGCACTTCGCATGATATATCAATTTGTGAATGATCCAGATTTTGATGCAATAGCGTTCCAAATAATAAATTTTCAACAACTAAGAGGCGAGTATTTAGTTGAACTATTTTCAAAATTGACTTCGAAAAATGTCATTTTTTACTGTGACGAAGTTGAAATTGAAAGTTCCTTTAAACAATTAATAACCTTAAGGCGTGAATTAAGTATTGAACAATTTAACGATATTAATGTGTTCTTTTTAGTGCCAATTCGTGAGAATATTCTAGCAAAATTTCAATCCGAAAGAGATATTAAACACTCTCACCAAATTGACATTGGGAGCAAGTTGTCACCATCGGAAATTTTTGATTTGTTAGATAAGCTTAAGCGTAACGAGCTTGTGAATTTCCGTGATCAAAAGGAAAAGAAAGAGCTTCAACAAAAGATTATGAGAGAATATAATAGCGATTCATTTGTATCGTTATTGGAATTAATCTCAACTGGAAAACATAAAAACGATCTGATCCAGGCTTACAATCAATTATCGGGTGATGCAAAAAACGCCTTTCTTCATACCGCTCTGCTCCATCGGTTCAAATTAGGAATGCCAGTAGGTTGGCTGAAGAGTATTATATCGACTTCTTGGGAAGATTTTACAGCAAAAGTCTTAAAGGCCGAAGGGAAAGGAATTTTAATTCAACATGAAACTCACAGTAAAGGAGTTGAGCCGGACATACTGTTCAAGACTAAACATCCAATTATTGCTGAGAAATTGATTCAAATTATCATAAACGACAAGGATCAACAATATAAAAAATACCAAAACATGCTCAGGACCATTGATGTTGGATCATCTAATTCCTATTTGGTAATAAATCTATTGAAGGCATTCACGAAAGAGAGCTGCTTTTCGAAGGCTAAAATTCAAAAGTTGTATGATGAAGCATACTCTAGATTATCAGAGGATCCGCATTTCTGCTTAAATTACGCGATTAATCTCCAATCTAGAAAAGATCCCGAGAACCTCAGAAAGGCATTGAATATCATATTGTATGCAGAATCTCTGCTGGAAAGAAGAAACCACATGTTCATTCATAGAAGGGGGGCTATAAATTTTGAGTTAGCGAAGTATTATTATAATTCAGAGACTGATAACGAATTGAATCTAACAATGACATTTTTAAATGAAGCGAAAGATTTATTTAGACTAAAACAGCTTTTAGACCCTTTTTCTTACTATAGCTATACCAATTATATATCTGCATTGATTTGGGAATTAAATCATATTGAATATGAAATGGCATATGAAATAAAGAAGCGCATTCAAATTGATGAATTATTCGATTTAGCAGGTAAAGCGGTAACAGATGGGGCTGCACATATATATGAACTTCAATCACAATTTGCGGAATACCTTCAACAAGTTTCAGATAACCAATCCTATAAATCATACATAGACAATATGTATTTAGATGCTGAACTTCGTCCATATGCATGTATCCTCCTATACAAATATTTGGAGAAAAACGATCCAGAAATCACCTCCAATGCGCAAGAATATATTAATGAAATGGAGCAGTATCAAGATAATAATGAGGTCGTTTCATTTTTATTCAAATACTATGGAAGAAGACTCAATACCGCTACAAATAGGGTTAAGTTTTTTGAGCTTGTTAGGAAATTTGAATTCTTGGAAGATGATATGCCTCTAAGTTTCTATTTTTTTAATTTTGTAGCGGAGTCTTATAATAGCAATTTCAGCCATGGAAGACGTTCATTGCTTAAAATAAAAAAGAAGTATCACGGATTGAATCCCGAATTTCATTATTTATGGCTGGATAATTTCGGAGACGTAATTGAATTTGATGGTATTATTGTTAGGTTATCTAATAGCAGATTTAAATCTGTACGGATCAGGTCACACCAACAAACTTTTAAATTGATATCTGGTGACTATTCAGACTATAACATTGGTGATGCTGTTACAGTGAAATTACATTTCTATTTATATGGAGTAATGGCAGAATTGATATAGAATATTATACCTATAATTAATATTATGTTAACTAGTTTCGAAATGAACGCACCCTAGTATGGTGTTTATGGCTTTATAACACGAATGAATGCTTTCTCAAATTTCGCGTATTCTGCCCTATTGTACAGATTGGAATCAAATACGCGATTCTCAGGCATTAAGATTTAGGATGAGGTTAAGTTTGAGATTTGGAATGGATTAAGGGTTTAACAATAAATGTAGATCTGTCAATATTCCGAGTTCAGATTTATTATACGCTGATTTGGCATGTGCCAATGCTGCAGCTGTTTGTTCAACTTGGAGTTTCAGTTCTTCAGTCCAAACTGACTGGTGCTGGTGATAAAATTCTTTGAATATTCTCCAGGCATTTTCACTTGATTCGTCTTGGTCGAGATTTAATTCGAAAGCAAAACCAATTGCAAAAGCAGCATCACTTCCATAGGCATCTTCTGCTTGGTCAAAGTCTAGCCATTTGTTTTGGACTTCCTGTTTTAGCTTAGCCTTTTCTAATTCATCGACCTTTCCATCGCTTTTCGCTATGGCATAGAATAAAATACCTAAGGCTTTATAGAGTGCTGAATTTTTCATTTTTTTTATTTCAAATTTCCTATTCTCCGTGAATGAATACCATGACTTTTGTCAACCTTTTTTGCTATGGACCATGGTCTGTGGACTATGGACTTTTTTTGTGCTCCTAAATTTTGACCAACAAAAACCAATAGTCAAAGCACAAAAAAACCGAAGGCTTTCGCCTCCGGTTCGTGCACTATTTGTTTATAAAATAAACGTGTGGGTTCTCGGTTATTTACGCTTGTCGCGGTATTCCATGGATTTCTCCTGGTTACCTAATTGGGCGTAGGTTTGTTGGATACTTTGTAGAACGCTGTCGTTATCTCGCTCAAGCTCTTCTGCTTTTAGGAACCATACTAAGGCATCTTCAAAGAGTTTTGTCCATTGTGCTTTTAGCTTGGCGTAGTTCTTTTCGTAATTGTCGTCGCTCGGTAAGTTGTTTGCCATTTCTACTAAGGGCAATGTTCCGTTAAAATACACAGCGCCAAGGTTGAAAATTACGTCGAACTGATCAGGGGCGATTTCATAAGAGCGTGTGTAGTCTGCAATGGCAAGACTATCCAAATGCTGAATCTTCAATAATAGCGTATTCACTTGCTGATTTGCGGAGTCTGCTTTGGCTTGCATTGTCTTTTTCTTTTTGGCATTTGGCTCTTTTCGTGCCTCTTTATTGAGCTTATAGGCTACTTCGAGTTCCTTTTTGAGATCATCAAATGCAGCTCTTGCTCTATTGTCAAAAAGATTCGCGCGATTCGCTAACAAGGTTGGATTATCAGGATCCAAGGCCAATGCTTCGGTGATTTTATCCGTAAGAAGATCTTCTTTTCCTTGTGATTGATAGATCATCAATTGTAAGGTTGTCAGATCTTTCTCATCTGGGAATTGTACTTTGCCTTTTTCAATCACTTTCAATGCCTGTGCGGTATCACCCAACTCCATATGCAATAAGGCAGAGCGTGTAAAGGCATAAGGCACTGGATTATCACTGGCAATTACTTCATCAAAAAGTTTGAAGGCGCGGGCATTGTCACCTGACTTAATCGCTGCGTCTGCCATCAATTGTAGGATATTGATTTTAGGCAGGTTCATGGTGGTCTCCATCTGGCGTTTGTCATCATACGCATACGCGTTTAGCACCACGTTCCAAGCATCTACCGCTTGTGAGATTTTAGCCTTGCCTGCTTCTTTATCGCCATTTTCAATCAAGGTGGACCCTTCCTGAAAAATATTGATGGCGTAGTTATAGGCTGGAGCCACTGCTTGAAGCATTTTCTCTTCTGCTTCATCATAGGAGCGTCTTCTGCCCTCTTTGTCAAGCTTTATACAGTTCATAAAACTCTGTAAAGCCGTCACACCACAGTCTAGGTATTCTTTAGAAAGCGTTTCATCAGCCGCAATGGCTAAATAAACCTCTCCTCTTACAAACCACATCTTAATGTAGTTGCTGGTGCTTTCATTCGCCGATGCGTCGTCAATATATTTTTTAGCATCGGCTACCTGACCATTTCTCAACTCTATCAATGCGCTTTCAACCGCAAACTTCTGAGCTTGTGCTCCAATTCCCGCAACAAGTGCGAGCATGATTAACATGAATCTTTTCATCTTTTTCTATTTGTGCAAAAATTCGATTTGCTTTTTATTCTAGTTTTCGTCGTCTTCAGATTCTTCAGCATCCCCTTCCTCATCCGCTTCTTCCGCGTCATTGGTTGCATCTGGGTTGGCATCTGTGCTTCCTTCTACTCCTTCGTTTATTACTTCTCCTTCTACGCCTTCAGCGCCTTCCATTCCTTCGATTTCTTCTTCTTCGTCCTCATGTTCCACTACTGCCACAGAAGCAATCTCGTCTTTTTTGCCCATCTTAATCAAACGAACACCTTGGGTTGCTCTGCCCGTTACGCGAAGGTTTTGCATCGACATTCTAATGGCAATTCCTGATTTCAAGATGATCATGATATCATGTTCTTCCGTTACATCCTTAATTGCAATCAATGCCCCGGTTTTTTCAGTGATACTCAAGGTTTTAACCCCTTTTCCACCCCTGCCGGTTACCCGGTATACGTCTTCCCCACTTTCAGGGTCAACCAAGTTGGTTCGTTTTCCAAACCCTTTTTCGGAGACAACGAGAATTGTGGTGCTTTCGTTGGAAGGGTTGACACATATCATTCCAATCACCTCATCTTGAGGACCTTCAAGTGTTACCCCTTTCACTCCAGATGCTGTTCTACCCATTGGGCGAATGGCATTGGAACTAAAGCGAATGGCTTTACCTGATTTTTTAGCAATCAAGATTTCAGAATCGTCATCGGTCAACTGCGCTTCTAAAAGCATGTCTCCATCTCTAACCGTAACGGCGTTGATACCGTTTTGGCGTGGACGAGAATAGGCTTCCAAAGTTGTTTTCTTGATGATACCATTTTTGGTACACATAATAATGTAGTTCTTGCTCAAGTACTCTTCGTCTTTGAGGTTGTCTACATTAATAAAAGCACGGATTTTATCATCCGGCGCAATATTAATCAAGTTCTGAATCGCTCTTCCTTTGGTTGCTCTTGCTCCTTCAGGGATTTCATAGACTTTCATCCAGAAACATTTACCCTGTTCGGTGAAGAACAGCATATAATTATGGGTCGAGGCGATGAAGAGTTGTTCTACAAAGTCGGCATCCCTTGCGGTTGCTCCTTTGTTTCCTCTTCCACCACGATGCTGCACTCTGTATTCAGTTAATGCAGTTCTTTTGATATAACCAAGATGCGATATGGTGATGACCACATTCTCATCTGGAATCATGTCTTCAATGCTAATATCATCGGAAGTATGCACAATATCGGTTCGGCGATCATCACCGAACTTCTGTTTCATCTCATCCAATTCGTCTTTGATGATTTGCATACGACGAGGCTCATTCGCTAGAATATCTTCCAAGTCGGTGATATGTTTCATCAATTCATCATACTCCAAACGGATTTTATCGCGCTCAAGTCCGGTAAGACGTTGCAAACGCATATCGAGAATGGCTCTGGCTTGCAGTTCACTTAGGCCAAACTTTTCAATCAATCCATTTCTCGCTTCTTCTGGATTCACCGACCCTCTTATCAAAGCAATTACTTCGTCGAGATGGTCTAGGGCAATCAATAAGCCTTCAAGAATATGCGCTCTTTTTTGCGCTTCTTCTAGGTCGTATTTTGTTCTACGCACAACAACTTCATGACGGTGATCCACAAAATGCAGAATCAAGTCTTTCAATGTTAGCATCATCGGGCGTCCTTTTACCAAGGCAATGCTATTGATGCTAAATGAGGTTTGAAGTTGGGTATACTTATATAACTGATTCAGAATAATATTCGGAATCGCGTCTTTTTTCAAGTCAAATACCACACGAAGTCCATGTCTACTGGATTCATCGCGGATATCGCTGATGCCTTCAATCACTTTCTCATTGACGAGTTCAGCGGCCTTAATAATGAGGTTTGAAGGATTTACTTGGTAAGGAATTTCGGTAATGATGATCTGCTCGCGACCAGTTTTGGTTACGTCAAACTCAGCTTTACCGCGCACCACTACTCTACCTCTTCCGGTTTCATAAGCGTCTTTGATTCCATCGAATCCATAGATGGTACCACCTGTAGGGAAATCGGGGCCCTTCACATGTTCCATTAATTCTTCGGTGGTGATATCGTTATTATCGATATACGCTTTAATCCCATCCACAACCTCGCGCAAATTATGCGGAGCCATATTGGTGGCCATACCTACCGCAATTCCAGAAGCGCCATTTACCAATAATGCCGGAATTTTCGCTGGCATTACAGTTGGTTCTTCTAAGGAGTCATCAAAGTTACCGCGGAAGTCAACCGTGTTCTTGTCGATATCGGTCATCATCTCCTCAGCAATCTTGCGCATACGAGCTTCCGTATAACGCATGGCTGCCGGTGGATCACCATCCATCGAACCAAAGTTTCCTTGCCCGTCGACAAAAGGATAACGTAGTGACCAGTCTTGCGCCATACGCACCATGGCGTCGTAAACCGAACTGTCGCCATGCGGGTGATACTTACCCAACACCTCTCCTACGATACGTGCTGATTTTTTGTAGGAACGATTGGAAGCAAGTCCCAATTCTGTCATTCCATATAATACCCTTCTGTGTACTGGTTTCAAACCATCGCGTACATCGGGTAAGGCTCTCGAAACAATTACCGACATCGAGTAATCGATGTAGGCTGTTTTCATTTCATCCTCGATATTTATCGGGATGATTCTGTCGCCAAGTTCTTCGTTCAGATTATTTTCGTCTGCCATATTAGATGAATGCGCTAAAATAAGGCTTCTTAGCCCCTTCTCAAGCGATTAATTGCCCACATAGGTGTGGAAATCCTTCTTCCGGAATTAATATCCTTAAATACACGAAATCAAAAACTTGGAATATGTTATTTTTGCAGCCGTGAATCGCGAGCAGATCTTCACCCTAATAGCGGTGCCCCTTTATTTTGTTGCTATGTTGCTGGAGCTTTTTTTTCAAAGCAGAAAGCAGCACAAAGGCTATCAATTGCCCGATACTTTGATGAGTTTTTGGTTTGCCCTAGTGGGTGCATCCTTTGATATACTCATGAAGGGCGTATGTTTTATGATTCTTGATTGGTGCAATGATCACGCATTTTTTACGCCTAACCTCTTGACTCACTATCCAGTATTCGCCTGGATCATCGTGTTTTTGGCCCAAGATTTAGCCTTCTATTGGCTCCACCGAACCGAACATACCACCCGCATTTTCTGGGCGGTACATAGCAATCACCATTCTTCACCCAATTATAATTTTGCGGTTGCACTGCGCTCTAGCGTATTTCAGCCTTTCTATCGCTTCTTGTTTTATATCCCCGTTGCATTTCTTGGCTTTGATGGATTGACCATTATGTTCATCTACGCGCTCAATCAGTTCTATCAGTTCTGGTTACATACGGAGGCTGTCGGGAAATTGCCAACTTGGTATGAATGGTTCTTTGTAACCCCCTCGCACCACCGGGTTCATCATGCGAGCAATATTCGTTACCTGGACAGAAACATGGGACAGGTGCTCATCATTTGGGATAAATTATTTGGCACCTTTCAAGAAGAATTACCCGAGGACAAACCTGTTTTTGGACTCACCAAGCCACTTGAAAGTCATCATCCTATCCATGCTATCTTGCATGAATTTTATTTGCTCCGCGACGATTGGAGAAAGACACCTAAATGGAGCGACCGCTTGCGCTACCTGATTCATGCACCTGGCTGGAGTCACGATGGAAGCACGAAAACAGCCAATGACTTGCGCCGTGAACAAGAACAAAATGGCTAAATCTGCCATTTCTTTGCTTGAATGCCTTTAATTTGCGCCATCTATTAATCGAATTATTCTATGAAAAATATCACCGTAATCGGATCGGGAACCATGGGAAATGGAATTGCCCATGTATTTGCACAGAATGGATATGCTGTGTCGTTGGTGGATGTGAATCCTGCTGCTTTGGAAAAAGCTGTGGCCACGATCACCAAAAACATGGATCGTATGATTCAAAAAGAGCGCCTTACTGAAGAACAAAAAGCGTCAGCATTGGCTAATCTTAAAACTTATACCGACCTTAATGAAGGTGCAGCTCATGCCGATTTAGTGATTGAAGCGGCTTCGGAAAACTTCGATATCAAAACTAAAATATTCAAGCAATTGGATGATATCGCTCCAGCATCATGCATCCTAGCTACCAATACCTCTTCCATCTCCATTACCAAATTGGCTGCTCATACAAAACGTGCTGATAAAGTCATAGGAATGCACTTTATGAATCCTGTTCCTGTGATGAAATTGGTGGAGGTCATTAAAGGATACCATACTTCTGAAGAAGTAAATAGTACCATCCTTGAACTTTCAAAAGCCATTGGTAAAATCCCAACTTTGGTTGAAGATTATCCAGGATTTGTAGCGAATAGAATCTTGATGCCAATGATCAATGAGGCCATCTATACCCTTTTCGAAGGAATTGGCGGTGTTGAAGAAATCGATACGGTGATGAAATTAGGAATGGCTCACCCAATGGGACCTTTGCAATTGGCCGACTTCATTGGTTTGGATGTTTGCTATTCTATCCTCAATGTATTGCATGATGGATTCGGAAATCCGAAATATGCACCTTGTCCACTTTTGGAGAAAATGGTTCTTGCTGGTGATTTAGGTGTGAAATCAGGTAGAGGTTTTTATGACTACGGACATGGGACTAAGGACTTGGTAGTGGCGAAGAATTTTAAGTAGGTCAGTAAAGTAAGTAGGTAAGTAAGTAGGTAGGTAGGAGGCCTAGCTAATATTTTAGCCCCAAATTGAGTTGATCGGTTTGGGGTTTTTTGTTGTTTTGGGGTGTTGCCCTTGTCCCTCGGCTCTACTACGTTGCGTTACATCTTCGCTGAAAAAGTAAGGCGTATGAGGTCGGGATGACGGGGTAAACTTGGCGATCTATCACTTCGACAGGCTCAGTGACCGGAAACTCGAAACCTCTCCCTTCGACTTGGGCGTGACGTATCTACTGAATCTACAAATGATCAGCCCGCTCAGGGAACGGAATTCGGAAACTCGTATATTGAGTTGAAGCAAGTCGGCGAGACACCGACCAGCCTGCTGAAAAATCGATTGCTATCTTTGTCTGGCTGTCTGATTGTCTGGAAACTCGAAACCTCTCCCTTCGACTTGGGCGTGACGTATCTACTGAATCTACA
>CAZUIT010000052.1:0-11692 GCA_964620355.1 uncultured Burkholderiales bacterium | reverse complement strand
AATGATCAGCCCGCTCAGGGAACGGAATTCGCAAACTCGCCCTTAAATCTCAAAAAGATTCCCCTGGGTGACATCACTTGGGAACGGTGGCTTTTCGTCTTTGATCAATTCTGGAGCTTTGCGGTTTTCTTTGGGCTTGGCTTCTGAAGAATCTTCCTCCTCAGATTCCAGTCCTAAATTTGGTTTAGGTTTTTCGACCTTCTCCTCTTTTACCTCAATGGGCTCCTCTTTTTTGACTTCTACAATCTTGGTAATTTCTACTGAACCCAGTTTATTGCCAATGGCCTTCCACCCTTTTACATCGATGAATTCATCCAGACGAATGGTTTCTTCCACCTTTTCGTTTTTACCCTCTTTTTTATGGACGATAATTTCTGGTTCTGGATGTAAACTCACTACCTCAAGCTTGGTACCCGGATTTTCAGAAATGAAGGTGAAGCGTTTATCCAAGGTGAGCGTTTCAATGAGGAAACGTTTCACATAATGGGTCTTGGCCTTTTTATCGAAGTAAACAGCCGAAATAACTCTCTTCGGATTAAACTTACGGAGAATTTGAATCTTATCGTATTCGTAATGATTGGTGATTTCAAAATTGGTCAACTCATATGAACCATCTTTGAAAACAACCAAAATCGCATCATCTCCATCGAAATTACCGATGTATTCACCTCTCTCCTCAGTATTCAGTCTACCAATCGTATCATCATACCAAATATCTCGTCCACCCAAGGTCGAAGCACCTTTCTCCTTGAATTTTAAACTTTTCACTCTATAGCGAGAGAAAATATTTCCTTGTGCACCACGGCCTTTAATGGCAATTTCAGCGAAGTCGAAATCGTAGGATTTTTTACGTGCTTTGGAATTCGGACTCAACATCACACTGATAATTTCAGCCTCGCTATTCGGGTTGGCGCTGAAATAAAGGATTTTTGAGCCTTTGGTTCCTTTGGTGAGCACATATTCTTTGTCGCGTGTTATCGAGGTTACCGCAAAGCGTTTGACATAATACGCGCCACTTGCCCCATCTTGATAAATGAGGTTATATACCATGCGTTCATCTCCTTTTTTGAAGACACCCACATGGATAATGTTTTTGCCCATAAAGGCTTTTTCCTGCACCTTGCTAACGACCATCACGCCGTCTTCACGGAATACAATGATGTCGTCGATATCTGAACATTCGGTCACGTATTCATCCTTTTTCAAGGTATAACCTACAAAACCTTCGTCTCTATTTACGTACAGTTTCTGATTTGCTACAGCCACCATGGTAGCCTGAATGGTATCGAAGGTGCGGATTTCGCTTTTGCGTTCTTTGCCTTTCCCGTATTTTTTTAAGAGGTCTTGAAAATAGTTGATGGTATACTCAACGATATTATCCAGGTTCGTTTTGGTATCAGCGATTTGATCTTCCAAGCCTTTGATATACTCATCTGCTTTAAACCCATCAAACTTGGAAATCCGTTTGATTTTGATTTCAGTAAGGCGAATGATGTCCTCTTGAGTGACTTCTCGGCGAAGTAGCTTTTTAAAGGGGTCAAGTCCTTTATCAATGGCCACCAATACATCTTCCCAGGTTTCACATTCTTCAATATCGCGGTAGATACGGTTTTCAATAAATATCTTTTCGAGTGAACTGTGGTGCCATTGTGACTCCAGTTCGCCGAGTTTAATTTCAAGCTCCAGTTTCAATAACTGAAGAGTTTGTTCGGAGGAGTATTTGAGAATCTCCTCCACTGGTAAGAATAGAGGCTTATCCGAAACAATCAAACAGGCATTTGGAGAAATACTCACTTCACAGTCGGTAAAGGCATAGAGCGCATCCATGGTGATGTCTGGCGATACACCCGGTGCCAACTGAATCTGCACTTCAACGTCTTTCGCTGTATTATCAACTACCTTCTTAATTTTGATTTTTCCCTGATCATTCGCTTTGATGATGGAGTCAATCAAAGAAGTGGTAGTGGTTCCGAATGGAATATCTTTTATAAGAAGTGTTTTTTTATCCTGCTCTTCAATACGCGCTCTCACACGTACTTTCCCTCCACGCATTCCGTGGTTATAATTGCTCACGTCGAGCATGCCTCCGGTTGGGAAATCCGGGTATATTTCTACTTTTTTTCCTTTTAATTGGTCGATAGATGCCTGTAAAAGCTCACAGAAATTATGAGGAAGGATTTTGGTGGATAGTCCCACAGCGATGCCTTCTACACCTTGTGCCAAGAGCAATGGGAATTTCATCGGAAGCGCTATCGGCTCCCTTTTCCTTCCATCATACGAAAGCTGCCAATTGGTTGTTTTGGCATTGAAGGCAACCTCCAAAGCGAATTTGGATAACCTGGCTTCAATATAACGAGGTGCCGCTGCTGAATCACCTGTTCTGAAGTCACCCCAGTTTCCTTGAGTTTCAACCAATAAGTCCTTCTGACCAATATTCACCAATGCATCTCCGATAGAGGCGTCACCATGCGGATGGTACTGCATGGTTTGACCGATGATATTCGCCACTTTATTGAAACGACCATCATCCATTTCCTTCATCGCATGCATAATGCGGCGCTGAACGGGTTTCAGCCCATCTTCAATGCCTGGAACCGCACGTTCCAAAATCACATAGGAAGCATAGTCGAGAAACCAATTTTCATACATGCCAGAAACGGGAATAACGCCAAGCAATTCGGCCCCTTCTTTGGGGTCGTTAGCCTGGCCGTTTTCATTTTCTGTGTTTTCGTTGATTTCTTCCTCTTCGTCTTTCATGCGTATAACTCGCCTGTATTTTACGGATTTGTCCGAAAATAAGTGTTTCTCAATTAGCTTTGATAAAAATAGAATTCACAGGGTGTTGATTGTTTTTTTTCAAAAGGCGAAGCAGCGAATGCAGAGGCATTTCCCTCTTTTCTATACCAAACCAAAAGTTATGAAACTCTTCGTTCATCATTTCTTTTATTTAGTACTTGTTAGCGCACTGCTTCAAGCGTGCACAAAAGACAAGCCTGCAGAAACAACAGATCCAGCACCTACTCCTGTCGATTCTGGTGTGTATGACCCAAATTCACTATTCCCTTTAAAATACGGCGCTAGCTGGGAATACCTGCACGATAATGGACAAATTGAAACCGTCACTTGCGGACCCTTGGTGCACGACACCTCAACAAGCATGTATGGAACGAAGAATCCTTATGTTGGTCATTATTTAAAAAACAGCCTACCATTTTCCACTAGCCTAAAAACGGAGCCCAAATTATACGGTAAGCTAGTGGCGAATTCTAATGTGGTGCTACGCGCATATGCTGTTGACTGTTCGAAAGGGGGATTAATGCCTGCTGTTATTGCGGATAGATCCTTGGGCAATATGCGTTTCCGTCCAGGTCACGGGGGTTGTAGCAGTGGCAGTCCACCTATATCTTACTATTCAATTTGTATCGACACTAGTGTTAGTGAGGCGGGATATAAGGATGTTTTTCTCAGCATGAATGCCCCTATTGAAGGGGTAAGCGTCGTTGAAGTTGAAGAAGGTGATTGGGATGCAGATCAATTTCAAGTAAAACAACCTTTTGTTTTCAAAGGTCCCAAGCAATTTTCAATGAGTTGGTGGGTAAGGGGTGTTGGTTTAATACGTCGTGACACTTATGAGAATAATCAGCTAATAGACCGCATGCGCTTAGTGAATTATTCCATCCCTCACTAAAGCCGAAAAGTATCCTTATCCCCTTCTTCAAAAGAATTCAGCTCAAAAAAGCAGCTATCCTCTTCAAAATGCATCTCATGCCAGGTATTGATGGGAATTTCGATGCGTGCTGGTGCTTCTATAAGAACTGCTTCCTTTTTCTGAAGTTGACCGTCAAGCACATCTCCGTATTTGAGCAATACTTCTCCTTCTAAGAGAAATACCACTTCTGGATTTTTCATTTCCGACAAGCCTTTGTGATAATGGTTTCCGCTAATCGATCCAGCAACACGGTAAGCGAGAATAAACTTACCACCGCGCCCCATTGAATCGATCTCGCCAGTTAAGCCGCGCTCATCCTCCCCTGCAAAATGGATATCTTCAACCTTAATCGACATTATGCTACCTCCTCAACTTTAGTCTCTGCTTCAGCCTTGCCCTCTACGTCATCTTTTTCAACACGTAGGTTATCGATGATGAAATTCTGACGATCCATGGTATTCTTACCCATAAAATATTCGAGCAGTTTTTTGATAGTTGTATCCTTACCTAGAATGATCGGGTCCATACGCATGTCTTCTCCGATAAACATTCCAAATTCATCTGGGGAGATTTCTCCGAGTCCTTTGAATCGAGTAATTTCCGGCTTGTTTCCAAGCTCTTTTACCGCTGCTTGTTTTTCTTCTTCCGAAAAGCAATACATGGTTTTTTGCTTATTCCTCACCCTAAATAAAGGAGTCTCCAGTATAAAGAGGTGACCGTTTTTTACGAGGTCTGGGAAGAACTGCAAGAAAAAAGTCATAATCAATAAACGAATATGCATGCCATCGACATCCGCATCGGTGGCGATTACAATTCGGTTAAAACGTAAACCTTCTAAGCCTTCTTCAATATTCAAAGCGTGCTGAAGCAAGTTGAACTCCTCATTTTCATAGACCACCTTTTTAGTGAGTCCATAGCAGTTCAATGGCTTTCCTCTCAAAGAAAATACCCCCTGTGTTTCAACATCCCGTGATTTTGTGATCGATCCGGAGGCAGAATCTCCCTCTGTGATAAATAAGGTGGTGTCCTTACGTCTATCGTGTTTTTCATCCGTAAGGTGCACCCGGCAATCGCGTAATTTTTTATTGTGGAGACTGGCTTTCTTCGCCCGCTCATTGGCAAGCTTTTTTATACCGGCCATGTCTTTGCGTTCCCGCTCCGACTGCATGATACGTTTGAGTACGGCTTCAGCAGTCTCTGGATTCTTATGCAGGTAGTCATCCAATGCCTTGCGAAGGAAATCCCAAATAAAACTTTTCATGGTCGGACCGCCTTCCGAAACATACTGCGAACCTAATTTGGTCTTCGTCTGCGATTCAAAAACGGGCTCTTGCACCCTTACACTGACTGCCGCAATTATCGACGCCCGAATATCACTTGCATCAAAGTCTTTTTTATAGAACTCACGAATGGTCTTCACCACCGCTTCTTTAAAAGCCGCCAGATGTGTTCCTCCTTGGGTGGTATTCTGACCGTTCACAAAAGAATAATATTCTTCACCGTATTGATTCTCATGGGTCATGGCCACCTCTATATCATCCCCTTTAAGATGGATGAATGGATAGCGGATGGTTTCTTCATTGGCTTTATGACGTAAGAGGTCTAAAAGTCCATCTTTTGATACATACTTGGTATCATTAAAATTAAGCACCAATCCCGCATTCAGGTAACAGTAATTGCGGATTTGGTTCTCGAGGTATTCTGGAATGAAATGGTAATTCTTAAAGATGGTATTGTCGGGAGAAAAAGTGATACGTGTTCCGTTTTTCTCTGTGGATGCTTCTTCTGGAACATCATTCACCAAATTCCCTTGTTCAAATTCAGCACACTTGGTACGTCCATCGCGGAACGACTCCACCCGGAAATGGCTCGACAAGGCATTCACCGCTTTGGTACCCACACCGTTCAGTCCAACAGATTTTTGGAATGCTTTCGAATCGTATTTTCCTCCGGTATTAATTTTCGATACACAATCAATCACTTTACCCAAGGGAATCCCGCGACCATAATCGCGAATGACCACCTTATGTTCCGTGATTTTTACTTCGATGAGTTTTCCGTTCCCCATCACATGTTCGTCGATGGAGTTATCTATAATCTCTTTTACCAAGACATAGATTCCATCATCCATCGCCGAGCCATCGCCCAGCTTCCCGATATACATCCCTGGTCGCAGCCGGATATGTTCTTTCCAGTCGAGCGACCGGATACTGTCTTCGGTATAACTTACTTGATTTTCGCTCATGATTTTAATCCCGACTTAAGCAGTTTTGAAATGTCTTCTAATATTTTGTTCACCTCGTCTTTTGGAACCACTTTCTTCCCTTTTTTGCTTGTAGGGGCATTCAGGTTTTTAATGGTGAGGTAGTCCCAAATGCCATTCGTTACATTGCCTGCAACAAAAGCCATGATATCGATATCCACATCATAACGCAATCCACCCGATAATAATTCACGCTCCAGCAGTCCGCGCATAAAATCGAGCGATTTTTTCTTCTGGTTGATCATGAGGTTCCCCAAATCATCGGAGTACTTCTCATGCGCTGCGTTGGCTATCAGGGTACTCATCTCCGCGTTTTCGTAATCAAAGCTTAAACTGGCTTCAAAAAGACGGATATAGGTCTCCCAAAAGTTCCCTGGAGGGTTCCGCAGAATCGGTTTCATATACTCCTGTCTTGTTTGTTGGGCCGTGTCTAATAAATAGAAATAAAGTTCCTTTTTGTTTTCAAAATATTGATACACGGAACCCTTCGCTATTTTGAGCTTTTTAACCATCTGGGTTACAGAAGCTTTTTCATATCCGGCGGAGGCGAACTCTTCCATTGCCACACGGATGAACTTATCCCGCTTGGCTGCTGGTAATTTGGTGAATGTTGTGGATGGCATACTCATGCGAACTCGCACGAAGTTAACCGAAGGATGGAATATGACTTTAAGGTCATTATACACAGGGTGTGCATAAAGCCTTCACCAAATTCCTATGTGCGGCTCCAATAAAAAGAATATTTTTCGCTCACAATCAATGATTTAGATATTATTTCACTTTTTTTTCATTTTCAGGCAACGAATTGAAAAGTAATGGGTTCTTCTCTTATGAATACGGCTTAACAGGGTTTACGTTCTTTATACTAAGTCGCATTTGTTTCATATGTTTTTGTTTATATCCCAAAAATCCCGGCTATAGGCCGGGATTTTTTTTATCCAATTCATAAAAAAAGGCCGCAATTGCGGCCTTTTTTAGTTGTTTTAATAGTGATTATTTCACTGTTTTGATTTTCACTTTATTCGGATCGATGGTGGTAACCTTAGCAATACCTAGCTTTTTCAAGCCTGATTTGATATCGCCTTCATCCCCTACAATCACGATAACCATCTCGTCTGGGTTCAAGTATTTCTTCACCACAGCATTCACTTCTTCAAGTTTTACCGAGTTCAAAACCTGTCCTTGCTGCGATACATAGTCGCTTGGCAAGTCGTAGCTAAGAATCCGACTCAAGAAGCCAGCTTTTTCGAAAGAGGTTTCATAGCGTAATGCATCGCCTTGGTTGACTGATTTTTTGGTCGTTACCAATTCTTCTGGTGTCATTCCATTTTCATAGTAGTTTTTCACCTCTTTGTAAATCTCCATAATTGCCGAATCAGTCGCTGTAGCTCTAATGCTCGAAACAACTGCCCAGTATCCTGGATATTGACCGCCTGAATTGAATGAATTGGCTCCATAGGTGAATCCTTTTTCTTCGCGTAAGTTGATATTGATACGCGAGTTAAAACTTCCACCTAAAGAATAATTCCCAAGTCCAAGCTTATAATAGTCTCCATTATAATCGTACGGCATGGTGCGCGTTCCAAAGAAAACGGTACTTTGAGATGCTCCTGGTTTGTCGATGATATAGATAACGGTTTTTTCACGGGCTGGGAATTCACCCATGGCTGGAATTTTCACTTCTTTTGCTTGCCATTTTTCGAGGAATCCTAATTTCGGACGAAGCACATCCATCCCTACATTCCCAACGATAGTCAAGTTGGTAACGGATGGTGAATAGTTCGCTGCATAGAATTGTTTCACATCTTCCAATGAAATTTTAGAAATGGTTTTGTCGTATCCATCACTCGAAGCCGCCAAAATAGAATTGCCATACATAAGCAGATTAAAGGCTTTAGATGCCAAAACGCTTGGGTTTTTATCTGCATTTCTCAATGACTCTTCCCACTGCTCTTTAAGGCGGTCGAAATCATCTTCCTTAAACCCTGGCTTAAACAACATCTCATCAAGAATCGCAAGTGTCTTATCAATATTCTTAGTGAGTGATGAAATGATAATTGATGTTGAGCTTTCGCCTGCATTGAAGCGAATGCTGCTACCCAAAGTCTCTAATGCCGCATCAATCTCTTCAGACGAACGCAATTCGGTGCCTTCATTCATCATGTCTGCAGTCATAGATGCCAATCCTAATAATTTAGGGTTCGAGGCTTCCAATAGCTGACCGCCAGCAATTCTGAAAATCATGGTTACTTTAGGCACTTCATTATTTTGGGTATGGATGATATTCAATCCATTCGCCAACTTGTCTTTGGTGTATTGAGGAACCACAGCAGGTTTGGCTACTGGAGGAACCGGACGTGCGCTGCGATCAAAAGTTGAAACCGGTTCGGTATACGTTAAGCCGGCATAACCTTTTTCCGCTTCTTGATCTACTTCTCCTGGATATGGATTCTCAGACTTCGTGCGTTGATCGTCGTTTGCTGCTCCAAACACCATGGTTACCAATGCACCGCGGTTTTTAATATACTTATCGAACACGCGTTTTAAGTCGTTTTTCGTCACTTTTTGATAGCGATCAATTTCGTCTTGTAGATTATAGGTTCTCCCTATGGCGCGCTCCCATCCTGTTAGGATTCCTGCTTTACCGCTCACGCTTTCTAGCGTATTGATAAAGTTCGACTCAAAACTTGCTTTAATACGCTCAAGATCGGCATCTTCCACTTCGCTCATCACGTCAAAACCATTAATCATCGCTTTAATGCTATCATATACCATCGTTTGCATGGCTCCTGGTTGCATTCCCCAAACATTTCTGAGGTTTGGCAACACTTGAAAGGTAAACTCTCCGGCTAACTCTCTGCATGGGTTTGATACGCTAGCTTGGGAAGCAAACTTATTTTTCACCATACGTTGATAGATGGCAGAGTTTCTCCCTCCTCCCATTACTTCTGCAAGGATGTCTAATGCTGCTTCATCACGGTGATAGTTTGGTACACTTGGGTAAACCATGGTTACTACTGGCGAGAAGATATTATCTGCATATTGTCTGAATACATCCTGACGCAAGACCACTGGATCAACACGCAAAGGTTTCACATCTTCTCCACGAGGAATTGGCGCGAAGTATTTCTCTACCAAAGCCATTGTTTCTGTAGTTTTTACATCTCCAGCAATCACAATGATAGCGTTATTCGGACCGTACCAACGCATGAAGAATTTTTTCAAATCTTCTACTCCTACCCGGTTCAAATCATCTACGTAACCAATAGTTGGCCAACTATATGGGTGACCTTTTGGATATAAGTCTTTACGCATCAATTCTGCAAAGGGCAATGCATAAGGACGGTTCACGATGTTTTGATCCTTTTCATTTTTTACCGCGTCACGCTGAATTTCAAATTTCTTTTGCGTCACCGCTGGCAATAACCAACCCATACGATCCGATTCTAACCAAAGGGCCGTTTCTAGCATATTGCTAGGCAAAGTCTCATAATAATTCGTTCTGTCGTCGCTGGTAGTTCCATTCATCTGACCACCCGCTCCTTGAATGATTTTGATATGCTCTTCATCGGCAACATGCTTTGATCCTTGGAACATCATATGCTCAAAAAAGTGAGCAAATCCAGTGATACCAATATGCTCTCGGTTAGACCCTACTTTATAGGTCACTTCTACATGAACCATAGGATCGGAATGATCTTCATGGACATAAACAGTCAATCCGTTCGCTAGCTCATATTTCTCATAAGAGATTTTCGCTTCGCCCGGCTGAGCTTCTACTTTTTCAACCAACTTGGTTTGTCCGCTTGCCGGAATCCAAGCCAGGCTGAGAAGGAATAGCCCAATTAAGGTAAGGTTGTGTTTTTTCATTTGATTGATATACTATTTTCTAGTTGCTGCAAATTTAATAATGGACTCGCGTCTTCTTATTTCAATCGACCAAAGGAATAATCAGGTCGACCATCGTTATTAATTACATGTTTTTGTCAGAATACTGCGAAATTCTAATTTCACTTCTGGCCATAATATTGATACTCCATCTGTTCCAGTATGCAACTGCTCACATTCCTTGTTCAAGCGTGTGATTCCCGCTTGTCCATTCCATGCATTTACATCCATCATACCTTCCAAAATCAAGGTGTCACCACTCATTAAATAGCGCATGTCAACCGGACCTTCTAGCTCGTTCATAGTAAGCATCAATTGGATAGAACCTGATTCGTCATCCCCTTCCGCTTCCTGAACCATTCCACGCAATTGAGTGGTCGCATTCATGCTGCCGAAGAAGAATTTTTGAATCTTCATATCACGGTCTTCGTTTTTAGAATTAATGGAGCTTACCGGGATTATAAAACGTGCTCCTTTTAGCAACTCCTCTAAACTTGAAGCATTTTCTACGCTGCTTATTTGCAACGAATCGAATGTTCCTGCTACACCGGCTCTTTCTGTGAATTTATAAGCAGTCCATGTAAATTGAGTCTGGGCTGCATCATAACTATAGCTGCATACTACAGGCTCAACAGTCTTTGGTTCTTTGTCTGTATCGCCTTGTTTTGGGTCAGCATTTCCGCAAGACGCAATAAACAATGCGCCGAATAGAATAAAAGAATAGTTCATGTATTTCTTCATGGTACAAATTTTAAGTTATTATATTGAAAGTCATAGCCATACAGCTAATTCTTTCTTAGATGCCGTTGAATTCTCTCCTGTACTAATTGTTCTTCCCTTTTGGCTTTTTTGAAAAGAATTTGATCCTCCACTTTTGCGTGGCGGTGGATATCTTCTTCCAAGCGCATTAAATCTGTCATCACAACTTGATACAGTATTGGGTCATTTTCACTAAATGCATAATTGCCAGTAACCTCTCTAAGCTCTTTCATTTCATCGTCATCTTTAGTATGACTGGCACAAAGCACTTCTGTGGAGTGTTGCTGCAAGAGCTCTTGGGCTTGGACTAAATCAAAGTCTTCATTTAATGCAACTAATTGAAGAATAAATGGGAAAATCACTTTTTCTTCTAACAGCATATGCTTCTGCATGTCGCGACTAAAGCGCTGAAATACAGCAAGCTTATCTTCTTCTTTCAAGCGCTCAAGATTGCGTTTTATATGGGGTATTTTCGCTTTTGTATATTCGTGATGGGTATATTTTAGATAAGCAACCAATACCGGAAGCTCTAAAAATCCATATTCAAACTCCGGTAATTTGTGTTGAACCTGTGAAAGCGCGTCCTCCAATACCTCAACGCGCAAACCTTGTTCTTCCGACAATTGTTCTAATGTCAAGTCCAGATAATTCGGGTAATCGATATCAAAAAACTCAAACACGGTAGCCCGTGAAAGGTTCTCGCTCAATATATATCGAATTGGTATCGCTGCTAATCTTCCCATTGTTTGCCAATTGCTTCAATAACTGAAATCAGGTCCTGGGCTTTAATGGCATCTTTGGACTTCACTTGATTCAGCCTATCTGCTGCTCTACCATGCAAATATACGGCGATTAAAACCCCGTGTTCCACAGAATATCCACGAGCCAATAATCCGGTCATTAAACCACATAAAACATCACCACTGCCGCCTTTAGCCAGACCAGCATTCCCACTGTTGTTAATATACTGACGACCGTCTGGAAGAAAAACAGCAGTATACGCGCCTTTCAATACGATCACCCAATCTTTCGCTTGACTTAATTTCCGCGCGGTATGCCACCGATCACCCGTT
>CAZUIT010000051.1:1652-25829 GCA_964620355.1 uncultured Burkholderiales bacterium | reverse complement strand
ACCGCAAGACAATTAGACTTCCAGACCATCAGACAAAATTTACTCAAGCAGGTCGTTGTCTCGCTGACCTGCTCTTTATCTTAAACTAAAAGATAATTCGAGGTTGCGAGGATTCGAGGTTGCTAGTTTTCGAGTATCCGGTCCCTGAGCTGCTAAACCCATATTCAGGGTGAGTAGGTGCTTCACAGCTAGTCGAAGGGGCAGGACATGAGACTGCCAGACTTTCAGACAGCCAAAATTTACTCAAGCAGGTCGGTGTCTCGCTGACCTGCTCTTTATCTTAAGCTAAAAGATAATTCGAGGCAGAGAGTTTACGAGTTTGCGAGATTTCGAGTTTGCGAGAATCCGGTCCCTGAGCTGCCAGTCGAAGCTTTGATTTACGACAAATTTTACGGCTAGTCGAAGGGAGAGGTTGCGAGATTTCGAGGTTGCGAGACCTGAGAAGGAGAGATTTGAGATTTGAGATTTAAGGCGGAATTCAGTTAGTTGAGTACGCGATGAATCGCGTACCTACTTTTCAATGAACATAATAATGCGTCAAAACTAGCCCCTGCCCTATGCTCTTTGCCCTGCGCCCTGTGCTCTGCGCCCTGTGCCCTGTGCTAGCGTTAGACTCGCCTAAACCTGTAATATTTTAACAAGTTAATCGGTGTATTTCCGTTTATCTTATAAATATTTTACATTTGAATATGAGTATTGTCGAACAAATTCAGTTGGCAGCGAGGCAGGTGATTACTCACCAGCTTTTGGTTTCGTGGTTGGAGGGGTATAAGCGGCCGAATGACAAAATCCAAGATCTTGTTCGAAAAGGAATATTAATTCCATTGAAAAAAGGATTGTATGCGGCCGGACCTTCCTTAAAATCGGGAAGTCCAGAGCGATTTTTAATTGGCAATCATGTACTCGGACCAAGTTATATCAGTATGGATTCCGCTTTGAGCTTTCACGGACTCATTCCAGAACGGGTATATGAAACCATGTCGGCTACAACAAAGTCGGCGCGGGTATTTGATACGCCATTGGGCCGTTTTAGTTATGTTCACTTGGCATTACCTTATTATTCATTTGGGACCCATTCCGTTAAAATTGGCGAAAACCAACATGTGCTCATGGCCTCTAAAGAAAAGGCTCTATGCGATAAAATAATAAGTACCAAAGGGCTGCTTCTCCGCAGCATGTCACAGGCAGAACGGTATTTAATTTCTGACTTAAGGATGGATGAAGCCGCATTAAATGAGTTCGACACCACGCTTATGCAAACGTGGCTGGAGCATGTTCAAAAAGCCGAGAGCATCTCCACGGTTATTAAAATGATTGAAAAGCTATGATCAAAGAATGGCTCAGCAGCTACGAAGCTTCTAACCAAGAAGAGTACAAGGACGCACTGCGCGAAGTGATGCAAGAGATTGCCTTGGCAGGACTCTATCGTTCTGGCTTTTTTGAAAAAGCTGCTTTTTATGGAGGCACAGCTCTGCGCATCTTCCACGGACTTAAGCGCTATTCAGAAGATCTAGATTTTACGCTGCTTGAGGTCAATCCCTCATTCTCCTTGGAAAAATACCAGGAAGCCATCATTGTCGAATTTGCCGCGCTCGGCATGACCGTTACAATCAAGGAAAAAGAAAAACGCACAAAATCACCCATTCATTCGGCTTTCCTCAAGTCGGAAACTATCTGGAAGGAACTCGTACTAGAAGGTGTTCTACCCCAAAATGGCTTGCAGCAAGTGGCCCAGTTGAAAATTAAAATTGAGGTCGATACTGAACCTCCATTGGGCTTCTCCACGGAAGAACGTTTATTGGTCAAACCTTTTTCCTTCTATGTTAAATGCCTCGTACTTCCAGATTTGTTTGCCGGAAAAATGCATGCCTTGCTTTTTCGTAAATGGGGTAAAAACGTAAAAGGAAGGGACTGGTATGATATGGAATGGTATATTAAAAATAACGTGAGTCTGAATCTGTCTCATTTTATCCTCCGCGCCAAAGACAGCGGCAATTGGGACAGTGAAACCATGACCAAAGAGCAGCTACTTCAACTATTGGCGGAGAGAATAGATACCGTCAATATGAATTATGTGAAAAATGATATCGAACGTTTTATTTCGACCCCCCAAGAAATTGCCATCTGGTCGTCAAACTATTTTCATGATCTGATTCGGCTCTTGAAAATTTCTACTTCTTGAAGACTGGGCGAGAATACGAGGTTGCGAGAATCCGGTCCCTGAGCTGCCAGTCGAGGCTTTGATTTACGACAAATTTTACGGCTAGTCGAAGGGAGAGATTACGAGATTGCGAGATTGCGAGACCTGAGATGGAGAGATTTGAGATTTAAGACGGAATTCAGTTAATTGAGCACGCGATGAATCGCGTACCTACTTTTCAATGAACATAATAATGCGTCAAAACTAGCCCCCAGCCCCTCGCCCCCTGCCAAAGCACGCTACTCCCTTTTACCTAATCTCCAAATATGCTATATTCCCATTCCCATGGAATTTGATCTACAGTACTCCTCCGAAATCATCAGATTAATATTTAGTGTCCTCCTTGATCATGCCGGCACTTTGCTCCTGCATGGTTTTGTTGGATTTATGATTGGGTGCATTCTTGCCTTTGTTTTATATCGGGTACTCAGAGCTCGGACTTGGTTTAAAAGAGTGCACGTTTCTAGAAGTAAAAAAGTGCTTTATTTCTTTATCCGCTCTTCCTTCTATTTAGGGATTATTGGGATTTCATGTACCACAGCCTTGATTATTGGAAGTAATCGCATAATAGAAAAGGAAGTGGATATGCTCGTGAAGGAAGGGACAGACTATATGGCCGCCAATTACTTTCAGGACAAAGAATTTTTGGACAATGCCTTTCAAGTATATGATCAATTGTACGCCAGTGGTAAAAAGATCAATGAAATAAATCATGCTCTCGCTGAAGGAATGGCAATAGCCGTTGCTGAAGAATATCATTTAGGATTTCTTGGACCTTATCTCTTGAAGTCTCAAGTTGATCAAACAGTCAAGCAACTTGAAGCAATTGAGAAGGGCATTATTCTGATTTTTGTGGCCAAGGCGCTGGAACAAATACAAGCAGAAGAATTGATTGAACCAGAAAAACTCGACGAAGCCTTTTATACCTGGCTACACAATGAAAAAGCTCAAGAATTCACGGATATAAACCAAGTAATAAGTCATCAAATCATGCGCTATTTAAAACCAATGGTCTTGAGTCTATGGTCGCCGTTTATCTTGATTAATTCAATCCTGATATTGATTACAATTATAGAAGTTATCGTTTTTCAATACAGAGCTAATCGGATTATCAAAGAACAAAGACCAGTTTGACAATTATGCTCAGAAGGATTATTCCGATGCTTATTCCTGTGCTTAATAGTGCTTGAACAGCTAAGGGGTTAAACAATCTATTCTTTGGCAGGATGCTTCAGCTTCCTGAAAACCCAAATCTGAAATTCAACTACCAAAAGCCCCCCCCTGTCCGCCAGCCTGTGCACCAAAGCAATTAGCGGTAAGCTTTTTACACCTCCGCATTCGCTTAGGCCTTCGCCTCCTACGTCGGCTATGGCCTACGCAGGCGGCGCACACAGTCAGCGAAGGCGGATGCCCCCTGCAAAGCAGGTCCGAAGATTGAATTAAGTGCGTTTTTTTAACATTTAGTGTTAGATTTGCATGGATGATTCAGAGACGAATTGAAAGTCAGATTCTTGACCGCTTGCAAAACAGCTCTTCGGTAGCACTGATGGGACCTCGTCAGGTAGGCAAAACAACCCTTGCTTTTAGTCTGGGCAAAACCTTAGCGTCTGTCTACCTGGACTTGGAAAACAGTACCGATCTGCGTAAGGTTGAAAATATTGTTGCCTTTCATAGGGAGAACAGCGATAAGCTAATTATTCTGGATGAAGTACAAAGGCTTCCTGAAGTATTTGCTCCTATCCGCGGACTAATTGACCAGCAAAGGCGTGAAGGAAATAAAACGGGCCTCTTCCTATTTTTAGGTTCTGCCTCTATTGAATTACTTCGGCAATCGAGTGAGAGCCTTGCAGGACGCATTTCATATATAGAATTATATCCGGTTGATGTAACAGAATACCTCGAAGGCCCACAAAGCATGAACGAGCTGAACCAATTGTGGGTACGCGGAGGTTTTCCTGAAAGTCTTTTAGCTAAAGATGATGAAAATGCTTTGCGTTGGCGGAAGGATTTTATAAAAACTTACCTAGAAAGAGATATTCCGATGCTTGGGCCGCGCGTACCAGCGCAAACTCTGGAACGGCTCTGGATGATGCTCGCACATGGGCAGGGGACGAATATTAACGCATCAAAACTAGCTGGAGCTCTGGAAGTCTCTAATACCAGCATCGCACGCTATATAGATTTGTTAGTAGACCTTCTGCTGGTTAGAAAGTTGCCACCCTACACAAAAAACATCAAAAAACGACTGGTGAAATCCCCCCGGATATATGTGCGTGACAGCGGAATTACCCATGCTTTGCTGAACATCAAAAGCTTCAATGATCTTTTAGGACACCCCGTCGTTGGTAAAAGCTGGGAAGGTTTCGTCATCGAAAATATCATGGCTATACTTCCGCAAAGCTCAGAGGCTTTCTATTACCGCACCGCAGGAGGAGCGGAGATTGACCTGGTGATTGATCTTGGTGACAGCTCTGGCGAAATTTGGGCAATAGAAATCAAACGTAGCGCATCAGCCAACCTGAACCGGGGCTTTCATGAAGCTTGTCAGGATATCAAGCTAACTCGCAAATTTATCATTCATGCAGAGGCCGACACCTTTACAATCAAAGACGATGTGCAGGCTACCAGTCTTTATGCATTTGTTAAACTTCTTCTAGAAAATTAAAACAAGCCTCTATTCGCCTAAAAAATTGCCAGAACGGTAATCTGAAAGGAACACTTATCAACCACTTTTAACTAAAATTCAAACAATCTTTCAACATAAATGTCCGGTTAACCGGACATCATGCTCGGAAAAGACGAACAACCGAAGGATAAGGCTTGAAGAGGATTTAAGATGCTTAAAAATGACTAAAAAACAACTGATTGTTAATCAGAGGGTCACTGGCTCGAACCCGGCTTCATGCCCATAGGTTTATTATACCAAGACCTTCTATTTTTTGAAAGTCTTTAGTATCGCGGGTGATAAGCTGTAAATTGTTCACGATGGCAGTTGCAGCAATAATGGCGTCAGGTAATTTGAGTCCGGATTTCTTCCTTATTTCGGCTGTTTTTCGTTTAGTCTCTGTTTCAAGTTCAAAAAGGAAAGCCTTGTTGATAAATTTTTCTAAGACCTTTATGTCTTTGTCGGAAGCAGTTTCCAGCAGAGCAACTCGATTTCAGTTATTACGGAAATAGCAGGCATGGATTGTTGCATGATATTCTCCAACCTGATTTCAGCCTCTTCCGGTAAAAGGCCCTGCAAAAAATAAATAACCGTATTGGTATCCCAGAGATAATTTATTCCCACTCTTCTCTAAGTTCTTTTAGCTGGCGATCAACTTCCTCGATTGGCTGAGAAGTGAGCATCCCTTTGAATCTTTTCCAATCATCTCTTTTCACACTATCCCTTTTTTCGGAATCATTATGAACCCGAATTAACTTTAAAAGTTCCATATCCTTTAAAAGGTTGAGCACTTTTTCGTTTATAATATCTATCGTAATTGTCCGCATACCTGTTTGTCTCTCAAATTTACAATTTTGTAGCTATAGTCGCAACTACAACCACCACCATCTATTCCACGTGGACAGCCTCCCCCGGCATGGCCGATTTCAAAACCTACCTGAAGACCAATTATGAAATGGAGGTTCATAATTTCAATGCCTCTTGGTAGCCCTAAGGGGACAATTATCAACCTCCATTGGCAACTATTCAAATAATCTTTCAAAATATGTCCGGTGTTCCAGACATTTTAATCGGAAAAGACGAACAACCGAAGGACAAGGGTTGTAGAGGGTTTATGATGCTTAAAAATGACTAAAAAACAACTGATTGTTAATCAGAGGGTTACAGGTTCGAGCCGACTACGAGTTTACTTCGTAAATAATCAAAGATAATTCTTCTATTTTCTGAAACCCTTTGTCGGCAGTAACCAACGGAAGCCCCAAATAAATTGCAGTACTTGCCACAATAGCATCGGGAAGCTTTATCGAATATGCGTTTCGCAGCGGAATCACGTTTCGCTTTATTTCTTCATTGATATCAATGACAATACAATCTGATATAAAGGACTCGATTCTTTTTCTGTCGGTATCTGTGAGTTTTTTATAGCCAAGAAGTTCCAGTTCGGTTATAAAGGAAATATACACGTCCTGACCATCCAATAACTCAGCGATTGTGTCGTCCTGATTCAGTAGATAAAGTGCAATATTTGTATCAATAAAAAGACTATTCCCACTCATCTCGCAGGTTCTTTTGAATCTGAAGCGGAGATTCTTTCAGACGAAAAACCCCATTGTGTTTGCGTGAATTGAGCGCTTTTCTTGATCTAAGTTTATTTAAGATGTCTTCAATAGTTTTGATTGATGCACCTTTTTTGACCACAGTTACCATAATAGTCTTATTATCTTACAAAGATATAAGAAATGCAAGAAAACCCTATGGTATATCCGCAAATGGCCACACTCTAGCAAATGCAATTTTGCCTAGGTGGAACCGACCTGTCTTCAAGATAGCTCTAAAGGGACAATTGTCGAACTCTTTTGGTTAATATTCAAATAATCTTTCGAAAAAATTGTCCGGTGTTCCGGACATTATGCTCGGAAAAGACGAATTTTCCGAGGGGCAAGGGTTGTAGACAATTTTCCATTCGAGATTTTGGTTCGATTTATTCCTTTCTCCAATGCCAATCCAAAACTTTCTGCCCCCTAAAGTGGATATTCCAGTGATGCTGACCCCCGTACCGGCCATGCTGACCCCCTGAGGGTTTTGGTGGGTAGCCCTAAGAGGACAATTGTCGTACACTTTTAGTTAATATTCAAATAATCTCTCAAAAAGATGTCCTGTTATCCGGACATTCTGCTCGGAAAAGACGAATTTTCCGAAGGATAAGGGTTGTAGGCGTTTTCACATTCGGGATTTTAATAGGATTGGTTCGTTTGTCCAATGTCAATCCAAAACTTTCTGCCGGGTGTCGAATGAATTGCTTGTTATTCTCTCCGGAAGATTATTGGTGGAGCAGAAATTCTACCCGATGAATCCAAATACAAAGATAATTCTCTTTGACACCCATCAGAAGTACGACAATCATGCATTTTCACAGGGACATTGGGGTAAGAAGAAATACAATATATTAGTATATTTTCCTCTAAAGTGTTCAGTTCACAATTAGGCTTGCCTAAATTGCGCATTATCCATTCTCGGTTATACAGCATATAAGTTGTAGAGAAAAATACATCTTTCATAACCAGCTCAGACCTTAATCCCAATTGACCAAACGTGTCTTGCTTCCATTCTCCAGACCACGAAACTGTATCTTGATAAACACCTTTAGGTTCATCGATACCCCTGTTCAAATTGACGCTACTTTTACACCCGATAAAAACTACAAGCGGTAAAATCAGTTTTAATCTGTTCAAATTTTTCATTTTCTGTCCTTTTGTTTATCCAGCCTACCATACTTTACTTTAGAAACATGATTTTTCTTATTTGGGTCCGGCTTAAAGAAAAACGCCAGGTTGAAACCGACTTCTCCATACCCATCCGGCCTGAACTTCACTTTACTTAAAATATTGTCAATATTTAACTGTTGTACAACCCTTTGAGAAGGGTCTATTGGTTTTCCGTCCGTATTAGTCCCGGTCGAAGGTTGTGAAATATCAGGTGTCTCTCCAGGACGGATAATAACATTTCCGTGTTCATACCCTCCATAGCTGGATTCTTGTAAAGATAATAATTCTAAAAAGTTCCTAGCTGAGTAACCCTCCTTTTTATAGGATAACATTAAATATACCTTTATTCTACCAATTCTTGATTAACCTCCACGAAGGAGGAGCTAGCTCCTCCTTCGTGGAGTATGGATAATTTATTTGGAATCGTCGCTTGGCCAACGAGAGATTCATGGGGCGGTTATAATTGTATTCGTATACCAATTCTTCTGACAGGGGACAATTATCGAACACTTTTGGTTAATGTTCAAACTATTCTTTCAAAAAATAATGTCCGGTGTTCCGGACATTATGCTCGGAAAAGACGAGTTTCCCGAAGGGCAAGGCTTGTAGAGGATTTAAGATGCTTAAAAGTGACTATAATACATCTGATTTATAATCAGAGGGTCACAGGTTCAAGCCAGTCTGCTGAATTTCACTTTTGTGCCACTCCGCAATTCTATTCCAAAACTTTCTACCTAGCTCAACCACTCAGTTTAAATACATCCCAAAGGGGTCAATTTGCTCTGACAAAGGGGGGGCAATTTCACCGTTTTTTCCAGCCTGAAATTAAAACAGAATCGAATATTCTTATCCAATTTCAGTGCTTCAATCGCATGTTGGGCCACACTTAAATCATTTAACGAGATGTTTTCTTATAACCATATACGCGATAGAAAACAGTGTTATAAAAAGCATGCCCAATCCGGAATAATAAATTATCAGCGCATTCTGCCAGTGCATAATTCTCATTACATAACCACCGACAGCCATAATTACCCCAATAAATCCAATTATTGAGGGTAAATACAATTTACTTCGTTTTATCAACATACTCCCGATATTTTAGTAGTGAATCTAAATAATTATTACGAATAGACACTATCCAAACACCAGCAAACCTGAATGATTCTTCCTTCAACCATTCAGTTTTTTTGCTCATGATCAGTATTTTGACAGACTTCGTATAAACTTTTGAAACCTTACCGATATATACAATATCGTTTCTGTGCGTTTCTATTTGTAATAGCAGAGATAACTCTAAAAATGAATTAAATAATGTTATGTCACTTTCAAGACTCAAATTAGCCATTTCACCAATCCCAATTTTCTTCACCCGGAAAATCTGCTCCTTAAACTTTTCCTCATCGGATCTCACTACCCCCTGTATCTTTGATCTTCTAACAATACAATATCCATCCACCTGATAATCCACAGGTACGTATCGAAAAACCAACCATTCTTTCCCTGCGCTAAAAAAAATCCCGGTTATAGAATCCTTTCCCCTTGCTAAGTAGATTCTATAAATCCTACCTGGCACCATCTCACCTATCTCAAGGCCCTCATTATTTGTGTCTTTTTCTTCTTGCATCTCCTTTTTCACCTCCCTTATCTCTGGCTTTTCTTGTCTGACCTTCTTCATGTTTGTTTTCAGTGCTTGGTCTCGCTTTTCTCGTATGTTCACCTTCCTTTGATTTATAATCTTTTTTCCTATTGTTGCTTTTCTTCCTGATTTCCAAAACCTCCGGTGACGGGTAGCCCTTAGGGGACAATTGTCGAACTCTTTTGGGTGATATTCAAGAAATCTTTCAAAATAAATGTCCGGTTAACCGGACATTATGCTCGGAAAAGACGAATTTTCCGAGGGGCAAGGGTTGTAGACGTTTTCCCATTCTGCATTTTAATACAATTGATTCCATTGTCCAATGCCAATCCAATACTTTCTGCCTCGACAAAAATTTTCCATACTAATTTTTTGAACATGATAGAATTGCGAAGAGTAACGTGTCAGTCTTGACTAAATTTCCGTTAATAGACATATCCCCAAAAGTTCCAATACATAAGTCAATGGTTTTACCTCCACTATAATATAATCGTGATTTGGATTTTAATTCAAATGTATTAAAATCATTTTTTATTAATTCACGACCATTTACATAGAATTGGACTTTTTGTAAAATATCTTTACTTACAAGCGTAGAGTCACAGAAGTATGCGTCATTGGTTTTAAATTCTTTGAAACCAATATTCTGGCAAGATAAACTAGTATTAGTTTGCTCAATAATCAACCGTTCTATAATCCTAATAGAGTCAAGTTTAGTTTCATTTTCAGAGGTTAGGGTTTTTGTTTTATTTTGGCACGAAATACATAATAGTAAGAAGAGGATATTAATCTTCACAAGTGCAACTTTCTGTGCGACAGTACTCTTTGACACGTGCTGCATATTCTTCTGTTTCATAAATTGTGTGCTTTTGTTGTCTTGTATATAATGTTATAGTCCTTTTATAATCAATAGTGTGAGTAGTTGGGCCAGTTGTGAACACAGAGGCCCCTGCATGATCATATCTAGCTTGTTTTCCTGGTGGTAGCCCTTAGGGGACAATTGTCGAACTCTTTTGGGTAATATTCAAAAAACTTTCAAAATTATTGTCCGGTTAACCGGACATTATGCTCGGAAAAGACGAATTTCCCGAAGGGCAGTGGGTGTAGACGTTTTTCCATTTGAGATTTTGGTTCGATTTATTCCTTTCTCCGATGCCAATCCAATACTTTCTGCCTCCGGACATTATGCTCGGAAAAGACGAATTTTCCGAGGGGCAAGGGTTGTAGACGTTTTCCCATTCTGCATTTTAATACAATTGATTCCATTGTCCAATGCCAATCCAATACTTTCTGCCAGGCGGAAAGACCTTTTGATATTTACGGTTACGGAGTTGGAACCATAAAATGGTATATTGATCCGGCACAAGACCGTCAAATGGATTATGAATGATAAGAATAAAAATTAAAATAGAGCGTATAACGTTCATTGCTGTCTGTATTTTATTTGTTTCATGTTGGAATTTAAACTCACATATATATGAAGACTTTCAAAAAAGACTATTTACATGCAATCCAAGGATTGTTGAAACTGGTCAATGGGATGAGGGATATGGAATGAAAGGTGATGGATATATCATCACCAGATATGAGATTCAATTTGATGGATTACCATGCGGACTCGATTCATGTGTGAATGATAAATATGGTGAATGGAAATATGGGAACCTAGATAGCCTGTATTCTCAAGATTATCGATTGGCTGTAACTATATTCAACTATCAACTAAGCGGAAAAGAAATAAAATTCACCTTAGGAGAATTGAGGGACCATTTGCAACAAAGACATTTGTACTATAAGACTTGGTCCGCTAATGATCAAAAATTTGAGATCTATGTTTATGATCCAAAAAAGAAGATTTTGTGTTTCGTTTCTGTTTGGATGTAATTAGTCGTTCCTTAAGAAGCCCAATTTAGTCCAATATCAGGCACATATTGGTTCCGGAACTGGAATGATTCCAAAAATATTCGCAGCCAAAAAAGGACAAAAGAGCGGATTTTCCGTATCCAACTCTTCATATTCAAGGCTGCTCCGGCTAATAATGCATTGATTTCATCTCCCTGGAAGCCTTTCAGGTGGCAGAAAATTCCCGATTGGCATTGGCATAGTGATTCAAAACCGTGAAAATTAGGATTGAAAACCTTCTACGACTCACACCCTTCGGAAAATTCGTCTTTTCCGAGCAACTTGTCCGGATAACCGGACATTTTTTCATCAGGATCTTGATTTACTCTTTTATTTCTATTCATGTTCTTTGAGCAAATTAAACACTTAAGATGACCCGATATTGATGAAAGGGCTACCTTATAAGCCAAAACTGCAAGAGGATAAGGGTAGAAGAATTCAGCGAGGTAGCCCTTAAGGGACAATTGTCGAACTCTTTTGGGTAATATTCAATATATCTTTCCGAAGGGCAAGGGTTGTAGACGTTTTCCCATTCTGCATTTTAATACAATTGATTCCATTGTCCAATGCCAATCCAATACTTTCTGCCACAAAAAATCGGAATTCTTTCTGGTACTCATATCTATTAGATTTATCGAATACGGTCAGGTTTTTAAGTGCTGTTGCTTCTTGATAAGACCTGACGAAGCCATGTTCATATTGATATCCAAGTATTAATATAAAATGAAAATTATTTCGTCACAAACCACTTTTTCCATTAACACAATCAACTCATCAATTTCCTGTTTAAGGCCCAAGTCATTAGCCACATTATTATTTTCAACCATTTTTAATTCATTTAGGATTTGAAGAGACATTTCTTTGGTTAATGCGTACCGATATTTCCTGTCTGCTATTACATTGATAAAATAATGTAAGCTGTCACCCTCTGCAATTCCTACAATATCTTCTTTATAACACAAGTACTTTGATTCGGTCGCAACAGTATTTTCTCTATTATATACTTTTTGCATGACAAGGCTATCCAATATCGGGGTATATTCAAGTAGATTATTTGAAAACCTACCTCCCAATGTGAAATACCAGGGTTTGCCATGACTTTTTACCTCACATGTTTTATTGAACCAATACAATTGAATCGTTTCTATACCATTTAGCAAATTATGGTCAAAAGAATCACTGAGATTAGAAGTATTCTTAATAAAGTTCTCTAGAGTCCGTTTAGCATATAAATAATGATGCTCCTCTTCCTTTTTGTAGGATGTGGAACTAAAATCACTATAAGGAAATTGAAAATCCATATTTAATGTACCCCATCTATCCCTTTCTGTGTTCAATTCCGATAATAACATTTTGGCAATTTCCCTGTAGTAATCTGGTTTTCTCTCTTTGCAGTTTCTATCAATAGATTCTATGTAAGTCTGATAAGCAATAGAACTTACTAGAAAAAATTCCGTTCCGTAATAAACATCTTTCATCTGCATATTATCTTTTGATCTACAATGGATCAGGAAAAATATCGTAAAATATAATAGACACCGTTTCATAGTTATTTATCCTTGTCTGATTGAGGCTTAGACTCATTTGTTGTAGCCTGGTAGCCCGTACGGGAATCGAACCCCTTGAATTTTGCATAGTCAATCAAAATACATTCAATTTAAAAAAAATTGATCGATTAAAAGCCGCGCCCTTCGGAAAATTCGTCTTTTCCGAAGCAAATGTCCGGTTAACCGGACATCTATTTTCAAAGATTTTATGGAATTAGGCAAGAAAAAGAAGTATCCAGACTTATTTAAGTGGGCTTATGCGACGGGAAAAGAAAAGATTTTATTAAGTGCTGAGGAGAGAAAACAAATCCCACGACAAACCATTTCTGATTGGCGTGCCTTAAGTGAGCAAAAACTCAATAAACTGGAAACGGCCATGGATCTTCAAGATGATTTAAAGCGCATGCTTACTCGTCAGGAGCAGGAGCAAAAAATTCGCCAACGCTTGTTCATTAGCGCTTCGCGTTTTCAATTGCAATTGATTGAGCATATTGGCAAAAAGAACTACCACAAACTCTTAGCAAAAGACAAAAGGGGATTTTTAGATTTAATCCATACCTATTCTCAATGGATTCCTTTTACACAAGTGCTCCGGATGTTTCAGATGAGTACGGGCACTTACCGCAATTGGATCTCCCAATGCTCCTATCGCTGTGAAGCAAGTCTCTTGCAGCTTTGCGCACGCCGGCATCCTTTTCAAATCACCAAAAAGGAATATGAAATAATTGAGGCTGCCCTTCAAGACCCCTTCTATGCCTATTGGCCCAAAAGCGCCATCCATAGTCATCTCCTTAAAAAGAATGTATTGTCCATTTCGAGATCTACTTTCTATAAACATGCCCGATTTATAGAACCAAATTCTGAAAAGCGGTTTTACAAGAAGCCTAACTATGTATCTCTCCGTGCCGACTATGTCAATGAAATCTGGCATATGGACATCAGTCAGTTTCGCACCAAGGATGGAAAGAAGTATTATATCTATGCCATTATTGATAATTTTTCACGGAAAATTTTAGCATGGAATTGCTTGGAATATATCAGCAAAGAAGAGATTGGTGTAATTATCGCCCGCTCGCTTGAAAACCTGACCGGCATCCATATTCGCTTGGTGAGCGATGCCGGAACTGAAAACGTCAATCACTATATACAGCATCTTCTTCACCAATTTTATGAAAGCTATGAAACCCGTTTTCAGCATGAAATTGCGCTTAGAACGATACGTCAATCAAATTCAATGATTGAACGCTTCTTCCGTATTATGAAATCACAAAACCTCTACCATAATATCCCGAACAGTTACCCCGAACTTTATATGCGCCTAGAAGGTTTTATTGGAGAATACAATGGCATTCGTCCGCATTATGCGCTATCACACCAAACGCCCAGCGAATGCTATTCGGGACAATTGGCTCTTGATTTCTATCAATCCCTCAATAAAGCCAGGTCCAACCGATATCGTTTAAATAAAAAATGCAGTTGTCAAGTTTGCACCTGTAGCATTACGCTTGTGCCGGAAGAGTTTAAGACGCAAAATCATGAGAGGATGAGATCAGCCTTTGCTTAGGGCTAAGTTGGACAGGTGGCTAGAAATCTAGACGACTAGACAACCAGACGACTAGACAACCAGACGACAAGACAACCAGTTATTTGACGGGCTCCAGTTTTTTGTATCGTTCCTCCAGAATCTGTTTATAAGCTTTCTTCATATCATTAGAGAGAAATGAGTGGTCAATCCAATTGTATGCTTTTGATTTATTTTTGATTAGTCGATTGAAGGCGGCATTGATTTGTTTTGGTGTTAGTCCTAATCCTAGTGCCAATTGTTCGAAATGTTCACGCTTTAATTTTTTCTTTTTCCCAGCAAGGGTTAGCGCCAATTCTTCGCTGTCTTCCGGGAAAAGGATAGTTACGTTTAACAAATCGTAAGCGGGTGAAAGTCCCCAACCGGAAGGGGTTTCGATCATCGAAAAATTCTTTAGATGCATGTCGTTGTTTCCAGTAATAAAAGAAAACAAGGCCAAGTCAAAGAAATAGGTTTTGTCTAGCAAGGTATTGCTTGAGTAGCTGTCCAAAGCTTTTCCGACTTTCTCCATGGAGCTTTTATACTTGTCAAAGGCTTCCGTAATCTGAAACATATCGAGCATGTGAATTTTTTCTCCTGAAGCATTTCGATCGATGCGTTTGCTTAGATAAGACAATTCACCTGACCCTAACCGAATCAAGGTTGAAGGCACCACACGAATTCCAAAAGACTCGGCTATACGCATGGTTAGATGTTCATTCTCTGGCATTTCAGGAAATCGATCTGATGGTGGTTTAAAAATATAGTCTCCACCTAATGTACCAACTATCGTTAGTCGGGTATCGGAATTTTCTGTGGCTTCTTTTATCAGCGACATAGACAATTTGGGCTGAACTCCTGGAACAGCGATACTTCGCTCTACTATATTTTTTGCGAGCTTTTCCATTTGATCCAACGAATACTCAATTTGTGGAGCCGTGCGTGTACCAAAAAATACCAAAGCGCATTTCTGATGAAAGTCTAATTCACCATCAAGGGATTCATAGCAGTATAAGCACTTATTTTCCATCTTCTTCCACTATTGGTTCCACACTCAACGCACCGATACAATTCCGACAACAAGCCAGGAGCAAGCCCATGCGGTCATTCTTATTTATTTTCCAACTTTTTGAAGCAATATCTAATAGCCATCCCTCTGGAATTAATCCTTCGAACACAGGGAAAAGACGATTTTCAGTATACGGAATAGAAGTAACGGGCATTGTAAAAGTGATGAAATGCTCCGGATGATTCTTTACGAATTGATCATTATACTGAAATACATATTCCCCATCATTTGTTTCCGTTATCATGCCGGCCAATACTTCCTTGTAAAATACGTTTCCCTGTCTCATTTATTCAGGTCTTTCTGGCTTACAGGAGCCAATTCATGTCCAAACATCTTCAGCACCAGGTTTACCTTATCCAAATTCAGATTCGTTTTTCCCTGCTCGATCTTGCGCACAACAGTGAGAGCAACACCAGCACGCTCAGCAAATTCCTCCTGCGTTAACTGAGCCAGTTTTCTACGTTGCTTTACAAATTCTGATAATTTCCTCATTATATGTATCTAGATATAAACAGTATCAAATATAACGAATTATATGCAATAAAATATAAATTTAAGGAGATTTACTATTTTATATGTTATAGCATATAGCTTTACTGAGGTATAAAACGGGGGCGCCATGACTTTTTCAGCGCGGGTGGAACATATCATCAGCGTTTACCTACCCTCTTCCCTCGGTTCCGCTAGCGCTTCACTGCACCTTCGCTGAAAAAGCTCCGTCGTACGCGGTCGGGATGACGGGTGAAGAAGGTAACCGTCGGTCAACTACTCCACCTTCACTACCCTAGTACTGCTTCTTACACCATCCACATTCAGCTCGATGAAGTAGATCCCAGGAACCAATTTGAGTTCATTTGTATTCACTTGGACTTGAACCGAACCGGCCTCATAATTCGCTGCAGGACGGGTGATCAGCTGTTTACCTGTTGCATCGAATAGTCGGATACTTACTTCACTGGATTGGGTGAGGTTAAAATCGAGTACAAGCATGTCAAGGAATGGATTCGGATAGACCAAGACATTCATATTGCCTGCTGGTTTGAAGAGTGCATTCGGACCAACCATTACGGAATCTGCTTGGTTATCGGAACAACCATTTCCATTCGTTATAGTATGAGAAATGAACACCATGGAAGGAACCTGAGCATAGAAATGAACAGGATTCACCGCAGTAGATGTTTGTCCATCTCCTAAATCCCAGAAATGGGTGCCGCTTGTGGTATTCGGCGTGAGATAAAGGCTGTCTCCTTTATATTCATATGAGAAATCAGCATCAGGCAATGGGCTTACTGCAACAAATTTGGAGATTGAATCGAGACAGCCAGTTGCTCCGACTACGCGAAGTTTAACGGTCACTGTTCCGGAAGTATTAAAGACATAGCTTGGTGACTGTTGTTGGATATCGTTCCCTTCAATAGACCAAAGCCAGCCAACTGCGTCCACTGAACTATCATAGAAATTAGTATTCAATCCTTCACAAGCCGGTCCGGTAGAAAATTTTGCGATTGGAGGATCAACTACATTCAAGGTCTGAATCGCTGTATCATAGCATAATCCAGTTTTAGATACGAGCATTACCTGATAGGTTCCCGCTTGGGTATAGACGTGATTGATATTCGACAAGTTAGATCCACTTCCGTCGCCAAATGTCCAGGTGCTACTGCCTTTATTGGTGCTGACATCAGAAAAACTGATTTGTCTGTCTGTACAGCTTCCATCAACCGACATCATGGCGATGGGTTTCAGCATGGAATTGATGTTTTTAGTGATGGTATCTATACATCCTTGCGGACCTGTTAATATTAGCCTTAGAGGCTGAATTCCCGCGCTACTCCATGTAATATCCACTTGGTCTGTTCCTTGTCCGCCAATTATAGATGCTCCTGCTGCACTCCATAAATAGGAACTTCCGCTTAGCGCTGTAACACTGTATGTTACTGTATCTGTATAGCAAATATTATTGGGACCAACAAAGGAAGGATTCTGCTTTGGAACAAGAGTCAAGGTCACCGTATCAATAATAAAGCAAGCACTAGAAACATCCGTTTTGTGTAATATGTAAGAAGTCGTTTGCGTCGGAACTACCGTTACTTGAGAATTTATCGATGTGAAACCGTTTGACTGACTGCTCCATGAGTAAGTATGTCCACTTTGGGGCGTGCTTTCTCCAATACTGACTCCAAATCCAGTGCAGACGTTTTGATCCGTTCCTGCATTGAGTGTGGGTTTCGGAGCCACAGTAATAGCCACAGTATCTAAACTGATGCACCCCGAAGAATTATTGGTCATTTTGACTTGATAGGATGCATTCACCGTTGTGTTTATATAGATCAAGGCTGAACTTCCTTTAGGATTGTTCGCCATGTCGGTCCATTCATAGGTGAATCCGTTAAATGAATTTCCTCCAATGAGTATCGAATCTCCCAAACAAAGTATCTTGTCTGGACCCGCATTTGGCGGTGGTGAATTGAATACCTGAAGATTCATACGTGTACTATCGTTATAGCCAATTTCGTCGTTTTGTCCGTTTGGAGCAGAGGTTTTTGCAAATATGGATGAGGGTCCACCTGCAAGAGCAAAAGAGGCGGTAAGGGTAACTGTATCCACGGCATTAGTGAGCAAGCTTCCGGTCCAATTGAATGTCGTTTGCGCCACACTGTCAACCATCCAATCTATCGTTACCGATTTTAAGGTGTCTTTAGCGAAATTTTTCAGCACTACTTTGATTGGTGTCAATCCTGAACAAACTCCCACACCTGGACTTGCAATGGAAGTTATCCCCGCATCATTTGGCACAAGTTCAAATTCATCTGCCCCAATATCAGGGTTCGTTGTGTTTCGCGTTTGTCCATCTATATCCATTATTACCGCACTTAATGGAGTTCCCGTTCCTTTTAGGTCTGGACTTTTTACATGAAGGTTATTTAATGAAAAGTAAACCGGATCAACCGACACGGAATGGGAGTCCACTCCTACTGCTTGAAAGTCTGTGAAGTTATCATACGTTATTGTGCCCCATATAGCAAATGAGCTATCAGTATGGTATAGATTATTGTAATCACTACGGCTAATTTGTGTTGGATCAGCCACATCAAAGATTTCGCCGCCGCCCATCAATATACTGTTGTTCAGGATTTCAATACCAGCAGAACCAGCCGTCGTTACACGAATTCCACGGTTTGCAGAATCATTTTGTGTGAGGTATAAATTATTATGATAGACTTTGAGTTCTTGAACGCCTTGCAATAAGATTCCTTGTCCGAAATGTTTGGAGATAAAATTATTGGCCACTATTCCCGGGTTTGAAGCCCCAGACTCACAACCAACCAAGTCTATCCCAATTTGAGAATTCTTGCCAAGAATGTGGTTTTCAGTCACCTTAATTCCGCTATCGCAAAAATTCAATTGGAGGTCAACACTTCCCGCCGAATTAAAATTGAGCCGACCGAAGGAATTACCCGTAACCTGAACACCTTTGTTATAACTGATTTGCATAAAATTAGCATAGGCGCTGTCCAATACATTGTCTTTGATTAGTGTCCCTACTTCATCTTCGGTGCTGGTACCTGTATAGAGGATACCAACATTTCCCTGAACAATATAATTGCCAATAAAGGAATTATTATTATCGATACCCTCATCCGACCAGATGGCATTTCCATTTATGTTAACCGCCCCTCTGTTGATTCCGCGAATCAGACATCCTTGAAAGCTATTATTATTAGACCCACCCAAAATATGAACCACATGAGCGAAATTATTGAATCCGGTACGTTCAAAAGTGATATGCTTAAAAGTCACATAATCCGCCCCACGAAGCTGGATTGCCGCATTATTATTTCCTGTAGCAGTAGTGGAAGGCAAGGTTACCTGAACTTGGGTACTATCGTTAGTCACGCTTTGGAATACCACCGGATTTCCTGAACCCATTCCTGGTAACTGCACCAAGGTGATCTGCTCATTATACACGCCTGGATATACGTTGAATGTTAGCGCTCCGCAAATACCACGCGAAGTCATATCGGTAACGGCATCATTAAATGATTTATAATCGGAAATGCTCGTATCTCCAATGGTATACGTTCCGCTCAGCCCCGCATAGCGAACCCGAACCAGCGTATCATTTTGGGTATTGCCATCGGAACCACTATTTGGATTTTTACTCCATACTTTAATGGTATAAGCCGTATTAGCTGAAAAACTCTCACTTCCAAGCGTTATGGATGATGAGCCCGAACCTGGAGCAACGGAGCCGGTCCAATTATAGGTGCTTTTCGCACTACCGTTTACTGACCAGTCGATTGCCACGCTGGTAATAGTATCTGTTCCATAGTTCGTAAATGACACTTTTACTGGATGGGTACCTGGACAAAATACCATTGGACTATCGATATTGGATATCCCAACATCAAGCGTGGCTGGGAAAAACTCGTCGGCACCAATATCAGGAGTGACGGTATCCCGCATATCACCATCAATATCATCCGTAATGGCGGAATACGGAATTGCTTTTCCATTGATTCCGATATTGGAAACATGCAAGTTCGTCGCGCTAACATAGCCTGGGTCCACATTCATTGAATTCGAATCTTTTCCTGAAGCAGCTTGCCATGCAGAAAAAGTTGTATAATCTGTACCTCCCCATTTTCCAAGATAGGTTCCTGCGCTATAGAGGTTGTTATGATCTACAAGGACCAAATCATTGACATTGGTTCCTGGTACACTCACTGCAACCCCGCCTCCTTTATTGATGAGGTTATTATTGACCAAGTTAATATTGGTATTGGTAAAGTTCCCGTAGTGGTAATATGCTGCACTCGCGCTCAGCGAATTGTTGACTAATACATTATTGGAATAGAAATCTAAAAAATTACATCCATACACAGCTAAACCAGTACAATCTCCTGTACCGCCTTCATTCATTAACCAATTATTGCAGACCAGTGTTGGAGCGGCCGCCGTACTGGTGGTATTGGCTACTACCGCTGCGCGACAAACCTGGGCATTCTTCGCCAACATAAACACCTTGTTTTTAGCAATATACATTGCTGGCGAAACTTCAATCCGGAAGCCGTAAGAGGTATAATGTCCTTGATTTGGACCAAAGTCACCCATACTAATGGTGTTTCCGACAATCTCAAGATTGGTTTGCGTAGTCATATAAATACCCGCAGACCCACTAGTATCGATGTAGTTACCAGTGATCTTTACTCCAGTTGAAGCTTGGACACTGAATATTCCATTATAGCCATAGATGAGTTTACAATTGGTGATTTCTGTGGAGTCAGCACCACCTGAAAATAAGACGCAAGACCCCGGTCCAAATTGAAAACCCTGACTGGAGTTGCTTGGGATTTTCACCGCTTTCATCTGACAACGAAGCAGGCGATTATTAGCAGAACCACTGGAGAAGTCAATGACAGTTGAGTAGGTTCCAGTTCCAGTCCGCTCAAAACCAATTTCTTGGAGGGTCACAAAACTGCAACCATTAAAATTCACCACAAAATCACTTCCTGCGGCAGTACTTGATGCATGCTTCAACACGCAAAGAGTGCTATCACCGCCTGATGATTTAAAAGTCACTGTATTGCTGGAAGATGTTCCGGTAATTGCCCCAAGTGTAACTTGAGTAGTATAAACTGTATCGAATACGGTGATAGTTACAGCAGCATTCACACCAGGACCTTGAGCGTTACCGCCGTCTGTTCGACTTCCAGAGACTAAATCACTAACTGCCGAAGCCCAGTTGGTATAGTTTGTATTGCTTGCTGATTGAGTAGGATTAATGGTATAGCTCCCGCTAAGCTGTGCATAGCTTGTTCCATGTATTAACATGATAATGAACAATGGGAGGAACATGGAAAATAAGGAAACCTTGTTTTTCATAGTAGCCTTTTTGATTGGTTTTAAATTGGTTGTGAACAATTATCCCGCAAAAGAGTGGAAATATTCAAATGCAAATAATCTGTTCGTTCTGTAATTTAGGTATTATGATTCTAATATTCCTAAAACCAAAAGAAGCCTTCTGTAGAAATTCAATCGAGGGACTCCAAACTCACCCAATGAACCTTAGTTGGTCTGTACTTTACCTTTGCCGTTATAGAGGACCAGATCGGATTGATAGAAGTCGAAGCCGGAGTTTTTCTTCTCTCTTCGCCAATGCTATTTCTGCGATGGTGGGTCTGCTCACTCAAAATTAGCGTTGAACCTTTGCCGTTCGGTCCAGAGGACCAGAACGGCTTGATAGAAGTCGAAGCCAAAATTAAACCTCATCCTCATCCTCAACCTTAATCTTAGCCCTCACCTCCACCTCTCGGTCTTCCCCAAAAACGCATTCTCCACATGATGAATCCCTTGCTCTTCTCCGTTTTCAATAATGGCAATAATATCAAAACGGATGGTATGACCGGGTTGGATGCATTCTAAAAAAGACTTAGCGGCTTCCTGCATCTTCTTTTCCTTGGCAGCATTCACCAATAATTCGGGCAGTCCGTGGCGTAAGTTTTTTCTTGTTTTCACCTCCACAAAAATGACCTCATCCTCCCTCCCAGCGATAATATCGACTTCGGATTTCCCTACCCGCCAATTGCGTTCAAGGATCAAATAGCCCATAGATTCCAAATAATCAGCGGCTTGCTGTTCGCCGCGGGCCCCGGTTTGTAAGTGTTCTGGCTTCATGCCTAGAAGTTAGGGATGGATGGAGGAAAGTTGTGTCACGGTTGTGTCAAATTAATGTAAAGACCATGGACCATAGACCATAGCTGGTTATTCCGACCGAAAAAGGTATTGAAATAGTGTGGCTTGCGATGAAGAATTGAAGGGCCTCTACCCCAGTTAATAAAGTACTAGAAATCTTACTTGTACTTCCTCAACGGAGCAACAAAACTATGGTCCATCGTCTATGGTCTATCGACTAATAAAGCAGATTTTTCCTAGCGAAATCAACCACCCGCTCATCGACAATGATATCGGGGTAGCGAATAAGTTGCCGCAGGTAGAGTCCATTTAAGGTTCGGCAGCGGCTGAGTGCTACGTAGAGCTGACCGTGGGCAAAGGCTCCTCCGCCGAGGTCGATGATGGCTTTGTCGAAGGTGAGTCCTTGGCTTTTGTGAATGGTAATGGCCCAGGCGAGTTTGATGGGGTATTGGGTGAATTGTCCGACAACATCGCTTTGGATGCGGCGGTTGACATTATCGAAGCGGTAGACCTTGTTCTCCCAGATTTCTTTTTGGAGGATGATTTCTTCGCCGTCTTCTAACTCTACGGTGATATTCATCATATCTAAAGCCGTGATTTTGCCCAAGGTGCCGTTCACATACTTGCCGCTTGAATGGTTTTTGATGAATACGACTTGTGCGCCGTTCTTTAAAACCAAGGTGGAGGCGGTTGGCAGGTTACGTTGGTTATAATCACCCTCAATTTTGCCGGTGTATTCGAAGCTCTTGGATTCAATTTGCCGCAGCATGTATTCATTGATATCGTCAGCCATGCGATTGCGGGTGCAGAGGGTGATGGCCATCTCTTCGCCATCCGGTTCGAAGTCGGGCATATAGCGGCTGTTGAGTTCTTCGAGTTCACCCTCTCCTGCATTGCCGAGGCGGATACTGTTTAGGAGATGGATAAAGGTTTCGTCTTGCTGGCGGTAAACTTGTGTCAGCTCAATATTAGGAAGCTCAATATCTTCAAATACGTGGGCGCTGAAGAAATAATGACTCTTGTAAACCTCTCCAAATAAATGGCGCTCCACTTCACTATTTTGGATGACGGGCTCTAGCTGAAAGAGATCTCCAAAGAAGACCACTTGCTTGCCGCCAAAAGGAAATGGCATATTGAGGTTGATACGTAGACTATAATCGATGGCATCAATGATATCTGCGCGCAGCATAGAAACCTCATCGATAATGAGCACTTCCATATCCCGCATGATTTTGTATTTGGGGTGGTATTTCGCGTATTTCTTGATTTCGCTATCGCCAGGAACCATGGGACGTAGCGGGAAGCCAAAGAAGGAATGAACGGTTTGTCCGCCAGCATTAATCGCAGCAATCCCAGTAGGTGCCAATACGATGCACTTCTTTCCCGACTCTTTCACAAAATGGCGCAGCAGAGTAGATTTTCCTGTTCCTGCTTTACCTGTTATCAGGGCTGTTTCGCGGGTCTTGAGCATGACATCCCAAGCGTGGCGAAAGCCGGCATTTATTTCAATCTCAGACATTTTTAGACCATGGACCATGGACCGTAGACCATAGCAGGTTTTAGTCCAGGGTATTGCGCATGGTTGGCGCTTCTAAATATTAGCGGCTGGATTTCACATCGAGCACTGTTTTATGCTCTTTTTCAAGGAGGGAACGCATTTGCATTCTGGTTTTATCCAATTGGCGACGTGAAGGTTCTTCCGTTTCACCACGAACATACACTCCATTTGAGACAATTAACATCTCATATTTCAAATTGCGCACATCTGTTTCAGAAATTGTATCGTGAAACTGACGTTCAATATCCTTGATAAAGCTATAGGCACTGTAATCACAGAAGTGTAAATCAGAAATATAGGATGTATCCCCCTTTTTGAGTATGGCAAAATCCAATTTACAGCCACCAGCAGTTTGATTGGGCGTAAAAGAAATAGGGAGAAGCAATAAACCCCCTGCTATCGAAACTAAAATGAGCTTTTTCATAGGTTGTTTTGTATGATAAGACAATATACAATTTTGTGTTGGTAGATATCCTTCCAATTCTTATGGTAAATGGTTTCTTGAGATGGTTAGACTGTTAGACAAGAGACTATCAGACAAGAGACTATCAGACAAGAGACTGCCAGACAAGAGA
>CAZUIT010000051.1:0-1552 GCA_964620355.1 uncultured Burkholderiales bacterium | reverse complement strand
AGACAAGAGACTATCAGACAAGAGACTATCAGACAAGAGACTGCCAGACAAGAGACTATCAGACAAGAGACTGCCAGACAAGAGACTATCAGACAAGAGACTATCAGACGAGAGACTGTCAGACAAGAGACTGTTAGACAAGAGACTATCAGACAAGAGACTGTCAGACAAGAGACTGCCAGACAAGTTGCGTATTGCGTTTTTGGCTTTTTCCTCGCTTTTGCTAGCGCTGTATTAGGATGATGACAAGTGAAAAACTCTCTTCATCCCCTCACTCCTCATCCCCGAACTCCTCATCATTTTTCTCAGCGGCAACAGGCCACACTTCAACCTTCGCTTTCCCTGGTCCAATTAAATGAAGTTCATTCGCTGCTGCTCTGGAGACGTCGATGATTCTTCCTTTGGCATAAGGACCACGGTCGTTGATGCGCAACTGAATGGAGTCTTGCGTTTTGAGATTCTTTACCCAGACCATTGTTCCAAATTCCAAGGTTTTATGGGCAGCGGTGTATTGTGTTTTATCATACAATTCGCCACTAGCAGTTTTGCGGCCATGAAAGCGGTCGGCATAATAGGAGGCTATTCCTGTTTCACGAACCACGGGTTCTTCAGGCTCTATTGGAGGAGCACAGAAATAGAAAAAAGGCAGAAGAATCCAGAGTAGCTTCATTAGAATTCGAGTCGGTAGTAGAATAAAGGTAGGAAACCCAATTGGTATTCAAAGCGGATATTATTCCCATCGGCACCAGGAGCGTAGGTGGTACTTAGAATATTCTCTGTATTCAGAACATTAACGATATCTAAAGCAAACTCATGACTCACTTTTGGACGATTCCACTTGTAGGATATCCGCAAATCCATACGGAAATAGGGTTTTGTTTGCAGGGTGTTTTTTAGTGAATCAATTCCCACCAATTCACTTACGGCATTGCTCGCTGCAGTGTCTGCTGGGGAATAATAACGCCCACCAACAGTAGTTAGCTTGGTTCCAATTTGTAGGGCTGAGTTTTTCTTAATTTTGAATTCTTTGGTAAGCAAGAAGTTTACCGCATAGCCTCCATTGAAATCGGTATTGCGCCAAATGCCGTCACTGCCTTGGTATTTGGCATCGAAGAGACTTGCCGACAAAAGGAAGAAAAATTGTTTAGAGAAGAAATGTTCCAAGGTAGCTTCCACGCCGAAGTTTCTGCCACGGCCTTCATTGACAAGGGTTCCAGGAAAAAAACGGGTAAATCCACTTCCGGTATTGGCCAAAGAGAAGGAACTTGAGGTATCGCTCACTGGGATGGAATACAGGTGTTGGTAATAGGTTTCAAATTTCAAACGGGTACCCTTTCCTATTGCCACATCATAACCAAGCACGGTATGGATGCTTTTTGAGAAATCCATTTTCGCATTGTTCGGTGTTGTGCTGCCCGGCTGTACGTATGAGTATAGATAACGGGCTTGTGTTTGACTATGAAGTCCTGCTCCAAAGCTCAAATTACTCTTCGAATTCAAGGCATATTTTAGTCCAGCTCTGGGCTCGAAGCCACTGTATGTATTAGACCGA
>CAZUIT010000050.1:0-27089 GCA_964620355.1 uncultured Burkholderiales bacterium | reverse complement strand
TGGACCTACCACAATCACCGAACGTCCGGAATAATCCACACGTTTACCAAGCAAGTTCTGCCTGAAACGTCCTTGTTTACCTTTAAGCATGTCGCTCAAAGATTTCAACGGACGATTACCTTCTGATTTCACAGCATTGGCACGACGGGTATTGTCGAGGAGAGAATCTACCGCCTCTTGGAGCATCCTTTTTTCGTTACGAAGGATTACCTCAGGAGCTTTGATTTCCATCAATCGCTTCAAACGGTTGTTACGGATAATTACACGACGGTAAAGATCGTTTAAGTCGGAAGTCGCAAAACGACCACCTTCCAATGGAACAAGCGGGCGAAGTTCTGGTGGAATTACAGGAAGAATTTTCAAGATCATCCATTCTGGGCGGTTCTCAAAACGAGAGTTTGCAGAGCGGAAAGACTCGATTACCTTCAAACGTTTCAGCGCTTCGTTTTTACGTTGCTGAGAAGTTTCGTTGGCAGCTTGGTGACGTAAAGAGTAGGAGAGGTCGTCGAGCTTAATGCGCTCTAATAAATCCCACATCGCTTCAGCACCCATCTTCGCGATAAATTTGTTTGGATCATTATCGTCCAAGTATTGATTTTCTTTTGGAATAGAATCAAGGATGTCCAAGTATTCTTCTTCGGTCAAGAAATCAAGGTATTTGATACCGTCTGTTTCCTTAATACCCGCCTGAATTACTACATAACGTTCGTAGTAAATGATCATATCGAGCTTTTTGGTAGGTAGACCAAGCATGTAACCGATTTTATTCGGCAATGAACGGAAGTACCAAATATGAGCAACAGGAACTACCAAGTTGATATGTCCCATACGCTCACGACGTACTTTCTTCTCAGTTACTTCTACACCACAACGGTCGCAGATAATGCCTTTGTAACGAATACGTTTGTATTTACCGCAATGACATTCGTAATCCTTTACCGGTCCGAATATACGCTCGCAGAATAGTCCACCCATTTCGGGCTTATACGAACGATAGTTGATCGTTTCCGGTTTTGTTACCTCACCATAAGAACGTTGTAGAATGATTTCCGGAGAAGCCAATCCTATACGCATTGTGGTGAAATTACTTTTAAATTTTATATCCTTTTTAGATGACATGTTGCTTTTGTATTAGATGATTAATCTAGTGATACGTCAAGTCCGAGTCCTCTCAATTCATGCAACAAAACGTTGAATGATTCAGGAATTCCTGGAGTTGGCAGGTTATCACCTTTAACAATGGCTTCATAAGTTTTGGCCCTTCCGATGATATCATCAGATTTAATGGTCAAAATCTCCTGAAGGATATTGGATGCACCGAATGCCTCGAGTGCCCAAACCTCCATCTCACCAAAACGCTGACCTCCAAATTGGGCTTTACCACCCAATGGCTGTTGTGTAATGAGCGAGTACGGTCCAATAGAACGGGCGTGCATTTTATCATCCACCATATGACCCAGTTTCAGCATATAGATAATACCGACTGTGGTTGGGAAATCAAAACGATCACCTGTTAAACCGTTATAAAGGTAAGTTTGTCCATTATTCGGCACACCAGCTTTCTCAGTATAGAAATCGATCTCTTCTTGTGTGGCACCGTCGAAGATTGGGGTTGCGAAATTTATTCCCAATTTTTTACCGGCCCAACCCAAAACAGTTTCGTAGATCTGTCCCAAGTTCATACGTGATGGTACCCCAAGTGGGTTCAACACGATGTCTACTGGTGTTCCATCTTCCATAAATGGCATATCCTCAGCACGAACGATACGGGCAACAATACCCTTGTTACCGTGACGTCCCGCCATTTTATCACCTACTTTCAGTTTTCTCTTTTGAGCGATACTGATTTTAGCAAGTTTCAAGATTCCCGTCGGAAGCTCGTCACCAACTGTCAAGGTGAAATGCTCACGCTTGAAGCGAGTGATTTCTTCATTGATACGCAACTTGTAATTTACAAGGATGCGCGTAATGAGTTCGTTCTTCTCTTTATCGGTCGTCCAGTTACTAGCACTAATATTAGCGTACTCAAGTTCGTTGAGGTTTTTCAAGGTAAACTTGGTTCCTTTTGGAATCAATTCCTCGCTGTACACATTAAATACTCCTTGCGAAGTTTTTCCATTAACCACGGAGAAAATCTTTTCTACCAATTGGTTTTTGATGGATGCAAGGCTTTTTTCGTGTTCTGCCTCTAACTTGGCTATTTTCGTTTTGTCTTCCGCTTTGGTGGCTTTGTCCTTCTTGATGCGGGCAAACAATTTCTTGTCGATTACCACACCATTGGTAGAAGGAGATGCTTTCATTGATGCATCTTTTACATCACCGGCCTTATCACCGAAGATGGCACGAAGTAGTTTTTCTTCCGGACTTGGCTCAGTCTCTCCCTTCGGAGTAATTTTACCAATCAAAATATCGCCTTCAGTTACCTCAGCTCCCACGCGAATCAACCCGTTTTCGTCGAGGTATTTGGTAGCTTCTTCTGATACGTTCGGAATATCATTGGTCAACTCTTCTTCTCCACGTTTCGTGTCACGAACTTCAAGTTCATATTCGGTTACGTGAACGGAGGTGAACCAATCTTCGCTTACTACTTTTTCAGAGATTACTATCGCATCCTCGAAGTTGTATCCTTGCCAAGGCATAAATGCTACTTGTAAGTTTCTTCCTAGTGCGAGTTCACCGCCTTGTGTTGCATATCCTTCGCAAAGCACGGTTCCTTTTGTTACTTTTTGTCCGCGATGTACAATCGGGTTCAAAGTGATGGAGGTGTTTTGGTTAGTTCTGCGGAATTTAATCAAGTAATAGGTTTTGGTATCGCCTGTGAAAGAGATTAACTCTTTTTCAGGGTCCATATCATACTTGATGCGGATTTCATTCCCATCAACGTAGTCTACAACCCCGTCGCCTTCTGCTACAAGCAGTGAGCGGGAGTCATGCGCAACACGTTTTTCCAATCCTGTACCAACGATAGGCGCTTCAGGACGGAGCAATGGAACTGCTTGACGCTGCATATTCGATCCCATCAATGCACGGTTGGCATCATCATGTTCCAAGAATGGAATTAAGGATGCGGCAATCGATACAATTTGGTTTGGAGCTACGTCCATATAGTCAAGCTTTTCTGGCTCTACTGCTGGGAAGTCACCTTCGAAACGCGCTTTAACACGCTCGTCTTTGAATGTTCCTTTATCATCAAACTCAGCGTTAGCCTGAGCGATAGTTTTCATGTCCTCTTCTTCAGCCGACAAGTAAACAACGCCTTCTTCGATTTGCACTTTACCGTCAACAACAGGGCGGTAAGGCGTTTCGATGAAGCCCATGCCATTGATCTTAGCATGCACACAAAGTGATGAAATCAATCCGATATTCGGTCCCTCAGGAGTTTCGATGGTACATAAACGCCCGTAATGGGTATAATGCACGTCACGAACCTCAAATCCAGCTCTTTCACGGGAAAGTCCACCAGGTCCGAGTGCCGACATTCTTCTTTTGTGGGTAATCTCGGCTAATGGATTGGTTTGATCCATAAACTGTGACAACTGGTTGGTACCAAAGAAGGAATTGATTACCGAAGATAACGTTCTCGCGTTAATCAAATCTGTCGGAGTGAACACTTCATTATCACGAATGTTCATACGCTCACGGATGGTACGAGCCATACGGGCAAGTCCGACACCGAATTGCGAATAAAGTTGTTCTCCAACCGTACGAACACGACGGTTAGAAAGGTGATCGATATCATCGACGTCCTGACGGCTATTCGATAATTCAATCAAATATTTTATGATGGCGATGATGTCATCTTTGGTCAACACGCGAGTGTCCATGGAGATATCCATTTCCAATTTGCGGTTGATACGATAACGTCCAACTTCACCGAGGTCATAACGTTTGTCGGAGAAGAATAGACGCTCGATAATACCACGAGCAGTTTCCTCATCAGGTGGATCAGTGTTCCGAAGCTGACGGTAGATATGTTCTACGGCCTCTTTTCCTGAGTTAGAAGTATCTTTTTGAAGCGTATTATGGATGATTGCGAAATCATTGCTAGCGTTTTCATCTTTATTCAAGATGATTGTTTTAACGCCGGCTTCAAGAATCATTTCGGTATTATTCTCATCCAAAACGATATCACGTTCTACGATTACTTCGTTACGTTCAATCGAAACTACCTCGCCGGTATCCTCGTCTACGAAATCTTCCACCCAAGTTTTAAGAACTCTGGCGGCGAGACGACGTCCGACTAATTTTTTAAGTCCGCTTTTCGAAACCTTTGCTTCTTCCGCTAGGTCGAAGATGTCAAGGATATCTTTATCGCTTTCGAAACCGATTGAACGAAGCAATGTAGTTACCGGGAATTTCTTCTTACGGTCGATGTACGCATACATCACATTGTTTACGTCGGTTGCGAACTCAATCCATGATCCTTTAAAAGGAATGATACGAGCAGAATAGAGTTTGGTACCATTGGTATGGTACGATTGACCAAAGAATACCCCTGGAGAACGGTGCAATTGCGAAACGATTACTCGTTCAGCACCGTTGATACAAAAAGTTCCTTTAGGTGTCATGTAAGGAATGGTACCGAGGTACACGTCCTGTACAATAGTTTCAAAATCTTCATGCTCCTTATCGTTGCACGACAGGCGGAGTTTTGCTTTGAGGGGAACACTATACGTTAATCCACGTTCAATACACTCATGAATGGTATATCGAGGCGGATCTACGAAGTAGTCCAGAAATTCAAGTACGAAGATGTTTCTGGTGTCTGAAATAGGAAAGTTCTCCTGAAATACTTTATAAAGTCCTTCGTTTTCACGATTTTCAGAAGAGGTTTCGAGCTGAAAGAACTCTTTGAATGACTGCAGCTGCACGTCCAGAAAGTCGGGATAATCGAGTGCACTCTTAACGGAGGCGAAGCTGATTCTTTCGTTTATGTTGTTTTGGGTCACCAATTTAGTAGGTATTTAATTGATCAATTAAGAAAGGAAGAAGCCACATCGGCTTTTAAACAGGAACAAGACCCTCGGTTTTCACCGGGGTCTTGGGAATCAGTTTGGTTGTGTAAATTACTTTACTTCAACGTCAGCTCCAGCTTCTACAAGCTTAGCTTTGATAGATTCAGCTTCTTCTTTTGAAACTTTCTCTTTGATAGGTTTTGGAGCGGTATCAACCAGTTCTTTGGCTTCTTTCAAACCTAGTCCAGTGATATCTTTCACCGCTTTAACTACGTTCAATTTAGATCCACCTGCGCTGGTAAGGATAACGTCGAATTCACTTTGAGCAGCGGCTTCGTCGCCACCACCTGCTGCTGGACCAGCTACTGCTACTGCTGCTGCAGCTGCAGGCTCGATGCCATACTCGTCTTTAAGAATTGTAGCGAGCTCATTAACTTCTTTAATTGTAAGGTTAACTAACTGTTCCGCAAAAGCTTTCAAATCTGCCATTTGATTGTGTATTTAAAATTGTGTTGTTCTTTAAAAATGAAATTAAATTAAGCTTCCCTTTCGGAAAGAGTTTTTACAATGCCTGAAATTTTGTTTCCGCCTGATTTAAGCTGACCAATAACTGTAGACATTGGAGATTGCAATAGCGTGATAACCTCTCCGATCATCTCTTCTTTCGACTTGATTACTAATAAAGCCGCTAGAGACTCGTCGCCAAGGAAGATGTCAGAATCAATATAAGCTGCTTTAAGGGCTGGCTTAGCATTCTTTTTTCTGAAGTCCTTGATGACTTTCGCTGGAGTTTTGGCATCCTCACTAAACATGAGTGAAGAAGAACCTTTAAGGGCACCTACAAAGCTGCTATAGTCACGTCCTGATTGTTCAATTGCTTTCTTAATCAAGGTGTTTTTAGCCACTTGCATCACGATGCCTTTTTTGAAAAGTTCTCTTCTCAAGCTATTGACACTGTTTGCTGACAAGTCAGAGCAATCAGCCAAGTACACAAAATTGTACTGGGCGATTTTCTCCGCCAGGTCATTCACGATTACTTCTTTTTCCGTTTTGTTCATGATTAAATTCCTGGAATGGATTTCGCGTCAATACTAATACCCGGGCTCATGGTGCTTGAAAGGTAAATACTTTTAAAGTAGGTTCCTTTTGCCGCAGCAGGCTTGAGTTTAGAGAGTGTTTGTATTAGCTCTACTGTGTTGTCATACAATTGTTCGGGTGAGAAGGAAGCTTTCCCGACAGATGCATGGATGATACCAGTTTTGTCAACTTTAAAGTCGATTTTACCCGCTTTCACCTCTTTCACAGCTTTGCCTATTTCTAGTGTAACAGTTCCTGATTTTGGATTTGGCATCAAGTTACGAGGGCCTAGGACTTTACCTAAACGACCTAACTTCGCCATAACAGCTGGCATGGTGATGATGATATCAACATCCGTCCATCCACCTTGGATCTTTTCGATATACTCGTCGAGACCTACATAATCAGCACCGGCTTCTTTTGCTTCTTCTTCTTTGTCTGGAGTACACAATACCAATACGCGAATGGTTTTACCCGTTCCGTGTGGCAACGTAGCAATGCCACGAACCATTTGGTTTGCTTTTCTTGGGTCTACGCCCAAACGTACATCCACATCAACAGAAGCGTCGAACTTCACAGTGGTGATATCTTTTACGATGCTGCTAGCTTCAGTCAAGGTATAAACCTTGCTGGCATCGAAATTTTCTTCAATAGCTTTTCTTTTCTTGCTGACTGCCATTTCTACAACTATTTACTTGCTGGAGCATCTCCAGTCACGTTCAATCCCATACTGCGCGCTGTACCAGCTACCATTTGCATCGCAGATTCTACGGTGAAGCAGTTTAGGTCAGGCATTTTGTCTTCGGCTACAGTGCGGATTTGATCCCAGCTTACTGACCCGACTTTCTTACGGTTTGATTCTGCAGAGCCTTTCTTCACTTTGGTCATTTCCAATAGCGTTGCGGCCACTGGAGGAGTTTTAATGATAAAGTCAAATGACTTATCTGTGTAAACCGTAATAACCACAGGAAGTATTTTCCCTGGTTTGTCTTGGGTTCTCCCGTTAAACTGTTTGCAGAACTCCATAATGTTAACGCCCTTTGCACCAAGTGCCGGACCAATTGGAGGTGCTGGGTTGGCTGCGCCACCTTTAACCTGCAGTTTAACGTACCCGAAAATTTCCTTAGCCATTTTATGTGTACTTAAATCGTGTTATTATTCTTTTTCTACCTGTACATAGTTCAGTTCTAACGGAGTTTTTCTTCCGAAGATCTTCACCATAACTTTCAATTTTTTCTTCTCCTCATGAACTTCTTCAATCACTCCGCTAAATCCGCTGAATGGTCCGTCGTTCACTTTTACGGTTTCGCCAATGATGAATGGTTCCATCATGGTTTCACCTCTTTCAGTTTGTTCGTCAACCGTTCCGAGGATACGATTCACTTCACTCACACGAAGTGGAGTAGGCTGATCTTTTGGTCCTAAGAATCCAACTACACCATTAATACTTGTGATGATAGATGGAACTTCTCCCGTTAGATGTGCATGGATGAGGATATAGCCCGGAAAGAAACTTCTTTCCTTAGAAGTTTTTTTACCATTTTTAATCTGGTAAACTTTCTCCATCGGAATGAGTACTTCCGGAACATAGTCACTTAGTCCAGCTTTCGTCAGTTCGTTTTCGATATAGGTTTTCACCTTTTTCTCTTGACCACTGATAGCACGCACTACGTACCATTTATATTCCAGTTTCTTCTCCACAGCCATTAATTAAATAGCTTATAAATGAATTCCAAAATATTCTGGAAACCTAAATCCATGATATAAATCGCAACGGCGAAAATCAAAGTAGCTATGAGTACAATGATGGTGCTGCTACGCAATTCTTCCCAAGATGGCCAAGTGACTTTATTCACAAGCTCATCGTATGAAGACAGAAAATATGCTTTTACCTTTTCCATTGTTTGTGCACGGGTACCTGGGCTCGAACCAAGATCGACGGTTTTGGAGACCGTAATTCTACCATTGAACTATACCCGTTTTTATTTTGCCGTTAATTGACAAAAAATCAACCCCGATTAATAACCGGGATTGATTCTATATAACTTAGTTATGTAGTGATTACTTGGTAATCTCTGTAACCTGACCCGCTCCGATGGTTCTTCCACCTTCACGCATTGCGAAACGTAGTCCTTTTTCAAGGGCGATTTCGTTGATCAATGTTACATTGATTGTGATATTATCACCTGGCATTACCATTTCAGTTCCTTCTGGAAGAGTAATCTCTCCAGTTACGTCCGTGGTACGGAAGTAGAACTGAGGACGATATTTGTTAAAGAATGGAGTGTGACGTCCACCTTCTTCTTTGCTAAGGATATAGCACTCACCTTTAAATTCAGTATGAGGAGTTACCGATCCTGGCTTACAGATAACCATACCACGTTTGATATCAGCTTTCTCAATACCACGAAGCAATAAACCAGCGTTGTCACCAGCTTCTCCACGATTCAAAATCTTACGGAACATTTCGATTCCAGTTACAGTAGAGGTTAATTTTTCAGCACCCATACCGATGATTTCTACTGGATCTCCAGAGTTGATTACTCCTCTTTCGATACGTCCTGTTGCAACTGTTCCACGACCAGTGATAGAGAATACGTCCTCTACTGGCATCAAGAATGGTTGGTCAATCAAACGTGGAGGAAGTGGAATCCAGCTATCAACTGCATCCATCAAAGCTTGAACAGTTTCTACCCATTGTGGTTCTCCATTCAAAGCACCCAAAGCAGAACCTTGGATTACTGGAATATTGTCTCCATCAAATTCGTAGAAGCTTAGTAGCTCACGGATGTCCATTTCAACAAGTTCGAGCAATTCAGGATCATCTACCATGTCGGCTTTGTTCATGAATACTACGATTTGAGGTACACCTACTTGGCGGGCAAGAAGGATATGCTCACGTGTTTGTGGCATTGCACCATCAGTTGCAGCTACAACCAAGATAGCTCCGTCCATTTGGGCGGCACCAGTAATCATGTTCTTTACATAATCCGCGTGACCTGGACAGTCAACGTGAGCGTAGTGACGGTTAGCAGTGGTATACTCAACGTGAGCGGTGTTGATAGTGATACCTCTTTCTTTTTCTTCAGGAGCTGAGTCAATCGATTCGAATGACTTTGCTTCGGATAATCCGCTATCAGAAAGTACTTTCGTGATGGCGGCTGTTAGGGTAGTTTTACCGTGGTCAACGTGGCCAATAGTACCAATGTTAACGTGGGGTTTCGAACGGTCGAAATTCTCTTTTGCCATTATATTTCTCGTTAATAAATAATTAAAACTAATTTAAGTTTTGAGCCAACCGCGGGACTCGAACCCGCGACCCCTTCCTTACCATGGAAGTGCTCTACCAGCTGAGCTAGGTCGGCTTAAGCACATTTTGGTTGCTATCTTCAGGTTTCCCTTTCAGAAGCAACTAAAATGCAGGATTTTCACCTGCCACAAAACATACTAACCGAAATTAGTATGTTTCATGTAATCTGAGCGGGAGACGAGGTTCGAACTCGCGACCTACAGCTTGGAAGGCTGTCGCTCTACCAGCTGAGCTACTCCCGCGTTAACATAATCTGAGCCGAAACTCAGACAATGCCTGGTGGTGGGGGGAGCAGGATTCGAACCTGCGAAGCTCTCGCAACGGATTTACAGTCCGTCCCATTTGGCCGCTCTGGAATCCCCCCAGAAACGTTCATTAAATTAGAGAAAAAAAGAGCCGCCTATCGGATTCGAACCAACGACCTACTGATTACAAATCAGTTGCTCTACCAACTGAGCTAAGGCGGCTTTGCTGTCTCTAAAGAACAGTCCTCAAAACCGTGGTGGATTTGAGGACTGCAAAAGTATCTCTTTTTTGCAAATCTGCAAACAGTCTGAGAAAAAAATTTTATACGGCTAATGACTTCTCTTTATACCTCTTCAATTGAACCTTCAAGCTTTCAAAGGCTAAGTCTATGGCGCATTCAAAGGTTCGGCACTGTTCAGAGCAGAATAAGGTCTGCTGTGAGACATTCAATTTCACTTCTAGAAGTTTGTTTTCATTGGTACTTACATTCTCTACACGGAGGTAAATATTGGCGTCGACAATCCCATCATAAAAGGTCGTCAACTTATTAATGCGCTTGGTGATGTAGTCAATCAATTTTTGATCGGCAGTAAAATGGATGGATTGAATGTTAATTTCCATAAGCTTTAATAAATTTAGGTTAAGACTTGGGATGGGCCTTGCGGTAAACCTCCTTCAAACGCTCTATTGAATTGTGTGTGTACACCTGAGTAGCCGCTAAATTACTGTGTCCCAATAATTCTTTAATGGCATTCAATTCTGCGCCATTATCCAATAAGTGGGTAGCATAACTGTGTCGTAATATGTGTGGGCTTCTTTTCTTTAAGGTGCTAACAGTGCCTAAATGCGATTTAACAATTGAATAAATGAGTTTGGGGTAGGCTGGGAGTCCTTTATTAGTTAAAAGGAGCTCAGGCGCTATGAATCCTTCCCTTTGTTTTTTATTTAAATACTCCCTTATTAAGGCAACGAGTCCATTCGTGATTGGAATGATGCGCTCCTTATTCCTTTTTCCTAGTACTTTGATGGTAGCAGAATGTAAGTTTAAATCGCCTTCTTTGAGTCCAAGACTTTCTGATAAACGAATCCCTGTGCCATAAAGCAATTCTATAACCAAATAATCTCTCCATTGAGCAAATGAATCATCCGCTTCTGGTTTGTTCACCAATAAACTTTCCATCTTGGCCTGCTCCACAAAGACGGGAAGACGCTTGGGTGTTTTTGGAGACACAACTTTCTTCATCGGATTCTCATGCAGGAGCCCTTGTTGAATGCTGTACTTGAAAAAAGACTTAAGGGTGGATATTTTACGGTTAACGCTGCGCGATTGAATGCCATCATTCATTAGGTCTGCTACAAAGCTGCGGACCATCTGAGCGGTAATGCCCAATGCATCATCAATCTCGTATATGCGCTGGATATAAGTATGGAACTGCGTTAAATCGTTCCGATACGCGGTAAGGGTGTGAGAAGAATATTTTTTCTCCCGCTCCAGGTAATTTAGAAAATCATTAAAAAAGAAATCTGTACCCATACCGTGAAGGTAAAGATACAGATTTCAATATATATTCTAAGAAATAAAAGAGAATCTTATTCTCCTTTAGTCTGCACGTGCTGCTTGTAGCGAGCTTTGATTATTTCAAGTCTTTTCTTAACAGATGGCTTAACAAAAGCTTGTCTTGCTCTGAGTTCTTTCAATACGCCAGTTTTTTCGTATTTCTTCTTGAATTTCTTCAGTGCTTTTTCAAGCGACTCGTTTTCTTTTACGTTAACTATAATCATCGTTTATCTGAATGGGCTGCAAATATAAGAATTGGTTTTGAAATAATGCAAGAGGTGTGTGAAAAATGTGAATTTAGTCCACGGTCGACGGACCGCAGTCCACAGAGAATTGTTCAGTAGCTTAGTTGTTTGAGCAGATGAGGAGTAAGGAGTAAAAAAAAACAGCATACCTAAGTACACTGCTTTATTATACTTTTAACCATCGACTATGGTCTATGGACCATGGTCTTAATAGCCGTGGTCCGTGGTCCGTGGACTGTCGACTATGGACTATTTCAGAATAGAACGTGCAATAACCAGTTTCTGAATCTCAGAAGTCCCTTCTCCAATGGTACACAATTTCGAATCGCGGTAGAATTTCTCAACAGGGAAGTCTTTGGTATATCCATAACCACCAAATATCTGTATGGCATCGGTGCTCACGCGAACCGCCACCTCACTGGTATAATACTTTGCCATGGCTGAAACCTTGGTAACTGGTTGCCCATTATTTTTAAGGTGTGCAGCTTCCATAGTCAAAAGCTCACCAGCTTCGATTTGCATCTTCATATCAGCCAACTTGAATCCGATGGCCTGGAAGTTTGAAATTGCTTGTCCGAACTGCTCGCGCTCCTTAGAGTATTGCAAAGCAGCCTCAAAGGCTCCATAGGCAATACCCAAGCCGAGCGACGCAATAGAGATACGGCCTCCATCAAGGACTTTCATCGCTTGAATAAAGCCATCGCCTACATTTCCTAAAACATTGGCTTTAGGTACGCGACAGTCTTCAAAGATCATTTCTGCGGTCTCGCTCGCGCGCATGCCTAATTTATTTTCTTTTTTACCTCCTTTGAATCCAGGAGTTCCTCGCTCAACAACAATAGCCGTGATACCATGTGAATCAAGTAATTCACCAGTACGCACAAGTACCACTGCAATATCCCCGCTGATACCATGGGTAATCCAGTTTTTACTTCCGTTTAGGATATAATCATCGCCGTCTTCTTTCGCTACACACTGCATTCGCATCGCATCAGAACCGGTATTGGCTTCGGTAAGTCCCCATGCGCCAATCCATTCGCCGCTTGCCAACTTAGGCAACCAACGCTGCTTTTGTTCTTCCGAAGCGAATTGCAAAATATGACCGGTACACAAGGAATTATGTGCGGCCATGGAAAGTGCTATTGATGAATCAACTTTGGCCAATTCCACGATTGCTGTGACATATTCTAAATACCCAAATCCTGATCCTCCATAAGTTTCAGGAACAAGCACGCCAAGCAAACCGAGCTCACCCAATTGATGCATTACATCTTTTGGGAAGAATTGGTTTTCATCCCAATCCATCATGTTAGGGCGGATATGCTTATCTGCGAAGTCTTGGATCATCTGACGAATCATCACTTGATTTTCCGTCTCTTGAAAATTCATTGCTGAGGTAGTACTGGCTGTCGACATAATTCTAATGTCCGCAAAAATAGCAGAATGTTTTTAATAACGAAGTTTCTTTAGAGGAAGGGTTCTGGGTTCTGTGTTATGGGTTAGATGAAGGGGTTCTGTGTAACGGGGCATTGGATTTTGTATAATGGCTCTAACCCCTGATCGCGTGCCCAAAACTGAGACGACGAGCCAAAAAAAAAGACAGCGAAAACGATTCGTTCCCACTGTCTCTATACGCTGATCAACAAGTAATGATACCAAGACCTTAATTTGGTACCGCTATGCATGCCCTTGTTGGTGGCACTGAATAACTGACGATTGAGGCCTCAAAAATGTTGCATGGACCTTAGCGTGAGCCAAGAATACCGCCTCGATTATCGTCGGTATGCGGCTGCTGATAACGGTCGCAATCTACCTCAATGGTTAGGGGCTTGCTCGGCTCTTCAAAGGCGCCATCATACAAGTTAATGCCTTTGTCCGCGTAAACCTGTTGCATATAATAGGCCCAAATTGGCATCGACATTTCAGAGCCTCCACCCAAGCGGAGGGTATTAAAATGGACAGCACGGTGGTCGTTGCCTACCCATCCTCCTGAAACTAAATTAGGCGTTACTCCAATAAACCAGCCGTCAGACTGATTATTCGTCGTTCCAGTTTTCGCAGCAATTGGATTGGTGAGGTTATACATATAGCGCAAACGTGCAGCAGTGCCATAGGTAGCACGTTCCATCATTTTTATCATAACATAGGCCGTTTGCTCCGACATGGCTTGCTGGGTCTCCGGAACGGAAGAATAAACCACCACACCATTTTTATCTTCTATACGCTTAATATAAAACGGACGAACAAACACACCTTTATTGGCAAATGTTCCGAAAGCACCAATCATTTCATAAACCGAAAGGCTCATGGTTCCTAAGCAAATGGATGGATAGGCTTCTAAGGTGCCTTTAATTCCCATTTTTCTAGCAAGGCTAATGACATTTTCCGGACCATTAGGGCCAAGTTGCTTCATGAGGTAGGCTGTTACACTATTCACCGATAAGGCCAAGGCTTTCCTCAACTGCATGGTGCCGCCATATTTATTGTCGGCATTTCTTGGTGACCAATTATCATAGTCTTCAAACACCACCTGTTCATTTGGTGCCTCAAAACAAGGGGAGTAGCCGTTATCAACTGCCAAGCTATATACGAAAGGTTTGAAGGTGGAGCCCACTTGTCGCGTACTGTTCAGGTTCACATGGTCGTACTTAAAATAGCGGTGGTTTATGCCGCCAACCCAAGCTTTAATCTCTCCAGTATGTGGATCGAATGACATGAAGCCCGTTTGTAAAAAGTATTGGTAGTACTTGATAGAATCTAGCGGACTCATCATGGTGTCTTTTTCCTGACGGGTGTTGTCCCATGTAAAAACGCTCATCTCAACTGGGGTATTGAAAACTTTCTCAATTTCTTTTTCTGAAAAGTCAGCCGCTTTCATGGCTTGGTAGCGAGGTGATTTCTCCATCGCGTCTTCTATTATAATGGTATGCTCGCCCCAAGGTTCCTTGCCTTTCCAATGGGCGAAGAATTTCTTTTGATGACTCGATAAATGCTTTTGAACAGCGAGTTCTGCATATTTCTGCATGCGACTGTCTAATGTTACATAAATCTTGAGTCCGTCGCGGTAAAGATCATAATCGTTTTCCTTGCACCAGCTATTAAGCTCTTGGCGCAATTGTTCTCGGAAATAGGTCGCTGTTCCTTCGTTATGGTCTTCCTGCTCGAAGTGTAAATCCGTTACGACTGCATACAAGGAATCTTTTTGAGTCTCTGTGATGAATCCGTTTCTTTCCATTTGATGGAAAACCACGTTGCGACGACCTAAATTGTTCTCCGAAAGTTCTTCGTACCGTTCTTTATTGCCTTTGTCTGAATCCACTGGATTGTACAAACGTGGATTTTTGGCCATACCTACTAAGGAGGCCGCTTGATCTAATGTTAATTTATTGGGTGTGGTTTTGAAGTAAATCTTGGAGGCTGAACTTATTCCAACTGCCTGATGAAGAAAATCAAAGCGATTGAAATACATGGAAATAATCTCTTCTTTGGTATAACGACGCTCCAATTGTACAGCAATAACCCACTCTTTGAGCTTTTGCTTGATGCGGTCTAGGATATTGCTCGATGGAACCTCAGTAAAAAGCATCTTGGCTAATTGCTGGGTTACAGTACTCCCGCCACCTGCTTGTCCGAATTTAGCAATAGCACGCATAAGCGATTTGAAATCGATGCCAGAATGGTCATAAAAGCGCTCATCTTCTGTAGCAATCAATGCATTGACAAGGTGAGGAGATAGCTGGTGAAATTTTACAGGGGTTCTGTTCTCGACATAAAATTTGCCCAGTACCGCGTCGTCTGAACTAATAATTTCGGTTGCTACATTATTCTTTGGGTTCTCCAATTCCTTTACATCAGGTAGCTTTCCAAAGAGGCCATTACTGATTAAAATAAAGAAGAGAAAGGCAAGGAAGATAGCACCGAAAAAGAGTCCCCAGAACCAGAGAAGGAGCCGGGTGAATCTGCTTTTTTTGGATTTGGTCATTTTTGGATATAGTAAGTTGACGTAAATTTTAGAAATCCTTCGAGGTCCGAATTTACAATCATCAGTCCAAGATTTTTAGGATCACCCACTAAAAATTCTGCGCCAGGGGCTGCTAAACTTTTAATAAACTTGGGGTCAGACTTCACGATAGCCATATATTTATCAGCACTTTCGCGGTCTTTGAACTCTTTTATGACAAGAAGCTGGCGTTCGCCCACCAACATTTCTTCAATGGAAAAGCTCTGGCCTACCATCTGTTTTGCATTAAAGTCAGAGAAACGGGCTTTCACCTGATTCATGGAGATGTTCTTGCTCGCCGGTAATAGCATAAAAAAATAATGCTTGTTTCCTGGCACATAGGCATAGGGCACATCCGTTACCTCCTCAATCCCTGATTTGTTCTGTGCCTTGACATACGCATTTAGGATTTGCTGCGCTTCCAATGCCTCTGCCGTGGTGGGATAATTGGCTACTAGGTTTTTCAATAAGAGGATGCAACGACTTACGCTGTCCATTCTTCCATAGCTTAAAGCCTCTAAAAGATCAAATTTAGGCTGAAGGGGAGTGCCGAAATAGGTTTTGTCGAATGCTCGTTTATCTCGAATGACTCCAGAAAAATTTGATACTTTATAGGAATTATAGGCTTGTTGGTATGCAGCGATTATTTTTGGGTCGATGCCTTCTTCTTTCGACTCCATCTGTGAAGGGTCTTGGGTTAAATACTTGGCATAAGGACTATCTGAAAATTCTGTAATGAGCCGCGCTTTATGCTTGTTTGCCTCATCCGTGAGGTTTTGATCTGAATTAATCTTGTATAGATAGTATAAGGCCTTAGGGATCATGTCGCCCTTTGGGTATTTGGTCAAATAGGATTTAAACGCTTTTTCCGATTCAACGAGTTCGCCCAATTGTTCATAATAGATTTCTCCGACTTTCAGATAAGCAGCAGCCATTCGGTCTTTTGCTGATTTTTTTGCCTCTGGAGAAAAGGGAATATCTTGGATATATTGCTGACGAACAAGCCCTGCAGAGTCCTGAGGGATCTCTGGTTTTTTAGTCGGGTCTTCTTCTTCTGGCTCTCCCTCGTCTTCGCCATTCGAAGGTGGCGCATTACTGGCCTCCAATGCCTTAAATTGCCAATTGTCGACATTGGCTCTTTGTCCGTATTTGGTAGAAAACTCGTTAAAACCACGGGCAACTTGAATGGGGTCTTCGAAATAGAATCCAGACCCAATATTGTTCTGTGCGTTGAATGGATTTTGAGGTATGTTAGGATTGCCGAAATTTTGTGGGCTTTCTTTTTTCTTTTTCTCCTCGTCTTCTCTCCGTTTCTTTTCATCCTTTATGGCCTTGTCAATCAGGTTGTCGATATCCTTAATTGGCAATTCTGCCACTTTCAATAAGCTGTCTTCTTTGCGTATGAGAATCAGGTTTTTAATCAGTTCACTCAGTACCTCTTGCTTGGCTTTTAGTTTGTCGTAGTCCTCAAAATCGGGCTTCAAGAAAAATACGGCACTGTCGTAATAGAGCTGGGCGTTTTTATAATCCGGACGTGAAAAGTAAATATCAGCGAGCTCCAAAAAGCAAAGCGCCTTTTGATCACCATTGCCTTTATTGTTTTGGTTTGACTGACGGAAATAGTCAACCGCTACATTCATGTCACCTTCTTTTTTCTCAATCAGGCCAAGTTCATAATAAATCTGAGCGAAGTAGCTGATGTTTTTATCATCACGCAGCATGCTCTTCAAATATTTTTTGGCCGACTTCACCTCGCTTGGGTTATTGGGGTTATAGTTTCTGGCCAAGTTGATTTTAGCATTGAAGGCCATTTCATAAGGAGGCGTTCCTTTGGTTACTGCCTTATAATGTTTTCTGGCTTTGTTGCGTTCGCCTTGTTTATCATACAGCTGCCCTAGGATATAATGATACCGAGCCTTGGTATAGGAACCTTTAGCAAGAGGCATTGCTTTTTCTAAAGCGATAGATGCGGCTTTATATTTTTCAACTCGGATATAGACATAGGCACTCACCTCATGTAGTCGAGTTTTGAGCTTCTCTGGAAATTTCGGGTCGTTATTGAGGAGTCCGATGATCGCCTCCGCATCTGCAGCCTTTCCAAGCAACACATAGGACTTTATAATCCAAAGGGTGGCTTCATAAGATATTTTCGACCCTTTAAACTGCGAGTTTAGAAATTGAAAAGTTTCAATCGCAGCAAAATAATCGCCTTTGAAAAAGTATGCTTTGCCCATCATAAAATAGGCGTCATCCACCCATTTACTAATCGGACGTTCCGCAATAACCCGGGATGCTTTTTTGATGACCTCATCCATATTGCCCGACTGACTTTTGCGGTTGTCTTCGCTGCCATAGGGGAATACATCCAACACTTCCGAATAATCATCGACATGTGCTTTTTCTAAACTATACCTGGTTTCTTCGAGCTTTTGCTCTCCGTTGAAGTATACGTTGTAGTGGGCCACCATATTTTGGTAGCTTCGATTGAGAAATGTGTCTCTGTTCTTATCGCAGGATGAAACACCAACGAGGAGAATGAGTGCTATAAATATTCTTGCGGCAATAGTCGCTTTCAAAAGGATTCCTTATTTAATACAATAACTTTGAAGCAGCGAAATTATTATTTAATAAGCAATAATCTTGATTGATTACAGAAATGGAACAGAAAAAACGACTTATTCACCGACTTCGCAATAAATATAGGCTGGTAATAATGAATGATGCCACCTTTGAGGAGAAGGCTTCACTCACGTTAACGAAGCTGAATGTATTCATGTTATTTAGTAGCATTTTGGTGCTTTTTTTCGGATTAAGTACTCTTTTATTAGGCTTTACTTCACTAAGAGAATATTTACCAGGGCAGATTAGCAAAGATCAAACGCAGCTTTTGATAGAGCTATCCTATAAGCTTGATTCGATGGAAAACGTGATTCAGGCAAATGAATTGATGATGCAGAATAGCATGCGGATTTTGGAAGATCAACCGGATACGAGTTTGGGCCAAGAGGGTGGTGATAGCTTAGTTGGCGCAGTGATCTTAGATCCAAGTCAGGAAGAGTTGGCCTTGCGAGAGAAGATGAATAGCAAAAAAGATTATTCTTTGGAAGCTGGCAGAGCGCAGACAGGAAATGCCTTGTTTGCACCTTTCTTTACTCCATTAAGTGGGATGGTTTCTGCCAAGTTTGATCCAGTGATTGATCATTTGGCAACTGATATTGTCTCGAAAGACGACCAAACGGTAAAATCGGTTTTGGAAGGAACAGTAGTGCTTTCTTCCTGGACACCAGAAACAGGTCATGTACTTGCAGTTCAACATGCGAACAACCTTTTATCCATCTATAAACACAATTCGGTATTGTTGAAAAAAGTGGGTAATTTTGTGGATGCGGGCGAAGCGATTGCCATGGTGGGTAATTCTGGCGAGTTTACAAGCGGTCCGCATTTGCATTTTGAGCTTTGGCATAATGGTATTGCGCTGAATGCAGAAGATTATATGGTATTTAAATAAAGGGGCATGTTCAATAATAAAGATACGAGTTCAAAAAAGGGAAAAGGATTAGACGGAGTAGGGCAAGATCTCAACCTCATCGGAGTAGGAACATCCATCAATGGAGATATTAACTCCGCTGGTGATTTGCGTATCGATGGCACCGTAAAGGGGAGTGTTACTTCAAAAGCTCGGTTGGTCTTAGGTCCAAATGGGAAGATTGAAGGCGATATTCATGCTCAGAATGCCGATATTCAAGGGAGCGTTAAGGGAAAACTCTTTATCGGTGAAATATTATTCCTGAAGAGTACCGCCCAAATTGAAGGCGATATTGTAACCAATAAACTGGTGGTAGAAAGCGGTGCCGAATTCAACGGTAACTGCGTGATGAAGTCAAATTCGCGCATGGGGGACGATAAATTCTCGAATGAAATCAGAAAACCCAAAGCCGAACAAGCCACCCTTTGATTTTTTAAAACTCTGGTCACTCACCCTGCCGCTTATTATTTCGGTGGGTGTTTTGGGGCTATTGGGGCACCTTTTAGACAATGCCCTAGATTTTAATTTTCCATTGTTCTTATTGCTTGGTATTTTTGCCGGTCTGGTAGCGGCAGTCATTCAAATTCTCCGCACCTTAAATAAAAAGTAACATGACCTTTGGGAAATTCACCTTGCGCCTTGCAGCCTTTTCAGGAATTATTGCTGTGGCCTTGCAGCTTATCTTTACTAAAACCGATTTACTCCCCACTTCCTTATGGTGGGCCTTTGGTTTTATGGTACTCATTACGCTGATCATTTATTATATCTCCGTCTTTTCTTTGAAGATGAATACGAAGAATTCCATGAGTCTGATCTTCGGTTCCATGTTTTTTCGACTTTTTTCATCCCTGTTTTTTGTCATTTCCTATCTGGTAATCACGGGTTCTAGAGACATTCCTTATGTCGTTGGATTTATGCTTCTATATCTTTTATTTCAAGTGTTTGAAATTTATCATTTAGTAGCTAACTTGCGCCCCGATTTAAAAAAGTAGTCAATCCTTCATGAGGCACGTAAAATCAGGCATTCGCGGTTTTTGGAGAGTGAAAAATTTCGCCTTTCTTCTCGCATTTATGACGTTTACATGGACTTTTGCTAACCCAGCAGACCATGAAAACGGACATGATACAATTCAACATGGTGAAGAAATGCATCATGATGGATTAGAACACGAAACACATGGAGGAGAAGAAGAGGAGGGTTTTACCACCGCTACCATGAGTAAAACCATCTTGCATCACATTAGCGATGCACATGAGTGGCATTTCTTTACCATTGGTGAAACGCATTATAGCTTGCCTTTGCCTGTGATTGTGTATTCTGAGGCTTATGGGCTTGATGTGTTCATGTCAAGCAGCTTCGATCATCATACCCATACGTATAAGACCTATGCTGAAGAGCATGGTCATATCGTTCTATTAGATGAGGCAGGTGAGCCATTATTGGTTCAGCAAGAAGTGAAGGAGGATGATGTGGTTGTTGGTACTGAGTTAGTTCCCGCATCAGTTCTTGATTTGTCGATTACCAAGAACGTCGCTTCGATGTTGGTGTCGTTTATTATCATACTACTCCTGTTTACTTCGGTAGCGAAAGCATACAAAACCCGCCCGGGTCAAGCACCTAAAGGATTACAGTCTTTTATGGAGCCATTGATTTTGTTTGTTCGCGACGAAATTGCGAAGCCAAACATGGGGCATCATTATTTGAGATTTACCCCGTACTTATTGTCGCTCTTCTTCTTTATTTGGGTGAACAATATGCTAGGACTTTTACCAGGAGCGGCTAACGTAACTGGAAATATCGCGTTTACCATGGTATTGGCATTGCTCTCTTTGATCATCACCAATGTGAATGGAAACAAATCTTACTGGAGTCATATTTTATGGCCTCCGGGAATTCCTCTTCCGGTTAAGTTCATTCTTATCCCAGTAGAGATTATCTCGATCTTCACTAAACCATTTGCCCTGATGATTCGTTTGTTCGCTAATATGACTGCGGGCCACATTATCATCATGAGTATTTTGGGCCTCATCTTCCTTTTCTCTGAAAACGGAACCAATGCAGGTGCAGGCTTTGGAGTATCCTTGGCTTCGGTGCCATTTGCCATCTTCCTCTATACCTTAGAGTTGTTGGTTGCTGCCATCCAAGCATTTATCTTTACCATGTTAACGGCCTTGTTTATTGGACAAGCCATGCCGGAAGAACATCACTAATAGCAAATAATCAATCACAATTAATACATAGACCTATGTTGTTACAAACTATCTTATTAGAAGTAGTGAAGTATGGACCTATCGGTGCCGGTATCGGTGCTGGTTTAGTAGCCCTTGGGGTAGGATTGGGTATCGGAAAAATCGGTGCGGGTGCAGTAGAATCTATTGCGCGTCAGCCTGAGGCTTCTGGAGACATCCGGACTACTGCGATCATCCTTGCTGCCTTCATCGAAGGTGTGGCCCTTTTCGGTGCGGTGATCTGCTTCCTTGCAATGGGTAACTAATAAAGAAAATTTACAGGTTGCTTCCTTCGGTTTCGAGGGAAGCGACTTGTTATGTCCAAAACACTTTAAAAGAAGAAAATGGAGTTATTAACCCCTGCCTTAGGCTTATTCTTCTGGACCTTAGTTGTTTTCTTAATTATCCTTTTCATGCTCAAGAAATTGGCATGGAAACCGATTCTTAAGGCAATTAAAGACCGTGAAGATTCCATCGAAGAGGCTTTGAAATCTGCAGAGAGTGCGCGTTCAGAAATGAGCCAGCTTCAAAGTGGTATTGCCGAAGCGAAGAAGGAAGCCGCAGCTGAGCGTGACCGTATCATGAAAGAGGCGACCGAGATGAAAAATAGCATTCTCGATCAAGCCAAGAAAGATGCACAAAGCGAAGCCCGTCGTATTGTGGATGATGCACGTGATGCCATCTTAAAAGAAAAAGCCGCTGCTATGGCTGATATTAAATCGCAAGTAGCTTCTTTATCTATCGAGATTGCTGAAAAAGTGCTCGCGAAGAAGTTCGAGGATCAAGGCGAGCAAAATGCGCTCGTTGAAGAATATTTGAAAACCGTATCGCTCTAAGCTATGTCAGAAATCAGAATCGCATCCAGATATGCCAAGTCGCTTATTGAACTAGCGAATGAACAGCAAGCCGTTGAGGCGATTTATGCTGATATGGATCTTTTTGCTAAAACGTGCAAAGTCAATAGAGACTTAGTCGTAATGCTAAAAAGCCCAATCATTCGTGGTGATAAGAAGCGCCAGGTAATTGAGGCGAGCTTTACTGGATTCAACAAGCTAACTACCTTATTTGTCAATACCGTGATTCGCAAAGGGCGTGAAGCCTTCTTGCCACTGATTGCCAAAGAAGTAATTCGCATGTACAATGAGCAGCACAATATTGCGTCTGCCATAGTAACCACGGCTGCGGCAGTGGATGCGAACGTATTAGCGGATATCCAAAAGACACTGGAAAGCAAAACCGGAAAGAAAATCGTTCTCGAAATGGAAGTGGACCCGAGCCTTATCGGTGGACTTGTCGTTCGTATGGGTGATAGTCTTTACGATGCCAGTATCGCTAAGCAATTGAAAAACATTAAAAAAGAACTCGTTTTAAATTAAAAAATATATGGCTAATATTAGACCTGACGAGGTTTCAGCGATTATTCGCGAACAACTCTCCAGCCTGAAAACGGAAGCCGAACTCGAAGAAGTTGGTACGGTCCTCCAAGTGGGTGACGGTATTGCACGTATTTATGGTTTGACCAAAGTACAATCCGGTGAATTGATTGAATTCTCGAACGGATCTCAAGGTATTGCCTTGAACCTCGAGGAAGACAACGTAGGTGCGGTATTGCTCGGTAAACCTGAGGAAGTACGTGAAGGCGATGTAGTAAAAAGAACCCGTCGCATTGCTTCTCTGAAAGTTGGAGAAGGATTGTTGGGCCGTGTTGTGAATACCTTAGGTCAGCCTATCGATGGTGAGGGTGCCGTTACTGGTGACCTTTACGAGATGCCGATCGAAAGAAAAGCACCAGGGGTAATTTACCGTGAACCGGTAACTGAACCGTTGCAAACAGGTATCAAATCAATTGATGCGATGATTCCAATCGGACGCGGTCAACGTGAGTTGATCATTGGCGACCGTCAAACAGGTAAGTCAGCTATCGCTATTGATACCATCCTTAACCAAAAAGAATTTTACGATAGAGGAGAACCTGTTTTCTGTATCTACGTGGCCATCGGACAAAAAGGTTCGACTGTTGCGCAGGTAGTGAAAGCGTTGAAAGATGCAGGAGCAATGGCCTATACGGTTGTTGTAGCGGCAACCGCTGCTGATCCAGCTCCACTCCAGTTCTACGCGCCAATGGCGGGTGCTGCGATTGGTGAGTTCTTCCGTGATACAGGTCGTCCGGCATTAATCATTTATGATGATTTGTCGAAACAAGCTGTAGCCTACCGTGAGGTGTCACTTTTGCTTCGTCGTCCGCCAGGTCGTGAGGCATATCCAGGAGACGTATTCTACCTCCATAGCCGTTTGCTTGAAAGAGCTGCGAAAATTAACTCTTCCGACAAGATCGCTCAAGATATGAACGACTTGCCAGAGTCAATTCGTCACCTTGTGAAGGGTGGGGGTTCTCTAACCGCTCTTCCAATTATTGAAACACAAGCAGGTGACGTTTCTGCTTATATCCCTACCAACGTAATTTCGATTACCGATGGTCAGATCTTCTTGGAATCTAACCTCTTTAACTCAGGGGTTCGTCCGGCGATCAACGTGGGTATCTCGGTATCTCGTGTTGGGGGTAACGCACAGATTAAATCCATGAGAAAAGTAGCAGGTACCTTGAAGCTTGACCAAGCCCAGTACCGTGAGCTAGAGGCCTTTGCCAAATTTGGTTCTGACCTGGATGCAGCTACGAAAGCGGTTCTTGACAAAGGATCTCGCAACGTGGAAATCTTGAAACAAGGACAATACTCTCCAGTAAGTGTAGCGAATCAAATTGCTATCATCTACTTGGGAACAAAAGGACTTTTGAACAAGATTCCAGTAAATAAAGTACGTGAGTTCGAAGCAGAATTCGTTCAATACTTAGAAAACAAGCATGCTGATGTATTGAAGAGCTTGGCTTCAGGTAAATACGATGATAGCTTAACTTCTGTATTGGAAACAGTTGCGAAAGACTTAACCGCGAAATACAACTAAAAATGATTAAGGGGCCTTCGGGTCCCTTTATACACATTTCGACATGGCAAACTTAAAGGAAACAAGAATACGCATAAGCTCGATCTCCTCTACGCAGCAGATTACCAAAGCCATGAAATTGGTTTCGGCAACGAAGCTACGTAAGGCTCAAACTGGAATTACTCAAATGCGTCCGTACGCAAGCAAGTTAAAAACCATGTTGGGAAACTTATCTGGCAGTATCGAAGATGCGTCTCTGGCCAAATACTTTGAAGAACGAGAGTTGAACAAGGTATTGATCGTGGTGATGACCTCCGATAGAGGATTATGCGGTGCCTTCAATTCGAATGTAGTAAAACGCGTTAAGCAGGTCTTAAAAGTCAAATACAAGGATACTCCGAAAGAGAATATCACCTTAATGTATTGTGGTAAAAAAGGCTTCGATCTTTTGTCGAAATTGGGTTATAAGAATGATGTTTCATACCGTACCATGTTCCAAAATCTGGAAGCGGAAGAAGTGTTTGCCTTTGCTCAAGTATTGCTCGAACGTTTTACAAACCGTGAATTCGACCGGGTAGAAATTATCTATAACCAATTTAAAAATGCCGCTACTCAAATAATCACCGAGGAACGTTTCCTACCGGTTGATTTGGATGAGTTCCGCGGAGAAGGTGCATCTAACAACGACTATATCTTCGAACCATCGAAGGTCGAAATCTTGGAAGACTTAGTACCTCGCAGTTTAAAAACACAAGTGTATAAAGCACTGCTCGACTCTTTTGCTTCTGAACACGGTGCCCGTATGGTGGCCATGGATAAGGCAACAGATAACGCAGGTGAGCTCTTGAAAGCACTTCGTTTAGCTTATAACCAAGCACGTCAAGCAGCGATCACAACTGAACTTTCAGAAATCGTTGGTGGCGCAGCTGCCCTCGAAGGATAAACTTCGTAAATTCCAATGGCTATCGGAACCAAGCTCCAGTTGGAATTTGGAATTTGATTTTTGGAATTTAATACATGAATCTCTTTTGCATACAGAGAAGCCCGGCTTAGGTCGGGTTTTTTTGTTTTTGGGCGAGATTTCGAGGGTGAGAGATTTCTAGTTTACCAAATAAATAGTCCCGAAGGGACTCCCCAACCTAAACACAGCAATGCACACCAAGCAAACACGCCCTGAAGGGGCGGCCCAAGGGTTCGACAACGCTAAGATACCCTTAAAGAGTATATTTAAATTCGAAGACCAAACTGTTGTGTGGTCATCAGCGAACTTACCCCAACCCGTTATTTACCAGACAAATTCTGCCATTCAAATAATTCTTATTGAAATTACTAGTTGTTTTTATACTTTTGCGCCCCTTAAATGAAAACGATATTTCAAAGTTATAGACCCTCAAGACGTCAGCCAAATACGGCAGGCTAGGGGTTTGTTTCAGAACACGATAAATCCATAGGCTTGCCACACGGCAGGCTTTTTTTTTGACCAATTTTAATAATATGAGAAGACCCATTTTAGTCCGATTACCGCGCCAGACCAGGCGACATTTTAAAGCCATGCAATCTTTATCCGACATGTTAAATTACACTTAGCGCTACTTAATGAAAGCACAGAAAAACAAATACATAATTAGCGTTGCTGCTGAGAAACATCTGCAGTATTCAGCGACCATCGTACAAGAGATGGAAACCTCGGCTTTGATTCGAGGAACGGGAATAGCCAAGCGGACTCCCGAATTTATTGAGAAAAAAATGCTGGAAGGAAAGGCTGTAATTGCCCTTACATCCTCTGGCGAATGGGCCGGATTCTGTTATATAGAATCTTGGAGCCATGGAAAATTTGTGGCCAACTCTGGCCTCATTGTCAAAGCCGAGTTTCGTAAAACCGGTTTGGCCAAAGAAATCAAAGAACGTATTTTTCAATTATCACGTACCAAATACCCGCAGTCGAAAATATTCGGCCTCACCACGGGATTGGCAGTGATGAAGATTAATTCTGACCTAGGATATGAACCTGTAACCTATCAGGAACTCACCACGGATGAAGAATTTTGGAATGGCTGCAAGAGTTGTGTAAACCACAGCATCTTGATGGCCAAGGAAAGATCGAATTGCCTCTGCACCGCCATGCTTTATAATCCTGAAGAAAGTATCGCCAAGAAGTGGAAAGGCAGGAGATTAGACTTCTCCCTTCATTCAGAGCTTTATGAGCGGTATATGCGCCTTAAGAAGAGCAGGCTTTTGCGCCGCTTTTCCAAGCCTTCAATTCCTATCAATCAGATTTAATTCATGAAAAAAATTGTATTAGCGTACAGTGGTGGTTTAGATACCAGCTACTGTGCGGTATACCTGGCGAAAACGTTGGGGTACCAAGTATATGCAGTGACCATCAATACGGGTGGCTTCACTGAAGAAGAATTAGCATCCATCAAAGAAAGAGCCCTTCAAGCTGGGGTATTTCATTTCGAAGCACTCGAAGAAACCACGCGGTACTATGATAAGGTGGTGCGCTTTCTCCTCTTTGGGAATGTGCTGAAAAATCAAAGCTATCCACTTTCGGTAAGCGCAGAACGTATTGCACAAGCATCTGCCTTAGCAGCTTATGCTAAAAAGGTAGGAGCAGAGGCTGTAGCTCATGGAAGCACTGGAGCAGGGAATGACCAAGTACGCTTTGATATGATTCTTCAAAACTTACTCCCAGGAATAGAAATCATCACACCCATCCGCGACCAGCAATTAAGCCGCGAAGCTGAACTGGAATTCCTTGCTGCGAACGGAATGCCCTTCTCTGCTGAGAAAGCGAGTTATAGCATCAATCAAGGACTTTGGGGTACTTCAGTAGGTGGTCGAGAAACCTTAAAGTCTATGGGCTCCTTGCCCGAAGGTGCTTGGCCCATTCAAGCGACAAAAACAGCGTCTATTGATATCCATATTCAATTTATAAAAGGCGAACCTTATGTCATCAATGATCAGTTATACGAGCATCCTGTGGCGCTCATCCAAGCTTTG
>CAZUIT010000049.1:0-28080 GCA_964620355.1 uncultured Burkholderiales bacterium | reverse complement strand
CAACGAAAACTCTAAAATAGGTCGGTGCCCAACCTAACACAACAAAACGGAGACAAGAAAGAGCACGATTGAAGAAGAAATCCACTCCTTCAATCTCAAAACGACCTTCAAAATCCAGAAAGTTCAGTTAAAGGAGCAAACTTGCGGATTTTAGGAACTATCGGAATTATTTTTTTGGAATTTACCCTTCGGGTATAGCGCTTCTCGGTCCCAACTCTATCACGGCTGGGTTCAAAACGCGTCCGGTATTGATTTCAAAACGAATCATGGTGCGCATTTTATGAAAGCCATGAAGACCGGCAGCTCCTGGGTTCATGTGCAGTAACCCTAGTTTTGGGTCGCGCATGATTTTTAGAATATGCGAATGTCCGCTGATGAATAATCCGGGTGGTGATTTCTGTATCAGCGGTCTGATTTCAGGGTTATAATGTCCGGGGTAACCGCCAATATGCGTGATCCATACATCCAAGCCCTCAATCACAAATTTCTTATGTATGGGCATTTCAGAACGGATGTCTTGTCCATCAATATTCCCATAAACCCCACGTATCGGCGCAATTTTCTTCAGCTCATCATATACCTGAATATTCCCCCAATCTCCCGCATGCCAAATTTCTTGAGCCCAGGAAGCATGGCGTTTCATGGCGTCATCAATATGGGAATGAGTATCGGATAGGAGGAGAATCTTCATGGAAGCGCGAATTTACTAGACAATTCGATATTTAGACAATTAGATGGTTAGACGTTAAGAGGTTTCGAGATTCGAGAAAAGATTTGTAAAGAAGAATGCTGTAGGGGGGAGTATTCAGAAAAGTGTGTCATTCATTCCCTTAGCGGGTAGGGGCGCGATTTATCGCGTACTCAGAGCCGATCAATTATCATACAGCCAGTTGTGCTGAGCAAAGGACAATTTTATCAGTGAATGAGAAATTAGGAAACAAATAGCCTTTAGTATTCATTTGATTAATCATCAACCGTAAACGGTCAACATTTAAATTTTGGTCTATCCACCTTCGCCGAAAAGACATGAAAGAAGAATGCCCGTAGGTGCGCGATTTATCGCGTACTCTATAACCTGGTTAGCAGGAGAAGAGCAAGTCGGCACTTTGCACTCTCACCGAATTTTCTCATCATCTCATCATCTCCTTCTCCGTCCGCCATAGCTGACGCAGGAAGCGACGGCGGAATCTCATCACCCCTCACCGCGTGCGCCGTAGCTTATGCGAAGGTTGATCTCCTCAAAGTGTTGCCCTAACCCGTTCCCGATAGTTATTAAGACTAACCTAGCACCGAGGCTCTGCCGCTAATTCACATTCAACTACCAATTGGAATAGAGCCTCATTGGTCTGTCGACAGTCGTCCGTTGACTTTTTGCTATCGTCTATGGTCTAACCCGCTTTTTCCGTATACTTGAATCCATGGACTTAAATCTCCTCCTCATCATTGTTACAGTTGGAATCTCGCTTTTGGCTTTTCAGAATGCTGATACCAAATACAAACTCATCTTTTCCCCGACCATTATTGAGTCGAGAAAAGAATGGTACCGCTTCCTCACCTGTGGCTTTATTCATGCCGACTTCATGCATCTTGGCGTAAATATGTATGTGCTGTATATGTTCGGTGACTATGTCGAGAAATACTATGAAGCCTATATGGTGGCCGGTGGATTTAAATACGTGTTCATGTACATGATGACCATTGTTTTGGCCAATGTCCGCACATTTTTTAAGGAACGCGATAATCATAGTTACTTCTCTCTCGGGGCTTCCGGTGGGGTGAGTGGGGTAGTTTTTAGTTATATTCTGATGAATCCAACTGCCGGACTCGGACTCCTATTTATCCCAATTTCTATCCCAGCATATATATTCGGTCCGCTCTATTTAATGTATTCGCACTACATGAGCCGAAGGGGAGGAGACAATATCAACCACGATGCGCATTTATGGGGTGCAATCGTTGGGATACTTCTGACCATTATTGGTCACCCAGATGTGATCTTGCATTACTTCAATTGATGCCAATAAATTCCAATTTAGAAATTCCAAATTCCAAAAAAAATTCAAAGTTAGAACATAGAGTCTGGTGCCTGGTTCTAATTGCTACCGGAATTGGAGCTTAGATCTTGGAATTTTTCCCACTCTATAAAAATACCCCTACTCGAAAGATGAGGGGTTGTTGGTAATAGAAAGATTTTGGGTCATTATGACTAAATGCGTAGAGTGCCATGATTCGAAAACTGCCTCTGTTTCCTATAGGCGAACTATACCCCGCACCGGCTAAAGGTGAAACGGACCATGCCCGTGTATTTTCCCCTGCCAAGAAATCATAGTAGTCAAAATTTAATGCCTCAAGTTCGCCATGAACAAAGATATTTGGTAACACAGAAAACTGGCTGAATACCCTTCCCCCATAGAGACTGGTTTGATAGACTTGTGTCGTATTATTCGAGAAGGTGTATTTCTGTCTGTAGTAAATATAGGTTAGTCCAACACCCGAAATCAACCGATCGGTGAGGCGGTAACCAACTAAAGGAGAAATGTCTACATAAGTGATCGATCCAAATGTCGCTCCGAAATTCCCTCCATAGGTGAGGCGATCTGGGTCAAACTTGGCACTTCGTTTTGGAAATAATGCCGAATGACCTAATTCATAAAAGGGACCATTTAGTTTAGCTTGGGAGCTTATGGATAATAAGAGGGCTGAAAAAAGTATAAGAAGGTTGCGCTTCATGATGTACAAATTAAAGGAAACTTTTTCTTGATTTTGGCTGATAAAGCAATTGACTTAACTTCGCGCCTAGCAACAGAAAAAACTATGCCTAAAGTTCACAATTTCAGCGCCGGTCCCGGCATTTTACCCCAAGAAGCCATCGATCAATCCATTGCAGCATTGCAAAATTTTTCGGGCACAGATCTTTCTCTCATCGAAGTGTCTCACCGTGGAAAAGAGTTTGAAGCGGTAATGGAAGAGGCCCGCCAAACTGTGCGTGATCTTTTCCATGTACCTGATACTTACTCGGTTCTATTCCTTCAAGGTGGAGCGAGTATGCAATTTTGTATGATTCCTTATAACCTATTGGATGAAGGCGAAACGGCTGCTTATGTCAACTCGGGTGTATGGGCAAAAAAAGCCATCAAAGAAGCCAAACTTTTTGGAAATGTAAATGTAGTTGCGAGCTCGGAAGACAAAAACTTCTCGTATATTCCAAAAGACTGGACCGCTCCTTCAGATGCAAAATACTTGCATATCACATCAAACAACACCATTTACGGAACGCAATTCCAATCTTTTCCGAATGCCAATATCCCAGTGATTTGCGATATGTCGTCGGATATATTCAGTCGCCCAATCGATATCAACCAGTTTGATATGATCTATGCCGGTGCGCAGAAAAATATGGGACCAGCAGGAGTTACCCTTGTTATCATCAAAAACGATCTTTTAGGTAAAGTAAAACGTGCCATCCCAAGCATGTTGAACTACCAAACACATATTGATGGAGAGTCGATGTTCAATACACCTCCTGTATTCCCAATCTATGTTTCATTGCAAACATTGAAGTGGGTGAAATCTATGGGCGGATGCGAGGCAATGGCCACACGTAACCAAGAGAAAGCGGATTTGCTTTATGGTGAAATTGATCGCAATAGTCTATTTGTTGGAACCGCTGCCACAGAAGATCGCTCGAAAATGAATGTATGTTTTGTGATGAAAGATGATTCATTGAATGATGAGTTCATGGCACTTTGTAAAGCACAAAACTTAAGCGGACTAAAAGGTCACCGTTCGGTTGGTGGTTTCCGCGCATCAATCTACAATGCTTTGCCAATTGAAAGTGTGCAAGCCTTGGTAGATGCCATGCAAGAATTTGAAAAAAGTAAAAACGGAGTAAACGCATAATAGCCCAGATGATTCGAATATTAGCCAACGACGGCATGGAAGCTGCCGCAGTACAAATGCTTGAAAAAGCAGGATTTTCAGTTGATACCAATAAAGTTGAACAAGAAAAACTAGCCGAAGCTTTGAAAAATTACGACGCCATCACGGTGCGTAGTGCTACCAAAGTGCGCAAAGAATTAATCGACGCTTGTCCGAATCTAAAATTAATCGGACGTGGTGGTGTTGGAATGGACAATATCGACGTAGAATATGCACGTTCAAAAGGAATCCGTGTGGTAAATACGCCAGCGGCCTCTTCTGTATCTGTTGCAGAAATGGTATTTGCTCATCTCTTTTCAGCGGTAAGAAATTTGGCCGAATCAAACCGCCAAATGCCGGTAAACGGAAAAGAGAACTTTGCTGCCATCAAAAAAGCCAGCGCGGGAGTGGAGCTGAAAGGCAAGGCAATGGGGATTATTGGATTTGGACGTATCGGACAAGAAACGGCGAAAATCGCTTTCGGTCTTGGTATGGATGTCTATGCTTACGACCCGTATGTTGCTGAAGCAGAAATCTATATTCACTTTGGTGCAACTGCTGGAAACCAACGCGTTAAAATTCCAGTGAAAACGGTAAGCAAAGAGGAGGTTTTGACCAAGTCTGACTTCGTTTCCCTCCACGTACCATTCAAAGAAGGAGATACACCAGTCATTGGTGCTCCAGAAATGGAAAAAATGAAAAAAGGAACAGGTATCGTAAATTGTGCCCGCGGTGGAGCAGTGAATGAGGACGATTTGATGGCAGCCATGGCTAGCGGTCAGATTGCCTTTGTGGGCTTGGACGTATTTGCCAAAGAGCCCCCAGTTGACGACCGCATCCTTAAAACCAAAGGGGTTTCTTTAAGTGCCCACGTAGGTGGGTCGACCAAAGAAGCACAAAGCAATATCGGCGCAGAACTATCCGATAAAATCATTGAATTTTTCAACTCTTTGAACTAAGAACTTGCCGCAAATCAAAGCTTTTTCTGCGCTCAGGCCAACGCCTGACTTGGCGCAGCTGGTTTCATCCAAGTCGTGGGACAGCAATCATAACCATATATCGCGCGATATCATGGAGAATTATGAATACTCTTACCTCCATGTGGTGAAGCCGCATTTGAATTTTACAGATCCAGAGCGCATTCCAGAAAAGCATTATCCATTTGCGCGGCAAAAATTTCTTGACATGAAAAAACTGGGGGTCTTGGAGCATGATCCAGCCCCCTGTTTATATCTCTATCAAAAAACAGATTTACGTCTTGGCTATACTTATTCCGGCATCACTGGATTGGCAGCGGTAGACGACTATCTGAGTGGTAAAATTAAGGTGCACGAGCATACCTTATCGAAAAAAGAAGAAGCCCTCGTTAAACATATAGATCATGTGAAAGCTGTTGGCGAGCCAGTGCTTCTTACCTTTAAAGGGGGCTCTTGGTATGATGACTTGCTCGCAAAGATTGAATCTGTTGAACCCTTGTATAGCTTTACCGGCGATGAATTGGTGAAAACTGAGGTATGGCCGATTCGACAAGCAGAAGATATCGCGAATATCGAGCAGCATATGAAGGCCTTAGATGCTTTTTATATTGCCGATGGTCACCACCGTTCGGCAGGGGCAATGCGATACTGTGAGAAAAGAAGAGCGGAGAAACCAGACTATACCGGAGAAGAACCTTTCAACCATTTCTTGGCGTATTTTATTCCTACCGACAAACTCAAGATTTTCGAATTCAACCGCTTAGTGAAAGACTTTGGGGACCTGAGTGAAGAACAGTTTATGGATGCTTTAGAGCAAAAATTTGTTGTCGAGGAAATCGGACATAGCAAGCTTCAGGTAAAGAAGAAAAATCACCTTTTTGGAATGTATCGCAATAAAACCTGGTACGGACTCGACTTAAAGGAAGAGTTTGAAGGCAATGTGCTCGAACACCTCGATGTATCGATACTGGAAAAAAATATTCTAAAAGATATCCTTCAGATACACGATTCGAAGACCGATGAACGTTTGTCATTCTTAGACGGGACAAAAGGCATTCACCGTTTGCAAGAACTGGTGGATATTGGCGAGTTTAAAGTCGCCTTCTCTTTGTACCCAACGCGGATAGAAGAAGTGATAGAAGTAGCTGACGAAAGGCTAGTGATGCCACCGAAGTCTACCTGGTTTGAACCAAAATTAAGAACAGGATTATTGATCTATGAACTGGAAGAATAGTGTATTGATGGTATGCATCATGGTGTTTGGAACGCTGTTTCAATCCGCCAAAGCACAGATGGAAATTCAAAAGGGTATCGAAGGAAAAACGTTTTATGATACCGCCCATGAAGAAGTGCATGAAGCCTATGAATACAAGCTTCGCTACCGCATGATCATCAACCCCAAAACCGGACACGCCGAGCCAGTAGGCGACCCAGAAGAAATCAAAAACGGACTCTATATCCGCTACCGCCAAGACGGCACCATCGAATGCACCGGCTATTACCGCAACGACGTACAATGTGGAATGTGGAAGTATATGGATAGCACCGGTAAAAAAGAGGTGAAATCAGATGATTTAGGCGGCGATTGTATGTCGGCGAATTAGGGGGGGGTAACGTATAGTGTAAAATACATCTATTACATTTTACATAGCGTTGTGCTTTGTTTATTTTCTGCTTTCAAATACATAATATATTCCAAAGTAGTAGGTTTTCTTATCATTATCTTGAGTCACGTCCATTCTATCACACAACCCTTCGAGAGTTTGAGTGTTTAGTTCAGCTCCAATCATGCTGAGAATAAAATATTCTTCTTCAATTTGAGTTACCTCCCAAGATGTTTTACAGGATTTTCCGTCTCCATTATGAACAATAGACTTTAACAGGCCAAACTCTATGTGGTGATGTTTTTTATATAAAACGGTATCTTCAAGAATTTTTGCGGTCTGTTGAATGTATTTATGAGCAAACATACTGGTATAGTCAATTTCTAACATTTTTTGACACACGTCAATCACTTTACCATATTTCTTTTTCCTAATATATTTATAAACGTCCTTTTTTAGTTCAGCGTAATTGGAAGCTCCTTTTTCTTTGAATTGGTCAGAATAGATATAGCTAATTCTAAACTGTCGATAGTCAATTTCAAGATTGTCGTTTTCCAGTTCTTCTAGAAACGTGGAGTAATTTGGAACTGAATCTTGATTCTGAGCATTAACAAACCCAAATGACAGAAATGACAGAAATATTAGTAATGCTCTTGTTTTTATCATTTTCTTTTAATTAAACACTACGGTTTCGGGCTTGGCATAGGTAGCGATTTTCACCACAAGTATATCCGTGAAGCACTAAACCCTCACATTTGCCAAACCAGCATTAGCGGTTTTTTTTTTCTTATGTCGCCCACGATAGAGGGTTAGTAATTTGTTTAATTTTTTTAAATCCGTATCAAAGTCGTCAATTTGTAAATGCTCTGCTGCGTCTGGGTGGTCATAAACCAAGTAATAGTGAATATGTTTTCCTGAACCTTCACTAATTACTTCTTCATTTTGGATTTGTGTCCACTCATAAAATTCTGTTGATATAGTTTTAATTCCTTTGTCGTTTAGAATGATTTGAGGTTCCTTATTTGTCGCTTCTTTAAACTCTTTGAATCCAAAATATGCCCCAATGATTGACAGAATAGGTCCCAAGATATATCTGTCGGTTTTGACAAGTAAAAAAATTCCAATGGCTAAACAGCCTAACATTATTAACATTTCAATAATATTTTTCCCTTTTGAATAGTAGATAATTGTTTCGTTGGGGATTGTTAAGTCGTCTAGAAACAAGTCGTCTTGTCTAAATTTGTTTTGCAGTGAGGCCCATTTTTCTTTGTCAGTCGCATTACGTATTTCTGTTTTTTCAAAAAAGCTATTGTCAGACCAAATTAATTTTTCTTGAACGGCTCGTTTTTTAAGTTCGTGAACATTTCTAACATTCTCAAAAGCCCAAAGTCGCCATTTAGTAATCATTATGCTCCACCAAAGCCAACCAAGACCAAAGCCAAGCACAAAACCAATTGGCATAATCCAAAAAGGTAAGATTTTTTGACTGCCTAAATAAATACCTAAGCCAATAGTCCCGAACATTATGACAAAAACAGGATAGTTTACCATTTTTTGTCCTTCTGAAATTGCTTCGTCAACACTTACAGTTTCATTCATGATTTTTCTGTCCTTTTTATGGGGCGTTTTACAATGACCACAACGTTTCCCGCTCAGAACCAGTGCGTACCTTTTGCTGCTGCGTCGGTTTTATAACGTCCCGATAATTTCGAGAGTAATTTAAGTAATTCACTTCAGTTTGAAAACGAATTTGAGCATTGGGCTAGCTCGGTGTTGGGCCGCAGCCTTTTATTGTGGATCGATAGTTTTTACCGCACCATTTTCGCTGATAACAAGCTTTTGACCAAGCTTCTTTTTATTTTCAACCATTTTCTTGGCCGACAATAGAATAGCTTCCTTGATTTTTTCAAGCAAATCTGTTTTCTCTGAATTTTTCATTTTACTGCGCTTTGATTAATTTGAATTTTGCTTCATTGAAAACCTGCATACTATTTCCTGCTTTAATTTCTGCAACAAGATCAGGTGTGCTATTTGAATTATCAAAGATGAGAGCATTATCAACTTTCTCCAAATAGATGTCAAATAAATTTTTTAAACCAGCATGATATCTCCGCCGAATAACATCAATTGGAATACTATGTCCTCCCTCTAAAATTCGATTCTTGACTCTGTCAATTGCGAGTTGTTCGCTGTCTAGCCAAAAGAAAATTAACGTTACTTCATAGCCTAATTTCTGAGCGGAAGTAATGGTGTTTTTAAAGCTTTTAGTAGCAAGTGTCGTTTCAAATGCAAAATCTTCTCGCTCAGTCAAAAGTTCTTGGATCCTTTCCAACATGATTCTTCCGGCTTCTAGAGACACGTTCTCAGGCCTAAATGGTGAGAGACCTCTGGCAATCTCATCTGCATTTACAAACTCCTTACAATCCAATATTTCTGGAAGAATGTTAAAGGAAGCAGTTGTCTTTCCTGCACCATTGCAACCAGCGATTATGTATAGATTCTTCAAAGACACATGCAAAGATATTTAATCAAGAGTGTATTGCAGTGAAAGGTTGATGCCAACGTTTCCCGCGCTGATGTTAAACACTGACATCGAACTATAGCGAGATCGTCTGTGCCCAGGCCCGTCCAAACAATGCAAGCATTCGTCTGGAGCGGTACATTTAACAACTGCGTCAGTTTGGAAACGGTCCAGATAATTGTCGAGAGTAATTTAAGTAATTCACTTCAGTTTGAAAACGAATTTGAGCATTGGGTTAGCGCGGTGTTGTGCGGCTATGCCTGGTAGGTGTCAAAACTCACGCTCAGATGTCCGCCAAGTAAAATCGTTATGAATAATGGCATAACCGATATTGGCGCACGTTTGTTATTGGAGAATTAGTTTGCCACTCTTCAGTCCAGATTTCAACGAGTAAAGGTAAATTCCGTTTGGCAATTCCGGGATTACTAGCCTGTTTGAGCCCTGCTTAACTACACTTTTAAAAACCAACTCACCTAATAAATTGTAAAGGTTAAAAATATCATCTTGAGCTACATTGCCGATGATAAGAAAATCATTTACAGGATTAGGGTAAATTTCCAGCTCTTCACTTTCTACTTTTTCGACACCCACAATACAATTGAATGGGTCTATCCTTGCATATTTAACTGTAGCTATTCGGTCAGCATTTGGTCCATAATCACACCAACCGGTCACGTAAGTATTACCTTTGCAATCTACTTCAATATCTCTAGGCTCACATTTTGTAGCGGAAGCAGCATTATAAATTCTTTCCCATTGAATGACTCCGTCGTCATCATATGCAACCGTAAAATAAGCGCCATCTCTCTTGCCAGTTACATAAATTGAATTCTCTGTTCCTACCGTGACGGCATAACCAAAATCATCCCCATGATTTAATCCATCATTTCTTCGCACCCATTGCTCGTTTCCGTCTGAATCATATTTGATTGTTACTATGTCACGTTTCACAAGTCCAGAGGAATCACCATCACTGACTCCTGTGATGTAAATATTGCCATCCGTGTCAAAGTCCAGGTCGTATGGTTCATTAAAGTTTGGATCAGGACTTTAATAAATTCTTACCCACTGCTGAATACCCTTCGCATTCAATTTTATTGTTGTGTACTTTCCATCATACATACCAGTCAAGCAGACATTCTGATCGTGATCGATTTTCATTGCATTTAGCCTACCATATCCAAAATCTCCATGGTACTTATATGTCCATAACGTGTCTCCTTCCGTATTGTATTTTACCACCGAATAGCCTGGGAAACAATTTCCTGCGACATAGATATTATCAAATGAGTCAACTTCAATGTCTCTAACCACACACGATAAAGTATCAGTCATACGATAACGTCTTGTCCAAAGAGTATCTCCTTGAGAATTGTACTTAATAGTAAGAAAATCCTGAATGGAATCTAATCCTGTACTTTCTCCCGCTACGTAAATTGACCCTGAATGATCTACAACCAAATCAATAGGGATATCAGAAAGTTGCGCCGGTCCATCATATCTTTTCTCCCATAATATGTTGCCTTGACCATCGTGTTTAATCGTAATAAAATCAAAGGAGTAAGAATTTCGGCTACGGCCAGTGATGTAAATATTTCCCAAAGGGTCAATATCCATTGCCATGATGCCGTCATAGTCGTTCTGCCCTCCATCATATCTGGCTACCCACATTTCGGTCCCGGCAGAATTGTATTTTATCAAAACAATATCATAATGAGTGGAATCTGATCCAAAACTTGTTCCTGAAACAAAGGCATTCCCTTGATCATCCAGTAAAATTTTATACCCTTGATGACTTCCTTGTGCACTTGGACCAGTATAAAGGGCATTCCAATCCTCGAATACCTGTCCATAAAGTATGCTGCTATATACTATCAAGATTAGGGATAAAGTAAACTTCATATTAATGTGCTTTAACATCAGTTCGTCTAAACACCCTCCCTCCGGAGGACAAAACAACTGATTAGGAGTGCTTTTAAACCAAGCTAAAATACAGAGAATATTCGGTTAAGAAATTTCGGGTTGAGATAAAATAGACCATATTGGACGGAACGAGTTGGTTTGTGGCGAAAAATTAGGCCAAGGTTTGTTCGTGGCATCCCAATAGGCGTATTTATTTCACCTTGCATTTTTTATTAGTTTTCTCTTGTCGATGCGTATCAATACTCCTCCATAGACAAATCCGCTAACTAATCCGCCAATATGTGCTGCATTATCAATACCACCGAAGAAACCGATTAATAAACTTACTCCAGCAAAAAGGCCTAATATAGTCCAAGTCATCCCGTGCATATGCTTGGGATAAATTTTAAAAATGGTAAACGCCAAAATCAACCCAAATAATCCGAAAACGGCTCCCGAAGCACCAACACTAATGGTGTTGGTATGCCAATAAATACTTGCTAAACTTGCTATAATGCCACAAACGAGGTAGCTCATGATGAATTGAACTCTTCCTAGGATTCCTTCTAATAAACTTCCAGCTAATCCTAAACTGAATAAGTTCATGATTAGATGAACTAACCCGCCGTGAATAAAGATGGAAGTGAGAAGTCTCCAATATTCACCGCCCAGCACTTCCGTCCTGCGATTGCCTCCGATTTCCAAAAGTTCTTTAGGAGTTGGCGACATCACATTGAGTCCTGAAAATACCATAATGATAAATATGGCCATGTTTAGCAGTAGTAAAATTGCTGTTGCCTTGTTTGTACCACGAGGGTCAATAAAATTCAAAGAATTTTTTAATTCATCGTCTTTTATGGGCTTGTTATTTTTAAAGTTTTTCAGTTCCTTTTTGTTAATATTTGGAATGGCTACCATCAGGAAAATTACAAAAGCACCAATTCCAAATGAGCGAAAAATCCAAGGGAAGGAATTGCCAAGTCGATCTTCAAAAGCATCAAATTTTGGAATAAGAATGATTTGTTCAGATGCCTGTTCATCGGGATATTGTTTCTTAATGGCTTCTAGGTAACCATCCCTTTCATCCGAGTAGCCAAGCTTTTCAAAGTAGCTCACATCTTGAAAATCATACGATTCAAATTCCTTTTTAGATTTTTCTATAAAACTTCTGTATTCAGAATCCTTCTTGTCATCACTAAGGCGATTGCTCAGCCTCTCCTTGTACTCAACACCAAACCAAACATTAGCACAGTTCCTAAGTGGACTCGCTAAGTAGAGGTAAAACGTTAGCTTATCATTATTTTTTCCGGAAGTTCGTGCGGTTACATAGGGCAGACTAGCGTAATGTGCAACATCAAAAGAGTGGATGTCAAAGTATTTTTGGTCAGAATAATTTGTGACTTCATGACTATGATTCAGCCTTACTAAGTCATAAGAAGCTTTTTCAATATAATTTTGGCTTACAACGATGGGAGCAGTAATAGCTAATGACATGATCAGTTGATAAAAGAAATATCCATTGTCTGAATTCCCTTTTACCTGCAAAATTCTGATCCTGCGTCTAAGCCACATCAATACGGATATCCAAGGAAGTACAAATGGAAACCAAATATTGATTAAGTCATTTTTTAAAGGAAGTATTCCAAGTTGAATGTCAAAAGTCCATCTGAATAGGTTATAGAAGAGAATAGTCGCAATGGAAACGACCAAAAAGGGTAGATATACCTCTTTTATTTTTATTCCAATAGTGTTCAATCTACTTTTCGTTTTTAATACTGAATTTCTCTTCCTCGCTCAGTTCGTAGCTTTAGAAGCTGCGTCAGATTGGAAACGGTTCCGTAATTTTCGGGAGTAATTTAAGTAATTCACTTCAGTTTGTCGAAGTTCCCGACAATGAGCAGTATTCGTCGGGGAAAATAGGAGTGGAGCGTTGAACTCCGCGGTGTAGGCACTATTTTTTTATCTTACTTCTTTAATTTTATCGTTCATTTGATTCTTAAAATAGAAGTACATGAACATATAAAACGGCATTCCAAGGAACAGGTAAAGAAGTGCTCCTTCTGTTCCATAGTCTTTTCCGATTACCTTGTAGAACTGGTTTTGATTTACGAAAGACATTACCAGAAAGACGAAATATAAAATGAATGAAAGGACTGACAAAATTAGGAATGTCCATGCCAGCCCAACAGAGTCGTCAGGTGTTATTCGGATTAGTATTCTCGATGCGAACAAGATTAAATACATGACAAATGCAATTTTTGAATTCTTCAAAAATGAGGCAAACAGGTCAGGCGCATAGTTGTAGGTCTTGTTTTCAAAACTTCCTGTTAGTTTAAGTTGTTCCTTAGATATTCCCCTGTCAGCAAGAATGCTAATTGCCGTTTCCCTTAACACGTCGTCATAGCCGTATTGTCGGAAATTCTTTACAATGTCAATTAATTTGTCGTTGTCGAATTTTAAAAGCCTTTCATTCATTTTCGTTTTTATTACGAGTGCACAACGCTTAGTATATGAAAAGTAGGCGATTTTGAAGCACCAAATTTCCGGTTAAGTACAAAGTTTGACAAGAGCTAGAAGCCTTAATTTTATTACTATTCCGCCTATTTTTTATTTACATTTTTAGCTGCTGCCTTTTATTCATTTTTCAACAGGGTTAAGTCGGTCAACTTCTCTCCATCATATTTCCACAAATTTCCTTTTCTGCCACCAAACCACATATTTCCATCTTTATCTTCTATGATTGTTCTAATCGAAATTCCTGATAGTTTGTCTAAAGATTTGAAACTCCCATTTTCAAAATAGCAAAGAGCATCTCTGTCGCTACCTAACCAAACTTTTCCGTCCGAACTTTGGAATATTACGGTAACATTATTACTGCACAAACCACTCCTTTCATTAAAATTTCTAAAATTCTTTCCATCAAACTTATCTAAACCTCCATTTCGATTTCCATTTGTTCCGATCCAAATATTCCCTTCTTTGTCTTCATAGACATAACGAACCATATTATCACTTAATCCACTTCCCATTTTCAACTCTTGGAATGTATCTCCATCGTATCTTGTCAATCCACCATTACTCATTGAAGCGAACCAAATATTTCCATTTTTGTCCTGCATAATGCTTTGTATGACATTGTGATGAAGACTATCTTCATATTTTCGGCCTTGCTCAGCCAATATGTTTTGAAATGTTTTTCCGTCATATTTGTAAGCACCACCACCTGAAGTTCCAATCCAAAATATTCCATTACCGTCTTGGATTAGTGAATTCGCTTGGTTTGGGTTGACTGTTGGGTAGATGTTTTTGTACCATTCGCTGTTTGTGTCAGTATATGGAAGTGAAATTTGAGTAAATTCTTTACCATCATAATTGCATAAGCCTTTATTAGTTGCTAACCAAATTATGCCTTTGTCATCTTCAATGAGGTCCCAAATTTGGTTAGTACATAGTCCATTTTTTTCGTTAAAGTTTGAAAATTTCGCTCCGTCATATTTATAAAGTCCTTCGGTTGATGTCCCAAACCATAGGGCTCCATTTTTGTCTATTATACTGCTTGTAACAATGTCAGCACTCGTAAAAGCTCTAGGTTCCTTTAATTCAACAGTTTTCCGTTTCGGTCCGTACCAAGAAAAAAATAGAAGGAAAGTTATTGTTGAAATTATAAAGTTCATGATTCTCGTTTTGTTGTTTTAGGTTGAAGCCAACCACCAGTTTAAAGCACTTTTTTTGCGCTATAATCCTCAAGGGGAGGACTATGCCAAAGCCGTCACTTCTAAACCGCCTACAAATTAGCTTTTTAAGCTCTCATTCAAAACACCTAACCAAAATTCTGGCTTTTGACTGTAGGTTAAATGAAGGATTCAGTCCTTCGACTCGGCGAAAGGCCCTACAAGGTCAGAGCGGAGAAACATAGCGAAGAGCGAGATTGAAAGGTGCAGTTTAAATGGTTAAGGTCATGAACTGTTTGCTAAAACTAGGGATTAGTATTTCAATCTTCCCAGTCGGCTTTATCTGGATACATCCTAGCGTATTTGAATTCATCATAATCCAAGAAAAATTTGGTGAATGGATAGTCCATAATTTCCTTTTTCCCTTTCCAAGTTAAATGAACCAGGGCGAAGCGTTTATCAAAATTGGGTTTCACTATTTCAAATAATACGTCATCATTTCGTTGATTATGACAAAATGCTGAAAATGTGGCGTCCGCTAAATCGTGTTTTAATGGCTTCGTCAAGAAGCTAAATAATGAATGATTTTGTATCCCGAGTTCTTTTCTGAGTTCATCTTCAAGGCCTATTTTTTGGTCAATATAAATTTTGTTCCAAGGCAGCTCAACGAATGGTCTTGGGGGATTGGACAAGAAATAGTCTTGAACAATATCACTATGCACCCCAAAAAGGTCTATTCTTTTTGGCTCATTTGGCAATTCCTGAATATCTTCAAATGTGTAACCACCTTCAGGAAAAAGAAAGAGCCCGTTTTCTAATTGAGCATTGAATCGTAGCGAGTGCCATTTCTTATAATCAGGCCTATTTGTTCTCCAATATTCCCAAACAGACTTTTGCACGGTATCAAAATAGACTTGGTTTGGAATAAACTCACCAAATAGTCCACCCATAGCTTCGTCACCCACTAGGAGGTCGGCTGTTCCGATCAATTGCCTATGCGAGTATATTTTTGCTTTCACTTGTGCCGACTTTCAGCTTGTTTTCAAACAAGGTCTTTCCTTGGTGCAATTTCGGTTAAATAATTTTTTAAAATCAAGGAAGGCTTCATCCGTTCCACAGTTTCAGACAAGACACGTTTTCTGCGTTAATCTGCGTTAATACGCCTTCGCTGAAAAAGCTATGGCGTACGCGGTCTGCGGGAAATACACTGCCTAAAATACTGCCAAAACAAAAACTGTATACATATTGGATGGAAAAACCGTATGCTTTTTCATCTCCAAAACTGTATGCGGTAGGTCCACCTTATTGCATACAGTTTGTCCTCCTTATTGTATGCGGTAGGTCCTCCACTATTGTATGCTTTTTTTTCTCCAAAACTGTATGCGGTTTGTTCTTCAAAACTGTATGCGGTTTTTTGGCTGTTGGCCATTGATGGGTTTTGAACAATCGAGTTATCGGCAAGCTATGCGGGAGAGGCGTCAGCGGTCGCTCCATGCCCCTGCAAAGTGTTGAGAGGGTATGTGCAAAATGGATTGGTTGAGTTAGTATCAAGATTGGAATCACCTATTAACCTGGTGCTCCGCTATTTTCTAGTATCAGTTTATAGTTTTCGGATTCCTTAAAATGTATAATCCATTTTTTAAGGTTCTGCTTTTCGACTTCCGAATTAATCACGTTATTGAAGGATATTGGAATTTCTTTCAATTTTATTGTATTTCCATTTGTTAGAGGAATGCTTACAAAGCAATCATATTCATTGCAATGCATCGTAGCATTGGCCAAAGAAGTATCAATCATACTGTTCAAAGAGTCTTTTCCATATTCCAATTGGTAGCTGCGTATTCTGATGGAGTCATAGCAATCTCCACCAAATCCCCAACTTATGGAATCCAAGCTGTTCCGGGCTAATTGATACTTTTTTTGATCCATATAAATCTTAGCCCTTAACAAATCGATCGCTATTTCGGCTTCTATCCAGGCATTGCCACAAAATCCATAGTTCATCTTTTCTGCCTTAGAAAGAAGTTTCAAAGCTCTTCTATTCTTGCCTTTTTCAAATTTCCGTTCTGCTTTATCGATAACCTTAAACCCTTTTTGAGCAAAGGATGGAACAGCAAAACTCAGCAGGGAGAAAAAGAAAAGTAGAGTCTTTAGTTTTTTCATTTCTGTAAACATTGCTAGCCCTTACCCTGAAATATAAATTTATCAGGGGTGTCAGTTTGAATAACGATAGTATTCGAGAGAAGGTTCAAGTTAACCAATTCACTTTAAAATAAGAGTGGAGCGCTGGGCAATCATGTTATTGGCTACAGGTTAATTTTTAAGCAACCGCCAGATAATTCCTCAATGGATAGATCTGATTCTATGCTTGTTATTATTTCCATGAGTGTTGTGTTTCAAGGGCTGGCCTGTGCAGTGTATTGAGCTAGCGCGATGTTTTAGCGGGTTATTCTTTAACAAACTGCCTATGATTGACATGCCCAATGAATTCATTCGAGTAATTATCGTAGAACTTTAATCGCATTTTGGTTTTGAATTCACCTTGGTAAATAGCTACGGATGTAATGGCCATTTCATGTGGTGATAACATTATTCCACTTAAGCCTGTTCCACACATCCAATAAAAGTGTTTTTCAATTGCTCTCCAGTTTCCATTGCTATCAACTGCCTCTAATATGAATGATAGGGTGTGTTCAGTCCCAATTGAACTAACGTTATTGCTTTCATTTATCACAGTCACTGGGTAACCTTCAAATAGCATTCGGTGGCCTAAGTTTGCAGCAACCAAATTTTGCGTGGTATCCACCCATATTGATAGCTGAGCCATTTCTCTTTGACCAAAAGGAGATATATCATGATCTGGATAATAGCTTTCGAAGCGAGGAGTAGATTCTTCTAAAATCAGTGAATCAATATCATAGCCAAACTTAATTACAGGGTAGTAGGCAGTGGTGGGTTCTGACTCATAACGGATTTTTTTATAATCGGTATGGTCAATAACAACAGGCAGGTCATTTCGAATAAAAGTGCGGGAATGGTTGGAAAGCAGCACCAATGAACCAACGAGCAAAATGAACATAGGAAACAGTGAAATTGGTAGTCTTGGTCTAATTTTACGCCTCATAGTTATCTGGCTTATTTTTCCTTATTCGCCTTCTCCAAACGGCAGAATTCATGAATCAATTGGTCGTCCTTGTAGGAATTAAAAACGAGTATTGAATCTATAAGCTCGGCCTATAATGGTCAAGCTATCCGATTTCATTGATATAACGTTATTATTGATCTGAAAAACATAATTGCCATGAAAAATTGATTTCTCCATGGGTGTTTTGTTTTCCGATTCAATAAGTTCTAAATCATCTCCAAGACGATAATCATTCACATTTGGTGGCGGGTAAATAATTAAGCTGTCATGGCGAAGACTCCAAAATGCGGAAATTCGATCGGAGTTAATCCCTGGAAAATTTACAGTGCCATTTTTATTAAAGCTCATCCTCTCCGAACAATTATCAAAATAGCTAATAACCTTTAACCCGAGTGAATTTGGAGTCAGTTCTTGACCCTTGTAGTATAGCTTATCAACGCACCAGCTATTTTCAGTCAATTTCTCCATGCTTGAAGGAATGGATAACAAGAAAACAGGAGTTATAAGTAGAAATAGAACGGTTACGGTAAGAGCAAGCAAACGTATTTCTAAACTCGTTTTACCAATCAAAGGAAATCGAGCTGTGAATTTGTCAATCCAGGTTAATAACTTGTGATCATTCTGCTTTGGTATTTGCAAGTATCCAGCGTCTACTAGAATCTGTTGAGCGCTTTCTAATTCACTTATCCTAACCATGAGTTTTACTCCGCCAATCGCATTGGAATACAGGTTATACGCCTGAACCGTCAGCTCATCGGTTATCTGGACTTCAATTCCCTCTGATTCAAGTCTTCCTTTCGCTAAATGCGCCTCATGCGGATAAGTAAATGTTAATAGGGTAACCCAATCTTTCATGCTTGTCTGTATACTTGGCTATTGGCTCTATTATCTTTTCTGCGCCGGCCCAGTCATATCTTTAACAGCTGCGTCAGTTTGGAAACGGTTCCGATAATTTCGAAAGCAATTTAAATAATTCAATGAAAACAAAAATCAGGCATTAGGAAATACAGTTATTCGTAGATGTCAAATTCATGAGATACAGACTCCATCAGTGCTGTATCAGAGAAATCGGCTTCCGTCATTTTGGAAAGGCGTTCTAAAAAGACATCGAATTGTCCGTTTTTAAATAGAGTCAGCATTTTTCCACCGTCCTTACATTTTGCTTCATGCCATACGTTTGGAGGAACCGTGATGGTATCGCCTTCCTTGAGAATGATGGTTTGATCATCAAAAATCAGCTCCATTTGACCTGTCAACATATAGAAGATCTCTGTCATAATCTTATGGTGATGCCGCTTTAAATGAAAGCCTGGTTTTAGCGTGTCTTCGATAAGGCATAACTCCCCATTGGTATCTCTTGACGATACTTTTACGAAACAGTGGTCTTGAGAATAATTGTAATTCTCGCCTTCGCCCTTTTTTATGTATTGAATGGATTTCATGTTGTTGGATTTTGAATGGTTTCTGTGTTTGTCAGTGTCCTTTGCAGTCATTCTTTTATGTGTATTTAGCAAAACTTAATTTGGATGGGATAGCAAGATGAAGGTATGTGATTGTCCGATAAGCAAATGCAGCGTAGTGAAAACTTTTAGTATCATATAGTGAATCAAAACGCTTTTTCCTTGAACATCCCCGTTGTCGTCTTTCTGAATATTATGCTTTTTACTATTAGGCATTATGGAAAGTTTACGCCTTGGGTACTTGAACGTGTGATTTATTTTCCTCCAATATAAAGTAGGGCACTTAAGATTTATTTGACTTTAACATAGTCCAATGCCGCCTTTGCAAATTCTGTCCAATGCTCTTTATAATCGAAGGGAACTTGGACCCATTCCTTCATGGGCCGGTTCTTTCCCGATGGATCAAAGAGCTGTGATCTATCAAGACTCATCGCGCTTTTATGCGCTTCACCAGTCAATTTAAAAACCATCTCATTTTGAAAGAACGACGCAAATGCCTTTCCATTCACTTTGAGACACGGTTTTCCAAACATCTGACTTTGCACCGCTTCTTTTATTTCCGCACCGATATTTAAATAGAGCTGTTCTTTCTCGTTCATCTTTGAAAAATTATCCTGATTGTACATAGTTTAACCCATGACAGGCATATGAAACATTCTCAAGGGCGGTTTTATATAGGCTATAAAAACCGCTTGAAGATTCAATTCGGGAGATTAATTATTGTCCAAACAATCACGAAGTCCCGAGCCGCAATTTATCATTTTATGTAGGGTGAAAGTGCATAGAAGCAGTTTTTTCCATCACTTACGAAGTTAAGCCTGCTTGCTGAATTTCTATTTGTCTGGCTGTCTGATTGTCTCGAAATCTCGCAATCTCTCAACCTCGAAACCTCTCAACCTCGCAGCACAGTGCATGTCGGCGAGACACCGACCTGCTTGGTGAAATTAATTTTGTCTGGCTGTCTGATTGTCTTGAAATCTCGCAGTTTCGAAATCTCTCAACCTCGAAACCTCTCAACCTCGCAGCACAGTGCATGTCGGCGAGACACCGACCTGCTTGATGAAATTAATTTTGTCTGGCTGTCTGATTATCTTGAAATCTCGCAATCTCTCAACCTCGCAATCTCGCAATCTCTCAACCTCGAAACCTCTCAACCTCGCAGCACAGTGCATGTCGGCGAGACACCGACCTGCTTGGTGAAATTAATTTTGTCTGGCTGTCTGATTGTCTTGAAATCTCACAATCTCGAAATCTCGAAATCTCGCAATTTCTCAACCTCAATCCTCGTACCCACTCTTAATCGTAGTCGAAACCATCTTAAACTGTTCCTTGGCATTGAATTTATGCTTTGAATGAGCTGGGATGATGACGCCTTCTCCAGAGCTTAAGATATTTTTTTTCTTATCAATGGTTATCTCGGCAGTGCCGTCTACAATTTGAATATAGGAGTCGAAGGGCGATTGCTTTTCGGCAAGTTCTTCACCGGCATCAAATGAGCTGATGGTAATGTTACCAGTTGACTTTCGGATAATGGTTTTACTCACCACGGAATTTGGTAAATATTCAATTATTTCAATAATAATATGGGCCGATCCTTTGGCCAGTTCGTTGGTTATATTGTTGTAATCCATGGCTAATCATTGAAAATCATTTGAGTTTAGGTCGGTGTTAAAAGCGTTCTGTAGGCTCTTGCTGGTTCGATTGTAGGTTGAGTTATATATGTGAGTATGAATATTTGGTAGTTAATAGATGGAGGGTTAGTCGTCATTCTTTGGCTGCTTTTCCTTTTGCTTTAAATTGAAGATAGACTTGAATAGCGGGCTAGCCAAGGCGGTGAAATAAAGCTTCTCCACAATTACTGAGGTGAAATAGCCTTGAATGCTTCTGTTTTTCCCAAGAATTTTACCAATAAGCAGACTGGAGCCTGCATGCATGGCCACTTTAGTGATATCGGATTGAATTTCGTTATCATGAGTAAGCTTGTGGAGGGTGTCCTTCACTATATCGACAGGGTTAACGCTCGACGCGAAATTTGTCCAAGCAACACTGAGTGCCTCCTCCTGTATTTTACTTTCCAGGCGAAGCGCTGCTATTTCTTGGAGCAGATCGTCGTAATTATTCAAAGACATAGTAGCATGCTTGTAGTTTATTTGACGTTTCTAAGCTTATTCAAGATGGCATTGCGCAGGGGTGTTTCTGTCAGTTTTGTGCGACCAAGAAAAAGTATCCCAGCAAGCAATACATAAAAACCTGCTATACACATAAATCCGAGATCATACCTTCCTAGAAACTTGCCGATATAGATACTTGCACCAATGCTGAGGAAGAATAACGCAATAATTGCTGAGAGGAGGATAAGCATCCAGGCAAATAACCCAGATGCCAATACCGTTGAACGTTCCACGGCTTCCAACTTGATTAACTGAATTTTCGTGTTTATAAAGCTTTTAAAACGCTCATTCAGAACGTCCAATTTTTCCGTCTCGTGCATCCTCTAGCCTGCGCTATTTTTTAGTTCTTCGGATTCCTCTTTGATCTTGTTTTTCAGCTCTTCGCCGAGATTTTGAGCGCCACTTACAAGTTTTGCGCGAGTGGCACTACCTTTATCCGGGGCAAGTAAAACTCCGAGAGATACACCGATTAGTGCACCAAGAACAAGCGCACCGATTAATTGACCATTATTTGATAATTCCATTTTGATTGTGTTTAATTGGATGAGGCAAAACGGTAGCCCAAGGTGAGTTGGTACCACATGTTTTTATAGCGAGGGGTGGAGGAGCTACCATCGCCATTATTATTCTGAAAATCCCAGCCAGCTCGGGCACTCACAACCATGCTCTTCATTGTCAAATCCAAACCACCGGTAAAGCAGAGTATGTTTTTACGCAGGTTTTCATTTTCGAATTCTTTCTCTTGAGCAATTGTAGAGGTACCATTTGTAAATACATCTTTGCGACTCAATAAATAAGAATATTGTGGTCCGGCCACAATATTGACAAACTCAATCGGCTTAAAGGAGAATAATAATGGCACATCAATAAAATTGGTGGTCCGAGTCATTCCATAAGACATTCCAAGGATAGACCCGGTGGATTGATAGCCTTTTTGGGAGAATAATATTTCTGGCTGAAAGCCAAAATAGGTTCCGAAAGGGATGGCAAGAAAGACACCCCCAGCAAATCCAACTTTTGAATCGGCTTGAAAATCTTCTCCTTCGGTATCATATACATTGGCAATATTGATCCCAGCCTTCACACCGAAGATTAAGTTGGCGCGAAGGTCTATTGGAGCTGATTCTTGCGCTTGGGTGATACTGCTTGAAGCAAGCAATAGACCCATGCTGATAATTACTGTTTTCATAATAGATGGTATTAAAATGAAGGTGTTGATTATAAATGGAAGGCTAGTCCAACTGTAGAAACTCCGCTCGACAAGTCTAGGAACATGCCCAATGACTTATTAAAATGGTACTCTGTGCCGATATGGGCATCTAGATATAGCCTACTTCCATGTGTGTATCGGTCGCCCTCGTATCCGTTTTCCCACGAATAGCTTCGGTAAACAAAGCCAAGACTTCCGGCCAAATAAAAGTCCCAATTCGATCCTGCTCCTAAAAATTGATCAAAATAATAGGTTCCTTTAATACCTATTGGGATCACGGTTTCTCTGTAGTAATAGTCTCTTTTTGGATGATTTTTATCTCCCCAATTGTAGTAGCGTTCGTATTTGTAAAAACTTGCAAAGGGCGCTAGGGTGAAGTTTTTAGCGACGTCAAATTCAAAATTGGCATGAACTACGGGCATATTGCTATGCGCATAACCGTAGTAGCCTATTCCTAATCCGAGATTGAGGGTATGGCCATGTTTTTCACCATAGGTGGTAGTTTGTGCAGTGCTGCTAAAACAAGCAAAGCTGGCAATGAGCACCATCAGTAAGGTTAACTTTTTCATATTAAGGTATAATTGGTATTTGGGTTTATTAAAGGGAAATGGAGCCTAATTAGCGGCCACGTATTACACGCAACAAAACAGCGATAATGGCTATAACAATGAGTACATGGATGATCTCACCAACATGAAATCCGAAAAATCCTATTGCCCAGAGAATAACGAGAATAACTGCTATAATATAGAGGATGTCTTTCATCGAGTGAAGTGTAATTTCTTGTAAATCAATAGCAAAATTGGATGAATTGACTCGCCTATGCATTACATAAAAAGGAGTATAACTTGCATAATTCACACCTCCGATAAAGCAAAAGTCCCCCTCCATCTAAATGGTGAAGGCTTTCTCTTCGAGGTGGATGCCAACCAGTGAAAACAAGGCCAAATTGCTGGGCAGTGCTTAATTTTTCTTATCGTTTAGTTGGCAGGAATAATATCAATTATAACCGTCCTATTATAGAGGCGTTCTTCAGGAAGTTCGTTTTCGAAGGGAGCGAGTTCTTCGTTTGCTCCTAATCCATGAACTTGGTATGTTACTCCTTTGGTACCTGATTTAAGTACGGCAGTTTCGAGCAAAGTTTTAATTCCATTCGCTCGTTGATCAGAGAGTGCTTTATTGTGGGTCTTATCACCAATAATATCTGTATGACCGTGAATGATTACCGTGCTATTTTGGGGAATAAGTGGAGCCACGTGTTCAGTGATGAATTTTTTATAAGCATCTACCGTAGTCGGTTTATCAAAGTCAAAGAGTATAGTAAAACGTCGCCCTTCTACTTCTGGTTCATCTTCACGAACCAGGTTCAGCCTGCTTTTTTTGACTACTGTCTTACCGTCTTCCATTTCGGCCGTCATCACCACATTAAATTTACCAGAAGGACGATCGCCTAAAATGGATTTTCCAGAGATGAGTGTTTTGTTATTGGTATACGGACCGAATTGTTGTGCTATGCCGCCTTTGTCATCTGTTATTGAAAGTGTCCAAGATTTAACTTTTACCTCATTGCCTGATGCGGCATTAAAGCCAATTCGACTTTCAATTGGTTCAGGTTGAATGGCAATAATTTGTAAAGGGGTGAGTAAGTCGGGTGTGGTAACAATATCCACTCGACGGTCGCCTGCGCGTAAGAGTTCAAGTTCCTTTTTGCCACCGGGCTTTTCAGAAGGTAGAATTGGTTCATTTCTACCCTGGGTGTTGATTCGTGAAGGACTAATTTCAAAAATATCAACCAAGTATTTTTTTACTTCAAGCGCATAGCTTAAGCCAAGTGAATCGCCATTGCCAGCGGATGCTCCGATGAGCGTAACACGTGATTTTGGATTGGCCTGCATGCGTTTGCCTAAAATGTTTAAGATATTATGATAGACCAATAACTGACGCTCAGAGCGCTTGGAAGGGTCTTGTACCTCTCCACTTGCAAACTGGGATTCATTAAACTTTTCGGCTCTCGACTCATTCAATTGGATATACCGCTTTGGTATTTTTGATGAGCCTGTCTCAAAAAACACATAATTCCTAAGAGGGAAGGTCTCATTAATCCGTCGTTTTACTGGTATGACGAGGGGAGTGGATACGGTAAAGTCGACATCATCATTTGCGGGCATTGGCATTGGCAAGACTTCAACACTAGCTGGTAGTGTGGCGTTTGAAACACGACCAAATTTGAAAGCTACTCCAACCCGAACCGTGGTAAGTGACCAAGACTCCATGGCTCGTGGTGCTCTTCCAAAATATGGATGGAAAGAGATAAATGGGGAAATACTTTTATGTGTAGACCGGTTTCCAAACTGAATAGGCATATCATAGCCCAGCCCGATTTGCGTTCCGAATACATGGTTATTCATCTCACTAAAGTCACCTTCGGTATTGCGTAATGCGCCATCGGCTCTTTTCTCCTGCGAGAATTCGAAAGAATGGTTTAGTGCAAAGTTTGCAGAAGCTCCAACATAAACAAAGAGTCCTTTAGAGAATGGAGTGAATCGAAGACTAGGTTCTATGGATATGTAGCTCAAATTGGCTTTGAGATCAGATGCACAATTGCAGGGTGCCATAACTTGCTCGAAATTCCCTCCACGGCCATCATATCCAACATGCAACATTAGGCCCCAAATAGATGTAGGTCTGTATTCAGCCAATAAGGAAGCATATGGACGAATTCCAAATCCTTCATGGAAAGCACTTTGAGCCTTTATTTTGCCATTTAATGTTTGGGTAGTTCCGGAATAGAAGTTCGCATTTCCTGCAGCAGAGATTCCAAACCACCAAGACGGTTGCTGGATTATTTGGGCATTCAGAGCACCTATATTCCCTAAAAGAATTGTGGCAATTATAAAGGTATACCGGTTCCAAGTCGTACGAAGAAGCGGCGTGAATTGTTGATTTTTCATAAGATGAATAGGGTGGTGCTACGGTTTAGTGATAAGGTTGGCATCAAGAGTAACTGCAGCAATGCGTGTTAAAGCTCTGCCATGCAGTATGGCACCAGTTTCAAGTGTGATGGATTGGTCAGCAAGGATATTCCCTTTCATTTCTGCCGTGGTTCCGATGGTTGCCGATGTACCAACAATCCAATAGATATTACCGGGCTGAGCGCCACCAATTAAGGTGACTTTGATTCCATTGCCTACAGTAAGTGTGGAGGATGGCATTTGAAAAATCCAAACGGCATTAATGTCACCTTGTGCGTCCAATATAAGGTCGGAACCGGTAATATCGAATGATCCTGGGCCAGATTTATACAAACCTGGAGCGAGGGTTAACCCGCCCAATTGTCCTGTAGCGGAAATAATTACTCCGTTCGATTGAGCTGCACCTTCATTATAAGCATCGGTCAAACACAGTTTTGCCGCATTGGCATTTGGGTCATTGATACGAATGCTTCCGTTTAATACCTGTCCGGGTGGAAAACCACTCAGGGCAGTACCTGGACTAATCCCCAAGTCACCATTGATGATGGTCATGCCTGTACTGGTAACAGATCCGCCAGCAAGAATGGCATAGTTAACCGCACATTTTAAGTTGATGGGTGCAGGTCCTAATTGTGAGTCGGCAGTGAAAGTCCATTTGTATTCATTCAAAAGCGAATTTCCTGCAAGGTCGGTGGCGGCGGTAGTGATAGTTCCGGTATAGGTCTTACCTAGCTGTAAGTTGTTGCTTGGTTTGAACTGGGCGGTCATTCCCGAATAGGAAACGAGTCCGGCGATATTTGCTGAATTTGTGCTCACGGTGAATGAAGTGGCAGAAATACTGCTTGACTTCATACTCTCGTTGAAAACCACCTCTATCGTTTTATTCAAAGCCACATTTTTAGCAAGATCCGCAGGGTCGCTAGAATTTATACTTGGAGGAATAGTATCGATTAATGTCCCGGTTGAAAAGACCCATTCATAATCGGCTACCATATAATTTTCGGCCAGATCTTGTACCGTGTTTTTAATTGTTGCCGTATACGCTTTACCGATTTCCAGTGCGTTGTTGGGTATGAACATCGCTTTGAGACCTGAAAAACTTACAGTGCCCATAATTAGGTTGTTTCCTAATTTAATTTGAAAAGAATTACTATCGAAAGTTGCTGAGTCCATGCCAACATTAAATGTGGCAGAGATTACTTGAGTGATGGGGACATTACTTTGGCCATTTATTGGGTCAGTGCTCAAAACCATAGGACATTCTGCATTGGTTTCGTCTTTGAAATCGTCTTTCTTACATTGCCACATAAATAGCGGCAAACAAGCGAGCAGAACGCTCATCTTTAATATGTTTGAATACCTTTTCGAGGCATTCTGTTTGGGTGTTAAAATTGATTTGACTTTCATTATTCGCGTACATAGCTTAGTACGGAACAAAGGTCTAGTGACGTAATACTAATACGTTACAGTAAAAATAATTTAAGTTACACAATTCACATGTTTTCCAAATTACCTAGTCTTTTGAGCTTTAGGTTTTTGAAAAAGGAGGGTGTTAAGCCAGTGATTTTCTTAAATTGATTGGATAAATGGGCGCTACTGCTATAGTGAAGGAGATCGGCAATTTCACTTAAATTTAGTTCGTCATAGAGCAGCAACTCTTTAACTTTCTCAATTTTATGGATGATGATATACTGTTGAATGGTAATGCCCTTTACTTCTGAAAAAATATTGGCTAAGTAAGTATAGTCATGACCCAATTTTTCACTCAGGTAATCAGAAAAATTCACCTTTGGAAGTTCATCTTGATAATGAATCATTTCTACGATTGCATTTTTGATTCGCTCGATGAGAATGCTTTTTTTATCATCCAATAATTCGAGACCACTACGAAGCAAATTCTTCTTCAGGATTATGCGTTGTTCATCAGAAAAGTCTTCGAATATTTCAACTTTACCGAGGTCAATTAATACAGCATGTAGGCCAATTTTTTGTAGTTGTGATTTGACCATCAGCTTGCAACGCAGACTAACCATATACTTGATGTATAATATCATGTTCCTTGCGTTTAGGGCCTGAAAAAGGAAGTAAGGGAGGTGGGGAGGAGTGCCCACGATTACCAAAGATAGTCTTTAATTTTCGGCTTGTTTTGAATACTTTAATTCACGCATTATTCTGCCCCATAAAAAGTGCATCTTTCTTAGCTTTAGATGGAGATAGAGCCAGTCAATTATTCGTCAAGAGATGTTCGCTTAAACTGCTGCTGCACACAGGATGGGGATGTCAGGAACTGGCTCTATCTCGCAACTTTTAACTACGATAAGCTATTCCTTCGCTTTTCCCAATAGCTATGCGGGTTCAGCTCCGGCGGACGCAGTAAGTGATCCGAACTCGAATTCACATTTGAACTGTGCATGTCGGCGAGACACCGACCTGCTTGATGAATTTCTATTTGTCTGGCTGTCTGATTGTCTCGAAATCTCGCAATCTCTCAACCTCGAAACCTCTCAACCTCGCAGCACAGTGCATGTC
>CAZUIT010000048.1:0-28235 GCA_964620355.1 uncultured Burkholderiales bacterium | reverse complement strand
CCCGTTGAAGTATGTTTTTCTGTCAATCGATCAAATTCGCCTGGGTGTGGCGTGATCACCACCTCACCGCTCGGTATAATTTGCGGATTTCGCGACAAAGTATTCAAGGCATCTGCATCCATTACCCAGCGTTGTTTGTGCTTAACCAACGATAAAACTTGTTCTTGTGTTTCTTTAGCCATACCCAGTCCCGGACCGATACCTACTGCATCGTAAGCATTCAACTCAAGGCTTGAACTCAAGTGATCTATTCCACAGCACTGCAGATAAATGGCCTCAGGGGCAAGTTGCTTACACGTTTCTGCACAATGATTTGGCGTGGCCACAAAAGTCCTACCTACGCCACTAGCCAAGCATGCTAAAGTGCTTAATGCAATCGCACCGGGGTATTGAGCCGAACCACCAATCAATAAGGCATTTCCAAATGAGCCTTTATGACTGAACCTTGGCTTCTCTTGGTATATAGCACGAATCAAATTTTCATCCATCAACTCAACATTTGTCTTTCCGGCGAAGGATTGGGCCAAACCGATATCCAAAACTTCCCATGACCCAATATGAGCGCCATATTCGTCTACAAAGAAGCTTTGCTTTGGCTGTTGAAAACTCAAAACCGAGTCTGCATGAATAAATGTTTCAAATACGCTGTCTTGCGGCTCAGAAGGCATTCCAGAAGGAATATCTATAGAAATAACCGTTGCCAACTGATCATTCATCTGCTTCACCACGGCCGCCAGTTCTCCTGCTAAAGGCCTGTTTAATCCATGACCAAATAGGGCGTCAATCATCAAGGTATTTGGTATTGAATGGAAGTCAGACAATGGATAAATTGGCACCCCTTGCAGCCTGGCATAGGATTCTGCCAGTTTGCGATCATTGGAGCCGGAGTCTTCCAAAGCATAGGCGCTTACCTGATAACCTCGTTGAAATAAATAGGCTGCAATGAGAAATCCATCGCCTCCATTATTACCCGGACCGCAGAGCACCCGTATGCTTATATCTCGATGATATCGCTTTGTAATCCAGCTATAGCAAGTCTTTGCTGCACGTTGCATGAGTTGGAAGGAGGTAATTCCTTCCGACTTCAATGTGAATTCATCCCAGACTTTAATCTGTTTGCTTGGGTATAGCTTCATAAAGTTGAGCGTTTTTAAGCTGGAGTTGATTCATCGCGTTTAATGGAAGTCGTGCAACATGATTAGCCAATAACTGCATTGTCTGGTCATAGAATAATACCAATACTGGAGCTTCTTCCATCACAATTGCATCCATTTCTTGGTAAAGGGTTTCTCGTATTAATGGATCGGATTCTTCCATGGCCTTCAGGTATAAGCGGTCAAATGCATCGGATTTGAAATGGGTATAATTCGGACCATTTGGTGCAAAGTTGGGTGAATAAAACAAGGAGAGATAATTTTCTGCATCAGGATAATCAGCGAGCCAAGAACCTCTGAAACAATTCAGTTTCGATTTGCTCACCATTTCACGATGAAATGGACCCGGGTTCACCTCAATTCTTGACTTAACCCCTATTTGCTGCCACATTCTTTGAACGTAGATGGTCAGGTCTAAATAGTTCTTATTGGTATAGAGCACAAGTTCTTCATCAGCATAGGCACTTTTGCTCAAATAGTAGTTCGCTGAGTCCTTATTATACGCATAGAAATTTTTATTGGAATAGCCCGGGAGTCCTAAAGGAATAAATCCTCTATTCCCGGCAGTGCCTATATTGTTTCTCAAGAAGCGCATCATCTCTTCGCGGTTAACTGAGAAACTCAATGCTTTTCTTAAGTTTTTGTCTAATAGCGAATTAGGTACATCTTGTTTGATGGATGAATCAACCATAAATCCAAGGTATTCGGTATTCAAATAAGGCCCAATTCTAAGGTGAAATTTGCCATCATATTTTGGTTTTAATTCTCCATTTCGGGTAAGCAATTCATCCTTAAAACTTCCCTCGAGTCCATTGAAAAAATCCAGTTTTCCCTGTACAAACTCCATAAAGGCAGTCTGTTTATTCTCGATGAAGCTTATTTCAAAACCATCCAAATAGGGCAATTGGTGTCCGCTTTCGCTTTGAAAATAGTGCGGGTTTCGAACACCAATGAGTTTGATGCCTTCCTCCCAGAAATTTAATTCAAAAGGCCCCGTTCCAACCGGATTTGCCCTAAAGGTTTCGCCATAATGTTCCACAGCTTCTTGCGGCAGCACAAAACAATAGGGCATGCTAAGCAATCCCAACAAAGGCGGAAAGCTCGACTTGAGGTGAATTTCGAAAACATAGTCAGAAACAGCTCGAAAACCTTGTTCAGCTAGCTTATCGTTAAAAATCCATGAACCGGGTGAAGCAAGTGCCGGATCCATGAGACGATTGAATGAATAAAGAAAATCATGAGCAGTGACTTGCCTGTCGCTTTCCGAGGCAAAACAGCCGTTGTTATGAAATTTGACGTCATCACGAAGATAAAAACGATACACTTTTCCACTATCCAAGACCTCCCAGTGAGAAGCAATAGCTGGGACTACACGCATGGCCGAATCAAGCTCAACGAGTCCATTATAAAACTGCGCGCAAGCCCAAATTCGGTACTGGTCACGAGCAAATGCTGGGTCGAGTGAATTCAGCGGAGACTCCATGTTCATGCGGAAAACCGACTTAGAAGTGACTACCGGCCCACCACAGGCTACAAATAGTAAAGTGATGTGTATAACTCTTAATAAATTCCTCATTAATGTGCACAAACTAGGTACATGCCTTGGTTATTTTTGCCTTTCACCAAATGAACAAAAAAAGATGAAGATTACCTACTTGGGTCATTCCTGCTTTCATATCGACACAGGAAAAGCACAGCTGGTATTCGACCCTTTTATCCGTCCGAACGACAAGGCCAAAGGTATAGTCGATATTGACAAAGTAAAAGCCGATTATATCCTTGTATCGCATGGGCATGACGACCATACCGCAGACTTAGTCTATTTGGCCAAAAAAACAGGCGCTACAGTAATATCCTCGTATGAGGTTCAAGCTTGGTTGGGAAAACAAGGGATTGAGAAGTCACACCCGATGAATTTTGGCGGTTCATGGTCCTTTGACTTTGGAACGGTGAAATTTTTTCAGGCGGCGCATACCAGCTCATTTGCAGACGGTTCTTATGCAGGTGCTGCTGGAGGCTTTATCATTACTACCGATGAATCCTGCTTTTATTATGCAGGAGATACAGGTTTGTTTCAAGACATGAAACTTATACCGATGTTTCATACCTTAGACTTTGCCTTTTTACCAATAGGTGATAATTTCACCATGGATGCGGAACAAGCTGTAATTGCTGCGGAGTTTATCGCTTGTGAAGACATTATTGCCATGCATTTTGATACGTTTGGGTTCATTGAAATTGATCACCAAAAAGCTTCAGAAAGCTTTAGAAACATGGGGAAATCCCTATTAATCCCGGAAATCGGGAAAACCATTGAGAAATAACCAAAAGAATAATCCAATCCATATGGGAAAAATTATTGCGATCGTAAATCAAAAAGGAGGAGTTGGAAAAACAACCAGCGCTATCAACTTGGCTGCAAGCTTTGCGGCTCTTGAATACCGAACTTTATTGGTGGATGCTGATCCGCAGGCCAATGCTACCTCCGGCATTGGTTTCGACCCTTCTAATATTAAAACAGGACTTTACGAGTGTTTGGTGCATGATATTGCGCCGAAAGACGTGATACTAAAAACCGAATATGATTTCTTGCACCTCATGCCCTCAAATATTGATTTGGTGGGTGCTGAGATTGAAATTGTAGACCTCGAACACCGGGAACGTTTGCTGAATCGTGTTTTTGACAAAATCAAAGACGATTACGATTTTATCATTATCGACTGCTCCCCTTCTTTAGGACTCATCACCACCAATGCTCTTACCTCCTCTGATTCGATCATCATTCCAGTGCAGTGTGAATTCTTTGCTTTAGAAGGACTCGGAAAGCTGTTGAATACGATTAAGATTGTTCAGACTAACCTTAACCCAACTTTAAAAATAGAAGGCATACTGCTTACCATGTATGATGTTCGTTTGCGTTTGAGTAATCAGGTTGTAGAAGATGTGAAAATGCATTTTCAACAACTAGTTTTCGATACCATCATCCAAAGAAATGTGAAGCTGAGTGAAGCACCAGGTCATGGTATGCCTGTGATCAATTATGATATTGAAAGTCGTGGAAGTTTGAATTACTTAAATTTGGCGCGTGAAATTCTTCAGAAAAACGGCTTAACCCGTATATCAGAAGAAGAAAGGATTATGAATTGATGACCAAAGCAAAAAAGCCCGCCTTAGGAAAAGGATTATCGGCCTTATTAAAAGATGCTAGTACTGATATTACTTCGAGTGGAGTAACTCCTGTTGGAGGGATTAGCATGATTCGTTTGAATGAGATTCAAGCCAACCCTTTTCAACCACGTACGGAATTTGACCAAACTGCCCTTGAGGAATTAGCAGAATCGATCAAGGTTCACGGTGTAATTCAGCCCATCACAGTTAGAAAACTTGGGTATGACCAGTATCAAATCATATCGGGTGAACGTCGTACACGTGCTAGCATCCTAGCGGGAATTAAAGACATTCCGGCTTATGTCCGCATTGCCAACGACCAGGATATGCTGGAAATGGCACTGATTGAAAACATTCAACGCGAAAACCTCAATGCGATGGAAGTCGCCTTCTCCTACCAACGTTTGATGGAAGAATGCAAATTGAAGATGGAAGAATTGGGCGATCGCGTGGGTAAAAATCGCTCTACGGTAAATAATTATCTGCGGCTGCTTAAACTGCCAAATGAGATTCAAATTGGGATTCGAACTGGTGTGCTCAGTATGGGACATGCTCGCGCCTTGATTTCGATTGAAGACCCAGAAAAACAATTGGCCATATTTGAACAAACCCTTGCCGATGATTTATCGGTTCGCGATGTGGAATTATTGGTTAGAGAACTCAAGCCTTTACGCACGGCAAACAAGGCGAAAGGAACCAAGTCTAAACGCCATGTTGCAGATTTTTCTGGCTATTCTGATCAAGTGGAAGAACTTGCCGGAAAATTTGATGTACCCGTACAGCTGCGTTCTAAAGATTCTGGCGGGGAACTTGTAATGGTATTCACCAGTGAAGAGGAATTACAGAAACTTCTATCTCTTTTGTAGTGCATTTTTGTTTAGTCTAGCCAGCCTAGCTCAGCAAAATGATACGATCAATAAGGTCGCACCAAGCAATTGGCGTGCTACGCATTCTCCGAAGAAAGCCACACTCCTTTCGGTCGCACTCCCCGGTGCAGGTCAGTTTTATAACCGCAGCTACTGGAAGATGCCAATCATCTATGCAGGATTTGGTGCTTTGGTGTATGCGGTTAATTTCAATCAGGGCGAATACAAACGTTTTGGCGACTACTATAAACTAGCAGCCGATGACGACCCCAATACCATACCGGCATTCCCAGGAACACCAGACCAACTGCGCACGAAAAGAAATTACTATAAGAAGCGCCGTGATTTATCCATAATCGGAATGGCTGGTTTATATGCGCTCCAGATTGTCGATGCTCATGTCGACGCTCATTTGACTATGTTTGATATATCAGATGATCTCAGTCTTCAATGGTCTCCGAATATCACACCGATATTTAATTCAAATCACAGAGTGAGCGGTGGATTAAGCTTCCAACTTACTTTTTAGGTTGATTGGGACTTCAATACAAAAATTAGCTGATTCACCAATCTTACTGACCAGGGAAATGTCTCCATGAATCGATTCAGCCAATTTTTTAGCGATATATAGTCCTAAGCCTGTGCTCGATTCAATTCCCGTAGGACGAGCACTAAGCCGCGAGAAACGCTGAAATAAACGGTTCATGTCTTCTTCTTGAAACCCAGGACCATTATCAAGAATTGAAATCTTAACCCGATCATCTTCAACAACAGATTTTACATTAATTGTACCGCCTGGGTTTGAATACTTGATGGCATTGCTCAGTATATTATCACAAATACGTTCACAATAATCTTCGCGATTTAAAAGACTTTCATCCGCCAAATCAATAGTTAATTCAAGCTGCTTTGCTTCTAGATGAGAGGTGAAGCTGGATTTCAAATTATCAAATATGGTATTCAGTTTAAAGGTGCTTAGTCTTTTAACATGCTCTTCTACCAATACATTACCCTCTAAGCGCGAAAGGTCGATGAGGTCTTGAATGAGCGACATTCCATCATGGGTAATATTATCAACCATCTGCAAATAAGACTCTTGATCTTTCTTATTGTCGGTCATTTCAAAAAGCTGAACAATGCTCTGAATTTTCCCGAATGGCGAACGTAAATCATGCGCCATAACAGATACCAGATCATTTTTATTGGTCATGAGATCCTCCAGCTTCTTATTATTGGCTTCTAATTCTTGTGCATTTTTCAGCAGACTATCGTTCATCGTTGCCAATTCAGACCTGCTTCCTTTGAGTCGGTTTAAATTTCGGAATAAGATGATGACGAGGAGGACTAAGACGATTGACAAAACGACGAGGAGCATTAAGCCCTTTTTATTGCTCGCAAGCAATGCTTCTATCTCTTTGCTAGATTTCAATAAAGTTTCATTCTTATTCCTTTCAAACTCTAGCTCCATGGCCGATTCGAGTTCATGAATGCTCTTTTTCAGCGTCTCATCATAGATGGTATCCAAATACGCGGAGTAAAGTTTATGATAATCAAGTGCTTGTCGGAAATTCCCCTTATTTTCTTCTATTTGCCAGAGATATTCATAAATCGATTTATAGTTTCTGGGGCCTTGTTTTAATTCACTTACCGCTATGGCCTGCAAGAGCATGTTTTTTGAACTGTCGTATTGACCCAGTTTCAAATAACAATTACCAATTGATATGACGCCTTGAAGTGATTCTTGTGCACTTGCTCCACCGGTTAAGGCTATAGACGTAAAATAGTAATTCTTGGCCAGCGTATAATTATTCTTATTTAATTCTATTGTGCCGAGATTATGCAAGATTTTCGCCATCCCATGTGGATTTTTCACCTTATCCTGCATCGAAAGAGCCAATTGTAGGTATTTCATGCCCGAATCAAGCTCATTAATATTTTGATAGAGCGACCCAAGATTATTGTAAATAGGACCTACCGCAGCCTCATTCTTTTCATCCAATGCCAGTTGAAGTGCTGACATGTATGTTTCTACCGCGGCATCAAAGCGTTCAAGTTTTTGTTGTATGATTCCAAGGCTGCTAAAAACCTCACCAATTCCTTTATTGTAATTGATGCTCTTATTGATGGCCAATGAATGTTGCAAATGGGTTAAGCTACTATCCAATCTTCCTTGAAGATCAAAGGCCACACCCACCAAACGTTCCGCTTTGCCCCAGTTTATGGTGTCGTGGGACTCTGAAAAAAGGAGACTCGCCTCTTTCCAATAGATTTCGCAGCTATCAAATTGAGATTCTAAATACAATAATACCCCTTTGGTAATGTACACATCGCCCAATAATCTCTTGTCTTTTGATGACTGAGCTATATCCAGCGCTTTCGCCAAATTAGCGTAGGCCAATGTAGAATCCATCCGGTTTTCATTGACGATTTTAATGAGATCAGCAACCCGACTTGAATCAGTATTGGCATAGACGGAAGTAGTTCCGATAAATAAACAGAAGAATTTTAGTAGGGCGCGTAGAGACATAAGGTTAACTCGACTAATCTACTTAATTGTTGAACGTATTGGAAATCTTTTTTACACCCGGATGTTGAGGATTTAACTTTTGCAAGCGAGTATAATATGAGTTAGCCTTTGTTTTGTTTCCTAGCCGAAGCTCCAGACCGCATAAATTCAACAAGGCTTGAAAGGCATCTGGGTCTAGTGCAATTGCTGATTCGTAGTCTGTTTTCGCCTTAGCTAATTCGCCTTTACTTTCATAAACAAACCCTCTATTAACAAGCGTATTCACCTGTTTTGGTTGCCAAGCGAGCAATTGATTAAGAAGGTCGAATGCCTCTTGAATTTTGTTCATTTGAAGAAGCACCAATGCATGTTCATTTTGAAACTCTAAAGAATGTGGCTTTAATGCTACAGCTTGCTTTATTGCATGGTAGGCCTGTTCAAAATTCTCTTGATTTCCAAAGGCCCGTGCAATGCGATACCAAGTCCAAGCATCCTTTCCTTGGTAGGAAGACCCGATTTGTGAAACCGCAACCATATCATCTTGCAAATAGGCCAATCGTATCCATTCTGCTTGATTTGCCCTGCCTCCTTGAATTAATAAAGCCTCAGCACTATCCAGAAGAACTAAATTGCCGCGGTCGAATTTTTCGTATTGAGCAAGATAGGCCTTGATTCTAGAGGCTTGACTTGGATTTGCGTTATTCACTGCGTACAGTCCAGCAAATACCGACGAATTCTCCTTGACTGCGGTCTTACTTGGCTTCTTGATAAAATGGTCGTGAACGGTCACATGAGGAATATCCAGCGTGGTATTCGCCGGCATGTGGCATTGAACGCAATTGTCCTCTTCTTTCGCTCTTAACTGGGGTGTTTCACTACACGCCTCCTCCGAATGGCACTTCATACATGCAGCATTAAAAACCTTCTTACCAGTAAGTTTCACCGAAACATGTGGGTTATGGCAATTGATACACGTGAAATTTAGCTTTGAATCGTCTTTATTGCTTTGAATAAAACATTGACTGCGCTGCAATCGTTGCGCATGTGAGGCCATGATAAACCCCTCTTCTTGTCCATTATAGCGCGGCATATAGACACTCATGATGGATTTCAGCGGCATGCCAGGACGAAAATCATGAAAAGTTTTACCCGGTTCTAAAACAGCATTTCCTTGCAAATGGCAACGTTGGCATACATCCACCTGTAATTCCCAGCTTAATTTTCCTGGATTCACAATGGAATAATCTATTTCAGTGCTAACATCAACGAGTTTTCCCGCCTTTTTTTGTTGAATATGAAACTCACCCGGACCATGACAGCGCTCGCAGTCTATGCCATGCGGTACGGCTTCAAACTTGTTTTCGCTGAGCATATCGAATTCGGGTAAAGCATTATGACAGCTCATGCATTCATCACCAATTAGTCGGCCAAAACGACTATTGTTTCCGTTTTCAAAGCCAGGTGGTAAATCCCATTTTTTGGTTTGGGCATACCAAGTTAAGGGAGCTTGATACAGATAGCCATTTAAGTTAAGAATATGGGAATTGGTATGCTGTCCGGATCCCACAATATAAGAGACAAACTCATCCCGTTGATGCACCGTATCTCCGCGAGTATTGAGCCTGAACTCCTTAAAAAACAGAGAATCCTGCTTCCAGTAGGGCAAGTAATAGAAATCACTCTCCTTATCGTAAACAGGATGGATTGGATGATATTTGGCCGCGCTTTTTTCTTGGGTCGCCAGATTAAAGCTCTCTCCCATTCCTGTAAACTGAAAGGTTTCAAACTTATCGCTATGACAGGCCCTGCAGGCATCCATACCCACATAATGGACCGAGTCATGGTGATTCTTCCAGGTTAGCTCTTCGGCAAATTCTGCCTCTTCCTTTTCCGGGCTGCATTGAACCAAGGCAAAAGAGAACAGAAGTACCGCAGCAATTACGAGCCAAGCGCGACGCATCAAGCTTAGGTAGGAAATTTAGCTTGCCACTCCATTACGCCACCAATCATGTTGCGCACTTTGGTAAATCCTACCGACTCTAAAAAAGCCTTGGCATTGGCAGAGCGAGCACCAGAACGGCAATGCACCACGAATTCTTGATCTTTTAAGTCTTCCAACTCATCTAGCATGCTTGGAAGGGTGCCAAGAGGAATAAGTTTTCCATTGATATTAAACTCCTCATATTCATGAGGCTCACGTACGTCGATGACTACTAAATTTTCGCCTTGTTCACGGCGTGATTTTAATTCTTCTACGTTAATGTCTTGCATATTTAGTGTATGATAAGTTTTTCGTTCGACCATTGACCATTACTCCAATTAATTCGGAGGAAATAAACACCTTTCGCAAAAGTATCAATAGTGTAGCTATCTGACCCAGCAGCCCAGCTTTTTACAACCTGACCTTTGCTATCGATTAATTCCATTTGCTGGAGAATTTCTTCTGATTGAATGGAAAAGCTCCTATTGGCAGGATTTGGATATACGGTATAGTTGATTCGTCTACTGAATTCTGGAGTGTTCATCGCTTCTGGCCATTTGTCACCTACTACCGGACGAACCATAATGGTTCCCGGTACCGTCGACGCTCTCCATTTCCCCCCTACATTATAAAAGATATTCGGATTTGGTGCGGATACTCCATTGAGTTTATAGTTTCTGTCTAGCCCAACATTTAGCAAGAAGCTCGAGGTTTGCTGCCACCCTACATAGAATTTACCACTCACAAAAATGGCTGAATCCAAGAGGTAGAGGTGAAACCCGTTGAGGGTATCGGTATAAACTGGTAAAATCGATTCTGCACTATACACGATAATGTCCTTATTCGAGCTCGGCTCTCCCACCGGAGCAATTGCCGACCAAATAGTAAGAGAAAAACCAGTTGTCACCGCCTTTTCTGCTTGAGTAAAGTGCATCCAAACACCGCGTAGACTATCTCCAAATTCAGCCTCAAAGCCACAAGAAACAGATCCATTGCTATTCAAAATGCCATAACCAGATTCTGCCGTTCCATCATCATAGGCATAATAATTGGCCAGCTCAACTTCGCGGACCGCTGAATCATTTCGCTTAACATCATTCCCTCCTAGGATATCTCCCAAACGAGTAACTATGCGGACTAGCGAACTGTCCTCGAAATTTGAAAACAACTGAATAGATGGACTGAGGGTATAAGTACTGATCGCATTTGCAGGTAAGGATTGTCCACTCAAAGAGGCTGCTCCAACTTGATCATTGGCATCATTCACCCGCATTGAAACGGTAAAGGTCTCTCCTGAGCTAGCCAAATTACTCACTGGCACTTCAAAACTGCTGCGTAAATGCTTCGAAAAGGATTGTTGCAAATGCTTCCACGGTAAATGGGTATAAGTAGTAAAAGGGAATTCAGGAAGGTAAACCATGGCTTGATCTTCAAAAATGGTATCTGCGGCATTTCTCCCTTGATTCAGGTATACATAATCCAAGTGCCACTGCTTCAAGTTACCAATATATTGCTGGTAATTCACCCAACGGAACCGGAAGGCTTCGTGCAAATAAGAGGTGTCTTTCACAGCAATATTGGCAATATGGAAATCCGTATTGGCCAATCCTGGTGTGCTCCAAATGTTGACCCACGCTCCAATTCGGTTTTGAAATTGTAAAACGAGCGAATCGCTTTCTTTCAATACCTCAAAGCTGAGTCCTTGTGCTTGATAGAAAAAGCTCAAATAAAGGCTATCACCTGGAACAAAGCCTGAAAGATTAATCGGCTGAGAGCTTAAAGTATCTGCTGGTCCAAACAAGCTAGGATCTATGCCCTCATACGCATTGCCCTGCCCATCTAAGCCATCAAAAGTAGCTACTCCGATGCTTGGTGGATTGATTGGGAAATCGGCATTGATGAATACCGCTCCATCGGTCCATAAAGATTCAAGCGGTAAAACACTCAGGATCGAGAAATCGTCAAAAAACGGCAATGTTAAGGTGTCGGTTACCCCTCTCTTAGCCTGAAACTGATCAAATGCTTTGTTTTGTATTCTTTTCTGCTTGATTTGATAATTGGAGTAAAGTGGTACATAGGTATCCTCATGAACCTGCGCCGCACTCTGCAAGGTTAAAAACCCTATTGCTGCTAAAACACTAATTTTTCTCACCATCATTGTTTAATCGTAACGGATATTTTAGACCCCTTTTTTATCTTAAGGTCTCTTGAAAAGGACGGAATTTGAGCAACAACCGTTGCCCCACTGCTATCAGGAATAGCACCTTTTGCAATAATAGAGCCTATTCGCAGGCCATAGGCGTCCAATATTATGCGGGTCTCACCAAGGTTTAGTCCTACCAAATCAGGCACATCAACTTCACCTTGAAAAACGCCTTGTTCGTTTCCTCCATCACCAATCGTAAGGTCAATGATCGTTCCTTGTCCTATTTCCGCATCTGCCTTGACCACTTTGCCCTTAACCTTCTGCTCTAATACGGCATCTTCCATGATATCGTTTGTTGTATCAATTTTGCCCACTTTTAAGCCCAAGGATTCAATAATCATAATCGCTTGATTGATGTTTTTATGCGTCAAATCTGGCATTCTGATTTTTGGGGTTTCCGAGGCGTTAATTGAGATATAGATGATCCGGTCTTCTTTGACAAATTCATTGGTATCTGGGTCTTGACTCAAAACCGCATTTCTCGGCTTTCCTTCTTCAAATAAGGAATCACGAATTTCATAGCGTAATCCCAACTCATCCAATAAGCGTTCAACCTCAGGCACTTCTAATCCATAGAGTACGGGTACTGGAATTTTCTCATCATGATGCGTATAAATGGCCAAAAAGCGATTCACTCCAAATATGAGCACGATAACTAAGCCTATTGCGGCAATGACTGAAATACCAATTTTTTTCATGCTAATAATTCTCTTCTCTTTCTTCCGTAGGTTAATATCTGATCAATAAACTCATACGGAGGATACCCATTTATGGCTGTTTGATGAAAGATACACGTTGCAGGAGTCATTCCAGGTAGGGAGTTCACTTCAATAAACACCACTTCGACTTCTTTATTGTGATAAATCCTTATAAAGGCATCAATACGTGCATAGCCTTCAATCTGCAATACTTTTGCTGCTCTCTCAAATTCGATTTTTATTTTATCTGAGAGTTCCTGACGGATTACTGGGTCTTTTGCATAACGGGCAGGAGTAATATTTTGTCCCTGACCCGCCAAGAATTTCTCTGCCAGCGATAAAATCCCTTTTTCTGCCAATGATTCACTGGCTTCGAATATTTCATAGCGAATACCCCCATCAGCCTCTTTGTGGGTGAGTAACCCACCTGTTATCTCTAAGAAATGATCTGCATTTCTTCTGTCGATTAGTTCTTCTACTAGGAAAAAACTCTTTTGTGGAACTTCTTCTTTAGGGTCGATTGCGAGTATTTCTGCACTCACTAGGTTCAATTCTAAGGTCTTTCTAAAGATCAGCTTGGCAAAGTGCTGCAACTCTTGTTCATTGTCAATTTTCTTCACTGCCGAACTACAGCCATCATCCGCTGGTTTTGCAATCAAAGGAAATCCACAAGTATTCATAATATGTTGAATAACATGCGCTTGATTGCGACTCCACTCCTCTTCTTCCACGAGCACCGCACGTGCCACATGAAATCCATTTTCCTCCAATTTCCGATTGGTTAGGTATTTATTGATGGTCAAGCTGGAGCTTGATGTCCCCGATCCATTATAACTCAGACCAACTGCTTCAAGATGTGTTTGTATGGAACCGTCCTCACCTGGTCGACCATGCAAGGCGATAAATACCTCATCTGCTTTGGCGGCTAATTCTTCAAAACTGATCTTTTGTGGCTCAAGAACAGCGGAGTCCGATTTAAATGCATTCCGTAAAGGAGCGGTTTCGTCTTGTATTTGCTTCAAGAACGGATGTACATGGTAATTGAGAACCTTCTCCTTGATGTCATCTGCATTGTCTTTCAACATCATATTCAGCGGCAACAGGTACATTTCGTAGGCTTCATCGCTACCGGTTAAATACACCGGGAAGGGGTCGTATTTAACCGAGGACGCTAATTTTTCGAAGATATTTCTTCCGCTCTCCACTGAAATATGACGCTCCGAAGAATACCCTCCCATGATGACTGCAATGCGTATTTTTTCTGGCAAGTCGGATTCTTTATCCGTTTCCAGCTTCAAGCGGTTTAATACAGACTGATACGTGCTGGGTCTAGAGTCGTGGCGGATTCTTTCTTGTAAAGAAGTCTGAATGATATAAGTAAGAAAATCACTTGGGCTCAAGCCGATCTCAGCAGCTTGATGAAAAAAGAAACTACTTGGCATCATGCCCGAAGTTGTGTTTGGATCATTCAAGTAAATCTCGCCTTGAGGTCCATAAAACCCATCAATTCTGGCATATACATTAAATGAAAAGCGTTTGAACATGCCTTCACAAGCCGTGCGAATTCGTTGTATTTCTCCGTCTGGAAGGTCTATTGGGGTAAGTTTTCGAGAAAGTCCGGGCAGGTATTTCGAACGGTAGTCAAAGACTTCCTTGCCCTTTACGATTTCTGTTGGTGGCAAGGCTACCGGACTCCCATCCTCTTGTTGTACAACGATGCAGGAAAACTCCCGTCCTTCTATGAAGCTTTCAACCACAACTTCCGATTCCCCGTCCAACGCTTCGAGCCAAACAAACTCATCTTCTCCATGAAATCGATCGCGTAAATTATTCAGTAGCTCTTCAGGTAATCGGACAAGGGTATTATTTAAGAAAACAGGTAAGCCTAAACCTTCGCGAATATCACAGCAGGTTCGCACCCATTCAGCTTGATCCGAAGCACTCATTTTTAGCCATTCTTCTCGATTGAGTAGACGCCGAAACAGTACCTTCTCTACCCCGTTAACTAATTGTTTTTTATCGGGTTGAGAAACGACACTTATACCAATTGACGAACCTTGAGTAGCCGCTTTTATCACTAAAGGAAATGGACGTTGCATGAGTTCATTTAAGACTCCATCTGCATCCTTAAGCCAGCGTTCTCGGCTGAAGCCCATCCATAAGGGGTTGCTCCATTCGCTTTGATCAAATAATTCTTTTTGAATACGTTTATGGATACCAAATGCCGAGGCGAAAATGCCCGAGCCAGTATAGGGAATCCCCAGCCAGTCTAGTATCCCTTGAATACTGCCATCTTCAGCATGCTTCCCGTGAAGGGCAAGAAAAACCATGTCGCATAGTTCCTTCAAGTTTTCTAGCTGAATCGGCTTACCAATACGACTCCTCATTTCTGTAGAAAGTGCGGGATCTAAACTCTCTGCATAAATTTGATACGCGTTTGGTGATTCAGGGAGATAATCGATGGGTGGATAAAAATCGCGGATGCTTCCCTTGTAAACATAAGACCAGTCCAATAAGGTCAGCTGATTAAACGAGTCGACAAATATTGGAACGGCCTCAAACCGGCTCTTGTCTAGGTTATCATAAACCGTCCTACCGCCTGAGAAAGAAACTTCCCTTTCTCGCGAACTACCTCCAAAAAGTATGGCTACACGTATCATTCCATGCAAATATAGAAGGACGCCTGAAAAGGGTCGAATTAATTATTCACGTGATTAAAAAGTTGTACAATTCCAAAGACATGATTTAATTTGGACCTTTATTTGATTGACATCATATCCTATGAAGTATCTATACACCCTACTTATTCTTATCGTTGCGAGCACTGCAAGCTTTGCACAAGACTCAACAGCAACGGTTAAAACCCTTCCTAGCATAACATTAAAAGACCTGAACGGAAACTCTGTTGACATCAGCGATTATGGCCGTTCCGGAAAGATAACAGTCATTTCTTTTTGGGCTACTTGGTGTGGTCCGTGTAAAAAGGAGCTTAAAAACATCAACGAATACCTCGAAGAGTGGAAAGAAGAATACGATATGCAATTGGTTGCCGTATCAACCGATGATTCACGAAATACGGTAAAGGTTAAGCCATTTGTGAACGGACAAGCTTGGGAATTTGATGTGTTATTGGATGTAAACCAAGAGTTAATGAGAGCCTTGAATGCTCCAAATGTTCCTTTTACTGTTATCATCGATAAGAATGGGAGCATTGTTTACACCCATTTAGGCTACCAAGAAGGCGACGAATTTGAACTTGCTGAAAAATTAGAAGAGCTTTCTAAACAGAAGTAATCTACTGAGCAAGCTTAGGGCAGGACTAATTTCCGACAATTTTATAAGTCTGCAAGTTGACCTATCCAAGGCCAACATCTAGCGCCATCATTACGACAAAACCAATAATTACGCCCATGGTGGCAAAATCGGCGTATTTATCTTGTTGAGTTTCGGGGATCACCTCCTCCACTACCACATAGATCATTGCCCCTGCTGCAAAGGATAAGGCATAAGGCAATACCGGCTCAGCCACTATAACGGCCATAGCTCCCAATATACCAGCTACAGGCTCGACGACGGCTGACAACTGTCCCCACCAAAAGCTTTTCCAGCGCGACAACCCCAGTCTTCTCAAGGGTACTGCCACAGCAATTCCTTCTGGGAAATTCTGGATGCCAATTCCTAGTGCTAAGGCCATGGCTGAACCAAATGTAAAATCGGGATGCCCCATACTCACTGCGCTAAAAGAAACCCCTACCGCCAATCCTTCGGGAATATTATGCATGGTAATGGCCAATACCAATAGTATGGTTCGATTCCATCCTGTTTTAATTCCTTCTGCTTGAGTTGGCTTTGCGTTAATGTGGATATGAGGAAGTATTTTATCAATGAGATAAATAAAAGCAGCACCTGCAATAAACCCAACGGCAGCTGGAACCCAAGCCCAATGCGATCCAAAGTCCTTTTCTGCCATTTCTATGGAAGGAGTTAAAAGTGACCAGAAACTGGCAGCAATCATTACTCCCCCGGTAAACCCTAGCATAAAGTCTAGCCACTTTCGCGTAACTGTTTTGAAGAGGAATACAACTGATGCCCCTAAAGCTGTTAGTCCCCAGGTAAAACTAGTCGCAATAAAAGCTTGATAAACTGCACTTTGCGACCTAAACCACTCAATAAATGCTTCCATCTTATACTATTTTCACTAGAATATGTGCGGCAGATTTTTGCCCAATGACGATATGTTCTCCGTTTGGCAAGCTGACTTCCAAAGTGCCATCGTATTCGTTTTTTTCTCCAGGACTAAGTTTAGTCCCAATGCCTAATCCCCATTTCTCTACACTTTTCAAAAATGAGGTGCTATGATCACTCACTCCTGTTAGAATACAAGTTTTGCCTTTAGTTACCTTATTCAGCGGGATATAGTCTTCTACTGCTAGCATTCCGCTTTTATCCGGAATGGGGTCTCCATGTGGATCATTCTTAGGGTTGCCCAAATAGTCATCCAGCCGATTTATAAGGCGATCGGATTGAATATGTTCCAATTGCTCGGCTATTTCATGCACCTCTTCCCAGCCAAAATCTAGCTTATCATGCAGGAATACCTCCCAAAGGCGGTGTTTACGAACGACTTGTAAGGCTATGGATTTTCCTGCGTCACTGAGACTCACACCCTTGTATTTTTCATAGTTGACCAAGCTTTTATCCGATAACTTTTTGAGCATATCGGTTACCGATGCTGCACGCGTTTCTAATTCCTCCGCTATGGCATTGGTGCTGGTTTCACTTTGCTTTTGCTCAAGTGATAGCTTGTAAATCGCTTTGAGATAATTCTCTTCCGTGAATGAATACATGCCGCAAATATATTATTTTTAGACTTATCTAAAAATATTTTTATGATAGACTAAAAACTAACTAATCCCATCGATAAAAAACCGGTATTAGATTAAATAATTTCTCACCAAGCAAGTAATACGAACGACCGTCATCCGAAAAGGCGAAACTTTCTCCTTGAGGTTCTGATTGGTCATAAGGCAATTTTTTCGGGGTTGATGCCATCACTTTCCTCAGGTCTGAACCGGGTTTAAAATCCCAATAAAAGAGGTCGAGGTATGTGCGAATAACCAATTGTCCATGCATGGAAATATCCGCTGCAGTAACCATATTAAAAGGAAAGGAGCCACAATAAACTGCGGTATCCAGTCCGGAGAAACTCGACTTAAAAGGCAAGGCATATACACCCGAACGATTATCGCGTTTACTGATAATATAAACATCGCCCCGAGCTGGGTCGATAAAAACAGCTTCCGCATCTTTGCTGCCTGTCGGATAAATAACAGAGCGGATCGTAGCATTTAAGTTTATTTCGATTCGCTTTCCTTTCATGTCTGGCGAATAGAGCGGCTCTGGGACATAGAGCAACTGAACCTGTTCGCGCTGACCTAGGTTATCGCCAATATCGGCTATAATGACCCATGAAGCCCCCTGCTTATCGGTATAGCTGGCAATATCTTCCCAATCAATATTTCGTAAACTCGTGTCGGCATACCTGCACAGTTCCTCTCCTGAATTTAAATCGATCAGAATCAGTTCTGGGTCATTGCCCGAATCATTTACGGTCCAAGCCATCCCTTTATTGCGTTTTGAAATGACTAAGCCTGATGCCTCATCGATAGAATGAATACTATCAATTACTGTTTTATTTCCCAGAAAAGCCGCGGTTAAGGGTAAAGTTGTTCCATCATATTCAGGCTCAAAGACCTCAAAATCCTTCCAGTAATCCCCTACTGGCATGGGGGAATCTTCGGCTGAGCAAGCGAGGAACAAAAGCATGAAGCAGAGGAAATATTTCATGATGGAAAAGTAGCAAAATCCTTTTGTGTTTGCTGCTTTCTTTCCGGATAGGTAGTTTCGCAGCATGACCACGCAAAACATCCTTCAACTTCCTAGCGGAAAAATAGATTCTTGGAATACCCTTTCAGCAGCATTTGAGCAATTAGCAGCTTTTGAATTCTCGAATGTGGAAACATTCAAGTCTTGGCTAATTGCCTTGAGTGATTTGGAGTCCTATATTTCTGAGGACCTTGCCTGGCGCTATATTAAGATGACCTGCAATACGGAAGACAAAGCACTTGAAGCAGACTACTTAGACTTTGTAAGCACAATTCAACCGCATATTGCTCCCTGGGAAGATAAACTGAATCATAAATTGGCTTCGAGTCCTTACCTCAACTCCTTAGCAGAAGACCCAGCCTATGCCATCTATTTCCGTCGTATTGAAAAAGACATCAAACTCTTTCGAGAAGAAAACATTCCCGTCCAAGTGCGTTTGCAAACCAATGCACAGAAATTTGGGAGCATCAATGCAGCTATGACAGTTGAAATGGATGGCAAAGAACTAACCCTTCAACAAGCAGCTGTTTTTATGAAATCATTGGACCGAGCCAAAAGAGAAGAAGCATTTACTAAGATTCAGACAAGGCGTGCATCGGATAGAACGGAACTAGATACGCTCTTGGATGAGCTTATTAAGGACCGTGACTTGCTTGCTAAAAATGCTGGGTTCGCCAATTTTAGAGACTATATGCATGAGGCCCTCGCCCGCTTCGACTACAGTGTTGAAGATTGTTATGCTTTTCATGATGCGGTTGAAAAGGTCGTTGTTCCTTTGAATAAAACCTTGATGAAAAAACGTCAGGAAGCCCTGAAGATAGAGAAATTACGCCCTTGGGACTTGGACGTCGACCCTGAAAACAACCCAGCACTTCATCCATTTTCTGATGGAAAAGATCTCGCCACTAAAACCATCAAAGCATTTAATCGTCTTGATCCAGTTTTTGCAGAGGTAATTGAAACAATGGATAAGAAGAAGCAACTCGACCTGGATAGCCGAAAAGGAAAGGCTCCAGGCGGATATAATTATCCATTGGCTGTGACGGGTTACCCTTTCATATTCATGAACGCAGCCTCTGCTCAGCGCGATTTAGAGACCATGGTGCATGAAGGAGGACACGCCATTCATTCTGTACTTACAAAAGATTTAACCCTTCAAGCTTTCAAAGATTGTCCGAGTGAAGTAGCCGAATTGGCCTCCATGAGCATGGAATTGATCAGCATGGAAGTCTGGGATGAATTTTATTCCGATGCCAAAGACTGGAACAGAGCGAAACGAGAGCAACTCATTGGGGTTATTCAAACCCTTCCATGGATTGCGACAGTAGATGCGTTTCAACATTGGCTCTATACCAATGCTGCACATAGTCCACAAGAAAGAAAGGCCGCTTGGCTAGAAATCTCGGCCCGATTTGGTACGGGGATGGTAGACTGGACTGACTTCGAAGAAGCACAAGCGCATGCTTGGCAAAAACAATTGCATATTTATGAAGTGCCATTCTATTATATTGAATACGGATTTGCTCAACTTGGCGCTATCGCTACGTGGAAGCATCGTTTGGAGCATCCAGAAACCAATTTAGAACCCTATAAAAACGCACTATCCTTAGGCTATACTAGGAGTATTCCGGAAATCTATGAAGCAGCTGGAGCAAAATTCGACTTCAGTCAGACTTACGTAGCAGAACTCTTCGACTTTGTGCATGACGAACTAACGAAACTGGAAGCATGAAAATCATCTGTATCGGTCGCAATTACCGGGATCATGCCAAGGAGTTAGGAAATGATGTCCCAACCGAACCTGTCATATTTCTAAAACCTGACTCCTCCCTTCTAAAGCCAGGGCAACCGTTCTTTCTGCCCGATATGTTTAAGGAAGTGCATCATGAGGTAGAGGTAGTGGTGCGCATTGGTAGAAATGGTAAACATATCGCGGAACGCTTTGCACATAAATATTACGATGAAATTGGTCTCGGTATTGATTTCACAGCCCGGGATAAGCAAACCGAGCTCAAGCAAAAAGGACTACCTTGGGAGTTGGCCAAAGGTTTCGATGGCTCGGCCGTGATTTCTAAATGGGTGGATAAGTCAAGCCTACCCCCTGTTCAAGAGCTCAATTTTCGCCTCGAAAAGAACGGAATGACTACGCAGTCAGGAAATACAAGAGATATGCTTTTTAGCATCGATCAAATGATTGCATTTGTTTCGCAATACTATACCTTAAAGATGGGAGATATCCTCTTTACCGGTACTCCCGCTGGCGTGGGTCCAGTGCAACGTGAAGACATCCTGATCGGCTATTTAATGGATGAAAAGGTATTTCAGTGTAAGGTGAAATAATGACTTGCACCTCGTAACAATTTAGTAAGTTTGTGATATGGGGTATAAAAAGGGGCTTTATAGCATTCTTTTACTGAGCTTAGTATGTCATGCGAGGGCGCAGGATCATGCATTTCGCTTCCCTTTAGATACCACACCCCTTTTATCTGGAACTTTTGGGGAATTTAGAGGAAACCATTTCCATGCTGGCATTGATATCAAAACCTATGGAAAGACAGGCTTGCCCGTGTATGCCACGGCCGACGCTTATGTATCGCGTATAAAAATCTCCCCTTATGGATATGGAAAGGCCATTTATCTAACCCACAACAACGGGTATACCTCGGTTTACGGGCATTTGAGTGGATTCAATCCGGAATTAGAAGCCTATATCCGCAAACATCAGTACAATAAGAAGAGCTATAGCATAGAACTGTTTCCGGGTAAGTCGCAGTTTAAATTTAGACAAGGTGAATTATTGGCCTATAGCGGGAATAGTGGCGGTTCTTATGCCCCTCACCTTCATTTCGAGCTTCGTGATTCCCGAACTCAAGAAATTTTAGACCCCCTATCCTTTTCGCTTCCTATTCCAGATACTCTGCCGCCAGTGCTCAAAGCGATACGGATTGTCCATCGAAATAGGGCCAGTAAAATAGCAACAGGATCCCACCCACAAGTAGCCGAATTAAGTACTATTAACTCCACAGAAGGTTCCGTGGAGCTGCCAGCGGGAGACTACGCCATTATTTTAGCAGCTCAAGATTTCTTGGTGGCGGATACCAGTAATATTCTCGGAGTCCACCAAATAATGATTCTGGATGAAGACGAGCCACTCTACCAAAGAGAAACCGACCGGTTTGCTTTTTCAGATAGTCGCTATATTCGTTTGGTTTCAGATTACGACGAAGGTTTTCCTCCTCTTGAAAACTGCTTTATTGAAAGCTGGCAAGAACACCGCATGGCGCACTACCAGAATGATGGCTGGATTAAGCTGAGCAATGAAAGCCCAAATAGGCAACTACGCATCATTTTGCGTGACCAGTATGGTAATGAAACCAATTTTTATCTCCATCTAAAAGTCAACTCCACCATCAAGATTGAAGACCCCAAATTGGAGTCGCCGATTGGCTATGAAACAGCCTTAATTTATAAGCATGAATTCAGCTTTGATTTTCTGAACGGAAAATACCTCATTGACTTTTTTAAGAACAGCTTCTTCGATACCCTGCAAGTCCATTGTCGCATCAACCCTGGCGGCTGCGATACAGTACAACTACTTCCTAACAAGGCCTATGTCGGCGACCGATTTCGGATAGTCTATACCATTCCAAGTGCATGGAAAGTTAAAAACTCCCAGATATGCCTTGCGAGAAAAACGAAAGATGGAAATGAATTTGTTGGCAACAGCTTGTCTGGCAATACAGTATCTGGCTATAGCCGCCACTTTGGCGATTTCTTTATCACCTACGATAGTCTGGCCCCAGAAATTGGCGAATTAGAAATACGAGGCGACTCCATTTTCATCCATATAGCAGATGACTTCTCTGGGATTGACCGCTATGTCCCACGAATAGATGGGCGCTGGTTCTTAATGGAATACGACCCTAAAACGCAGGTTTTGTATGGCGACTTAAGTTCATTTAAAACCAAAGACAAACTAGAATTCAGTCTATCTGTTAAAGACCATAGTAACAATTCAAATCAGTATAAAACAATAATAACTCGACCATGACATTACAAATAGGAGATAAAGCACCCACCTTTTCAGCACAAAATCAAAAAGATGAAACCTTAAAACTTTCCGATTTTTCAGGCAAGAAGCTGGTTTTGTATTTCTACCCGAAAGACGATACTCCGGGCTGTACTGCCGAAGCCTGTGACTTAAGAGACAATCATAATCGCTTTTTGGAGGCGGGTTATGTCGTGCTAGGTGTAAGTCCTGACCCTATCAAAAAGCACGTTAAATTCATAGAGAAATATGATCTTCCATTTGATTTACTTTCAGATGAAGACCATTCCGTTTGCTTAGCTTATGGCGTTTGGGTTGAAAAGAGCATGTATGGAAGGAAATACATGGGGGTAGCCCGCACCACTTTTATTATAGATGAGAAAGGAAAAATTGAAGAAATCATCGAGAAAGTAAAGACCAAGGAGCATACCGCTCAAATCTTGAAATAAACCTATGCACTGAATTCGGTAGACATTCCGTCAAAGGTGCCTGAGCTCATGAGCAATAGAACATGTTGAGGCCCAATTTTGGCGCGGATAAACTTTTCCATCATACTCGAATCAGTATAGACATAAACCCCATCACCGAAAGCCTCACTTACCTCTTCAGGTTCCAGCTCGGGTAGTTTCTTGTGCGCCAATACCCGGGGAGAATAAAATACCAAGGCCTCATCCGCATCTTTGAGGCAATCTTTGTATTGATCCAAGAAATCGCGCTGCAGAGAGGAAAAAGTATGCAGTTCAAATACCGCAATAAGCGGACGATTCTCATACTGAGCCTTTACCGACTCCACTGTGGCCTTAAGCTTACTTGGCGAATGGGCAAAATCACGGTATACAATCAAAGAACCTGTGTCGCCTAGCCTTTCAAGTCGCCTTGCTGTTCCGCCAAAAGTTTGCATATGGAGAAGGAATTGCTGAGCATCCATCCCTAAGGCTTCGGCAAGATGCATTGCACCAGCCATATTTTGTAGGTTATGTGCACCAAAAATCTGCATCGGGTAAGATGCTCCTTCCCATAAAATAGTCGTTTGTCCATCTTTGATATGATGAGGTAATGTTTGGTAGGGGATGGATTTTAAACGTTTATTCGCCGTTTCATTCATCAAGTCTTGAAGTGTTTCGTCTTCTTCAAACCAAGTTAGCGGTGCGTTATCAGGCAGGGTAGCAATAAACTTCCGAAACTGTTCCACATAATTCTCCCATGTTGGAAATACATTGATATGGTCCCAGGCAATTCCCGTTATTTGGGCAATATGCGCCTGATAAAACAAGAATTTCGGACGAGGGTCGAGTGCCGAATTCAAATACTCATCGCCTTCAATGATAATGAGCGGGGCATCGCTGAGCTTTACCATGGTATCAAAACCAGCAAGCTGCGACCCAACCAAATAGTCGAATTCCATGTTTGCCTGTTTTAACACGTGCATTAACATGGCGGTGGTCGTTGTTTTTCCATGACTACCGGCTATAACCACCCGAGTTTTACTTTTCGACTGCTCATAAACATATTCAGGAAATGAATACACCTTTAAGCCCAGTTCTATTGCTCGTTTAAGCTCTGGGTTATCGGGTCGTGCGTGCATTCCCAAAATTACTGCATCCAAACCTGGGTGAATATTTCCCGAATCCCACCCCCACTGAGCTGGCAATAAACCCGCCTTGGCCAAACGGCTTTTGCTTGGTTCGAAAATCTCATCATCACTTCCGCTTACCTCATAGCCCAATTGATGTAGACATAGTGCCATATTATGCATGACCGCTCCACCTATCGATATTAAATGCACCCGTTTCGCCATAAGCTTCGAAAATAAAGAAATAGTCGCGTTGCCCGAATGAAAATAAAAAAAGCCCACCCGAAGGTGAGCTTTGTAGTTAATCTATAGTTTCATTAGTCTTCCACGTTGGCTTCTACTGAATACCACGGGTCGACATATTCAGTACCAGAATAATGCTTGCCTGGCATCACATAGAACAATCCTCCTTCTTCTACTACCTTGAAGGTGAGTTCATGCACCCAGCCTCTGTCTTCACCCCAAATTTTTGCTTTTATATATCCGCGACGGTCCATTTTCCCCACAGAATATCCTTTCGGTGTATAGCTGTTAACTTGGTAATTATAAGGGTCAATATCGTTTGACTTATAATAAGACGGCGCGATATATAAGCGCATATCCTTACCAAAAGTTTCTTTTTCATTCACCATGGCCTTGCAGATTTTTTCAACCAACTCTTGCTTTTCTTTTGCATTTGGGTCATTCTCATCCGGATTATCCATGTCTGCATCCGTTTCTACTTCATACCAAGGGTGAATATAGTTATTGTCGGTATGTCCTTTTGGATACACATAGACTTTCCCTCCTTCTTTTACTACTTTAAAAGTAAGCAGGTTTACCCAACCTTTATCTTCGCCCCATATATAGGCCTCAACCATTCCGTTTTCTTTTACCGACTTAATCTTTGCGCCTTTTGGACTGTAATAGTTGATTTGATAATCGTCTTTATCGATGTATTCCTTTTTATAGTATGAAGGTGCGATATATTTTCTTGCACGTGTTCCAAAGTCATCTTGATTATGGACCATATCGTACAATATGTCTACTACAAGAGTTTTCGACTCGGTAGTCGATGGGCTTTTACTGCTACCACCTCCATCATTGTCTTTAATATCTGCCTCAACAATAAACCAAGGGTCTACATACTTATAGGTTGAAGGTTCTCTACCTGGCATAAAATAGTAGGATCCATTTTCATACGTTACGATAAAAGTGAGACGATGAACCCAAGAGCGGTTACTTCCCCAAATACGGGCTACCACTACCCCATTTCCTTTATTTTCATCTAATGAATAACCTGATGGTGAATACTTATTGACTTGATATTCACTAGCATTCACAGAATGGGCCGTTAAATAGGCCGGAGAAATATAAGAGCTCACCGACATGGAATTGCTATTGACCATATTGTCGAGCACCTTTTCAACTAATGCGTTCTGACCGTTACGACTCTGACTAAAAGCTTGACTGCTTCCGAACACGAAAATCAGGGTCATTAATTTGAGTAAGTTTTTCATGGCTGTTTGTTTGGAGTTATATCCCAATTACAAAGGTGAGGTAAATGCGTTTTTTTAAAATCAGTATTTGTAGGTACTTCTGTCATTTGAAAAATACAAAAAAACCCGCAGATGCGGGTCTTAGTATGGTTATGATGTTCAGTCCTGATTAGAAACCAGTCCAGAAATCAGTTTTAAAGCCTGTTTTCTTTGGGGTGATACACATTACAGGAATGCTCGAGTGTTTGTTTACAATTTGCTGGGCGTAGGAACCTATAATGAATTCAGTAAAACCTTTCTCTTGTTGCGTCATGATCATAATCAAATCGGCATTAATCTCTTCTGCATATTGCAAAGTATCATCTGCTGGATTGCCTGGATACTCCTCATCGGCAAGCATTTTTGAGGTGTGTTCGATACCGTTCTTCGTTAAGACTTCTTCTACCTGATGCAGGTTTGCTTTCACACGGTTCATCAAGAATTCATCAGTAAGCTTAATGGCGATGATATGGATAGTAGAGTTAAATTTCTTGGCCATTTTAATCGCCCACCACACTTTTTGCTTGCTTTCAAGCGACAAGTCGACTGGCAGCACGATATTTTGATAGCCTTGTCCGTATTGTTTTTCTTTTACGACAACGACAGGAACTTTTGAGCTAGCAATTACACGTGAAGCATTCGATCCAACAATCTGAGCCATTCCATGCGCTCCTTGTGTACCCATTACGATAGAGTCGATATCATTGGCATCATCTTCTATATAGTCTTCAATAGCCGCATAGATTCGTCCTGCTTCAATCACCGAACGTGCTTTTACACCGTGGTTGGTTTCGATATCGGCAACCATACGATCCAGCTTTTCTTGAAGCATCTGACCTACCAATCCGTCTTTGTATGAATTTTTTTGTCCCCAAATGTTCCCAATGAAGGATTCTTCGAAGATATGCATGATACAAATTTCATTTCCAAATGACTTTGCCACCTGCACTGCATGCGCTAAAGCATTATCAGCAACCTGTGAAAAATCAGTTGGGACGAGGATTGTGTTCTTTTTCTTTTCGTTTTGCATGGATTGTAAGATTTTTGTGCTTCAAAAATAGTGATTCTCCATGAGCCAGCAAATACCAGATAGTGAGCTAATTGTTAATTCTGATGGAAGTGTCTATCATCTAGGGATTTTACCTGAGCAATTACCGGAGTTTATCTTTCTTGTTGGCGACCCAGAAAGGGTACCCATGGTGTCGGCTCATTTCGAGACAATTCATTCGCAAATACATAAAAGAGAGTTCATTACGCATATTGGAACCCATCAAGGAAAACCGCTAGCCGTAATTTCAACAGGCATTGGAGGAGATAATATCGACATCGTTTTGAACGAGCTAAACTTGCTAAGAAATGCCAATTTAAAAACACGAAAATGGAACGAAAAACGGGCTAATTTAACCCTGGTCCGTTTGGGCACTTCCGGAGCAATTCATTCGGGTTTAGTGATGGATTCATTTTTGGCTTCAAAAAGTGCAACAGGGCTAGATGGTTTAGCCTGGTATTATACCGATGATAACTCATATCTCGACGAGGCATTCATCTCAGTAACAAATTGGTCAAAAAGAAAAAACAGTCCGTATTTGGTGAGCGGATCTCAAAAACTACTCGAATTGCTTCCAGAACAGATCTATCAAGGCAAAACGCTTACATGCTCTGGATTTTATCGACCACAAGGAAGAACGCTTTATGGTGAAATTGACCAAAGTTTAAATGCTAAAACGCTTGAATCAGCGGGTATTGACAATTTGGAGATGGAAACTGCCGCCCTTTATTTTCTTGCTAAGGAATTTGGGTTTGATGCCTTATCGCTCAATGTGCTGTTAGCAAATCGTGCGGATGGAACCTTTAGCCAATGCCCTCATGAAAGTATTGAAGCTTTAATTAAAAAGGGGTTCGAACTCTTTTTCCCCCCTGCCTAATCGTAGGTGAGTTCGCTTATCAATTCTTGGTGGTTTGGATATTCCTTGCTCAATTGTGCCCGATTCGCCAATTCGAAATCGCGAAAGTCAAAGCCTGGGGCCACCGTGCAGCCAACCAATGCATAAGCACCTTCAATTTCACACCTCGATGCGAACCAGCTACCAGCAGGAATGGTTAATTGCAAGCGCTCACCGGCTTCTAAATCTTTGCCGAGCACATGGCGCATGAGCTTACCTGTCTGATTGATTTCGTAAATAACCAAAGATTCACCCAAGTAATGATGCCATATTTCGTCGCTCTTAATGCGGTGAAAAGCAGAATATTGACCGTATTCTAACATGAAATAAATGCCTGTTGAAACATTGCATGGACCCTCGAAACCCTCCGGTTCCAAAGTCATAACGCTCCGGTAGGTTTCTTTGAAGGAACCACCTTCTACATGTTTTTCTAAATTCAAAAGGCGTGTCAGGATTTCAGGAGTATAGTTACTCATTTTAGGAATTAATTAAGTCAAGTTAGCACAAATAACAAATTTCAAGTTCCAAATTTCGTCATCTTAAGCGAAGCCACAGTATTTTCAGGTTAATAAATATTTACGCTGAGTCGAAGAACCAAGCTCCAAAGTTCAATTCATTTGGAATTTGATTCCGGTAACTCCTAGATTCCGCAGGTTATAAATAAAAAAAGCTGCAAAGCATTTGTTTCC
>CAZUIT010000047.1:17578-28260 GCA_964620355.1 uncultured Burkholderiales bacterium | reverse complement strand
GACTGGCCGTTACTTTTTCGCCATGACTGAAAAAACTCAAGGCCGCTCAGTGACCGACAACCTCGCAACCTCGAAATCTCGCACTTCGACTGGCCGTTACTTTTTCGCCATGACTGAAAAAACTCAAGGCCGCTCAGTGACCAGCAAATTGGCAACCTCGCTCCCTCCTGATAGTTGTCGGGAAGTTATCGGAACTCTCAACCTCGAAATCTACCTCAACAAAGTCACCGACCCTTCTTGATGGAAGAAAACCTGCTCGGAGCTGGTTCTTCCTGTTATTTGGTAGATATAAACTCCCGAAGGAACGGGCATACCATCAAGTGTGCCGTCCCAAGTGGCGTTGATGCCGGTGGCGGTATGGATGAGTTGTCCGTAGCGGTTATAGATGCGGATTTCTAATTCGGAGATGCCGATGCAGGTGGTTTGGAAAATGTCGTTGTGGCCGTCGTTATTCGGACTGAAGGCATTGGGTACCCAAATGAGTGGGAGGAACTTGACGCATTCTGTATTGCTGTATGATTCAAGGGATGCGTTCTGATCATTCAATGCTCTCACGCGGTAGCAGCGGTATTCTTCTCCATCAACTTCAAAGTCTTTGTCATTGAAAGTGGTGGATTGGCTTTGGATAACTGGCAGCCAATTTCCGAGGGCGTTTTTATATTCCAAGGCATAGGTATAAACGCCATTGGGCCAGGTTTCATAGGGATTCCATTTTAGGAGAATCACGGAGTTGTCTTTGTTATCTCCTGTTAGATGGATGGATGTTCCGGGCAGTCCGGTGACTGATTTGCCGCAGGTGTCTTTGGCCATCATGCGGTATTGATACCAATCCTGCTGAGGGTCCACTTTATAATCAACTAACTCGGTGCTGGGATTTGAAAAGACGTTCTCCCATTTTAAGAGGTTGCTGCTACGTTGAAGCTGGAATTCTTTGGCGGGAGCTAGGCTGTCCCAAAGGAGTTCAATGGCGCTATCTCCTTGCACGCTGGCCAAGTGGATATCGGCTTGTTCGCCGGGATAGAAACCGCGAAGCACATGGATGGGTATTGAATCATCAGAAATACAACCAGTAGGTCCGGTGATATATTGACTTAACCAATAAACGCCTGGCGTGGAATACACATGGGTGCCCGAAGCTTGGTTGTTTGGGCTGATACTCGGAAACTCCGCCGGACTCCCATCTCCAAAACGGTATTCGGCCTTTAAAATGCTGTCGGAATAGCGGCGTTCAAAGGAAACTTCCAGCGCTTGGCAGCCTTGGGTGGGTGTGGCTAAAATGCCCGGTTTTGGCGCATCAATCACGGTGACTATTTTTTTCTTTTCTAGGCTATCTGCACAGAATCCATTGCTGACAATCAGCTTGGCATCATAGCTTCCAAGTTCGCTAAAGGCATGATAGACAGAACCGCTATTATACAAAGTGGTGTCTTTTCCATCGCTAAATTTCCAAGTCCAAGAGGGGGCTTTTCGTGGATTGACTTTCACTAAATCCGACAAATCCATAAACTGAATTTTGGCATAACGACAAGCAAAAGAATCGACCGTGCTGAAGTTTGCAAACGGCAAAGCGGGATTGATATGTTCAATGGTATCACTGAACCAAGGCCCATAACCCTTGGGGGTAAAAGCACGAAGCTTCACATAATAGCGCCCTCCTTTTATTGATGCGAAATAAGGTTCTTTCTCTTCGCTGCTATCCAGCAATTGTCCATCATTGGTGCTGCTATAGACATACCATTTATAGGAGTTAAACTTACTGGTATCACTCAAGTTCAATAAATGCAAGGCACTATCCGAACATCGCGCCTCATAATCGAAATCCATGTGGAGGTTATGGTAGCGGGAGAAGGGGAAGAAATCTGTATAACACCCAGCATAGCTGGTTCCTTTCGCATTAATACAACCTTGTGTGCGGAAATTTTCATCTCGAAATAAACGGCAATTCTTACCTAATTCATTGGGATATTGAATGATGCCAATTCCAATTTTGTCTGGAACTCCCCCGAGATAAATTTTTCCATTCATGCCTAGTTGAATGGATTGAGAATTGCGAAAGAAACTATCGGTATCATCCGCAACCGAATAAATGGTTTTTAACGAGGTTTCGATATTCGAAGCGTTCAAATTTAATTGAGAAAGAATTGATTCGGAAGAGTCGGCAATCATTTTATTTTCATGTGATCTATCGAACAGAAAATAGGTTTTACTATTATCAGGGGATATTTCTATATCCGAGATAATTAAAGGCCACGAATTACCTGAAGAGAAAGTATCCAAGAATATTCGAATTGGATTCGAGAACTTGCCATGTTTTTGATCGAATTCATAAAGGAATACGACGGCTTGATGAAATTCACCGGATAGACTGAGGTTAGTATAATATTGCGAACATCGAATCAACTTTTTACCGTCATGTGAGAAGCGCATCATATTGTCATTTAGTGCAAATGGCCAATTCTTATATTTTTCTGGAAATTGATTTTCATTGATAGGGGAAATTGTTGGAAGTGGATTAATTCCATTTTGAGTAGCATGGAAGGCGAAAATTGAATCTTTTAGCGATGAAATTAACCACCAACTTCCATCTGACGCTTGGCAGCCTGCGATTCCATTTAAAGGAAGGTCAGAAATACGAACATTGAGTTGACCCGGCACGATACCTCCCTTGCCATTATTTAAATTCTTGTTTAAAAGCGTATAGTACATTCCCGGCGGATCGCCGAAATCAGTTCGAGAAGTGAAATGAATGAGATAATAAAGGGTATCATCGATTCTAAAAAAAAGATTACGGTGTCGATTGCGAGTAGCAATATTAAAAGCACTGTCTGCCAGTATCAAAACATCGCCATTCCCATTCTTCAGGCTGTATGCGAGGTAATTTAATTCAAAATAGCCACCGGTATAAAATTGAAGCTGTCCACTATCATTGCAGATAGATGCAGGAAAAGAGCTTATTCCATCTAGATTGTAAATATAACTCGGCGGCTCTGATGTGAAATCTAATTTTGCCCCAAAGAATTGCCAGACATTGTACTCTTGAGCTTGAACGTTTTTGTTCAATCCAAATAGAATGAGGAGCAGTATGGTGGGGATATTTTTCAAAGTTGAAATAAATACACGACCCTCAAATTGAAGGTCGTGTATTCAAAGTTAGTTAATAATAAATACTTTATTGAATGGGTTTTCATTGTTTTTCAGATGTAGAAAATATGTCCCTTTTTTAAAATTGCTTACATCGATTTGTAGGTCATTCGTTGGGGAGATTGTTCTTATTTGGACTTGCTTGCCTGTTATATCGGTAATGACCAATTCACCGCTGAGCATTACTTCTGATTGAAGGAAGAGCGTTGAGCTTCCATTTGAAGGATTAGGATATATAAGAATAGCTCCTGGCGAAATCTTAGGTATTGGCAAAGGCGTCCAGAAATTACAATTTATTGCGGTGCAAAGTGACTCTCCCCCTTGAATATTGGACCAGGCGCCAATTTTAGAATATGATCCCCACATTACCGGATCTTCAACATAAGTAATTGAGGAGGAATAATTCACTAAGTCTGTAATGTTACTTGTGTAAGTGTTGCGAACATTGTCAAAAGGTAAAAGTCTAGAGCCAGGCCTCGACCAATTACTCCTTGGAGTCGCCCCCGATTCAATAAGAATTCCATTGTTCAAGTCTTCAAAGCGGTTATCGCACCAAGGTTCTAAATTGTCGTTTACGTTTTTAATTCGTAAACCTGTTTCAATCATAGGCACTAATCCTCCTAAAAGGGTATTAGCCTGGATTTTGTGTTTCGCCAAGCCTCCGTTGTCAATCTCAATTAAATCTAATTGTGTTTGTGGGCTGTCCTTACTTCGGGTTCCCCAATTGGAATAAATGAAATTGTGGTAGATGCCAAAGGAGCCAATATCTTTTAGATAAATCCCTTTGGGTTGAAAGGAGCAAGGACAGCTTACAGGCCAGTTAATGGAAGTCTCAACTCGAATTATATTGTCTTTAAATGCATAGTCTGTTCCACCAATAGCTGTGATTCCAGCTAGATTGTATTCAAATTCGTTTTCTTGAATCGCAAGTTTCGACCGAACTGTAGGAGTAGGAGAGGATTCGGTGGAATAAATGCCTTGAGAAAACCGAATTACATGCGTTACAGGCCCGCTATAATCAACACAACCCGTTGCTGGGTCATAAGTTGAAGATCCGCTCTTATGCATCGATAAGCTTGAATTGTAGGCGAATACTCCGATACCAAGCGATGCACAGCTTGCCACAGCAAAGCTTGACCCGTTTACATTTTCAAAACGACAACCGGCGATATGGATTCCATGAACATTGCTCAAGTGTACAGCATAGTAATACTCGTAGTCGATAGCTCCATCAATTATTTGATCCAAATTGATGGTCATTTCCTCAAGGTAACTGGCATTCCTGTATTCTAAATTAGCGAATTATAGAGAAGATCCACGCTACTAGATTTTTCCTTCATGATATGTATCAGCTATTAAACGTATCCATATTACTCAAAGAAGAAACCGATTCTACCCAATTGATTGAAGCCGTGAAGTGTGCTCAGCGCAATCAAGTTTCAATCGGTTCATATATACAAACCATGATTACCAGGATGAGGAGAAAGTTGAGCGATACCGAGAGTCTTTATGAAATGCTTTCGGCGCGAGAAAAGCTCTACGTGAAATTGTATTGCGAAACCTTATCTCCTACCCAGATAGCACTAAGAATGAATGTGAGCATTAGCACAGTTAACTCTTTTAAGGAAAAAGTGCTTCACAAGTTTAGTTTAGTAAGTGTTCATGAGTTAATTCAATTTTGTGCACATGATGATATGATGCGGCAGTATATTCCAAACCCCAAACCCCAAACCCCAAACCCCAAACCCCAAAGTAGATGCAAGGGTAGCATTATAATAAACAAGACCATAGTCCATAGACCATGGACCATGGTTGGTTGTTAGCGCTTAATTTGTCCACAGACTACGGCCCTATTTGATAACTTAAATTCTGCGCTTTTCTAACTGTCGCCTCATATTTCGGCTATGGTGTACGCGGTGTGCGTAATGCTCTTTCGCTCGACGCTTCAGCGCACAGGTCTGCGGGAGTTTTTTGGCCGGCGAAAGCAATGGAACGTGAAGAAAGAACAAAGAGCCTCTAAAGTAGTTTTTGTTGCTTATTCAAATTTTCTGGGTCAGAGGTTAGGGTGAATTTTGATGAAGAGATGATGAGGAGTCTAATTGACTCTCAAAATTTTGTTTTGCTATATGCAGGTCGGCGAGAAACCGACCAGCTTGTAAAATATTGGGGTCTGGAGGTCTGGCAATCTGGAAGTCTAATCACCTATTGGTCTAGCCCAAAAACCCCTCAATGAACCTCTATTCCGGTAATATAGCCTTTGCCAAAACGGTCTTCGACTAATTTCATCAGCTGCTCCTTAGAGTAACTGAGTTCTTGCTTGAGTGGGGCCGAGCTTATTGTGATGTGAAGGATGGTTCCTTTCAAGATGATTTTTTCCGTCTTGTTTGAGATCAATGGTCCAACTATGGCCTCCCATTCACGCACAAGATTTACCTCATTCACCTTGCTTTTTAGGCGGTAGGTATGAAGGAGTTCTTCCAATACTTTTCCGAGTGGTTTTATTTCGCTCATTCCAATACAAATATCTCAGCTTTTCGTCCGATTTCCGAGAAAATACTTTCCACGCGCTGTTTGTGGGTGTCAGTAAGGAATATCTGTCCGAAATGATCTTGCGCCACCATTTGAATCAGTCTTTCTGCACGGTATTCGTCGAGTTTTTCAAAAATATCATCCAAGAGTAAAAAAGGTTTGATGCCTGTTTTCTCTTTTAAAAAATCAAATTGGGCAAGCTTCAAAGCAATGAGGTAAGTTTTGATTTGCCCTTGCGAGCCGAACTTTTTAAGAGGAAACCCACGTAGACCAAAAGCCAATTCGTCCTTATGCAGGCCTCGGGTAGTTCGGCCCATGTCGAGATCTGACGAAGTATTCTCTCGAAGAATTTCGGCCATGGACTTTTTCTCCAAATCGCTTTCGTAGGCTAAGTCAACTTCCTCCTCTTCTTGGGTCAGGATGGCATGATGTTCCTTGAAGGAGGGCAAGAAGCTTTCGAGGAATTCCTTCCTTTTCTCATAGAGGTAGGCACTTGGTCTTATCAGCTGTTCATTGAAACTTTCAAGCAAGGGAGTATCCACATAGCCCCGCTCATTAAACAGCTTGAGTTGTTTGTTTCTGAAGTCTAAAGCCCTTTGATAGCGCAGGAGTTCACTCAGGTATTTGCCATCGGTTTGGGAAAGAATCATATCCATAAAACGCCTACGCTCTTCGCTGCCTTCATGGATAAGTTTGATATCGCCCGGAGCGATCATTACCACAGGCATTTTGCCGATATGGTCGGCCAAGCGTTCGTATTGAACCTTGTCGAATTGGAAGGTTTTTCCCTGATTGCGTTTGTACATGCAGCCAATTTCGTGGGGTCCTTCCTTATCCATCATTCCATAAACAGAATAAAATGGGTCTCCATGATGGATGGAATTAGCCTCTGCATGCTGGAAATAACTCTTGCACATACACAGTAAATGCACGGCATCGAGCACGTTGGTTTTCCCAACACCATTGCGTCCGCAAAAGGCCACGAGGTCGCCTTGGAAATCAAAGCGTTGGTCCAGATGATTTTTAAAGGAAAGCAAACGAAGTTGTTCAAGCTGCATTGTTCGATGTATATCCGCTGATGGCAATTGTGGAATAGCTAAAAAAAACTATTTTTGCGCTTCCCATAAAGTGCCATGGCAAAACAAAAGTTCAACAAAGAAACCTATCTACAGTGGTTCGAGCAAATGATGATGATGCGTCGTTTCGAGGAGAAATGCGCTCAACTCTATGGACAACAGAAGATTAAAGGTTTTTGTCACCTATATATCGGTCAAGAAGCGGTAGTAGCTGGAATGATGTCGGCTATTACGCATGATGACAAAGTAATAACCGCTTACCGCGATCACGGACATGCTTTAGGATGTGGAATCACACCCAATGAAGTGATGGCCGAATTATTCGGTAAGATAACGGGTTGTTCCAAAGGAAATGGAGGATCGATGCACTTGTTCAGCAAGGAGCATAACTTCTACGGCGGTCACGGAATCGTGGGCGGTCAGATTCCACTTGGAGCAGGTATCGCTTTCGCAGAGCAGTACAATGGAACCAAAAACGTATGCGTAGCCTTTATGGGCGACGGAGCAGTTCGTCAGGGTGCCTTAAACGAAACTTTCAATATGGCGATGCTTTGGAAATTACCTGTGATTTTCGTTTGTGAAAACAACGGGTATGCCATGGGGACTTCTGTAGAGCGGACTACCAATCAGAAAGACATCTATAAACTAGGTTTGGCGTATGATATGCCAAGTGCTCCCGTTGATGGAATGGATTGCGAAGCGGTTCATACTGCGATGGAAGAGGCTGCCGATAGAGCTAGAAAAGGCGACGGCCCTACTTTCTTAGAAATGAGAACTTACCGCTACCGCGGGCATTCTATGTCTGACCCTGCAAAATACCGCAGCAAAGATGAGGTAGAAGAATACAAAGCAAAAGACCCGATTGAAGTAGTAAGAAAAACCATTCTTGCGAAAAAATGGGCGACCGAAAAAGAATTGGATGCGATTGAAGAAGAGATCATGACGCAGGTAAATGCCAGCGTAGATTTTGCCGAAGAATCGCCTTATCCACCTGCAGAGAACCTGTATGCAGACGTTTACCAGCAGGAAGATTATCCATTTATTATTGAATAAACCGACAATGACCGATAAAAAACACCAGAACGACGACTTGGATCTGGACAAGAAATTAGGTGAAGAGCTAGGCCGTGCCGAGCATTTTGTACAAGCCAACAAGAAAGTATTAAGCATTGTGATAGGTGCTTTAATTGTGCTAGTAGGTGGCTATGTAGGATTTAAGGAATTTGTTATTGCTCCACAAGAGCAAGAGGCACAATCCGCTTTGTTCCTCGTTCAACAACAGTTTGAGAAAGATTCTTTCAACTTGGTTGTAAATGGAAATGGTGGCGAGATGCTTTCAGCAGTGGAAATTGCTGATGATTACGGCATGACCAAAGCCGGAAATATTGCAGCCTTTATGGCGGGTGTTTCTTATCTCCGTTTAGGGCAATTTGATGAAGCTTACGATTACCTAAGCAGCTTTAGTTCTGATGACGATATCCTCGGGCCTTTTGCCATTGGCTTGAAAGGTGATGCTCTCGTGGAGCAAGACGAGGTAGAGAAGGGTGTTAAACTCTATATGGAAGCGGCCAATGCAAGCACCAACGACTTGGTAACACCTTACTTTTTGAAAAAGGCGGGTATTGCTTATGCCGCTATTGGTGAGCACGAAAAGGCGGAAAAAGCCTTTACCCGTATCAAAGAAGAATTTAAAGAAGCACCAGAATCAGCAGAGATTGAAAAATACATCAATCGTGCGATGATGGAAGCCCAAAAATAATTATGGCTACTAGCCTTAAAAATTTATCAGCGTATGATCCATCGGCATTACCCGATGGATCATCTTTTTCTATAGGCATTGCTGTGGCCGATTGGAATCCAGAGGTAACTCATGCCCTATTAGAAGGAGCAGTGAAAACCTTATTGGGTGCTGGGGTTAAGGAAGGAAATATTGAAATCCGCCATGTACCTGGAACCTTTGAGCTTCCTCTAGCTTGTGCGTGGATGGCCCATCAGCAAAGGACACATGCAGTGATTGGCTTGGGTTGTGTGATTCAAGGCGAAACCCGCCATTTTGATTTTATCTGCGACGCAACAGCCAATGCGATGCAAAATGTTGCCTTACAAAGTAATAAGCCCTGCATTTTCGGAGTATTAACTACCGACAACCAAGAGCAAGCATTAGCCCGTGCAGGTGGCCATCATGGCAATAAGGGCGATGAGGCTGCAGTGACTGCCCTGAAGATGATTGCTATTCGCTAAGGCCAATTTGTCCAATTTCTAGAAAGGTTAAATAAGTGTGCTAATTGCATCCGCCTTCGCTCCAGATAGCAATCGGGACGCTATGGCTGAAGGGTAGGTCATAGGGTTTTAGTTTTTAGTCTCTTTCGCGTACAATATTGCACAAAGTATGTATCTTGTTTTCCTTAAAAGTATATGCTTATTATGATTCAAATAAAGCGCATTGTATTCTCCTATTTTATCCTTCTTGTTGTTGCCTCAAATTCGTGGGCGCAAACAAGTGAGCTTAGCAAATTTGAATTGGGCCTAAATGGTGGAATTATGCTCTCCTACCGGACGTATAAAATAACGGAATCATCTTCCACCTCAAGCTTTGCGAAGGAAAATTTAGACCGTACGGAAAGGACGTCACTCTTGCCTCAGGGGGCTTTGCTTTTTTCTTGGAACCCGTCGAGTCGTGTACGCATAGGCGGCGGATTCTCATTTATTGTTCGTGGTTACCAAACCGATTGGTTACCTATCAACCCAACAATAGACCCGGGTCAAAATTCTCCAGAGAGTTTTCGTTATTTATCGCGTTCGAAATGGATTGATATTCCACTACAAGGGGATGTGTTTTTATGGAAAAGACCAAGGAAGTTGAATGTTTTTGCCCGTGCTGGCTTGAGCTATAGCTTGGGGCTTTACGCTGAAACGATTTTTGAAAGTGAAAGTCAAGGAAATGTTAAGAAGTCAGTTTCAGAAGATACGAGTATTAAAAATTCACTGTTCTTATTTCATACCGGGGTTGGGATGACTTATCAGCTTGGTGAGCATTTCCAAGCGGAATTTTTATTTTCCTACCAGCGTGGCATAAATTCTTTCATCAAGGAAGGAGTGGGTGGCTCGAATTTATTGAAAGGATATTTTATCAGTTTGGGTCCACAGTTGGGATTAAGCTATAAGCTATAGGGAGTTTTTTCAAGTTAATTTGAATGCTGCCGCATCGCATCGAAATTTGGCCCACAGGGTCAGGATGACGGAATAAAATTTTGGAATTACCTTTAGGTCGTGATTAGGAAGGAGATAAGAAGTTTCGGACATGCATTTCGCGGATTGAAGTTTTTATTTCAATCGCAGAAGCATTTTCGCTTTCATGTGCTTGCGGGTATTGGGGTTAGTTCAATTGGATTAGCAACTGGATTTACTGTGCTAGAGTGGGCTATAGTATTGCTCTGTATCGGAGCTGTGATGATGGCCGAAGCCTTGAATTCTGCGTTAGAAGTGTTGATGGATAAACTTCATCCAGAACAAGATCCGATGATTGGGAAGGCGAAGGATATGGCAGCTGCTGGCGTGCTCATTGTAGCGATGATTAGCTTGGTAATAGCTTTAATCGTTATTGTACCTCACCTGATCATGTATTGCGGCTAGCTCGGCGCATTGGTAGGAAGCTTTAGTTGGTTCACTACATCTCGTACAGATTCTGCATCATTGGTTCCGATAAGAAGCCTTTTACCATTCTGGAAAACGAGTTGAATGCCTTGGTTTCCTGAAACATTCCAGGCTTTGCCATTTTTTCCATAGCGAATTCCCCAGCCACCGTACTCACGAAGCGGTTTATACTGTCGCACTTCAATTTGTTGAATGTCTTTCCAAGCAAAGTGGCGAAATTTTCGGTGCAATGGGAATAGACGAGCACTGATTCCCTCTTCTGAAATTTCTGTATCTAGGCGA
>CAZUIT010000047.1:0-17568 GCA_964620355.1 uncultured Burkholderiales bacterium | reverse complement strand
ATATAAAAAATACGGCGCTAATCCCGAGGGTTAATAGGCTAATAAGAATGAGCTCTCCATTACTAGTAGGTTCGTCTCCAAAAGGTTCCCCAAGAATTAGTTGTTGAAAAAGGGGAAAGAGAAACATCAAATTCAGAACAATGAAAAGCAGAATAAGCCAAGGCTGGCGAAAGCGTTGTGATTCTTTAAATAGTGGTTCGCTCATCGCGTAATTTAATGCGTAGTGTTTAATTATTTTGAAGGTGGAAACGAAATCGCTGCCTCGAACTTTTAACAGATGCATCCCTGGCTGGATAAGCTCCAGATCGAAGATATGATTTTGCTCGACATCCCCTAACATTATAGACGGCCATCCGTGCATCCATCTTGTGATTGAAATCCTGCTGGGGAATAAAAACGCTGTCGTTCGAAGGAGAAGATTGGCGCTTGTACTGATTAATGAATAGATGAGCTGCGTCTTTGAGGTATAGGGATCGAATGCTGTCTAAGGCTTCACAAGAAGATGGGACTTTCTGAGCCTTACTTTGGGGCAGCAGCCAGATGAATGCAAGGCAAAGGAGGAAAATTCTTATGAGTCTAATTTAGGTAATTTGAGTGAGAATAATCAAAGGGTTCGTTAAAAGTCAAATTCCTATCCGCTCAGCCGAAGCCTTTAAGCTGGCGCGTAATTGAGCGATATACTGTACTCTGAATTTCTCTCCACTATTGCTAATCAGGATACCCTTGTTTTCCATCTCTGTGATCCACTCTTGGGTTTCTTGGCAGAACTTGGGATGCTCCGTTTGCAAGTAGCCATATCCATAATTACTCTTATAAACCGAAACCTCTTCACCAAAGCGCAGGATAAGGTTCATCTCACCCACATTCAATTCACTGCGGTAAAGTTTGATATTTCCTCCTAGGATGGGTCCAGCATTTTTTCTTCCGCTGGAACTCCATTCATTGATGATGTCAATTAGGGTATTAAGCTCCTTGTGAAGTGATTCGGCATATTTTTTATTGATGAGTCCATTGGCCACCGAGTATTCTATTTGCTTTAGGGTACTGTCGAGGGGTGCCGGTCCCCAAACTTCATCTGAATCAGCCTCTAGCCAGCGCAGGAGGATGGTAGAGAACAGGTGCTGCATTTCTTCGTTTGGTTCTTCACCATGTCCGTTTGGATCCATTGGTGAGTTTGAGAAGACATTCAGCTTAAATCGTAACAGTCCCGGTGTGAGGAAATGCATAAAAAAGGGCAGGTCGTCGGATGTTAGCGAAACATGCAATTGCGCGCGACGTTGGGCCAGACTCATTTGGTCGGCGATTTCTTGAAGGAAAGGCTTGATATCATTGCCATAAGCCGGTCGCGCTAAAATGAAATTTACTTCCTCAATGGTGTCAACAGGAAATAAGACCGCCTGCTTGAGGTTCATCTTCTTTTGAATCTTGACAATGTCGGTATAAAGTAGGGCAGTTTCACCTCGGAATCTGCGGTAGATTGAATCGGTGCTGACCTTCAATATAGCAGCGAGTTCAGCCGCTAAATTTACATTCGGCGGCATGGCATTTTTAAGCCGATCAAAGAAAGCTACTTGTTCGTTTTTTTCCACTTCTAAGGGCAAGATACATATTCTCTATCATGCAAAACCACTAAAAGTTGCAGATATCGCAACTCTGATGGAGAATAAACAAGGCTTGTTGCGGATATCCTTAAAAATAGATGGGTGACTTGCAGGATATGCTAAAAGCGCTGTTTTGAGCCGTACTAGGTTTGCGGTAACAAAATTTAAAAATTATGAAATCACTTAGAAACACACTAAAAAGTCTACAATTGCTTCGTTTGCTCATGGGCAGTTTTCTATTTCTTCACCTTGCGGGTTTTACTAGTCAGGCCAGAGATGTGTATGCGATTTACAATATTGATGTAACAGGAAATAGCGGTTTGCAGCCCAATCAATTGGGTAATGTGCTCCGTATGCATTTCGAAAAGCTCGATTCCTTTGAAGTCATTGACCGCTATGAAATGGGAAACCTATACGAGTCGATGGGAGCCACGAAGCTCACGGCTTGTTATTCTAAATCATGCCTCACAGAAATCGGTCAGAAACTGAAGTCCGACAAAGTGATCAGTGGCTCGCTGGATGCTATTGGTTCTTATTATATCATCACGCTTCGCAGACTTGATGTTGCTACGAGTGAAGTAGACAAGGTATTGGTCCGAGAATATTTAGTGAATCAAGAACAAATCAGTGCCATATTGCTTTTAGCGATGAACGAGTTTTTGGGCATTCCCAATCCCGAGGCCTTATATCTAAGTCTTACGAAAAAGGATGCTTTTGCAAACAGTATCAATCACCCATACTATCCACGCCTCAGAACGGATGGTCCAAGATTGGGGATGTCATTTGTTACGGGAGAAGCGGCAACGATTTTGGCGCGTCCAGAAAATCAAGGGGGTTTTAATGCCTATCCATGGACCTTTCATTTCGGATATCAATTTGAAAAGCAGTACCTGAACTCGGGGAATTTTCAAGCTTTGTTTGAGTTTATTCCCTTGATATCAGGTATGGAGCAAGGTCGATTTGCCTTCAGCTTTTCGATGCTCAATGGTATTCGTAGCAACCGAGGGGGCTGGGAATTTGCTTTTGGTCCGAGTATCGGTTTCACTCAGATAGCTCAAGTAGCACAGGATGGCGAGGGGCAGTGGCTGACGAACAAAATGTGGGAAGAAAAGTACCCTGGTACAAAGCCTGAGAATGGATTTAAAAGGCAACTTGATAGCCGTGGCGATATTGCTTTAGCTCCATATTTCCTTTTGGCGGCGGGGAAGACCTTTAAATCTGGTTCGATGAATATTCCGGTCAACGCCTTTATCATACCACAAAAAGACGATTTCCGTTTTGGGATATCGGTGGGGTACAATGCGAAGAAATAGCTGCGGATGGGGTTACAGGTTTTTGATACAGGTAAGGGGCAGTAAACGGGTTCAAAGAATGAAGGCAGTTATCATATCCATGTGCTTTTTCGGGTTCATGCTCATTCTTCAAAGTGCTATAACTCCTTCGAAACATGGGGAGTACCCAAGTGGAAAATGCGCGCCAGGTCAGTGGTCATCTGGCGCGCATACTTATGAAGAGCAAGTTAGAGAAAGGAAGCGCTTGCTTTTAAAAAAGAATAAGGTGAAGAGGCTGGTGGTTTATGAATTCAGGTATAGAGATGGTCGGGAAAGAGGCTGCGGAAAAAAGCTTTTTGACTACCGCTATGACACGGCAGGATATAAGACAGAATCCTTCAGTTACGTTCATGGGGAATACCACCAAGAGTTTCAATACAATGCCTGTGGAGACCTCGTCATAGCGCTTGGGTATGTCGGCGGTAATCCTGTAGCATCTCGCTATGCCATTACGTATGACGACAAAAACAGGAGGGTATTCAAAGGAATGGGAGCGAACAAGGAGGAATGGTTCTATACTTATGATAGCCTTGGAAACCTGATTCGGATAAAGTGGTATTTGGATACTTACCCTGAATCTTGTCTTTATTTTAATGATGAATATTTTTATAATGAAAAACATCAGGTGGTTAAAATGACTCGGTACCAAGCAAACAATACTGTTTATTTCAGCTTCATTTATGCGTATGATTTATCAGGAAACCGAATTCGTGAATCGCGGATTCAGCATGGAAAAATTACAGATATCAGAACCTTTAGCTATGATAGATTTGGAAATGAAACTGAATTCAAAGCCTTCTCACCATCAACCTACAGGATATATACATACAGCAAAACAAAGTATGATGAACGGAACTTGGTGGTCAGTGAGGTGGTCAAACTCTCGCATGAGAATAAGTCGTATCTCCGAAAATATGAATATGAATTATTTGAATGAAGCATAAGAGGGGATAAAAAAGAAAAAAGCCGGCATTTGCCGACTTTTTCTAATTTCTCACTAACCCTACGTTGTAAGAAACTTAGGGGCCAAACCCTATTAGCGTATGTACTGTTTGCTTTTGAAACGGAACTTGCCGCGAAAAGGTTGGAAGTGATCTTAATTTTTTTGAATCCTCAGTGTACTGATAGATGTTTCGCCTTGAATTCGAAGGATGTATAAGCCTCTTGGCAGATCATCAATTACCACTTCTGATTGCGTTTCTCCCAGTCGTTCGATTGGGATAGATTTAATCAAGCGTCCATCAATAGAATAAAAATCAAGTTTCAAATTTTTGTCTGCTTGCTCGGTCCATTCAATGAATAGTACATTGTCAGCTGGATTTGGGTAGACGCGACCTGCCGCTTGGTTTGGTGATTGAACACTGCTGATTACAGCGATATAGGTTGAATTTACTTCGAAATTTCGGCCATCGGCACTATCAGAACCTTGTTCTAGGGTAATGTATAGGATAGAAGGTGTTTTCCCAGGAATCTCTACCAAAACCTTGTACTTGCCTAGTGCCAAATTATCGAAAGCATAGCGACCGCCATCTTGGGTGAGCTGTGAAGCAACAGGAACATCCTGATCGGTTAGAAGGAGCACTTGAATATCGTCCAAAGGCTCATCCTTCTTATTTGCACCCTGACTCACATAGCCGCCAATAAAACCGGGGCCGCCAGGGTTGGTGCCAGCTATCATATCAATATCGACATTGGTGAGTCCTTGAATACCAAAAAAATCAGTAGCACCTGACCAATACAGATTTGATGGATAATAGGTAGGAATATAACTGGAGTATACGGAAGAGCCAGATAAGAGGGCCGCTTTCACCAAATACTTTTGGTAAGGGTCGCAGATTGTAAAATGATAATATCCTGAATCCAAATTGTAGATGGTAACAGAATCAACAAGGGTCAATGTACCAGCACCTGTATCGCTCGCAATGAGCATTATTTTTAGGGAGTCGTAATCAGTCCGTAAAGTTCCGTTGAATAGTACCTGACCAGAAACCCAGCCGGATTGATGAGGCTGACCGCAGCTATTGAATATGAAAGTTTTGTTCGAAGCACACAGCACGTTATTAGCGCTATCGGTCACATTGAGGGTAACGGTGAAATTTCCTGCAGAACTTGCCGTATAGGTATAATGATGTGCTTGTGAAACTAAACCGTTATTGACATACCAATTGGATGTCCCTGAGCTGGAATCCGTGCGGACAAATAATTTTTGGAAGCTGCCCACATCATGCATAGAAAACCTTGAGTCACAATTATGGTTTGTATTCACTGCTATGGTTTTGACGATCGTATCACGACATCCTGCAGTTTCTACAAAAAAGGTCACATCGTAGTTCGTTTTGGTCAAATAAGTATGGGTCGCGGTATCTCCTTGTGCAGTACTTCCATCGCCAAAATTCCAATAGGTGAATGCTGTTGATGGAAAAAAGACACCTTCAAAATCGACGGTTGTGTTTGAATCCATGGTATAGTTAAAATCGGCATAGCAGGAATCTGCCACCACAAAACTATTTGTCACAGAATCGTAGCAGTTGATGCTTGCATTCGTAACAATATGAGTAATATAATATGTACCTGGTGTGTTATATTGAGTGGTCTGTTGACCAGAGCCTGAGCTCGTCTGTCCATTTCCAAAATCCCAGTGGTGTTGGTAGTTTGAGCCGGTGGTTCCTCCAAAGAATACACCTCTTCCTATCGGGTCAATGGATCCATTGAATGCGGCACTACAAAAATTTTGACAACTTAAATAGAACACAATATTCAAATGTTGACCAAGCGTAAAGGTGGTGTCATAAGACTGCCACCCATTACAATCTTGGTAATAGAAACCAATGCTATTGCCCATATAGGAGGATGGGATTAGCACGGAATCAGAGATTGCTCCACCTTGCGGATAGAGATAATATTTGCTAAAAGCAATCCCTACGGAACTGGAATCGCCATTTGTTACTTGCTGGAGGCCACCCATTTGTAAGGTGTCTTGATTAGCGTCTAAGAATAAAAGCGAATAAGTTTGATACGTTTGTCCCTGGCTTGAGAAAACAAATCCAATAAAGCAGCAGAAGAATAGCAGTTTTTTCATGGTCTAAAATTTTGTAAGAAGATATAATTAGTTACCTGACCTTATTTGCGAGCAATTGGTTGCTTTGTTAGCATAGGAATTGATAACTTTCGTCGAAATGTCTTTTACAACGTTTTTTTTGCACTAATCTTATATGCTAGTCGCAACATAAAAAAAGCGCAGTCGAATCGACCACGCTTTATTCGGAGAAAACAAAGGCTATTGAATTTGAACTTTTATGAGTTGAGTTATATTTCCATCTTGGATTAGCATCATAACCAAACCTCGAGGAAGAGGGCTTATATCAAGTTCACTTTGGGAAGATGCACCAGGCTGTACAAATTCAGATTTTAAAAGGCGTCCATCTAAGGCATAAAAGGAGACCTGATAGCCAGCTGCATAGGAGTCTGACCATTCAATCGTAAGTTTATCGTGTGCAGGATTGGGATATACGTTTTGCAAAAGAGAAAGCTCTTCCTTCATTCCCGTACTCAAAATACTCACATAATTGGAGTTGACTTCAAAGTTTCTCTCCTCAACTTTTGGGTTATTGGCATCGAGGGTTACCCAATAAGAGGCAGATGTTTTGCCAAGCTCCTCAACCGTGACCTCATATTTTCCATAGGCGATATTGTCGAAGGAATAGGCTCCCATCGCGTCGCTAAACGTATAGGTCACAGCATCACCACTTTGGGTGAATAGATTCACTTGCACCCCGGAAAGAGGTTTGAATTTTTTGTTGGCTCCTTGGCTGATAAGTCCGCCGATAAAGCCAGGTCCGCCGGGGTTAGTGCCGGCAACCATCCTAACCGATACAAACCCACTTGGAAAGACTTGATTTGCACCTGACCAGCGGGTACTGTTATAGGAGTATGTTGGAATATAATTGGAGTATAAGCCTGATCCCGGTAATAAGGCAGCCTTTACAAAATAGTTTGACATGGAGTCGCAAGGCAAGGTGAAGTCAACATAGGCTGTATCGTCTTCTGATGAATAGGCGGTAAGTGAATCGATAGCTGTTAATGTACCTGCTGTAGGGTCTTGTTTTATCAAATAGATCCTTATTGAGTCATAATTGTTCAAGTATTGGCCATTAAAAGATACGGCCCCAAATAACCTAAATGGAAAAGGGGAGATGCTAATAACACCACATGAGTTAACCCATATTTCTTTTACCTCATGGCATTGAACAATTCCTTGTCCATCGAACATATCATGGTCTACAAAATACCTTCCTGGTGTGGTAATCGTAAAGTTTCCAGAGTTTCCGGAAATGGTGTCTCCGGTACTAAGACGAAAACGACTCGATAATGGAGAATTATAGCTCCGGCTTACATGCATAGTAAAGCTACTTGGATTGCTTACACTGAATCGTGCATTGCAGTTTAATACAATGTTGATAAAGAAGGTATTCTCATTACATAAGCGGTATGCGTCATTGATTCTGACACGGTAGTTTGCATTTTGCATTGGATACAAATGAGTGAATACCCCTGTGTATGTACCCGTATCGCCATCACCAAAATCATAGTGATAAGGAATATTGAGTAGTTCAGGCATGAAGGTTACCTGCCTGTACGATTTAGTTGTATTCAGTTTTATATAGCAACTTCCTGCAGAGACATATATGGTTTTCGTTTCAGTTTCTGAACATTGTGATCCATAAGAACTAATGTGTTGAATGGTGTGGTAACCAGGAGTGGTGAAAATATGTGAATAGCGTTCGCCATTGCCAACTGAAACATTGTCTATTATCCATTCATGCGAATAAGAGCTTCCATTATCTATGGCAGTGAGTTCATAGGTATTTGATCCTTTGTCTTGGTAATAGAAATTCGCATTGCATGCAGGCGCGAAGATGATACTTTGAATGCTGCTATCCACACAACTGCGGGACGTATCGCGCATAATATGTTTGATATATACTGTGCCTACCGTATCATAGGTGGCTATCGGGTTTTCAGAGTAACTCACAACGCCATTGCCAAGGTGCCATTCATGATAGATTTCACTACCCGTTTGCCCAGCATAGAAATTGTATTCATCCCAGTACTGAGCGCGGTAATCACTTATATAAAAACCAGCGTCGCAGGGGCGCTCACAAGGAACATTGATGGTCATATTCAATTCTCTCTCCCTAGAATTGGGATACTCCTTGGTATAAGAAGTGTCAATTTTATACCACTGGCCGCAGACAAAATAATTTACTGTGAAAGCAGTGTCTTGAAGACTGGTATCCAGTGTAAACGAATCGAGATAGTTGAAGGTCCATTGTTTAACCCCCATAAAATTGAGAATAGGGCTGCTGCTATGCGTTGCAGAATCTGTATGGGTAATGACAACAAGCGGAATTGGGTAGAAATTCTTTCCTGCGTTGTCTTTGAATGTAATTCGGGTATCACAACGCATTTGGGCGCTGCTTGTTTGTGCTGAAATAAATGCACCGAAGAGTGTGAGTAGTAAGATAAATTTTTTCATAATCGGGGAGTATACTTCAATGTTAAGATGAATGATTTTCTGGCAAGGATGCAAAGGATGTCGGTTATATCTGCGCTGTTATTTTTACGTATTAACCTAGAGCCCCGTGATAGTCACGAGTCTCTGGGTTTAACGTATGAAAAGTATTCGATAAAATGACTTACAGTTTTTGAATCAGGTGTGAGGATTGTCCCTTTTCACCTATAATTCGTAGATAGTATAGTCCTTTAGGAAGCTCACTCACATCAATTTGCGTGGCTTTTCCTTCTTTCTTGAGCTGGATGGTTTGGAGTAATTTTCCATCTAATCCATAGAAAGATACTTCAACTTGGTCTCCATTTTCATCGATCCAATCAATAATTAGAACATCGAAGCAAGGGTTTGGATAGAGCCCTGAACTTAGTTCTTGTTTCTGGATACCTGTACTTAATAAACTTACATAGGTGGAGTTCACCTCAAAATTTCCAGTTTCAAACTTTTGGTTATTTGGGTCAAGAGTTACTGAATACGAAGCAGAAGTTTTTCCTAGTTCTTCAACCACCACAACATAGTTACCATAAGCCAGATTTGGGAATTCGTATTTGCCACCATCTTTGCTCATGGTATAGGCCACCGGATTATTCGCATCATCAAAAAGATTTACCTGAACGCCATCAAGCGGTTTAAACTTCTTATTGGCACCTTGACTAATTAATCCGCCTATGAATCCTGGTCCACCTGGATTTGTGCCGGAAATCATATCAATATAAACCCCTGTACCAACAGGGTAGGAATTGGCTCCCGACCAAGAACTAGATTGATTGCCATAAGTTGGTAAAAAGTTTGAATAGATGCTTGAGCTCGGTAGCAGGGCGGCTTTCACCAAATACTGTTTGCTGGTATCACATAGATTCATAAAATAAAAATCGCCTTGACTAATGCTGTCTATTAGTGTGGCAGAATCAATGGCAGTTAGTGTATTTGCTGTTTGATCGTGTTCAATTAAATACACCTTCAAGCTACCGAAAGCGGTTGTATTTGAATTATTAAATAAAACGGTTCCCCATAACGTATCTGACCAGTGATTCGAATAATCGTATCCACAGGTTGAAAAGTAGGGGTAGCTAATAGCTTGGCATATTGCATTACCTATCGAGTCCAGAACTTCATGATAAACTGTTTGCATTCCCCCAGTATTGAATACATAATACGCAGGGCTTCCGTAGAGCGTATCGTTGCCAATAATATGGCGGACATTATTATTGAGGTTGCTTACTGTAATTTTTATACGGAAGAGCGAGTCAATATTCACGGAAAAATTGGAAGCACAATTATTGAAGACCCAAATGTTTAAGCTTAAGGGATTATGGAAGGAGTGCAAGTCTTGAACTGTCACTGTATAGCTTCCTGCTTGAGCATAGATATGATGAATTATTCCGGCATCTATTATGGTGTCGCCATCACCAAAAGCATAGACAAAAGTGTCAATATTATTTGATGGTTGAATTGTTAATGTTTTAAAATTTAATGCATTACTCGCAATGCTCGTGGTGCCTTGCAAATGCTTTATGGTTTTGATAATACTGTCTTTGCATTGTCCTGCAGATTCTACAATATGAGTAATAGGTATTTCATATGGACTGCTAATTCGGTAATGATGCTTAAAGGCAGAATCATTTGTATACACGCTTCCATCTCCCATTTTCCATATATGCGTGTAATTGGGCAAGATATTAGATGGTGCAAAATTGAATTTCCCATTTTGCATGGATGTAATCGCAAAGGCAGCATTACAATTTTGGCGCACATATATTACCGCAGTACTTGTATCGGTGCAGTTACGCGTAGAATCCCAAACAATATGGGTAACTGTATAGTTTCCTATTGCTGTATGTTGGTGATAAACTTGGCTTCCAGTGGCAGTATGTCCATCGCCAAAATTCCAAAAGTGCTGGAGGTTTGCTGTCGAATAATTTGCATAATACGAGCGGTTAATGCTGATTGAATCATTTGGATAGCTCATTGAAAATCCAGCGTTACACTGCACATAACAAGGAACTTGCAAACCGATACTCAACCAACGGCCATTAACCCCTGGGTGATGAATGGATGGAAATATTGTGTCGATCTTTAACCATTGTCCGCAAACGAAATAATGAATCGAAATTAAGGAGTCAGCATAGCTTGAGCTGATAAATCCGGAATCTTTGTGAGTACTACCTTGATACGTACCACCTCCTGTATTGCTTGTATACGGATTTGCATTATTACTATCCGTATTCACTAAGAGCACAGGGATTGAATCCGTGTACGGTTGTTGGTTGAGATCATAGAAGTGGATCTTTAATCCATAGGGCATTTGCGCCGAGGCATGTTGACTGCTCGCTATTCCTAAAATAAACAGCAGAAGGGTGAGTAAGGTTGTTTTCATGACGTGGGTTTATTGGATGTCTCATGAAAAGATTAAAAAGTTGCCTAGCTGTATTTTCTTCCCTTCCATTCTTTTCCCCGTGGCAGCAAAAACCCTAATGCGGTTGTCGCAGAGATAAAGGCAGAATAGAACATATATGGAATGAGCAGAAAGGTAAGCGGCGCTTCCTTAATTTTATAGAAAAGCCTCTGAATGAAGAGGAACTGCAGCATCACCCGGCAAAACACGAGAAATAAAGCAAGCCATGGATGAAAGAAGACCAGTATCAATAAGCTAAGATTTAAACTTCCATAAAGACCAATTATCACTTTCCAATAAGGCGGCAAATCTCTTCCTCCTTCAAGCCAACGTTTTCTTTGCTGCAATAAGGTTTTTAAATCAGGTGCCGCTGCAGATACTGAGGTGCTCTTGGCATTGCATAGATGGCGAAATCCATAACCTTGGTCTAAAATGGCACGAAAGAGTTTGAAGTCTTCGGTGATTGAGAACTCGATATTTTCATAACCACCCGTTGCCCAATAGGCTGCCTTGCTAACGGCCATATTGTTCCCCACGGCAGTGCAGGGGATTCCAAGTCCGGCGGCGCTTTTTATCAAGCCCATAAAATAGAGCCAGTCAAAGCGCTGCATTTTGGCGAAGAGGCTCAAATCATCAATGAGAGTAGTGGCAGAAACAACACCAATACCATGGCTGAAATGCCGTACCATTTCCTTGGCCCAACTAGGTTTTACTCGGATATCTGCGTCGCAAACGAGGTAATAGTCGCCCGTTGAGGCATGGGCGAGCTGAGCTAAGACATTCGCTTTTTTCTCGGCCTTGCCTAGTCGCTCGTTGATGGAAATAAGTTGAAAATTGGGTTTCCCGAGAATGAACTCGCGCACCAATTCTTCTGTGCGGTCATCACTTCCATCATTGCCAATAAGAATTTGGATTTGGTCCTGTGGGTAATCGAGTTGCGCTAGACTTTCGAGACAAGGTATGATGCTGTCCTCCTCATTTCTTGCAGCCACCCAAATGCTAATCTTTGGGAATTCTTGCAGCTCTGGTAACCTTCTTCCGCGTATAAAAATTGCCAGAAAGGAGATGAGATGGAGTGAAAGCCCCGCAATGATTAGGCTATAGAGAAAAATCATAAAGCAACAAATTCAAAATTGCGTTCACTAAAATGGGCTAAAATTCGTGGGAGCATCGCCCGTAAATTTTCTTCCGCTTTCAAACTATCGTGGTATACCAAAATTGACCCGTCGTCACTGTTTTGTTTTACCGCATTGACGCTTTCCTCCTTATCCAATTCGGGTTCGAAGTCGCGAGACAATACGCTCCACATGATAATTTTATAGCCGTCTCTTCTCAGTTTTAAGGCTTGGGAAGGAGTGATTTTTCCATAAGGCGGACGAAAGAGTTTTGAATTAACCAGCGTCGCGCAGGCATCGATGTCCGCAAAATATTCTTCGTTGGAAACCTCCCAGCCTTTAAGGTGATGGAAGGTATGATTGCCAACCTGATGGCCCTCATCCAAAATTTGCTGATATACTTGTGGGTATTTCTCCACATTAGCTCCCACACAAAAGAAGGTTGCCTTGGCATTATAAGTACGCAAAGTTTCGAGCACCCAGGGTGTTATTATTGGATGTGGACCGTCATCGAATGTTAGATAAAGACGATGCTTTTCAGCCTTTTTCATCTTCCAGGTGAGGAAGGGGTCCATGCTCTGAACAAATCCTGGGGTTGTATACCGATACATTATTTCTTTTTATCGATGCCTAAGTTGAAGTGTAGCTGGGAGTTTGTTTCTTTGCTCAAAACAATACCCTCAGTATGTTCCAAGCAAAGATACGTCTTACTGCCTTATTGCTCCTCTCTTTGATAGCGATTAGCAGTCCTGCCCAAAAACTATGGAGCCTCGATGAATGCCTCGAATATGCCATTGCTAATAACCTCTCGCTGAAGCAGCAGAATTTGAGCGTGAAGCAAGCTGAAATCGGACTAAAAGAAGCGCAATTCAGAAGGTACCCTAACTTGAATGGTTCGGTAAATAATAGCTATAATTTCGGACGGTCCATCGACCCTCTAACCAATGCGAATGTTCAGCGTAATTCAGCCAACTGGCGTTTTGGCTTATCCACGTCATTGGTGCTTTTTAATGGTTTTCAAATTCATAATTCTATCGCACAACAGAAGCAGAATGTTTATGCATCACGCTTTGATGAAGAGGTGGCCAAGAATGATATCGGGATGAATATTGCCAACGCATTCTTGCAGGTACTTTTTGCTAAGGAGTTGGTTAAAATCAACCAGGAGCAAATGTCTTCCACCCAACTTCAGCTGAACCGAGCGCAGAAATATTATGAAGCTGGACGCGTTGCTGAATCGTCGGTATTAGAAATGAAAGCCCAGTTGGCCAATGATAACCTCAGCGTAGTGAATGCCAATAATCAAGAATTAATGGCGCGGGTAACTTTGTTTCAGCTGCTTGAACTTTCGCCAGACAGCAATGATGTTCAAATCCCGGCTATAGATACCGTCCCAGATGCTAATGTGATGAGTTCGGGACATCTCTATTCCATGTACCGTGCGCATGCTCCTGAATTGAAGGCCGCCCAAAATCGTTTAGAAGCGAGTAATTATGGATGGAAAGTAGCAAAAGGAGCCTATTATCCGCAACTAAGCCTAACAGGGAATGTTGGAACCTTGTTTTCTGATCAAGCCATTACACCCAATCTTGGTACCCCTTTCATCTATCAACAATACTATGATGCTAATGGAAATCCTATAGCCTTGAATCCTTTGCCAAATATTACGGGATCCGAAACAACACCGTTCGGACAGCAGTGGAATAACAACTTCGGACAAACGGTAGCCTTAAGTTTATCCATCCCTATTTTTAATCGCTATTCTACCCAGGCTGGAGTAAAACGTGCCGAGATCAGTTATAAAAACGCGGTTCTCAATAAAGAGATTACCGATAATACAGTACAAAGAAATGTGGCTCAAGCATTTAATGAATACATTGCAGCAAAAGCAAGGTATGAAGCGAGCAAGGCGAGTTACGAAGCACAAGAAGCAAGTTTGCTCTATGCCGAGAAGCGTAAGGATGAAAAGTTGATTAGCGATGTCGAATACCGCATCATCCTGAACAATAAAATTACGGCACAATCGAATTATGTGCAGGCAAAATACGAGCTCATGTTTCGTTACAAAATCATTGATTTTTATAAGAATGGCTCTGTTTATCCAGAGCAGAACTAATTTTACCGCAAATGGCAAAGTCAAAAAATAGAACCTGGTTATGGATTGGGGCAGCATTGGTTGTGGTCCTCATCGTTCTCGTTGTGATGGTTAACAGCCGCAAAGAGAAGGTATTTGTAACCATCGAGCAGACCGAAAAGCGTGATCTGATTGAAACCGTTACAGCGAATGGAACAATACAGCCGGAGGTAGAAGTGAAAATTTCTTCTGAAGTGTCGGGTGAAATTATCGAGCTCTATATCAAAGAAGGCGATTCCGTGAAAAAGGGCGATTTGCTGCTTCAGGTGAATCCTGATATTTCAGAGAGTAATGTTGAACGAGCACGTGCCTCAGTAAACAATGCCAAGGCAAACTTAGCTTCAGCAAAAGCACGGGTTCAACAAGCTGAAGCGCGGTATAAACAAGCAGAGACATCTTTCGCTCGCAGCAAGAAACTCTTTGACGACAAAGTGATTTCTTCTCTTGAATACGAACAAGCCGAAACGGAATTTGTTAGTGCGCGAGGAGAGTTGGAAGCAGCAAGGCGTTCGGTTGATGCAGCAAGCTATACTGTGAAAAGTTTGGAATCGACCTTGAGTGGTGAACAAAAAACCTTAAACCGCACCAGCATCTTCGCTCCAATGGATGGTATCGTTTCGAAATTGAACGTCGAAAAGGGAGAGCGTGTGCTTGGAACCATTCAAATGACAGGAACTGAACTCTTGCGTATTGCAGATTTCACCACCATGGAATTGAGCGTAGATGTGGGCGAGAGTGATATTATTCGTGTAACGGTTGGCGACACAGCCGAGATTGAAGTCGATGCGTATGATGATCGAACCTTTATTGGTATTGTAAAAGAGGTAGCCAACTCTGCCAAGAATTTGGGAGTGACAGGAAACACGGACCAGGTGACCAATTTCGAAGTAAAAATAACACTACTCCGTTCATCATATGATGACTTGCTCGAATTATACCCAACCAAAGCATCTCCCTTTTTGCCCGGGATGTCGGGTATGGCGGATATCCGCACCAAGTCGGCTAGCAACGTGATTAGCGTACCAATTGAAGCGGTGACTTTGCGCGAAGTGAAGTCGGATTCTACCGTTGAAAAAGAAGAAGGAAAAGAGGATGAAAAAGAGGAAGTCGTATTCCTTTTTGAGAACGGGAAAGCGGTGATGGTTCCAGTAAAAACGGGGGTACAAGACAGCCGTTATATTGAAATCAAATCAGGGTTGGAAGAAAAAAAGGATATCATAAGCGGTCCATATAGTGTAGTTTCGCGTAGCTTGAAGGATGGGGAATTGGTGGAGAAGAAGAGCAAAAGCGAGGTCTATAAGAAGAAAAAGGATTGAAGGTAACAGTTATAGGGGGCGGTAGTTGGGCCACGGCCTTGGTAAAGTTAATCAGTGACCAAGCTGCGGCGAATATGGTGGAACTCACTTGGTGGGTGCGCAGGGAAGAAACGGCCGAACACTTGAGGAAATTCCGTCATAATCCAGACTACCTCAGCTCCGTTTTATTGCCTACCGAGTCGATGGATATTACCAATGACTTGGCCCAAGCTGTTCAGAAATCGAAACTCATTATCCTGGCGATTCCGAGTGCTTTTTTGTTTGCCCAGCTTGAAGAACTTCCCGACAATGCATTCGAAGGGAAATTAGTGGCCTCAGCTATAAAAGGGGTGATTCCACAGACCTTTGAAGTGGTAGGTGCCTTTTTAAAGAACCGTTTCAAGATGCCGGAAAAGGATTTACTGGTAATAGGCGGTCCTTGTCATGCTGAAGAGGTAGCACTTGAAAAACTATCCTTCCTAACAATTGCATCAGGCTCCATAGAAACAGCTGAAAAGCTAGCGAATATTCTTGAGTCGCGCTTTTTAAAAACCACCACCAGCAACGATCTTTACGGAACGGAATATGCAGCGGTTTTAAAGAATGTTTATGCCATTGCGAGCGGCATTTGTCACGGCCTCGGGTATGGCGATAACTTCCAAGCAGTTTTAATGACTTTTGCCGTAAAGGAGATGGATTTCTTCTTAGAAACATGCAGTCCGATGAAACGTGACGTAAACGACCATGTGTATCTAGGCGACCTCCTCGTAACAGCCTATTCGCAGTTTAGCCGCAACCGTACGTTTGGCATGATGGTCGGCAAAGGCTATTCGGTCAAATTTGCACAGATGGAAATGAACATGATTGCCGAAGGATATTATGCCACCAAATCGATGCATGAAATCCTTTTGAAGCTGGAAGTGAATATGCCTATTCTTGAATCAATGTATCAAATTCTGTACGAAGGAGCAATCCCGAAGAATGTGGTACGCAGGATGATAGAGGGATTCTGAATTTGCGATTTGTGAATTATGATTTGTTAGTCTTACTAGTATCCAATGTCATTTTTCTGTAAAATCTTCTTGTCTGTTGTCTAAGCATCTGGCTGTCTGACCGTCTTTCGCTAACTTTCTCCAGTGAAACAGTTTTTCCATAAAATAAGGCTCAATCTCAACCTTAACCTCAGCCTTCCTGTCCGCCGTAGCTTTTTCAGCGTAGGCGGAAGTCTCATCCTTATCATCACCCTTTCCTGGGGTTTTTACGGCCACAAAAGCATCAACCGATTAGCCATCTATACCCTACCCACCGAAATGATGGGCTTCTATAAGGCCAATGTCGACTACTTGGTTGAGCATTCAGTGGATCCCGATAAGCGACGCTATAGTGTAGAGGAAGAAGCACCACGGCATTACCTCGATGCGGATCATTATGAGCTGGCCGTTCCTTTGGATACCATTCCTCATTACTGGAAAGATGCGGTGGCAAAATATTCGGAAGACACCCTAAAGGCATATGGAATTGGTCCCTGGCATTTAGAGCGAATGATGTGGCGATTGGAAGAGGCTTTTGCGAAAAAAGATCCGGATGCGATTTTGAAACAAAGCGCGGAAATTGGTCATTATGCGGCCGATTTATGTGTCCCGCTTCACAGCACATTAAACTATAACGGACAGCTCACCAATCAAAAAGGCATCCACGGTTTTTGGGAATCCCGTCTCCCTGAATTATTTGCGGATGACTATGATTTTTATGTCGGCAAGGCAGAATATGTCGCCCATATCAATTCCCTCATTTGGGAGGTTTTTGAAGAAAGTTGTGCCGCTAGAGATTCTGTTTTGTCCTTTGAAAGAGACTTGAGCAAGGAATTCCCTGAAGAAAAAAAGTATGCTTTCGAAGAAAAAGGCAACGGCCTAGTGAAGGTCTATTCCCAAGAATATTCCAAAGCCTATCACGACAAGCTCTCCGGCATGGTTGAACGCCGCATGCGCAGAGCCACCTATTTTGTTGGATGCCTTTGGTATACCGCTTGGGTGAATGCCGGGTCTCCGGATTTGGGTGTTACACCAACGCCCGTTATGGCCGATTCCACCATCAAAAATCAAATCCAATCCGAACAACATTTGGAACG
>CAZUIT010000046.1:0-28433 GCA_964620355.1 uncultured Burkholderiales bacterium | reverse complement strand
ATCAACCTTTGACATTTGGAATATGCTCCCTGTATACGGCAGAAAAATAGGGCTCGTCGCCGTGCTTGTTTTGTCGCTGACTAATCTTAGTGCGCAACAAAATAGGCCACAGATTGACAACCGAATCCTTCATTTTGGGTTCACCCTCCATGGCACGTATAACTTGATGCAGATGAATACATCTGAAAACTATTTAATGATCGATACCCTGAAGAATATTCGTCAGGAACCTTTTGCGGGGTTTGGACTGGGAGCGGTGGTCGACCTAAAAATGGGCAAGTACATGAACTTACGCTTCCTTGGTCCATCGATCTCCTTCGCTCAGCGTAATATCTATTATGATTTTGAAAACTCAGCAAGCAATCGCCGAGCAGAAATAGAAAGTGTTTATCTGGAGTTTCCACTCCAAGTTAAAATTAAATCAGAACGCCACTGGAACACACGATTCTATTTTATTGGTGGATTTAAATATACTTACGACTTGACCTCGAATGTCGATGCGCCAAGAAGTTTGAATGATCCGGTGGTTGCCTTGGGCAAAAACATGTATAGCTATGAAGTTGGAATAGGCATGGATCTTTATTTTCCGATGTTTAATCTATCGCCTGAATTGAAATTTTCACAGAGCGTGAACAATATGCTTGTTGCCGATGATTTTGTGTATACCAAAGGATTGGCTTCCATCTTTCCACGTGTATTTACCCTTTCATTCCATTTCGAATAAGGCAAGCGTTTAACGCAATCAGCCTGAATACATTAAGTTTGCCTTTCCGATGAAATTCACTCTAAGCGCACAAGACCCCAATTCGAAGGCCCGTGCAGGTGTTTTGCGCACCGATCATGGCGATATTCCAACGCCTATTTTTATGCCAGTAGGGACTGCCGGAACGGTGAAAGCCGTACGCCAGACAGAGCTTAAAAATGATATTGAAGCGAAAATAATCTTGGGAAATACCTACCACCTCTTCTTGCGTCCTGGACAAGAAATTCTTAAGCAAGCAGGTGGCCTGCATAAGTTCATGAATTGGACGGCGCCTATCCTTACCGATAGCGGAGGTTACCAGGTTTTTTCCCTCGCCCAAAATAGGAAGATTAAAGAAGAAGGAGTAGAGTTTCGAAGTCATATTAATGGGAGCAAACTCTTCTTCTCCCCAGAGAAAGCGATGGATATTCAGCGGCATATTGGGGCAGATATTGTGATGGCTTTTGACGAATGCACGCCCTATCCCTGTGAGAAAAAGTATGCCCGCGACTCGATGCACATGACCCATCGTTGGCTTGACCGTTGTATTGCCGATATGGACAGTCATGACCCTTTGTATGGATACAAACAAACGCTTTTTCCCATCGTTCAGGGCAGTGTCTACCCAGATTTAAGGAAAGAGTCGGCCGAATACATTGCATCGCGAGAGCAGGCAGGAAATGCCATTGGTGGATTGAGTGTTGGAGAGCCTGCCGAGATGATGTATGAAATGACCGAGTTGGTGACGGATATCTTACCGAAGGACAAACCCCGCTATTTAATGGGTGTTGGAACTCCAGCGAATATTTTAGAGTGCATTGCCTTGGGTATTGATATGTTTGATTGCGTGATGCCAACCCGAAATGCACGCAATGGGATGTTGTTCACCGCGGAGGGTATCATCAATATAAAAAATAAACGCTGGGAGGATGATTTTACACCGGTAGATGAGACCATCACTCCCGATTATAGCAAAGCATACCTGCGCCATCTTTTTGTGGCCAAGGAAATATTAGGAGCCCAAATAGCCAGTGTCCATAACCTAAAATTTTACCTCTGGCTGGTTGGTGAGGCACGAAAGCATATCGAGGCAGGTGATTTCTCGAGCTGGAAATCAGAAATGGTTCAGAAATTGACATTCAGACGCTGATCATGCTAACACGCCTCGACCGTTATATCATCTCCAAATTTTTGAGCACCTTCTTTTTCGCGTTGGGGCTTATTAGTCTGGTGGCGATTGTAATAGACTTGGCAGAAAAGATCGATGACTTTATTCAGAATAACGCCAGCACCTATCAGCTCATCTTCGATTATTATATTTATTTCATTCCTTGGTTTTATAACCTCTTCAATAATCTTTTTGTCTTTATTGCAGTAATCTTCTTCACCTCTAGGCTGGCCCTGAACAGTGAAATTGTAGCCATGTTGGCTGGGGGAGTCAGTTTTCGTAGATTGCTTAGGCCCTTTATGATTGCCGCGTCGATGCTGGCCGTGCTCAGTTTCTTTATGAATACGTGGATTATTCCCTATTGCAATGCGCAGAAGGTAGATTTCGAAAATCAATACATCAATGGACGTCGAAATGAGGAGCATTGGCAACGTAATGTGCATCGTCAGCTTTCTCCAGGAGTCTATATGTTTATCGATAATTTTAATAAGAAAGATTCGATAGGCTATAAATTCACACTAGAGGAATTTGATAACCGCGTATTGATATATCGCCTGGCTGCGGAGCGTTTTTCCTATAATATGGATTCAGGTAAATGGCATGTAGAAAATTTTTCTGAACGAATATTTGGGGAAGAAGAAGTGCTCAATAAAGGAGCTGAACGGGATATTGATATTGTATTTAATCCGCAGGAATTTTTTCTCAGAAAGGACGATGTTGGAATTTATAATACGCCTAAACTCAATGATATTATAGCGGCAGAAAGAATGCGTGGTGCTGAAAAAATTGAGTTTTACCTCGTGGAAAAATACCGGCGATTGGCCATGCCATTCTCAACCCTTATCTTAACGCTCATAGGCTTTAGTATCGCTTCGCGGAAAGTGAAGGGGGGTAGAGGTATGCATCTCGGGTTTGGCCTAGGTCTCGCTTTTAGTTTTATCTTTTTAAGTCAACTTACCTTTACCTTTGCCTATGCAGGGGATATTTCACCACTTTTGGCCGTGTGGTTGCCAAATATAGTTTACCTCATCATCGGACTGGTGCTTTTCCGTTTAGCACCAAAATAGGCATGGAGAAGAAAGAAAAGCAGCTATTTTATTTTCTCTTCGCAGTAATTGCGGTAGTAGTAGGAATGGGTATGTTTGTTCCCGTTATGGAAGTAGATGCAGCGCAATATGCATCAATTTCCAAGCAGATGTGGCAGGATCAATCCTTCTTGCAAGTGATTCATCGGGACATCAATTATTTGGATAAGCCACCCTTGTTATTTTGGCTCTCTGGCTTATTTATGGGTGTTTTTGGATTCTCCGATTTCGTCTATAAACTGCCAAGTGTCCTTTTTTCTATTCTCGGGGTAGTGAGCACCTTTCGTTTTGCCAAACATTTTTACGGGGAGCGAACAGGGTATTGGGCCGCCTTGATGTACTCAAGTAGTGTAGCTTTTTTCATCTTTAATAATGATATCCGTACCGATACGCTCATTATCAATCTCTTGATATTTTCGGTTTACCAATTGGTGCTCTACCGCGATAAGGGCAGTAAGTCGGCCTTTGTCTGGGCCTTTATTGGCATTGGTTTGAGTATGCTCGCAAAAGGGCCCTTAGGACTCGTCTTCCCGGCTTTGGCCTTAGGGGGTGATGTACTCATGCGCAGAGACTGGAAGTTTCTCTTCAAATGGCAATGGTTTCTGGGCTTGGGCATCGTTGGCGTATTGTTATTGCCCATGTGTGTTGGTTTATACCAGCAATTCGATCGAAATCCCTATGCCTGGGTAAACGGTGAACAAGGTGTTTCTGGATTGAAATTTTTCTTCTGGACCCAGAGCTTTGGACGTTTAACTGGGGACAGTATTTGGGCGACAGCCTCTTCGAATAACCCTGGACCATTCTTTCTAACTACTACGTTTTTTTGGGCCTTTCTTCCTTGGACTCCTTTATTTCTAATTGCCTTTGTACAAAAGCTAAAGGCCTTGGTGATAAATAAATTTAAGGCAAAGCAAGGAGAAGAATGGATGACATTTTTTGCTTTTATCCTTCCACTTATGGCTTTGTCGAAGTCGGGTTACCAGCTGAATCACTATATCTATGTGGTTATTCCATTTACCTCTGTCCTTGCGGCTAGTTTATTGGTTCGTTGGCAAGGCATCAAAGGCGGCTGGCTGATTTCATGGCGTTCTTATTCTGTGTTTTTCCAAGTCGTTGTTTTTGTGCTAGTTACTTGGATAATGGTGCAGGTATTTCCAAGCAAGTGGACCTGGGCTTTTATGGCACTTATTCCGGCAATATTGTTTTTTTGGCGAGGGATTACGCATAAAATATCTTTTGGATTAGCAGGAACAGTCGTGTTCTGTTTTGCAGTGATGAATGGCTATTTTTACCCTGAGTTACTTCAATACCAAAGAGGACAACATGTCAGCGATTATTATGATGCGATTAAAACACCAAGAAGCAAATTGTATTTTTATAAAACAGGTGCTTCACATTCTTTAGACTTCTATCAAGATCGCTGGGTACCTCGTTACGGATATGAATCGAGCGAGGATATGCTAGAACCTGATCATATCTATATCTATACGAATAAGAATGGACTAAAGGCGATGAGGGATAAAGACATTTCCTTTTCAGTGATGGATAGCATGCAGTTTTTTCCAATTACACAATTGAATTGGAAGTTTATGAATCCGGAGACTCGTCGGGAAGTAACACGTAGTCGTTATTTCATAGAGTTGAATCAGTAGCGTATATTTAAAGAAATTTCCTTTTTTGTGTAAGAATTTTGGGGAATCTTCTGGCATTCTTGCTATAAATTGTTTTACTTAGCGCTAAATTAACAGATATGAGCAGATCTATTAAAATTATCATTGCAGATGGTCAACGATTGCTGTCAGACAGCTTGGAGTTGGCTCTAAACCAGCAGGATGGAATTGAAGTGAAACAGGTTGTTGATACCGGTGCCGCTTTGATTAAATCCGCTGAAAAATCCGGGGCTGATTTAGTTCTAACCGAAGTTTCATTGGGAGATGCTGATGGGGTTGCCCTCATTCAGAAAATCAAACGTCAAAATCCAAATCTACGCGTGATGCTACTTACTCAGAATGAAGATTCTGCGCATGTGCTAAAGGCGGTAGATTATAATGTTGACGGTATCCAAATGAAGAGCTGTAGTCTTGATGAGTTGGTTGTTTCGATTCGCATCGTAGCAAGCGGTCAGAAATTCTATGCGCCACAAGTATTAAAGATGATTGCTAGCCGCCCACCGGTGGAGTCACAAGCTGGACTAAGTGCCAGGGAAGTAGAAATCATGCAAATGCTTGCAGAGGGACTTTCGGCCAGAGAAATTGGAGAACGCCTACTTATTAGCTCGCGTACTGTTGAAACGCATAAAGCCAATATCATGCGTAAATTGAATGTGAAAAAAGCCACTCATTTGGTGAAAATTGCATTCGACCGTGGATTGGTTAAAGCGGCGAGATAAACGCGAGAAAAAGCCACAAAGGGGGAAGGCCAGACATTGTCTGGCTTTTTTTATTTCTGACTCATTGAAATTCTTTATTTTAGCGCCAAATAAACCTGCCTGTGACCAAACTTTTACTCTTTGTTGGTGCCCTACTTTTTCCTTTTATTTCTATAGCCGACAAGTTCAGCGGGGTGGTGCTCGACGCCTCAAGCAAAGAAACATTGATAGGAGCCACTGTACTGGTAAAAGGTGGTACAGCAGGGATAACAACAGATATCGATGGGAAGTTTGAATTGGACTATACAGGTCCGTTTCCTGTAACTCTGGTATTCACCTATTTAGGCTATGTGGATCAAGAAATTAGCTATTCGAAAGCTGAATCATCCATAAAAATATTACTCAAAGAGGATTCCAAGATTTTGGATGAGGCTGTGGTAACAGATATTCGCGTAACCCAGCGTCAGAAACAAGCGCCATTGACGGTGGAGACTTTAGATGCCATTGCCATTAAGCAAACTCCTGCCGCCAATTTTTATGACGGACTTTCACACTTGAAAGGAGTCGATATCTCTTCCGCAAGTATTGGGTTTAAGGTCATCAATACAAGAGGATTTAATAGCACCTCACCTGTACGTAGCTTACAGCTGATTGATGGAGTGGATAATCAAGCTCCAGGCTTAAATTTTTCACTAGGAAATTTTCTTGGCTCCCCTGAGTTGGATGTGATGCGGGTGGATATTATTGCCGGTGCCAGTTCTGCTTTTTATGGTCCGAATGCCTTCAACGGGGTCATTGCTATGCAAACCAAAGATCCTTTTACCACACCAGGGTTAATTGTAACACTCAAAGGCGGAGAACGTAATTTGGTAGAATCGGCAGTACGCTGGGCTCAAGTGTTTAACGACAAGAAAGGGAAGCCCCGATTTGCCTATAAAGTGAACCTATTCTATATGCAGGCCAATGATTGGCAAGCGAATAATTTAACTCCCACTCCTCAATCGCCAAGTGATATGATTAATGCAGGAGGTTGGGATGCGGTGAATCGGTATGGAGATGAATATAATCGCCTCAACGATCGCCGCGGACAATTGGCTACTCCTGGACTTGGGGCCTATTACCGTAGTGGCTATGAAGAACGATATCTGGTAAACTACAATACGCGGAATGTTAAGAGCAACATGCAGGCACATTATATGATGGAAGATAGCAGTCGTTTGATTTATGCTTTCAATTTTGGCTATGGAACCACCGTATACCAAGGCGATAACCGGCTCAGCTTAAAAGACATCGTTTTTTACCAGCATAAAATAGAATGGCAAAAGCCAGGCAAGTTTTTTATTCGTGCCTATTCCACTAATGAAGATGCGGGGAATTCCTATGATGCTTACCGGACCGCCCTTATCATGCAAGGAAATGCAAAAAACGATAATGAATGGGGAAAGGATTATGCGAATTATTGGAATGCGAACATCGACTCGCGCGTAAGAGCCTTGCCGGGATTCCCTGGACTTCAGTCGGGAGTGGTAGAAAAACGGGATAGTTTTCTCTATAACCACTACTACGACTCTCTTACGAAATGGCACGAAATGGCACGAAATCATGCGGATTATTATGTGTCAGGATCGGGCCAACATCAACGGTATACCCCAGGTACTCCTGAATTTGACTCAGCCTTTCAAGCCACTACTACCACCTTAACCACCCAAGGAGGTTCTCTGTTTTATGATAAATCTGCATTGTATCATCTTCAAGGGCAATATCAATGGGATACCACCGATACCAAATCGTGGAATATGGAATTTACGGTTGGAGGAAATGGAAGAATGTACGTGCCCAACTCAGCGGGTACCATCTTTATTGATACCAACGGAAGGAAAGTAAGGAACTATGAAGTTGGAGCTTATTTAGGCGCCGCACGTTATTTCCTCGACAATAAACTAAAGCTATCGGCCACTTTGCGGGTCGATAAAAACATCAACTTTCCGGTATTATTTTCACCAGCAGCCAGTGGGGTATACAATAAGAAGACGCATACTTTTCGCGCGAGTTTTTCTTCGGCAATTCGTAATCCAACCCTCACCGATCAATACTTTAATATGAATGTAGGTAGGGCCACCTTGCTCGGGAATTTGGAAGGTTATAGCAACCTGGTAAGCACCCAGTCGTATTTAGATTTTTTAAATAGCACCCCAAGAAACCCAGAATTGCTTCAATACTTTAACGTAGAGGCCGTGAAACCAGAAAGGGTAACGACTGCCGAGATTGGCTACCGAACCATCATCGATAAAAAATTATTTATTGATGTCTCATACTATTATAGCTGGTATACGGATTTCCTTGGCTATGTGATCGGCGTAGAGCTCGAATTGGATTCAGTGAATGCACCTGCCAGTCAGCGTATCGTTCGCGTAACCACCAACTCCACTAATTTAGTGACTACCCAAGGCCTTTCTTTTGGAAGTAGCTATTATTTTAAAAACTACCTTTCCTTCAGTGGGAACTATACCTTTAATGTGCTGGATACCAAAGGAACCGATGATCCAATCATCCCTGCATACAATACTCCAAAGCATAAATTCAACTTGGGCATCAATGGAAGAGATGTTAAGATAAGAGGCAAGAAATTCGAAATTCGCGATTTGGGCTATAATGTAAATTTCCGGTGGGTAGAAGGCTTCTTGTTTGAGGGTTCTCCTCAGTTCACGGGAGAAATCCCTACCTATTACCAATTGGATGCCCAACTAAATTACCTCTATTCTCCCTGGAAAACCACCTTTAAACTAGGGGCTAGCAACTTAACAAATAATAGAGTTTATCAAGTGTATGGCGGACCACTAGTAGGTCGGATGATCTACTTTTCGGCCACCTACCAGCTTGATGATTGGAAATAATAGTATGTTTACACCAAGATAAAATCAATTGAATATGAAAAAAATGTTACGAATTAGCATGGCTTTGGGATTGGCTCTTTTGAGTTTTTCTTCTATGGCTCAGCGGTATATCACGGATCAATTCAGCGTGGTAACCGAGTACAAAAATGTGGTTTACGACTCCAATATGGCAGTCAATATCATCCCACCAAATAATCCACCAGTTGTTAAGCAAGGTCTCCTCTGTGATGTGTACGAGCCAGAAGGGGATAATGTAGATAAACGTCCTCTTGTCATTATCATGCATACTGGATCTTTCTTACCACCTATCATCAATAAGCAAGTAACAGGAAATAAAGAAGACAGCGCGGTGGTTGAAATGTGCCGTCGTTTTGCCCGCAAAGGGTATGTGGCTGTAGCCATGAATTACCGCATTGGCTGGAATCCAACCGTATTGAATGCTGATACGGCAACCGCTCAATTGCTTCAAGCAACCTACCGTGGTATTCAAGATGCGAAAAACTGTGTGCGCTATTTTAGAATGAATGCAGCAGGGTTTAAAATTGATACTTCTCGCATTGCGCTTGGCGGTCTCGGCACTGGTGGTTATATCGCCTTGGCTTATGCGGCATTAGATAAACAAGAGGAAATTGAACTCGAGAAATTTCGTTACAGCACCGACCCATATCCACCAATGGTAAATACAGGTTTGTTTGGCGACTGGAATGGCATTGGCGGAATTCCTCAATTGAATATACCAGGCGATCCTTTTTACAGTGCCAACATCAGTGCAGCCTTCCATATCGGAGGTGCAATGGGTGATATTAGCTGGATGGATGGCAATGAGGTGCCAATTTTCTCGATGCATTGTGTGATGGACCCTTTTGCTCCTTATGAATATGGAAATGTGATTGTTCCAACTACTGGAGTTACGGTAATCAACCAAGCAGCTGGCGGAAAAGCAGTACAGGATAGTGCAACATTTTATGGTATCAATGAAGTGATTGAAAACCGCGATTATCAAGATGTTATGTCTGCACGCTCAAAAACCATCAATGGTGGAAATGAAGGACTGTTTCCTTTCATCCTTGATGCAAGAACTCCGGCATTTGCCAATGAAGGATCTCCATGGGAATGGTGGGATTCAACTGTCGTGAAAAGCATCAATTTCCCTTATGCTGGTGCAGGTGAAGAAGCGCATAACAACTCCATGTTCAATAACCCAGACATGAGCAAAGAAAAAGCCATGATGTATATCGATACCATTCAAGGTTTCTTGGCTCCACGTGTGGTTTGTGCTTTAGATTTACCGGGCTGTCCTGCCAAATTGAATAGCATTGGTAAGGTGAATGCAGAAAAAGTAAACGTGTATCCAAACCCGAACAAAGGAAATTTCCAAGTTCAGTTGGCTTCTGCTGCCATCATCGACCATGTTGAGGTTTATGATGTGAATGGAAAACAATTGAGCATCCTTGCTGGTGGTACGGAGACGGTTCAAGTGAACTTGACTGGCCTAGCCACAGGAGTTTATATTGTGAAGATTTATACCGAAAACAGCATGGGTACTGCCCGCGTTGTGATTGATTAAATAAATTCCAATTTAGAAAGCTCCAAATTCCAGGTTGACCTTGGCGTTTGGAGCTTTTTTTTGCTTGAAGTTTTAGCCTACTTTGGTTTTAGATTTAGAGAGATACTCCATGTTTTTACATTACAACCTATGAAATATTGTTTGCGTTCACTCTTCTTATGCGGTCTATTTTGTTTGGTTACTGGCCAAGCTTTGGCGCAGAAATATGAGGAGATAATGACTTTGAGCCGAACCAATATGAGGCAGGGTTTTACCCTCATTTCTGCAGATAGTCAGATTCAATTATTAGAGGAGCAGATTATGCTTCGGCCAGAATTTCAAGAAGCCTATTACCTCTTGGCTTATACCCATGCGTGGAATAAGCCAGAAGAAATGGATTTCATTCAATTTCATACTTGGGAGAATACGCTACGCATCTCTGAACTACTGGAGAAGGCGCTAAAAATTGACTCCATATATGAGGGTGAAATGATTATTCTAGATATCCAATCTAAGCTGTTTTCTGAATGGAGTACGCTAGCATTAAAATATTGGGCAAAAGGAAACTTAGATTCCATGCAGATTTGCTTTGAACAAGCGAAGGCTAGGAGAGGCCTTCATCCATCTATTTTAAGCTTTTACCGTGCTGTGCTTTCAAGATGTCCCAAGAATTCATTTGTATTGAGCTCTGGTGATAATACCAGTTACTATTTTTTCTATCTCCAAAAGGCTGAAGGCTTCCGTTGTGATGTTACCATTGCTGACGTCTCATTACTCAATTCTAATTGGTATTATCCCAAATTGCTTGAAGAGGGACTAGGTCATCTGGCTGACTCTTCTGAAATAATGGACTCTGATTTTTGGATTCCTTGGACGGCAAGTTCTTTTGAAGCTGGAGGCAAGGAAATAGCGATAAAGCCTTCGGAGAAAAACTATTTAAATCGTTCAGAGCGGATTCAAATGGATCTCTTGCAATACTATTATGGTTCTGGCTATTATATAATCTCAGGATCGGATGAACGTCAGAATATGTCACTTCAAGAGGACGGGTGCTATACCTATTTTATGAAGCGAATTGATGCTGAAGATTGTATCTATGAGCCCGTCGAGGAGGAGGTATGGAAAACACTCGATGAACTTACCTCGACTCATATAGCAGACCGTTCATGTCAGTTAATCATTAAAGTAGTCGTTTGGGATACGCTCGCAAAAATATTCACGAATACAGAGAATCATGAGGAACGGATAACAGAATACAACAGGTTAAAAGAATTGATTACTCCTTATAGATGTCCTAAATTATATGAAGAGATCAAATCTACTTTTGAGCAAGCCGACAAATTCGTTTATAGTGAATGATATGTATGGAATGCTCCGTCTAAGCCTATCCTATTGACTAAAAACTATTAATCATGACACCTTCACATTACTCGGACCAGAAGGACCTTGTGGCGGCATCGTATAGAAGATACGGTCCCAGAGTCGAGAAGAGACACCAAAGGCTTTTTCAGGGTACTTATAATGATGGAGATAATGATGTTTCCATAATGGCTTCAAGAAGGAAGGGCCTTTGCGTGTATGCACCGAATAATGCACCCAAGAATAGAGGAGGTAGCCTGTATCAAAACCGGCTAAGAATATCCAGCTAAGGTCTTGCATCAGCAGATAGAAGAACCCGAGAAAAAGCGAGAGTATAATTATAGCTGGCAATGGGGGCATAAATAATCGGTTGGCGTCGTCTGGAACTTGATGGTGATACCCGTGCAACGTATAATGAAATGCTTTTACCAGCTTACTGTCATCCTTAATAAAATGAAAAACATAGCGATGGAGAGTGTATTCGGCAAGGGTCCAAGTGAGCATGGCACTTGCAAAAAGTAAAATACCTAATGCCCAGTTAAGTGACGGGTTTTTTGATGAACCAATGTAGAGGAGGAGGGAAATGATGATTGCGTGAAAGCTGCTCATCATTTTAGGGCCCGAGATGGAGAGGGTTTCAAGAATTGGATTCTGAAACATCCTTTTTGGCTGACTTTCTTTTTGGCTTTTCATAGTGAAAAATTTAAAATAGGTCTGAATTTATGATGCCGCGAATTCCTTGCCGAAATTGCCTTGCAGACATAAAGTTAGCAATAAATCGTCAGAGAACAAGGTTTAGGTTTCCACCGACGCTTCTCCTGCATAGTTATCAGAATCAGCTATGGCGGACGAAGCAGGTTGAGTTTAAGGTGGTGAGAGGATTCGGCATCGTAGAATAAGCCAGCAAAGTCGTAGGTGCGCGATTTATCGCGTACTCAGTGTAGACGAAAGAAAGAACAACCAAAGCGTTAATTTACCTTCAAGGCTCTAACCTGTAACCCCTTACCCAGAGCCTCTTAGTCAATCTTGATTTGGTATTTCGCTAATAAACTCAGAACTTCTGGATTCGAAAAGTGGGCCCCTTTGATGCTGTTTTTATCTGGGTCGATAAGGTAATTTACGGCACCGCGGAAATCGGCTTGTCTGAGTTGGGTTTCTTCAAATAGGGCACCTTGTAATTGGCAGTCTTGGAAATTGGCTTTGCTGAGGTCACAGGCAATGAAGTCACACTCTTTTAAGCTACATGAGCGGAATGATTTTCCTGGGAGTTTAAGCTGAAAGAAGGAGGAGAAATCGAGTTGGCAGGATTCAAAATTCATGTCCAGTCCGAATACATTACAGAGATCAAAGCGAATGCCCAGCAGTTTGCAATCTGTAAATTCACAGCCTTGGAGGTAGCTGCTTTTAAGAGAAATATTGCTCAGATCGCATCTTTCGAATTGGCAGTCTTCAAAGCGGGAATCGGCCAAATCCATACCAGTGAGTATAAGCTGTTGAAAAGTGCAGGAAATATATTCTCCTTTTTCGAAACCCTTCTCGAGGTTGGCTTTGTTAAAAATACGGTCGAAGGCTATCTCTTTCATGCCATCAAAACTAGTGCTCATGCCATCAATTTTCAATGACAAATTAGTGTAAGTTTTGTGAATTGTGCATTTTTGATTGATTACAATAAATGCCATGAATAAAAAGTCCAAAACCTCGTTCTCTTCTGATGAAATAGCCGAGTATTATGATAGGACAGAAGTGCATTATCGAAGGGCATGGGATCTGAATACGAGTCTTGCTATGCATTATGGATATTGGGATGAACAGGTAAGAACCTTCCGGGAATCTTTGAACAGAATGAATGAAAAAATCGCTGAAGAAGTGGGCGTTCAGACTGGCATGCATATTCTTGATGCCGGCTGCGGAGTAGGTGGGTCATCGATTTTTTTAGCAAAAAGATTTGGCGCAAAAGTAACTGGGGTGACCTTGAGTGAAAAACAAGTGCTCAGTTGCAAAAGGAACGCAGCATTGGCCGGCGTGCTTGATTTGACTAATTTTTACTGTGAAGACTTTACCAAGACATCGTTTCCAGATGAAAGTTTTGACATAATCTGGGGAGCAGAAAGTGTGGTCTATATAACAGATAAGCTTGCGTTTTTTAAGGAAGCGAAACGGCTGCTCAAACCAAATGGACGACTAATATTGGCAGAGTATGTATTAAGCCGGCCTCCAGAAACAAACAGAGAAGAAAAATACCTTTCGAAGTGGCTACAAGCTTGGGCCATGGATGGAATAGTTCCATTGGCGGATTATGAGCAAGCCTCTGCAGTTATCGGCATGCCATGTATTCAAAATAGGAATATTACAGATCATATCCGGAAGTCTTCCTGGCGTATGTACTATGGTTCTCATTATTTAGCCGTGCTATCGAATTTGTATCGATTGATTAATCCAAAGGTGAATAGATTTGCTGATAAACACTACGAATCGCTTTATTATCAATACAAGGCTTTGAAATCGGGTTTGTGGGAGTACTATTTCCTTACTTTTTCTAAGAGTGAAAAAAACGAAAAAAAAATACCCTAATAGTCGCTCAGTTCAAAATCATGTACCTGCTTGTTAGCCTGTAGGTTAAATGGGGTCGGTTTGCTCCGACTGGGTGGTGTGAAAGACAGCGATTTTTCCATTAGGTGGAAAAATCTTCCTTATTGGCTGGTTCGTTGAAAAACAAAGTCCTCACTTCTTCAATTTTTGAAAGAGGACACATAAACGGAATTAGGTTAAGATAAAGTATTGGAATTATCCTGTTTTTCTGAACAATTAATTTTCCTGGTTTACCACCAAATCTTCCTCTTTTGTTTGAACCATGTTTGCACCAGCCTAAAAAACAAAAGCCTCCAGAATCTTCTGAAGGCTTTGTCTATCTAGGTGGTGGAGGGTAGCGGACAATTGTCGAACCAAATAGCTGGTTTGGATTTGCTATACGCTGTGCTTTAATTGGAAATATCTCCGAAGTTGTTGCCATATATCCGAAGCGAAATGAACCCGTTTAATCCACAATAAACAAGAAAATACTAGAGTTTGAATTCAGCGACTTTTCGGTTAATTGGATTCCATGTATTCTAACCGAGGTAAATCCTAGTTTGAGTTTGAAAGTTTGATAGTGCGAAAAAAAAACAGCACCCCGCACTTCGCTCTCATTACTGCAAAAAAAGATCTTTCGGGACCAGTTGAGTTAATCCCTAATCATTTGAACAAGGACTCGATATAAATCCGACTCTTTTTCTTCTTAATTTCTAACTCCCTTTTGATAGCTTCTTCTCTAGAGGGATAAGTCTCCGAATGAACCAACACCCAATCTTTGGCTTTAGAAGTATATCCCGAAATACCCGATAAATGCGATTCAAGACGCTTTTCTATATCATTGGTTTGACCAACATAATACCGGTCTCTCTGCGCAGAATATAGTATGTAGACGAAATACATAACGAAAAAATCCCGCATGAGCGGGATTTTAGTGGAGGATAACGGAGTCGAACCGATGACCTCTTGCATGCCATGCAAGCGCTCTAGCCAGCTGAGCTAATCCCCCATTTTTTATTTCTGTTTCAGTTCAACTGTGCCATGCAAGCGTCCCGAAAAGTTTTTTCGGGACCAGCTGAGCTAATCCCCCAATTGAGGGCTGCAAATATAGTGAGATGGAGGAATAATCAAAATGCTAAATTTCTGAGTTGGATCGAGGCAATCTCATGAAAGGTATTTAATCCTGAAAGTGATTCTCCTCCAATTTGAAAAATTCGCTAAAAGGAACACCTTTCGGTCGGAGGAAACTGAGCAACTAGAGGGTGTACTATTTTGGTTTTTTTACTTAACCTGAGATAGAAACCCGAATGCTCGCTTTAATAATATTCAATTGGAATTTCATTCGAACTCATTAGTGTGCGATAAATAGGCGCTCGTTTTTAATCATGCCATCCATCAATTCAATATGCAAGAAATACATTCCTTCAGCCAAAGAGTGTGTTGAGATGCTTTGTAAATGTTCACCATTATCCGACTCATACACAAGCGCACCTATAGAATTATAGAGACGTATTTTCTTCGGACTTTTTTCTGAATCAATGGTTATTTGACCATGCGATGGGTTTGGGTAGATTGAAATATCTGCTTCATTTTCGATCTCTTCGTTATGAAGCTCAATGCAGCTAAAGCTTGATCCGGCTTCAATATAGCCTTGCGTTCGAATATTTCTTCCATTAAATGCGGCATAGTCCTTTGGGTAGCGGGTACATCGAAATACAAAATTCGCTCCTCTTGGGTCACCTTGGGTGGTTATTCCAGCGCCGCTTATCGGATTTACATATTCCCAAACAATGGCATTGCTGTCATTGATCTCAAATAGTTTACCGCTTGTCCCCTCGCAGATTAAGGTGTTCCCATTGGCCAGCCGAGATGCTCCTGAGATATTCGTTGAAAAAAAATCGGTGGGATTTGGTGCCTGATAGGTCCATGAAAAGTCGCTGGGTCCGTAACGCATTCCTGAAAGCTCATAATGGCCATTTTCGTCAATTGGCGGAGTTATGATATTGACGGTGGAGTATTTATCCTGCCCACCTGCTTGGTTATTAAAAACCATGATTGTGCCTGCACCAGGCATATCAGCATCAATCCATTGGGCGTCATGCTGCCTGAATAGTTTTTGATCGATAACTACCCCACGATTATAGGCTCTTGGATTGCCCCAACGGAAGAGCAAATCACCGCCTTTCCCGGATCGTCCTCCACTGCGACCTGCTGCTTCAGATAGTGTGGTGGAGTGATCAATAATCCATATTTCATTAGTCCGGTGGCAACTAATTAATATTTGATCTAAGTCTGCATTATAATCAATGGAATTGAAATGAAGCCAGTCAACATCGCTGGCTATTCCTCCATTATAGTTGATGTTTATTCGTTCTGGAGAATTGGCGATTATTCCATAGTTGGTCTTTGTTGAATCGATGTCTTGAACAAGATGATCCCAGACTTTCCATTCCCAAACAATTGTGCCGCCACCATTCACTAAGTCGGGTTTGATTTCGATGATTTTTTCTGACCAGAGTTCGGCATTCGGCTTTGTTCTTCCGGCAATGGCTGTTTCTAGCGATGTTTTTTTGTCCCAAACCAGAGCCAATATATTTCCATTCGGTAGGTATTCAATATCGTGGTGCTGGCATTCCATATCGGATGAAATGGTATACTCCCAAATAAGATTTCCTTCCCAGTCAAATTGTTCGATGCCTCCTCCAGAACCACCGCCAGGAAAGAATGAGTTGCTGGCGTTTTTTGTACGAAGCAAGCTGCCATCTTCCAACAGATAGGCCGACATGGCTGGGGGGTATGTGGATGTCCAGCTATGAACTTTTTGTCCGCAGTTATTGATCAGGTATGTTGTATTATTTCCAATGGGAGCAAACAAGGTATAGCCAGGAAATGCTTCTGGAGTATTCGTAAAAAGCCCAACTGTTTGTTGAGCGAGGAGCAGGGTACTCGAAGAAAGAAAATAGAGTAGGAGGAAGTATTTTTTAGGATTCATGGTCAAAAACTAGTTTTTTACCTATTAAAATACAAGGCTAATACCTAGTAATTGATATTCATTTTTGTTTTCGACAAATGGAACGAATTACCGTATTATATCTTTTTATAATTTCAATCTATCGATAGTAATCTTGAAGCCCCCTGTTCATCATCGCTTTTTCAATGACGGGGGAAACCTGAATACAATACATACACCATCCCTGTATAAAAGGACCGTTCTCCTTTTTTACTGCGCATATCAACAGAGAAATGGAAGATTCTGGAGGGAACATTTTCATCCCTATATAAGCCTTCGCATCTCTTGTTTTTTAAGGTGAAAATGACCTCTGCCTAGGGGTCGTAAATAGTAAGTTTATAGGAAGTATACCCTGATAAAATAGGCTCAAAGCGGGGGTTTAGGTTACCTGCATTGGGGGTAAATTTAAAATCGAATTTAGGGACAATTCCCACAAATATTTCAGGAAGAGGCCGTTGGAAATGGAGCATTGTTGCTTGGTATTAATCATAAAGGAGGACTTATAAATCCCAGGATAAATCGGTTCAATTTCGAGAGCTAAACTGCCGTATCGAAGGGCGCCATTCTGCCAATCTATGCCGATACACCATCTTATTTAATGGAAGGAGAACGGAAGTAGGGCCATGAGGCGAGCAATCCGAAGTAGCGCCATAAGCTAATCTGAATTGACAAGTAAAGTAGTTACCATGCTCATCACTGAGATCTGCAATAGAACTGGATGATGTTGCCACTTGTTTACTTTCTATTTTGCTAGATGGCATGAGTGCTATTCCCCTTCTCTAGTCGAAAGGGTAGGAGTAAGTGGTTTCATTTTCAACTATTTATCATTAAATTTAAATGTCTTTTTCCTCCATTGATTATTATTTGGCCTATGAATATGATACGTTACACCTTCCTATTTCTTGTTACGTTTATGTGCTCAATACTCCCTGCCCAGAATGCCCTTGATTTTGATGGCACCAACGATGCCGTAAACTGTGGCACTGGCAATACATTAAATATCACGGGTAATGCACTGTCTATCGAGGCATGGATTTACCCAACGGCTTGGAAAACGCAGATTTTTGAAGGAACTATTGTCATCAAGGAGAACAATTCCAACAATACAGGCTTTATGTTTCGAGCAGGAGCGGGTGGGAAATTGAATTTCGCATTGGGCTCCGGAACCGGCGGCTGGCAAGAACTTACCACAAGCAATAATGTGTTAGATACGGGAAAATGGCAACATGTGGTGGCCACCTACGATGGGAGTAAATCACGGCTCTACGTGGATGGGGTCCAAGTGGATTCTATGAGTGTTTCAATTTCTATCGGCTCGACAAGTTCAACACCATTGAGTATTGGTTATCATCCTATCTATGGAAGGAATTGGCAAGGACGAATTGATGAAGTACGCCTATGGAGTAAGACATTAACACTTGCTGAAATAAAGGCCAATGAAAGGGATGAATTCTGTTATACCCAATCGGGGCTGCGTGCCTACTATAAATTTAATCATGGAACAGCCTCGGGCAATAATGGAAATGTAACATCTCTTGTCGATTATTCTGGAAATAATAATACGGGAACACTCACCAATTTTGCCTTAACTGGCTCAAGCTCGAATTGGGTAAGTGGTGCAAGCCTTAGCAGAGATAGTGTCAACCATTCAGATACATTCGTGCATTGTGGAAACTATTTTGACCCTGCCCGTTCGGTGCTCATTAAACAATCGGGAGTGGTAAATTATTTGCTCAAAACCAGTGGAGGATGCGATTCTATACTTTCTCGTTACTATGAAATTCTTCCTTTAAGTAGTTCTAGTATTAACGCATTTGCCTGTGATAGCTTCGTCGGTCCTAAAGGAAATGCCTATTATTCTTCTGGAACCTATATAGAAAAATTAAGCAATGCGTATGGATGTGATAGTACCATCACCCTGAATTTAGAAATAGGGGTGGATACCGGACAAATTGATACCACGGTTTGCTATAACTACCTAGACCCTGCAGGAACAAATCATACAGCAGGGGGAAGCTTTTTTGCAAAAGTCCAAAGTGCCAAAGGCTGCGATAGTTTGATTGCGATAAATCTGACCGTTCTAAGTTCGAGCTTCTCTTCTCAAACGATTGAATTTTGTCATTCCCTAACAAGTCCTTCTGGAAAGTATACCTATACCTCACCTGGAGCCTATTATGATACCATTCCTAGTTCTTTGGGTTGTGATAGCGTATTGCAGTTAACCTTGATTGATCTCAGCACTTTTGCCAGCATCAATCCTGCGCAATGTGACCCGTATACTACACCAAAAGGACAAGTACTTACACAATCGGGTACCTATAATGAAACTTTAGTGAACAAGCGCTTCTGCGACAGTTTTCTTACCATCAACTATACCCGCTATTCTCCAGACTCAAATGGCATAAATCTCTTCGGCTGCCGTTCAGTGATGTCGGTAAATGGAATTGATGAATTTCAGCAAAGTGGTACCTACAGGGCCAGCTTTACCAATCAGTATGGATGCGATAGTTTGATTACCATGGTAGTAACAGTCCATCATGTGAATAAGGATCTACAAGATGACGGCACCCACCTTTCCGCCTTGAGTAGCTCCGGGACCTTCCGTTGGTTGGATTGTGATGCGAATATGGATGTTATTCCCAATGAAACAAACGCCACCTTTAAGCCCGCAACATTTGGAACTTATGCTGTTGAAGTGACTGAAATGACCTGCGTGGACACGTCAGACTGTTTGAATTTCCATGGAACAGCCATTCCTCAAATTGGGAATGATGTGCTCCGAATATATCCAAATCCATCAACAGGCAGTTTTGTTCTAGAGAGTGAAGCCGGATTAAGTGGAGTCACCTTGAAAATATTTAATTCAGCAGGACAACTCGTTATGACGAAAAAGTTGCGAGATTTAAGCCAGGCCAAGATTGAAACGAACTTGGTACAGGGAATCTATCTCCTTGAAGTATCCAGCGAGCAAGGTATTTGGAGAAATAAACTAGTAATCACCCATAATTGAAGGAGGAGCACATGAAAAAATTAACCTATTTGTTCGCAATGATTCCGGCTCAAGCCATGGCTGGAGGACTTAGTGCCTCCTCTGATTCGGATATGTTCATTTTATTGAAAGGGGCTGTACTCTTGGCTGTAGTTTTCTACTTGGGCGGTAAATTTAATGAATGGAGAAAACCGAATCCAGATATTGAGGAATTCGATGATATTAATTCTAATAAGGACTAATCCAAAATGATTCTTGCACAATCCATACCTCATGCTTCGGGCATATCATTGTTCGGAGTGCTCGTTATAGTACTTGCTTTAGCCGGGATACTATTTGTTATGCATTTTGTGACCAAAGCCTTTAAAGACAAGTCGGAAGATTAGTTTTCCTTTTGTAGGGTTGCAATAATGAGCTTCGCCGTATTTTCAGATGCGCCACCTTTTCCAAGCTTTTCTTTAAGCAGTTTATAATCATCTTTAAGCTGACGACGTTTAAGTCCTCCCGCGATGATGCTGTTGAGTTCTTTCTTGAGACTGGTGGTATTCAATTCGTGTTGAATCAATTCTTTCACCACTTCGCGATCCATTATTAAGTTCACCAAGCTGATATACTTTACTTTTATCAACCATTTGGCAATATTATAGGAGATTCCGCTGCTCTTATAACATACCACCTCTGGCACGTCGAATAAGGCTGTTTCTAGTGTTGCTGTTCCAGAAGTGACTAAGGCGGCCTCTGCATGAGCCAAAAGCTGGTAAGTATCGTTCTGAACAACCTTCACCCGAGAAGATTCTGTGAAGCTCAGGTAATAAGAAGGGTCGATGCCAGGTGCTCCTGCTAATACAAATTGATAGTCAGGGAAATTTTCTAATACCGAGAGCATGATGGGGAGTTTCAGCTTAATTTCCTGCGTTCTACTGCCTGGAAGCAAGGCAATTATGGGTCCAGGTTCTAGTTCCCATCTTGAGCGGAAATCAGGTTCTTCGTCCAGCGTTTTAATGGCATCGAGCAAGGGATGACCAACAAAATGAACCGGGTAATTATGCCTGGCGTAAAAATCCTTTTCAAAAGGTAGAATCACATACATATGATCCACAAAGGCTTTTATCTGCTTTATTCGCCCTTCCTTCCATGCCCAAATTTGGGGTGAGATATAGTAGTGAACCGGAATACCTAGTTTATGGGCGAATTCGGCAATACGTAGATTAAAACCTGGATAATCTACCAAGATAAGTGCATCTGGTCGGTTTGCTTCTAAGTCTGACTTGCACTGTTTGATAAAGCCCGTTACGGTGCGTAGGTTTTTCACTACTTCCAGAAAACCCATAAAGGCGCGTTCTTTATAATGGCTCACATTGGTGCCGCCCACCTCTTGCATTAAATCGCCGCCCCAAAAACGAAAGGTGGCTTGGGCATCTTGCTTCTTGAGTTCCTTCATGAGGTTTGCACCATGCAAGTCTCCAGAAGCTTCACCCGCAACGAGGTAGTAGTTCATGCCAGCAATTTAAAGTAAACCATGAGCATGCCATACAAAAGAGTTGCAAACATAACTCCCCGCGAAGCCCAAAGCTTGTCAAACTTGAGGAATAGAAAAAAAAGTCCGAGGTTTCCAATAAGCGACAACGCAATGATTGGAGCCGCCACACCTTGATTAATAGAAGTTTCTATAAAACTGCTAAAGGTGCTCTGTCCGAACTTCACTCCATAAATGAGCGAGATGATAAAGGCCGGGACAAGAAGTCCAACAAAGCCGCCAAGTAATAGTTGTCGGTTATTGTACATGGAAATTCCAGCGGTTTAAAAATGGTATTTGATGATGATCAGTTAAGTCAAATTGTACGGGAACTACAGAAACATAATTATGCTTTAAGGCCCATTCGTCGGTATCTTCTCCCAGGTCATCATTTACAAAATTCCCTGTCATCCAATAATATTGACGTCCATTTGGGTCGGTTCGGGCAACAAAACTTTCTTGCCATTTGGCTAGTGCCTGTCTGCAAATCTTAACTCCCTGAATTGCATCGATGCTTTCAACTTTCGGGAAGTTCACATTAAGCAATGTTCCCGCAGGCATTTTTTTCTCGAGCACCTCTTTGGCTATCTGCCGAACAAAAGGTATGAGCGGTTTGAAATTGGCCTTATAACTATAATCGAGCAAACTGAAACCAATAGATGAAATGCCTTCAATAGCTCCTTCAACTGCCGCCGACATTGTTCCAGAATAAATTACATTAATTGAACTATTGGAGCCATGATTAATCCCCGAAACGAGCAAGTCTGGTTTCCGATCGAGCACAATATCCACCGCAAGCTTCACGCAGTCCACCGGTGTACCCGAACATTGATAGGCTTTGATGCCTGGATACATGTCGACTTCATCTAAGCGCAATGGTTTGTTCAAGGTCACGGCATGGCCCATTCCTGATTGCGGACTATCAGGAGCTACAATTACAACTTCTCCAAGTTCCTGCATCACCTCAATAAGGTTGCGAATTCCTGGGGCGGTTATCCCGTCGTCGTTGGTAACAAGTATGAGTGGTTTAGCTGCCATGCTTAGGCCATTCCTGTTGGTCCGCCAAAATTCATTGGTATTGGTGAGTTTTGTTGGTCGTTAATTTCAATTTCTCCAAAAGCTTCTTCATAGCGAGAGATGTTTTCGCCAAGCGCCATTAAGAGTCTTTTTGCATGATGGGCTGTTAAGATGATTCGAGATTGAACTTTGGCCTTAGGGATGCCTGGCATTACGCGCACAAAGTCTAGAACAAACTCTGTATTGCTATGGTTAATGATGGCCAGGTTGGAATAAGTTCCTTCAGCTACCTCTTCATTCAGCTCTATTTGTAGTTCATTCCCTTTTGGGGCGTTGTCTTGATTGTCCATGTGTTATTTAATTAAAAGTATGAATAGTATATACAAGGGTGTAGTGGGCTAATTCTGGACCACTTTATAGTTTTTGTAGGCAAAAGGTCGCACTCCAAACGTCTTTTCAACCCAATAAAGCACTTTGTCCTTTAATTTCATATTTGACTTACGTGGATCATAGTCAAATTGCCAGTCTTTTTGTGCCATAAAAGATGCCATTAAGGCAGGATGCTCCCCGTTAAAATATTCGAGCTTGTCTACTTCATTAAAATCAAAGTTGGTCGCTTTGGTATTCGCTTTCAACCATTCATCACTATGCCAAAAGCGATGAAAATAATTGGCCTTCATCTTCATCAGGCTTGGGTTTCGGGTATAGGAATAATGAAAAATGCGGATATCGGTTTTTAACACGCGCAATTTGGTGCCTTTATCGTCTGCATTGTTTGGCTCATAGATCCTAAATCCTTGGGAATCGCGATAAGAACGAACATTCCGATTTGTCTTGAATGCGCGAATTTCAAAGTCATGGGTTCTTCGCGTATTTCTTATATGCTGATAGTCGCCCCAAAAATGATAATAAGGCATTAATAGCCCGTCTACTTCATCTATTTTATCTGCGCGTTCAATCTGCCTTTTTAGCTCATAAATTTGCTTTTCTGAAATGACTTCATCTGCTTGAATATGAATGGCCCAATCGCCAGAAAGGGCTTCAATACCTAAATTACTTTGGAGTCTAAAGATTGATCCACCATCACGCAATTGGTTGTCCCATACACTATCGATAATTTCAACTTTATCCGAACCAAGAGCGAGAATACTTTCTCGGGTTCCATCGTCTGAATCGCCTACTACGACAAATATCTTGTCGACAATGGGCAGGAGACATTGGATAGATGCTAAAAATGGATATCCCATTCTGATGCCATTACGTACATAGGTAAAGCCTTCAATAATCATGATACTCCTGAGTTTTCCGGAAATGTAATTAAAATTCTTCGGAGCATGCTGACGCTTTATCGCTTACTTAAGTGTAAGTGAGCGATATGTTCTGCTAGTCTGGCTTTTTATTTTTGTATATTTCGCAGGTAAGCAAGGGTTTATGGAGGTAGCGAACCGGAAGAAGAGAAGCAATGGTTTTTGGGATTTAATTAAGAATATTGGAGTTCACGATGGATTGGACCATAATTTAATCAAACGAATTAAGCTCACGAACCAGCTTACAGCCTATATCATTGGGATTGCCTCGATTTATATTTTGGTTTTTCATCAGTTGGGGTTGCCATCGTTGGGAAGTATCACGATTCTCGTTTCATTGAGTTTCTTATTTGTTTTTTTACTGAATAGGATTAAATGGTACCTCTTAGCGCGCTTGGGTTTCATTTTGAATATTAATATTTTGGTGTATTTCTACTGTATTAGTTTGGGTAATGGAGTGGATATGCACATGATTTATTTTGCGCTCGCTTGTACTCCTTGGCTACTGTTTGACATGAAAGAGCGGCGCTGGATTTTCATGGGTGTAATTTTATCTATTGCCCTGTTTTTTTATTTTGTTCTTCATGATGCTGAATCCTTGGTAATTTTGACTCCTCAATACCAGCGTATTATGGCGTTAAGCTTTTATGCGGTCGTATTTGTTGTTGCTGGTCTGAGTGTGGGTCTAATGTCTCGAGCAAATCATAGGCATGAGAGGAAATTAGAAGCGAGTACGCTGAAATCTTTAGAATTGATTAAGGAATTGAAAGAGCTTAATCAACAATTAGAGGAGCAGCAAATGATTAAGCAGTTAAATGTTGAATTAGAGAATGTTGTGTCGGAAAAACAACAGGTGAATAGACAGCTTGAGCGCTTTTCATATATGATTGCCCATGATTTAAAGTCGCCCATTCATGGTGCGCATGGTTTATTGGAGTTGATTCAATTGGAATTGGCAGCTGGATCAAAGGGTCAAATAGAGGAATATTTTGAGTTGTTGCGAACTGCCTTGAAACACTTGAGTACGATGATTGATTCCGTTTTGAGCTATAGTCGAACGAATCTTAATCAGCATAGTATTGAATGGGTAGATGTAAAGCTCTTATTGCGGGATATTCAAAATCTATTGTTTTTGCCTCGGAATACTGAGTTTATTATACAACAAGGAATGCCATCTTTCAATACCAATAAATTCAAGCTATTGCAGGTGTTTCAGAACTTTATCAGCAATGCAATTAAATACAATGACAAAGCGTTTGTCAAAGTTGAAATTGGCGTAGAAGAACAGGATAAATTTTATCTTTTTTCAATAAAAGATAATGGTCCAGGAATCAAAGCTGAAGATCACCGGCGACTGTTTAGTTTGTTTGAAACAGGGGATGATGGACATAAAGATCAAACAGGCATCGGACTTAATATTATCAAAGTTCTTGTTGAAGAGCAGGGAGGAAGAGTTCACGTTGAATCTGAACTTGGAGTTGGAAGTACTTTTAGCTTTGAATGGGCTAAATAAAGTGAAAATAGAGCACAAAAAAACGCCGAAGCAAATGCTCCGACGTTTTGATATATAGAGTCTAAGAAAAATTAGTTTGCAACAACCTCTTCTTCTTCTTTTGATGCCATAAGCAAATCGTACTCTTCTTGAGAACCTACTACTAGTTTTTCATATTCTCTCAATCCAGTACCGGCAGGAATTAGATGTCCAACGATAACGTTTTCCTTCAATCCTGTCATATGGTCTACTTTTCCGGAGATCGCAGCCTCATTCAAGACTTTGGTTGTTTCCTGGAAAGAAGCGGCCGACATGAAGCTCTCTGTTCCCAAAGATGCTTTTGTAATACCTTGAATCATCGGACGAGAAGTAGCAGGAACCGCATCGCGTGCTTCTACCAATTTCTGGTCTTTACGTTTCAACATGGAGTTCTCATCACGCATTTTTCTAACGCTTACAATCTGACCAACTTTTAGGTTGGCTGAGTCACCTGCTTCGGTAATTACTTTTTTGTCGTAGATCCAATCGTTTTCTTCTAAGAAGGCCAAACGATTCACTGCCTCAAGTTCGAGGAAGCGGGTATCGCCTGAATCAGTGATTTCCACTTTTTGCATCATCTGACGTACGATGATTTCGATGTGTTTATCATTGATTTTTACTCCTTGTAGACGGTAAACTTCTTGGATACCATTTACGATATAGCGTTGTACAGCACTTGGTCCTTGAATTCTCAAAATATCTTGAGGAGTAATTGCTCCATCAGAAAGTGGTTTACCCGCTTTGATAAAGTCATTGTCCTGAACCAAGATATGTTTGGAGAGGTTCACCATGTATTTCTTGATTTCACCATCTTTTGATTCGATCAAGATTTCACGGTTACCACGTTTGATACCGCCATATTTTACTACACCATCAATTTCAGTAACTACTGCAGGATTGGATGGGTTACGTGCTTCGAATAATTCCGTTACACGTGGAAGTCCACCGGTGATATCTCGTGTTTTTCCTACTACACGTGGAATTTTTACAAGAATCTGTCCCGCTTTCACTGCATCTTTATCATCGATAATGATATGCGCCCCTACCGGAATATTGTATTCTTTAAGAAGCTCACCTTTTTTATCGTTAATCTTGATAGATGGGATACGTGTTTTGTCTTTGATGTCGGTGGTTACTTTTTCACGGTGACCAGTTTGATCATCAGATTCTTCACGGAAAGTTACCCCTTCGATGATGTTTTCAAATTCAATTTTTCCTTCGAATTCGGAAAGGATTACCGCGTTATATGGATCCCATACACACAATACATCTCCTTTTTCGATGATCTGACCTTCTTTAACAGAAAGGTGAGATCCGTAAGGAATATTGTTAGAGATAATCATTTGTCCTGTTTTAGGATCCATGATTTTTACCTCTCCAGAACGTCCAAGAACGACGGTTTTATCGCCATCATTGGTTTTCAAAATAGTGGTACGGATATCTTCGAATTCAACCTTTCCTGCAAACTTGGCTAGCAAGTTAGATTCAGATGCAATATTCGAAGCGGTACCACCCACGTGGAAAGTACGAAGTGTCAACTGCGTTCCTGGCTCACCGATAGACTGTGCAGCAATTACGCCGACAGACTCTCCTTTTTGAACCATGCGGCCTGTAGAAAGGTTACGTCCGTAACATTTGGCACAAGCACCCATTTTCGACTCACAGGTTAATACAGAACGAATTTCAATGGTATCTAAAGCTGAATCTTCAATCACTTTAGAAATATCTTCATCCAATTCAGTACCTGCAGGAGCAATGATTTCTTTGGTTAATGGATCAACAATATCATGCAAGGTTACACGTCCGAGGATACGCTCGTAGAGTGATTCAACAACTTCTTCGTTGTCTTTCAGAGCCTGGGTTGGGATTCCACGAAGGGTTCCACAATCTCTATCTCTGATAATCACATCTTGCGCAACATCATGCAAACGACGGGTTAGGTAACCCGCATCCGCAGTTTTCAATGCCGTATCCGCAAGTCCTTTACGCGCACCGTGGGTAGAGATAAAGTATTCGAGAACCGATAGACCTTCTTTAAAGTTGGAAAGAATCGGATTCTCAATAATTTCTCCTGTTCCACCACCGGTATTTTTTTGTGGTTTCGCCATCAATCCACGCATTCCTCCAAGCTGACGAATCTGCTCTTTAGAACCCCTTGCTCCAGAATCAAGCATCATGTAGATCGGGTTGAACCCTTGATCTTCAGTCGACAGTTCCTTCATCAAGGTATCAGAGATACGCGAGTTGATACGGGTCCAGATATCAATTACCTGGTTATAACGCTCATTATTTGTAATGAAACCATTGTTATAGTTTTCCCAGATTTGATCAACCTCATCACGTGCAGATTGTATCAATTCTTCTTTCACATCTGGAATTTTAACGTAGTTCAAGTTGAACGACAATCCACCGCGGAAAGAGTAGGTATATCCTAAATCTTTGATATCATCCAAGAATTTCGATGTTTTTGCAATACCGCATTCTTTTACCATGTCTCCGATAATGTCTCGAAGTGATTTTTTGGTAAGGAGTTGGTTCACAAATCCAAATTCTGCTGGAACAACTTCATTGAAGATCACACGGCCAACTGAAGTCTCAATTAATTGAGGCTCCACAACTCCACGTGCAATTTTTACATTGGTCCGAATTTTAATCGGAGCATGTAGGTCAGCACGTTTTTCGTTGTAGGCTATCACACATTCTTCATACGAGTAGAAAGTAAGACCTTCACCCTGAACTGGATGCTCAGGAGTTCCTTTACGAATTTTGGTCATGTAGTACAGACCAAGCACCATGTCTTGAGAAGGAACAGAGATTGGAGCTCCATTCGCAGGATTCAAGATATTGTGTGGTGCCAACATCAACATTTGGGCTTCCAAAATAGCCGCGTTCCCTAGTGGAACGTGTACCGCCATCTGGTCACCATCAAAGTCGGCATTGAAACCTGTACATACCAATGGATGTAGCTGAATGGCTTTTCCTTCGATCAATTTTGGTTGGAAGGCTTGGATACCTAATCTGTGAAGAGTAGGGGCCCTATTCAAGAGAATCGGGTGGCCTTTCAAGATATGTTCGAGGATTTCCCAGATAACTGGGTCTTTACGATCAACTATTTTCTTGGCTGATTTTACAGTTTTTACAATTCCTCTTTCAATCAGTTTGCGTATGATGAACGGTTTGAAAAGCTCAGCAGCCATTCCTTTTGGAATACCGCATTCAGCTAATTTCAAAGTTGGACCTACCACAATTACCGAACGTCCGGAATAATCCACACGTTTACCAAGCAAGTTCTGACGGAAACGTCCTTGTTTACCTTTAAGCATGTCTGAAAGA
>CAZUIT010000045.1:0-28442 GCA_964620355.1 uncultured Burkholderiales bacterium | reverse complement strand
TATCTGGATCGATAGCGTCACCACTATTGAATGATCCATTGAACACATTTCCTTTGGATACATAAGATCCTACTGGAGCTGCGTTAACTGCATAGGCTTGAGTAACTACAGCAGATTTTCCTCTCACATAAGCTGCCAAAGTAAAGTTACCTGTATTCGTACTAACAATTGGAACAGTAAAAGTATACTGTGCAGAAGAGTTAGCATTAATGGTACTCGTATACTGCTCAGTAGCTTGAATCACACCATCGACCTCATAAACCACATAGAATCCTGAAAGATTCAAGTTCGAATTATTGGTAATTGTCACTTCTACATCATCGGTAGAACCTTGACAAATAGAGGATGGAAAAGTATAAGCTGACACATTGATTGGAATATCAAATTCAATTGCTCCTGGATCAGGATTGGTCGCACTACGCGTATTTCCTTCTTGGTCTTTTGACACACCAGAAACAACCCCTGCCCCATCGATATCGATAGATGTAGGTTCCAAATCATGGTTCGCTGGGTCTACGTACGTCGGACGGATATTCGTCCCGTTTGGATCTGGCGTATTTGGATTACTTTGCCAATTTGCCCATGAGGTTGCATTTCCACCACCATTCGCCTGGGTGTACATATAACCTGTACGATGATTTCCAGTGATCTTTCTAGGCATAACATTTCCATCGCAACTAACTGCTCCGTAGCTGTAATTGTAAATATTATAGAACGTACTCAAGTAAGAGTTAAAATCAGCATCGATGATATTGTTTTTATACTCAACTGAATTGTAGTTATAGGTATAGGAGTAAATTCCATAACCATATCCATTATTCGAACGCATGTAAATTGTATTGTGATAATACTTTTTACTCAAGGCATAGTATTCATTTCCATATATACCCATTCTATAACGTCCAGAATTCAAATTAACTGTGTTGTTGATGAATTCCAAGTGTCCAGCATTTGAGCTGGTTCCATAGTATGCATAGACTCCATAAGCAGTATAGGTTTGAGAAGTGCTCGTACATTCGTCAGCAATATAATTGCCATTGTATTTACTTCCAGAGAGGTAATAGGCATAGATTCCGTAGAATGTAGTATAGGATTGTTTTTGTCCACGGATAATCACATTGTCCGTGAATTCCACATTTTTCATGTTACGGTAGGCATAGATTCCGTAGAGATAGAAATTATGGATATAGTTTCCCTCAATCGTCAAATAATGATCTTGAACAGAAGAATAGCCATTTAATGCAATCCCTGCATACATCCCCCTATTCGAAGTACTGCCGTAAATTTCATTGTTACGAAAAGTATTGTGAAGTCCTTTAACCCCACCAGATGTATATGAAGTAAAGGAAGTAGAAGAACCTACCATAGCAATACCACAAGAACGACCTGTTGAAGTAGAAGTACTTGACGTAATGTCTATTTCACAGTCTTCAATGATATTGTAGTCTGCTCTGTTCCTAACCCAAAATCCACGGGCATAATTAGAATTTAAGGTCTTTACATTGATGTTTTTGAAAGTAAAATAGTCACAGCCATTCAATTGAATAACGGATGAATTTCCGCTGGATGCTGAATACTGAACCCTTTCTCCGTTTCCATCAAAGGTTACGCGATTTGTAGCACTAGATCCGCTAATGGAAGGGATGACTACTTGTTCTTGATAAGGTCCTGAATTTTGCGCTACGGTAATCGTAACTGCTCCATTCACTCCTCCACCTAATGATGGACCCCCATCTGAACGAGTAATACCGCGCAAAGCATCAACGGCGGCATCATAAGATTGAAAGTTCGATGCCGAAGCGGCAGAACCTTTATCGATGGTGTAATTTCCACTCATTTGAGCAGAAGCTGTATTCGAAATCGCTACGCCCGCGATGCAAATCGCTGCATAACTGACTCCTCGAATAAGCCGTTTAAAATAGTAGTTGTGTATCTCCATAAGTGATAAGTTAATTGGTTTGATAGGACCAAAGTAGCCATAAAACCCACTGATACCAAGGCTTTCAAGGCTTCCATACCTATGGATATATAATTTTTTAACAGATAGCTTTCTTCATAATAAAATAAATCAAATTTTATAATCCATTGATTTACACAAACTTCTAAAAGTTTGCTAGAACCTAGTAATTGATGCTAAAAAAAGAGGTGAAATTTTTTTAAGTTTTTTTTGTCTTTTCGACAAGAAGCGGCACAAAATGCGCAAGCCACTAAGAATTATGGAGCAAATGCGCCAACGAGCCAACACGTAACGTACTGATTCGTATTGGACAAAGAACATCAATACCGAGCTCCTGCTCCTTTACAAGAGCACTCTAATCAAACAATATCCTCTTCAATGCTCAATTGAACAACGCAATAAAAAAAGGGAGAAGATGATTAATCTTCTCCCTTTTGAGGAATAATATTTCAGCAAAATACAGTTAATGTACAAGACTGATTCGAACAGAATACAGGGTACCAGAGCTGGATACATCCAATAAATAGGTCGCTGGTGCCAAATCGCTCAAATCGAGTGTATGTACTGTTCCGCCTTGAACATTAAGCTCCTTGAGGACCTTACCCTGCAAGTCTCGGATACTTACTTGGTATATTTCTACAGGCATGGCAGTAAGGTTAAGCTGCACACTTCCACTGCTCGGATTTGGGTACACTTCTATTTCACCCATCTCTGAATGAATTCCAGTTGGCGTAACGCTAACACTTTGAGACGATTCAGAACTACATCCTTTATCGCTGATAACAATTAAGCGTGCTTGGTAGCTCCCAGACATCTTGTAGGTATGACTGAAAGTCGCCGCATTGGATTTACTTCCATCGCCCAAGAACCATTGGTAGCTATAACCGGCACCAGTCGGACCATCAAACACCATGGTTCCATCTCCTACTTGTCCAGAGCTTACAGTAAATATTGAACTTGGAACTGGATATACTTCAATGGTTTTCATTGCAGTATCTACACAACCATTCCCAGTAGTTCCATATAGTATCACATCATAGCTACCGGCAGATGAATAAATAATGCTAGTATCCAAAACCATACTGCTTGTGCCATTTGCAAAATTCCAGTTATAGGAAATTGAATTGGTAGTATTGACTGAATTGTTTTTGAATACTACCGGTTTTCCCTCACATACATTCTGAGCGGTAAACCCAACCACTGGTTTTGTATCTATAACTATGGTTCTAATCAAAGTATCTGAACAACCATTCGTATTATTCGCAATTAATTGAATCTTATACTCCCCAGGCCCAAGGTAGGTCGTACTAGGATTATCCAAAGTACTCGTTTGTCCATTTCCAAGATTCCATACATAACCGTTTGACCCTGGAGATGGTATAGATGTCACGTTATTAATTTGAACTGGCTCTCCAGCACATTTCGTAGAAAGGTTAAAATCAGCATCCGGCGATTCAATTAAGGTGATGGTTTTAACGATTGAATCCACACAACCCAAGTCGCTTGCAACAATCAAGGTCACATCTATAGAACCAAAAGAGGCGTATTTGTGTTTTGAATTTGGATCTGCACTTTGATTTCCATCGCCAAATTTATAGGTGGTACCGTATGTACCGAAGGCGATAGAACTTGCATCAGAAAATGCTGCTTCGCTATTATTACAGGTTGTTTGAACGTTAAAATCAGGTATTGCACGTGGCGCCAGTGTGACATAACGTTGTTTTTCGCTTGAACAGCCATTGACGTCAACATGAAGTTTAGCCAAATAGGTTCCAGTGGCAACATAGGTATGTGAAGGGCTGCTTTGAGTTGAACCCGCAGTTCCATCCCCAAAGGTCCATGTATAAATCGGTGAGCCAATACTTGGGATATAGGAGGCATCTGTAAACTGATGATTCGAACCCTCACAAACATTGCCCACTGTAAAGTCAGCCTGTGGAATTTCAAACACCTGGATTGTTGAGTCAAATATAGAAACAAACCCATAATTTGAGGTTCCGATTAACTTCACATCATAACTCCCAGCTGCTGCATAGGTATGTTTTGGATTCGCATTTTCCGTAGAATCTCCATCGCCAAAATACCACTTATAATGCATCGAGCCTGATGCTATAGAGGAAGTATTATTGAAGCTGGTTTCATCTCCCTCGCAGATTGCTGCTGTATTAAACTGAACATGAGGGTCGGCTCCAATGAGTAAATAGCGGCTTACTGTTGTATCACAATTCTTCGCAATATCTAAGACCGTAATATCGAGTTTATACAAATCATTCACCCCAGAAGTTGGAATAAATCTCAGGGTACCATTCTGTGCGCCCGGAAGCGTTGTAGATGTATCTGATGATTGCGGTGCCATTCCACCTATTGTCTTTATGCTGAAATCCGTTATTACCCAACCCGTTCCAAAGTCTGCATTGGTATATCCTGTAATTGGGTTCAATTCATAGGTAAAGGTATCATTCAAACGTGCAACATCTGGATTCCCCAAGGTCCCAGAGCGAAACGCTCCATTATTGGGCATTCCTTTTTTGAACTCCAAGCCTGTTGGTTTAGGTATAATGACCACATCAATACCTTTTCGTTGGCTTTTACATACTTTCTTATAAAATACCATGATATCTCCACTGTATCCATTTAGGATGCCATTAAATGCGGTTGTCGCTACTGCATTGGAGTAGATAGACATGTCGACATTTGAAATATTATTGGTTGCACCTAGCTTAAACGCAAAATCAGGTATTCCGCTGCCAGTAAATGGACGTGAGGTAATGGCGAATCCAACCGTCTGCCCATTTCCAACACGTTTCGTTGCACCGTCCAAGCTTACATAAGCCGCTTGACCAAGAGTACTGGCAGATACCGTATCAACTTTTAAAAGGGTAAATGCCGCTTTATTATTTTCGAAGCCAACATAGGATCCTGTTTTGTAAAATACGGAACAAATGTATCGGCCGTTATAAGCGAAATTACTAGCAAAGCTGTCAATTACCACTTCGTTGCTCGCCGTCAAATCAAAGAAGATGGCTTTTTCCGTGGTGGTATTAAACCGGTAAACACCAGTCAATCCTGTTGAATGTTTCGAAGGAAGTCCTCGTGTATTTTCTGCGAAGAATCTTCTGCTTGCATAGACAGTATTTCCGTAAACGAATGGATTTCCATCGCCTAAAGAAGTTGAGGTAAGCGAGTCATCGTACCAAACTGTTTCTTCACCTGCAGCTGAATTTGCCGATAAGGTCACTGGTCCGATACCACATTGCACAATCGGATTCCCTGATGGATCAGTTGGCGTGGGAGCAGTCACAATCGTGGCATTCAGCGTATCATTCGTGGTGGTTTGGTCTCCAGCATAAGTGGTATAACCAGTAAAGTTGATATTACCTCCAGCTGTGGTATTTATAGTATTTGCTGTGAATACGTTCACACTGCTTCCTGCGTTAAGCGAAGAAATCGTGGTAGAGAAGCTTCCGCTCGCACCGCCAGTCACACCCAAATTCACCGAAATATTACTGGCCGACGAGGTTCCAAAATTCGTGACTTTGAGGGCAATGCCTTGAGCCGCATTCGGACACGCATTGTTTTGAGGATCAATTACGGCCTCCACACCGACATCATTGGCATATCGACTGAATACCTTCACATTATCTACTAACCAATAACCATGGGTGGTGGTGGCTGGTGTTGTCCATCTATACCGAATATTAAACGTGGCATTTCCTGTATAGGCACCAAGGTTTATAGTCCTTGAGTTGGAAAAAAAGCCTCCAGTAGCGGTGGTATAGACAGTAGTCCAATTGGTTCCACCGTCGGTTGAAACCTCAACATAGATGGTACTAGTGGCGAGCTGTAGATACACCTCATCATAGGTCAGGGTTAAGTTGCTTAAGCCTACGGTACTTACCGTTGGACTAACCAAAGTCATGTCTTGAGCATTCGTATTGTTTGAGCCGGTGTTTGGGTATCCTCCCATATAGCAGTCGGCTAGTGCAACCTGCCCACTAAGAGGGGATGCAACATCATAGCCAATGGCGTTATCAAATATCCACCGGTCTACCGAAGAATCTCCAGAAATGGTAAATGCCGTCCAACTATTGGCGGATGTCCCATTGAGATTTGCAGGAAAATTGTCGAATGTCTCGTTAATAAGATAGTTTTGGGCTTGAACAGATTGCATGGCACCCGTCAGCACCAAAGACAGCATAGCTACCTTAAGTGTTTGTAGTTTTTTTTTCATTTGGTTTGGCCTCCTTTTTTGCAGACTTAGGAGTTAGATTTCCCTAAGTGCGCAGTCGAATTTAACAAAAAAATCGTGAGCGAAAAAATTTCAGAAAAAAGGGCTTCCGAAGAAGCCCTTTGCACTTGTAAGTGGTAATCTATTATTCAATTAGAATTTTCTGACTCCAACTTCCACGAGGCACCTCAACACGTATTATATAAACTCCAGAAGAATATCCCTTGAGTGACACCGCCAATTTTCCGTTTTCATAATGAGCCAAATCAAATGCTTTAAACTGCTGACCATTTATGCCGTACAAGCCAATCGAATTGGGGGAAATACTCTTATCGAGCATAAGCAAAAATTCACCCTTATTTGGATTGGCTACACCATCATGTCCACACCCTTGACTTGCATTGCACTAGTTGGTGTAATTGATACCATTTCTGAATGCTCACTCGAACAAAGTTTATCCAAAGTCACAATAAGCTTTGCCGTATAAATCCCATTCAATTTGTAATGATGAATAACTGTTTGAGTTTGGTATCGATCTCCATCGCCTACAAACCATCTATAATCAGACATTACAGGTGTCGAAATCATCAAAAAAATATTGCTGCGCCTGGGTAGGACTCCAAACGGTAAACAGAAAAACAAACTGTAATATTCTTCATAACTCAGTGATTCGTTCAACTGTACAATCGGCATCTTAATTAAAGCTACCATGCAAAGGGTGCAAATCCTAGCTAATAATTACACGCAACTTTCTTAAAATAAAAAGTATAGCCCAAAAAAAAGGGCCCCGAATCGGAGCCCTTCTACATATCAAAAAATTGAGACTATTGGATAGTCACTTTCTTATTCACAATCTGGTCGCCAGACTGAACACGTACGATGTACATTCCAGCAGACGAACCTGTAATATTGATAGCCAATTCACCGTTTTGGAATTCTGGGCTAGCGATTGTTTGAATCACTTGTCCTTGAGCATTCAATATGGTAATTGACGCATCAGTTGCAAGGTTTCCTTCGAATTTAACTGTAAAGGCGCCAGCACTTGGGTTTGGATAGATACTCAACATATCTTCCATATTCAAGTTGTCAACTCCTAAGAATTCTCCAGTTTCTCTTACCTGTACAGAGCGGCAAGTAATGAATGATTCGTTTCCAGACTCATCATAAGCTTGGTAGCAAACCTCATAAAGACCAGGGTAATTAAAGTCTACATTACTACGAATGATATCTACTCTACATCCATTCAATTCGTCTGCGAATTGGAGTGGAGTATTGTAATTATCTTTTACAGATACTCCTTCGGTAAAGTCAAAAGTAGTCCAACGAGCTAAGTTCACTGGATTGGTTACAATAACAGGACGTTCCTCATCCACCACGCGTAAGATGCGCTCGAATGTTGCTTCGTTTCCGCCATTATCGGTTGCTTTATATGTAATCGTATATTCTCCAATCACATCAGTTGAATAGTTCGCAGGATAAATCACTTCTAAATCAGCAAATGAATAGTAGTTATCCGTTGCGGTAACTGCCATATTTACATTGTTCATCCAATCATTATCAAAAACCATGATTTTAACAATCTCGGTACCTGGTGTATGATGGATTAAAGGAGCGATAAAATCAGCCACTTCAAAAGTGACAGTCGTTTCTGCAGATTTATTTCCTGAGAAGTCTGTAGCAACATAAGTCTGAGTGTATGTTCCAATAGAGTTGGAGAATACTGTTCCACTAACTTTAACCGCTTGAACATTTGCATCAAAATTATCCGATGCATAAACAGGATCTACGAAAGGTGCATCCACTTGAATATTTACAATTGGGTCAGACTCAACTGTTGGTGCAGTTGTATCTCTTACTTGAACAACACGTGTTTCTTCGGTCATGTTACCATAATCATCATAAACAGTATAAGTAAGGGTATAGTCACCAATAGCATTTTCATCCACGGTTCCCGTAACATTCACTTGCGCATCTACATTTTTACCACTTGGCTGATCAACAGCGGTGAAGCCTGGCTCAACAAACGGATAAAGAACTGACCATATCATTGGGCTTGTTCCATTCAAAGTGATACTTGGCTCAGTTAAATCCTGAACGACCGTTACTTTTCTTGTTACTGTTGCGGCAGCGTTTCCGCTCTTATCCGTCACGTCATAGCTTACGAAGTAAACTCCAGCTTGTGTCATATCAACCGAGATATTTGTTACGATTGAAGAAGTAATATTTCCTTCAATATTATCAACAGCCGTTGCACCCATATCGGTATAGGTAGAATTTACTTCTATTACTACATCTGTTCCTGTCATGGTGATGAAAGGAGCAAAATCATCTAAGACTATATTAACCGCATAATCTTCGAATTCGCCTACTTGAATAGGACCACAAGAAGTCAATGATGTATTAATCAAGCTAGAACCAACACGCATACGTGCTTCGCCAACCACCACATCATTAATTCCAGGCATAACAAATGAACCAGAGAAACTCAAAGCCGAGGAGGCCGTTTGAGTTGCTATCAATTCACCTGCATCTGTAAAGTCACCATCACGGTTAAAATCAATCCAGATAGCTCTGTTCACACCATTCACATTAGAGTTTCTTGAAATTTCAAATGAGTAGCTAGCTCCTAAGGTTAGATTGAAGGCAACATCATTGGTATAATCCGTGTATCCTGGAGTTGTTCCGGAAGCAGACTCATTTGTAATATTATCAACTGTTACACTATTGATTCCTACATCAGCAACGGTTGGATAGAAGACTGCAGGAGAGCAATATTCAATAACGTCAATCAGATTTGTTTTCTCTAGTGAAGTAGATCCATTGTCATTTGACACAATCAATTTCACATTATAGCTACCCGGAGCAGTGAATTTAACATCAATTACACGATCGTACTCATCACCACCATTTTCTATCGTATAAGAATTTGGGGTAATTATCCATTCGTATTCGCAACCCGCTACACTTTTGTCTTGTAATTGAGCCATATCACCAACTTTGAGTATTGTCTCAGAATTAGTAAAGTCTACAATCGGATTGTTCGTGGTATTCGCAATAACAAATGTTTTAACAGCTGTATCATTTCCTTCACATGACTTCAATACCATTCGCGCACTGTAAGTACCGGTATTGAAATAAGGCCATTCAGCATTACGCTCATCTTTCAAATCAGCATAACCTGTTGGGTAGGTAACGTTTGGATCATAATCAAAAATCCAATCGTATGAAGCTTGATCAATCAATACACCTGTTGAGGCATTTTCAAAGATTACATTATTACCTAATGAACATTGGTAAACGGTATCTGCTACAGTAAAGTCAGCATTTGGCGCTCCGTTATTTGGAGAAATAGATCCCCAAGTTGCTAGGAAACCTGGAGCGGTACCTGCATTATTTGACAAGAATACCAAATAAAGGTTTCCACCAGAACTGGTGATTGAATTTGGAAGGTTAGTTCCTTTGAAAGAACCAATTGCCGGAGCAGTTGAACCTGCACCATCAAAAATCATAAGTTCATCATTCGCTGCCAAATTGAACTGTAAGAATGTCAATTTAACTTGAGATGCACCACAAGGAGCAATTAAGAACTCTGTGTATTCATTGTTCTTATAGTCACCATTTGCGCCACCAGAATCATAAATTAATCCAGTATCGCTATCGGAGCCTAGTTGTTCTCCCATTTTATTGGTAAAGGTAGAACCTGCACCAGGAGCCTTAATATTGATATATCCGTTTTTACACAAAGTATCCCAACCTGCACTATTTCCAACTGCTAAGCATACATCGTAGATTTCTACATCATACATGAAGGATGAAGGGTTTTGATCGTATTGTGATCCAATAGACCAGAAATAAGGTGCACCGTTCAAGAAATCAGGAGTGAGAATCCATTCCCATTGGGTTGGACCGAAAGACGATAAATCATAAAAATCAATATACAATGGATTCACTCCATCATAAGTCACTTCATTCAATGAGGTTACAAAACCTGGGCTAGGAGATGAAGTAGGATTAACTACATCAAAACTTTTTGTAGTTGTAGAAGTTCCAGAACAATTGGTGCTGCTTAAACGCACTTGATAGGTTCCTGTATTAGGGAAAGTATAGGTGAAATTCGTTTTGGTTCCATCAGGCGAATTTCCTAATCCAATGACATCCCATTCATGACTGATATATCCGGTAGCATTCCCATTCACAAAGAAGGATGGCGAATTAACATACACTGTATCGGCAAAATTAAATTTAGCAGATGGAGCACCTACACTACCCATTTGAACATCAAAATCCCATGTTTCACCATACCCTTGGTTACCATAAGTTGAATTACCACAATCGTAGCCTTGTCCGAAAGTATAAGGACTACCATTATAACTGTAATCATTTCTGATTCTCATTCTTGTTTTTCCGCCAACGGCGCTACAAGGAATGGTTATTGTTTTGGTGATAGCACCTGTTCCGGTGGTTTGACCTCTAAAAATAAACTCACCTGCATCAGTAAAGTCATCATCTCCATTTAAGTCAATCCAAACTCCCCACTCATTATAGTAGGTAGTTGTAACCCCAGAAGTAAGTTCAAAGGTATATTCCGCACCAGGACTCATTGTTACTGGAGTAACATTATCCCAATACGTATAAATCCCACGACCATCCGGACAATTCGCTGTATGATCCAGGTCACTTACTTTTACCGTTTTAATTTTAGCCAACGGGGCTGCACAAGGATCTCCATTGTAGTTAGATACCGTATACGGGTGGTTTACCGTACAATACGGGTTGGAAGTGGATGATTGCGCTAACAAAGTAGTCGGGACTAGCGCAGCAACCGCTACCACTATCCCGCTCATAAATCGTTTCAGCGAATCCTTCCTAATCGAATATATGTTAGTAGAATTATTTGCCATAATACATTGACGTTTAGTTGTTATCTATTGGTTTGATTATTTCAATGGGAATCAATAGGAGAGTAAGAATCTTACTCTCCTATAATTCCTTTATAAACTGTTAGTTCGCAATTACCAATTTCTTGGTGGCTACTTGTCCGTCGGCATGAACGCGAACGAAATAAACACCTTCCGCTACATTTTGCAGGTTGATATTTACACTTCCGCCTTTCAAATTGCTTTCAGTGAGCACATATACCACTTCACCAATTGAATTAACTACATCAATGGCGATATTATCTTGAACTGCTGATTGGATTTCAACAGTGAAGCTACCTGAACTTGGGTTAGGATAAACCGTTACCGTTTTCTCAAAATCAATCGCATTGATTCCGGTGTTTACACTGTTTTCTCCAATTTGTACCAAGCGCGTGGTTTCGTCCGACATGTTGCCAGAACCATCTGTAGCTACATAAGTAACTTGATAAATTCCAGGATAGTTGAAATCAACATTTGAACGAATAATTTCAACGACACATCCATTTACATTGTCACGGAAGTCAGTTGGTTGATAATAGTTATCTGCAACCACAACTCCTGTTGTGAAATCAAAAGTGCTCCATCTTGGAAGGTTTACGGTGTTCGCTAAAACAACTGGATTTTCTCTATCTACAACTTTAACCGTACGAACAAAAGTGCTCGTATTTCCAGATTTGTCAGTCGCTTCATAAGTGATTGTAAATGTACCCACTGTATTGATATCGAATCCGGCTTGAGGTGTTCTTGTTAAAGAAGCTGTAGGATAGTAATTATCTCCTACACTTACATTCAAACCTGGAGCATCTTCCCAATTGGAATTAAACACATCCACAACAACTGTTTCTGTACCTGGAGTATAGTAAATAGTTGGAGCGATATAGTCTTCTACTTCAAATTGAACCGTTAGGTCAGCTCCTTTATTCCCAGAAGCATCTTCCACACCATAGGTTACGCTGTACGTCCCAATAAACATTGAGTTTACAAATCCGCTTTTTTCTACTGGCTGAACATTCATATCAAAATTATCCGTAGCCATAATTGGATTCACAAAAGGAACACCAACTTGAATTGGCATTGTTGTATTTCCTACAAGCATTGGAGCAGTAGTATCACGAACTTGAACTGTACGCGTTTCAACCGTTTTATTGCCATAAGCATCCTGAACATCAAAGGTTACCGTATAGTCACCAATTTTTTCGACATTCACGTTATCTGAAACCTGAACCAAATTGTCAATATTCGCTCCGGAAGGCATATCCGTAGCCACAAATCCTGGATCCATAAATGGAACCTGAACTGACCATAACAATGGATTAGCTCCATTCAATACAATCGTTGGAGTAGTTAAATCTTCAACCACTTGTACTTTTCTGATTACTTCAGCAGCCATATTGCCTGACATATCGGCAACATTATAGGTTACAAAATAGAATCCAGCTTGAGCCGAATCAATATTGATATTGGTTACAATTCTCGAAGAAATATTTCCTTCAATATTATCTGCTGCTGTTGCTCCTAAATCTACATAAGAAGTATTTTTCTCAATTACTTCATCTGTCCCTATCAAGGTGATTACTGGTGGCATATCATCCAACTCAAGCATAATCGTATAATCTTCATACTCTCCTACTTGGTTCGGACCGCAAGCGGATAGGTTGGTATTCGCCAATCCCATTGCAACGCGCATTCTAGATTCACCAGGAACTACATCCGCCAAACCAGGAATAGAAATCGTCCCAGAGAATCTTTTAGCAGTTGAATTAACTTCAGACGCAACCAATTCAGCTGGTTCAGAGTAAACACCATCACGGTTATAATCAATCCAAATTTTGAAATTCACATTGTTTACTTGGGTTGGTCTTTCTACAGTATAAGTATAGGTTTCTCCTAATAGTACTGATGTACCCATCGTAGCAGTGTAATCTGTAAACCCTGGCGCTTTACCAGACTCAGACTCATTCATGATCTCAGCCATTTCCACATTGATGATACCTACATCAGCAACCGTTGGATAAAGAGAGGTTGGTTTACAGTAATCTATAACTTCAATATGGTTGGTACGTTCTTTATAAGAAGAACCATTATCGTTATAAGCAATAAGCTTAACACTGTATGAACCTGGAGCAGTGAACTTCACTGTAATCTCATTGTCTGTAGCTACACCACCATTTTCAATCGAATAAGTTAGCGGTGTAATCTCCCACTTATATGAACAAGCAGCAATGGATGAAGCCTTAAAGAAGGAAGTTCCATTTACTTTAAGGATTGTATTCGTAGTTGAAAAATCAACGATTGGGTTTGAATTGGTATTTGCAATTACAAAAGTTTTAACAATCGTATCATAGTTTTCGCAAGACTTTAAAATCATGCGAACATCATAAGTACCGTTTGCAGAGTAAGGCCAAATCGGACTTTCCTCGTCTTTAATATCAGCATATCCTGCAGGATACGTTACACTAGGGTCATAATCAAAAATCCAATCGTAAGACGCTTGTCCAACTACGACTCCTGTAGAGCTATTCAAGAATTCAACATCATTTCCAAGTGAGCAAGAATAAACCGTATCAGCAATGGTAAAGTCTGCTGTCGCAGGGCCATTAGCTACAATAACAGAATTCCAAGAGGCTTTAAATCCAGATGAAGTTCCTTTACCATCTGACGTCCATTCTAAATAAAGACTTCCAGAGTTTCCTGTTACGCTAGAGGTAATGTTAGTTCCTGAAAAGTTACCCAATAGTGTACCCTTACTTGAAGTACCATCATATACTTTTAAATGATCACCTGCCTCAACATCAAATTCATGGAAGTAAAGTGTCACCTTAGAAGCGCCACAAGGCTCAATAACAAACTGAAAAAACTCATTCGAGCTATATGGATCGGCGTCGCCACCAGAATCGAAAATATAACCTGAATCTAGATTAGACCCGGCGTTTTGTCCTAATTTGTTCGAATAGGTAGCTCCAGCACCTGGTGCTTTAATATTAATGTATCCATATCTACAAAGAGTGTCTGTTCCTTTACTGTTGGAAACAACCAAACATACATCGTAGCTTTCAAAGTCATAGAAAAATGCAGATGGATTTTGATCAAAACTATTGGTTGTCCAAATAAATGGAGCTCCACTTAACCAGTCTGGATTCATTGTCCACTCCCAAGCCGTTGGTCCATAAAGTGACAAATCAAAAAAGTCAACAAAAATTGGATCTAGTCCATTATAGGCCACATCATTTTCGCTAACCACATAGTTTGCAACCGGTGAAGAAGTTGGTGCAACCACATCAAATGACTTGGTAGTTGTTGCAGTACCTTGGCAATTTGTGCTACTCAATTTTAATTGGTAGGTTCCCAAATTTGCAAAAGTCCCAGTATAATTTACCGACTTAGCATCTGGATTACCCCCTTGATTCAACAAATCCCACTCATGTCCAATATATCCCAACTGGTTACTATTCACAAATAGTGTTGGAGAATTTTGATACACGGTATCAGGGATAGAAAAATTAGCTGACGGAGAGCTTGAAGAAGAAATATTGATGATATAATCCATCGTTTCTCCATACCCATATGGCGCGTTTCCACAACCAATGCCTGAGTTGAATGCATAATAATAATCACAACGGAAACGAATCAAAGTTGGACCCGCAACAGCGTTACACGGAACTGTAAATTGTGTGTTGGTACTACCTGTAGCCGTTGCTGTTGTTCCGAGGAATTCATTAGCAGAAAATGTTCCATCATGGTTATAATCAATCCATGCTCCACGACCCATTTGATAAATAGTAGATAGTGTTGTCATGTTTACCGTATATACTCCACCTGGGTTTAAGGTAGTAACAGAACCTAGATTGTTCCAATAACGATACGGAGCACTTGTATTACAATTTACATTATGTGTCCAACCATTGACGCCAACGCTGGCAAAACTCCAGTCATTGATACAATTATTGGTATTACTATACTGATGAGTGGCAGTACAAACTCCCTGCGGGGGGCTTGTAGCTTGTCCATTTGCTGACTGGCCTGTCGTAAAAACAAAACCAGCCGCAATGATTAACCCTCTCAGCATAGACCGAGTCGAGGTTAATCTTAAGGTGGTAGAAATTTTCATCATATGTGAAATTTAGGTTTGATATGTATTTATTTTAAACCAGATAAAGAGGAGCCCAATTAGACTCCTCTTCACCTAGTGAATTTATTTTATTTATTGACAACTACACGTTTGGTTGTATTTCCAAATTCAGTTGCTATTTGAATCATATAGACCCCAGCACTCATTTGACTTAGATCAAATTGAGCTTCACCGTTAAAGAAAGCACTTGCATCTTTAACCATTACTATATTACCCAAGGCATCCATCACACGAACATCCACTTCACTTCCGAGTTGTTCATCCAATTTCATGGTGAATTTTCCAGAAGTTGGGTTAGGATATACATTGACCATAGAAGCGAGATCCACACCTTCCAAAGAAGTTGGAGTCCAAACGCTAACTACACGTGTTTTCAAGGCTGAAATATTTCCAGATCCATCTGTTGCACGGTAAACGATATTATAGATTCCTGGGTAATCAACATCTACATTGCTAAATATTACTTCAATTGCAGAGTTTGATTCAAACCAAGCTGGAGACCAATAGTTATCAATGGCAGTTACACCTTCCAATGGATCAAAACTTCCAGTCCATCTTTGAATATTCAATGGAGAAGCACTAATCTGAGGTTTCTCAGTATCCACCACACGAATTGTACGTGTAAAAGTAGCCGTATTACCTGCTCCATCTTCTGCTGTATAAATTACAGGGTAAGAACCTAGCTCATAAATATTTAAAGCTGAAGCATCACGTGTTACAGAAACATTCGGGAAGAAATCATCAACTGCCGTTACAGGAGGCTCAAAGAAATTCGCATCATTCACTTGAACGACGATCGTTTCAGATCCTTGTAATGTTTTGATTACAGGAGCTGTCGCATCACCTACTTCAAATTCAACCGTTACCGCATTTGAAACATTTCCAGAGAAATCTTTCGCATTGAAAGTAACCGTATAAGTACCGAATACATTCACATCAATAAACCCAGATTTAGTTAACTGAACATTTTGGTCAAAATTATCCGTCACTGTAACAGGATTTTTAAATGGCGTACCCACTTGCCAGAAAACTTTGGCTGGGGAAGTAATCACCGGTGCATCAATATCACGCACCTGAACGGTTCTGATCATAATTTCAGAATTTCCATTAGCGTCAGAGATTGAATAGATCAGGTTATAATCAGCAATTGTTGACTCATCAACAATACCTGTAACAATTACGTCACCAGTGACATTCTTATTACCTGGATTATCAAGTGCAGAATACCCTGGCTCAACAAAAGGAGTCAATACGCTATGAACGTATGTTGTTCCTCCTGTTAATGTTAGTACAGGAGCAGTAAGGTCGGTAGAAACTATCACCATTCTAGATGCACGCACCGCGGCCAAGCCAGAAGCATCTGTTACATCATAATGTACAAAGTAGATACCGGCCTGCGTTAAATCAATTTGATTGGTAATAATCATTCGAGAGGTGATATCACCTTCAATATTATCAATACAAACAGCGCTGTCTTCAGTATAGCTTGAATTTACTTCAACATAAACTGTATCCATACCATTCATAGTAATAACAGGAGGCAAATCATCATACATCAGCATAACACCGTAGTCTTCAAATTCACCTACTTGGATTGGACCACAAGCATCAAAGCTCGAGGCGCCTAAAGAAGCTCCAATACGTAAGCGACTTTCACCTTCTACCGTATAAGTATAATCAGGAACAGTAAATGTTACCGTATTCGAAGCGGTATTCGCATTTGTTTCTAACATGATACGTTCCGTTGATTCTTGGAAGATACCATCACGGTTGAAATCAATCCATGCCTTACGTGTCATAGAGTTAACCATGGAAAGTCTAGAAACCTCTAATGTGTAGGTCCTTCCAGCAGTCAGTGCAACACCGAAATCAGAAGTATAATTAGTATATCCAGGTGCTTGTCCAGAAACGGACTCATTATCAATGTTTTCGATGATAACTTGATTGATACCCACATCACCAATTGCTGGGATGCTTACGGAAGGCGTACAATAATCAACCACATCGATATAATTCGTTTTAGTTTTTACAGATGAACCATTATCATTTGTTAATTCTAATTCTATATGGTAAGAACCAGCATTCGTAAATTTAACATCGATATTAGCATCTGTTAACGAGAAGCCTTGTTCCAAAGTCCAACCTGTTACAGGCGTGATGGTCCATTTATAACCACAAGCTGCAGTACTAATTTCCGTTAATTTCACCACACTATTTGCAGAAACGCGGCGATTTGACGCGCTAAAGTCTACGGTAGGCAATTTTGTAGTCGGAGCAACACGTAATGTTTTCACAACTGTATCATTTCCTTCACAGCTGCTCGCAACCATTCTAATTTGGTATTCCTCAAATTGACCACTTGCTGGGACTTTCCACTCAGGATTTTCCTCATCGCAATAGTCACAGTATAATGGAGGGTAGCTTACATTCGGGTCAAAATCAATAATCCAATCATATGAAGCCTGACCAGCAACAACACCGGTCGTAGCATTTTTAAGAACTAACTGAGTACCACCAGAACATTCCCAAAGGGTATCAGGTAGATCAAAATCAGCGGATATTGGACCATTCTGAGGAATATTGGAAGTCCAAGTTGCTTCAAAACCAGGAGCATTACCACTAATGTCGGAAGTGAAGAGAAGAGTCATTCTTCCACTCATAGCAGTTAATGATGGTGGAAGTGTAGTTCCTGAATAAGAGCCAAGAAGAGGACTGCTTTGATCAGGACCATCATAAACTTTTAGAAAATCCCAACTTGCTTCAGTATCAAAACTATTAAAGTTCAGTGTAATAGACGAGGCACCACATGGCTCAATATTAAAGGTATAATACTCATTGTCTTTATAGCCACTTGAAGGACCACCGGTATCATAGATTTTACCTGAATCCAAGGTACTTTTTATGTCAGTACCCATTACATTGATATAATTTGACCCTGTAGGTTCTTCAACCTTAATATAGGCAGAACGACATAAAGGAGCAGATGAACCAAGTTTATTTGATACAGTTAAGCATACTTCATAAATCCCGTAATCATAAAAGAATGCAGAAGGTGTTTGAGAGTATTGATTACCTGATGACCAAAACCATGGTGCTCCACTATTTACGTCTGGAGTCAGTGTCCACTCCCATGAAGTAGGACCAAAGGATGATAAATCATACAATTCAACTTCTTCTGGGTTGCCCGAGAAATAAATTTGATTCTTACTACTTACAAAATTAGCAATCGGAGTCGAAGTAGGATCTACAACAACTACAGATTTTGAACCTATCGCCGTTCCTTGGCAGTTTGATGATTCAAGTTTGAGCGTATAGGTACCTGCTGTTGGAAATGCATACGAATAATTAGTTGTAGTAGCATTTACCGTTTTTAGCGTAGCATCTAAGTCAGAGTTATACCATTTGTGGGTATAGCCGACCACGTTAGCATTTGCAAAAGTTGCATTCCATCCTGTGTATACAGTATCTGGTTGAGAGAAATTAGAAGTAGGACTCGCTACACTTAAAATTTGAACATCAAAATCCCACGTTTCACCGTATCCCTGATTACCATAAGTTGAGTTACCACAATCATAACCCGTACCGTATGTATATGGGCTACCATTATAGCTGTAATCATTACGAATTCTCATTCTGGTTTTACCAGGAATCGCAGAACAAGGAATCGATACAGATTTTATGAGGGTTGCTCCAGCACCTGTGCTTACTCCGCGGAATAAAAACTCACCCGCATCGGTAAAGTCGCCGTCACCGTTTAGATCTAACCAAACACCCCATTCATTATAGTAGTTATTGGTAACACCTGTTGTTAAAGTAAACTCATAGTCTGAGCCCGGGCTCATATCAACAGCAGCAACATTATCCCAATAGGTATAAATGCCACGACCGTCTGGACAACTTGCACTATGGTCAAGATTGCTAACTTCAACTCGAGCAATTTTCGCAAGAGCCGAAGCACAAGGATCAGTTCCCGTATACGCATGGTTTACGGCACAATAAGGCGCAGGTGACGAAGATTGAGCAATCAAGTCCGTAGGAAAGGCCGCGAAAAACGCAATGGCCACCCCACTGAATAATTGTCCAATCAGACGATACCTTTTCCAATTCTTAAAAGTAGAATTTCTAATCATATAAATAGGCTTTGGTTGGTTAAATAAGTTTAAGGGGAGTTTTTTCAAACCCCACTTTACTCAAAGTTTTTATTTTATTTATTACAACTCGTTTGGTCGTATGCCCAAATTCCGTTGTCATTTGAAACACAGAAACACCCGTGACCATATGGCTCAGGTTAAATTGAATCTTGCTATTAAAGTAGGTATGAATTGCGTGAAATGTACGTGATGAAACAAATGAGACATTCCCTAAAGTTACATCGATGATGTTCGATTCGAAACTTGATATAGATTTTGAGGCACTAAGCGATTGAGCATTGGCACTCCTTGCCATCAATAGCCCAACTCCCGGTGCAAGGAATGATTTTGTAAAGCTCGTCTTCATAAGCATGCTTTCAGTTTCGTTTGGTTTATTAGTACCAGACCTGCACGCAAAGCCACAATTTACCCGACTGAATATCAGCCAAATAAACAGATTTGAGTTTCTGATCTGGTAGCGAAAGGCTGGTTTTATGACCTTTCACCGTCGCAATTTATGCAATTTCATCAGTAAAAAAAGCCCTTCCGGACGATTTTAGATATTTTTTTCAAATGGTGTTTTTGCTCCATTGCACTTGTTCGACAACCATAAATTAAGAAGGTTGCCTGAACCCATAAAAAAAATATTTATCCCATTATTGGAAAGCTAGCGAATGAATTCAGCTAAATTCCTTGATCATCTGAGAACCACATTTAATCCGGCGCGACGCCCAATTTTGGTAGAAACTCGGGGGAAGTCGATAATTCTACTATTTTTGAATGCTGTCATTGGCATACCAAATGTATCTTCGTATTTCAAACATGCACAAAACTGCCTACCGTTATATAATACTTCTGCTGCTCGCGAGTGGCACAATCTGCGCTCATCGTGTAAAAGCGCAAAGTGATACTGTGGCCTCTATGGACACTTTTGAGTATAGTGACATATTTAGCCTAAACTTTGATGAAGACGTAACCACGCAACTACTGCCTCTGGATACCATCGTAGATATTGCGTTCACAAATTCTCCTACCCTGCGTTTCCATGCGGGGGAAGTCGGATCCGCAAAAGCTCAAGTTGTATTAGCTAAACGCTCTTGGCACCCGTATATCTCCACCTTTGCAAGTGGAAGCTTAGGGAGTCAGAATCTGGCATTGAACACCTATAACCCTGCAACCGGTGGAAATAGTACCCAAGCAAGTAGCGGATATACTCTTGGTGCGACGGTTGTTCTGCCTTTATCAATCTTTACTCAGACTCCAGTGAAAATTGAAATGATGAAGGCCGAGTTAAGCAAATTTGAGGCAAGGGTAGATGAAGCGAAACTTCGCCTTCGTCGTGAAATCATTTCAGAATATTTCAAACTCGTAACCGCGCAACGTTTGCTTAAAATTATTAGCGAAGATGTGCAGACTTCCACCCTTACATTAAACATTGCAGAGATTCAATTTCAAAATGGAACTCTACCCCCCTCTGAATTTAGCCGATTGAAAAATATGCAAACAATCGCTCGCACGAATTACGAATTGCAATTCAGAGAGTTTGCTACTGCCTATTTTCAATTTGAAGCCTTAATTGGTGTAGAAATGTTCGAAATCAAACGCTCAAATAATCCATGACGCTGCTCTCCTATATGCGGGTGGTGTTTAAAAACCTCCCTTGGCTTATTCTCTTCCCCCTACTTACGGCTATCTTAGTTATCTTCCTCACCAGGAATATAAAAAGAGAATATGCTACAAGTAGTAGTCTATACACTGGAGCTGCATCGGGCACCAACTTAGCAAACCCGCTCGAAGCCCAAATGGATTATCTCTCGGTGAATAATGCGTTTGACAATATGATTGCGGTGATTAAATCTCGGGAAACAGTCACTGAGGTTAATCTGCGCTTGATGGCGAGACATTTGAGTATGAATGCCCCAAACTCTGCCGTACTTAGAAAAGAAGTCTTTGACAAACTTCCTGAAATTTTTCCCGATACCCTGATTCGAAAAGCGAGGAAAATGGGCAACAAAGAAGTGGTATACAATTACCTGCTTCCTTTTGCCATGTCGAATGAATCAAATGCGATCAATAATATTCTGCGTGCAGACCATCCCTACTACAGTATCATGGGATTCAATCATGCGCTTACCGTAAACCGAAAGAATTCGAGCGACATGCTTGAGATGATTTTCCGTAGCGAAGACCCAGGAATTTCAAAAATGGCCTTGGATATTCTTACCCGCGTGTTCATCAATCAATACCGAAACATCAAAGGGGATGAAACATCCAATGTATCCAGCTACTTTGAACAACAACTCGCTTCGGCAAAAGCAGAATTAGATGATGCCGAAAACCGCCTGAAGACTTTCATGGTCGAGAACCGCATCATCAACTACTATGAGCAATCCAAATATGTAGCGGAAACAAAGGAGAATATTGACATAGAAATCAACGAGCTCAATATGAGCCTTTCGGCTGCTCGTTCTGCCTTAGCTGCTATAGAGGTGAAAATGGGGCAGAAAACAGAAATATTAAACAACAATACCCAATTGCTTCAGCTTCGTGACGAAATCTCTCGCCTTCGGGTAAAATTGTCGCGCACAGAAATATACGGAACTAAGGATGCGCCAGCCGACTCTCTAAAATCTCAAATTAAAAACCTGGAAAACAAGTACAAAGAACTCGCACTTCAGTACTATAACAATACCTATACGCTAGAATCCACCCCACAAAAAGACCTGCTCGAATCATGGCTCGACAAAGTCCTTGACGTTGCAGAAGTGGAAGGAAAATTAAAGGTCTTTAAAGAAAGAAGGTTGGAATTCAACCTTCAGTACGATCAATTCGCTCCTTGGGGTTCGTCGATTGCACGACTTGAGCGTGAGGTTCGCGTAACGGAGGAACAATACCTTTCTGTTCTTCACGGACTAAATCAAGCCAAACTTCAAAAACAAAACCTGAAGTTCTCGAATAACCTCACCATAGTTGACCACCCTTATTTGCCGCTACAACCAGAGAAATCCAAACGTATGATTTTGGTTCTTCTCGGATTCACGGGCACCCTCTTCACTATCCTAGGATATCTCGCTGCTAGAGAGTTTTTTGACAATACCATTAAAACTCCAAAACGAGCGATTAAATCAACCCGACTTCCACTTTTAGGCGCCCTTCCTTATATGCCCACAAAAATTGGGGCGGTAGACGTTGATTCAGTAAATTATTTCATGGTTCAGCAATGCGTGTCAAACATGATTCTTGAAACGGAGAACCGATCAGGCGTAAAACGCATACTGGTGGGCAGTCATTTGAATCGGGAGGGGAAAACTTGGTTCTGTATTCAAATGCAGAATCGTTTGAATGCTATTGGCAGAAAGTCGCTCATTGTTCTACCACGTGATAAGGATAAAAAGGATCTCGAAAAAATTGAAGGAGATTATTTCCTATATGATGTCGCCAATCATTTTATTGATACGGAAAATCTTTCCGAGTTGGGACTAAAGGAAACGGAGCGAGATCTATATGATTTCGTCCTCCTTGAATTACCAGACCAATCTACCCAACCCGCGCCATTTAAACTTATTAGTAAGGCCGATCTATGCATAACAATAGTGAATAGCGGACGTGTTTGGACTCCTTCAGATATCAACCTAGTAGATATTTTCAATAAGGCAAATCCTAAAAAGCATCAAATTATGCTGAATGCGGTGCCGGTCGACTCATTGGAAGATTTAATGGGTACTATCCCTAAACGTCGATCCAGATTACGCCAGCTCGTGCATAATTGGCTTTCACAAAGCCTGACCACGTCTCGACTTAAATCGTATTAACTATGAAGCCCTCGGGACAGCATATTGGCTTTCTAGCGAGGAATCGAGATGCTTTTCCTGCACTGTTTTCAGGATTGGCGCTCAGCTTGGTATTTTCTTGGCTAATTGGTAAAGGAGGCTTACCTGTTGCTCTGGTATATGCCGGATTTGCGCCAATACTCATCTATGTATATATTACCTTAGTTGCGCCCAAGATGGGGCTTGTAGGCTATATCCTTGCAAGCTATTTTGCCATTGGAATAAATCGTTATATACCCGGCCCACTTGGCCTGTCTATCGACGGACTTTTGGTACTCACCTGGCTAGGAATACTTTTTGGCACCAATAAGGAGGACCGCAAACGCATGAATAACCCTTTGAGTTGGATGATGCTCATTTGGTTTGGCTATACGGTTCTTGAATTGGTTAATCCCGAGGTGCGAAATAGAGCTGCTTGGTTCTTTGCAGTGCGCGGTTTATCTGTATATTTTGTTCTCGCTGTACCCCTTGTCTTTATTTTAGCCAACAAAAGAAAAGACCTCTTCAATTTCCTACGTATTTACTTGGTTTTAAGTCTGATTGTTGCATTTTGGGGATTCAAGCAAAAATACTTTGGTATAGACGGGGCCGAAAAAGCCTGGCTAGATGCAGGAGCTTCATCCACCCATATTTTGCATGGCCGACTCCGGGTATTCAGCTTCCTCTCAGATGCCGGTCAATTTGGAGCATTGATGGCACATGCCGTAATAATCACCTTAATCATGGGTTTAGGTGAAAAGACCTTTTGGAAGAAGATAGTATATATCCTACTTACAGCTGTCTTCTTCGTTTCTCTTGCCATATCTGGTTCACGCGGTCCGCTTCTGGTTGTTTTTGCTGGAATGGGAATATACCTCTTACTTATTCAGAATTTTAGGTTGCTTGTTTTTGGTGCCGTAATGGCCATTGGGGCATTTGTATTTCTCAAATATACCTCCATAGGTAGTGGAATTTATGAATTGCAACGGCTCCGAACAGCATTAGACCCGAACGACGCCTCCTTCCAAGTGCGGCTTGAAAACCAACGCATGTTACGGAGCTATCTCGCATCACGACCACTTGGTGGTGGGATTGGTGCCGGAGGAAGCTGGGGACAGCGCTTTACCCCTGGTTCATTCTTGGCTGACGTACCGTATGACAGCTGGTATGTAAAGGTTTGGGTAGAAACAGGTGTAATAGGGCTCATACTTTATATTATTCTGATTCTTTGTCATCTTATTTATGGATATTTTTATTTACGACGATCACCAGATCCAGAAGTACGCATGAGGCTGATAGCGCTGTATGCTGGCTATTTCGGATTGGCCATCGGTTCCTATGGAAACCAGATATATGGACAAAGTCCAATTAGCACCATTATCGTTTTCAGCCTATGCTTTATCTTTATGGCGCCGAACCTGAGCAAAGAAAATGAAGCAGCCGACGATATCGATCATCACCGTCAACTACCAAGGAACGAGTGATACAGATGAGCTATTAGCTTGTCTTGAAGAGTGCCATTACCCAGCCTTTGATGTTTGGGTAGTAGACAATGGCAGCAAAGAACCGCCCTATTTACTTCAAGAAAAATACCCTTCGGTAAATTTTATCTTCAGTAAAAAAAATCTCGGATTTGCGGGAGGAAACAACCTAGCTATCTCTGCCTGTCGCGGTGAACTCATCCTCTTGCTGAATAATGATACCTTAGTTAAACCAGATTTTCTTGATGCCTTACCCGCACTCTTCGCAAAACATGAGCGTATTGGTATTATCAGTTCTCGATTGATGTACAGAGATCAACCAGGTATCGTGCAATTTGCCGGTAGTAAGGGCATGAACCCTTATACAGGACGAAGCTTTGCCATTGGATGGAAGGAGAAAGATCAAGCCTCGTTTCATGAAAGTTACCCCTCCTCTCATGCGCATGGAGCGGCGATGTGTGTACGGAGGAACGTTTTTGAAAAAATCGGACTTATGTGGGAAAGCTATTTTCTTTATTATGAAGAACTTGACTTCTGCGAACGAAGCAAACGTGCCGGTTTCGAAATTTGGTACTGTGGAAGCTCTGAAGTAACCCATAAAGAATCGATGAGCACTGGAAAAGATAGTCCCTTAAAAACATATTATTTGAATAGAAATCGTTTGCTATTTATCCGACGAAATCTGCGAGGCCTGCAAAAAATTAGTGCAATCTTGTTCTTCTTCCTTCTCGCAGTGCCAAAAAATCTACTTACTTTGCTATTGAAAGGAGACTTTAAGCGGGCCAGTAAAATCTTACAAGGCATCGGCTGGAATTTTCGTCATCTTTCATTACCCGAAAACGCTAAACTTTTATGATGCTTCCTCTCCTTATTGCACTTTTGCTATTTCTCGGGTACCTGAATGCAAACGTGGCCTATATCTTCTTGTTTTCATTGATTTCTGGCTTCAGCCGGCCACAACAAAAAAAGAAGAATGACAAGCAGAATAGATTCGTCTTGCTTTACCCAGCCTATAAAGGCGATGCGGTTATCCTATCCAGTATCAAAGAAGGACGAAATCAAAGCTACCCAAACGCCCTTTTTGAACTTTTGGTAATCGCTGATAAATTAAAGCCAGAAACCATTGCAGAACTAAAAGAACTGGGTGCCCAAGTAGTAGAAGTCAACTTCGAAAACAGCACGAAATCTAAATCCCTCAATGCGGGGTTGGCCACGCTATCAGAAAAGGATTACGACTATGCGGTAATCATGGACATTGACAATGTGATGCACCCGGAATTCCTTGAAAACCTCAACCATGGTTTAGCCGACAATCCCCTAATCGCTCAGGCGCATCGTGTAGCCAAAAACATGGATACTGATATGGCCATTTTAGACGCATTGAGTGAAGAAATAAATAACAGTATCTTCAGAAAAGCCCATACGCAAGTTGGTCTTTCAAGCGCATTAATTGGCTCGGGTATCGCCATGCAATTCTTACCATTCAAAACATTAATGGGTGAAGTTCAAGCCATAGGCGGTTTCGATAAAGAGATGGAAGTCAGACTATTAAAGGCTAAAGAACACATTGATTATATCGAATATGCTTTGGTATATGACGAAAAAGTGCAGGATGCAGAAATCTTTGAAAACCAAAGAAAACGATGGTTATCCGCACAGTTTCACTACTTGAGAAACTCCTTTTTCGACAGTCTAAAGGCCTTAATTTTCAAAGGCAATATCGACTACTTTAACAAGGTATTTCAATTCCTTCTGCTACCCAGAGTCCTGCTCCTCGGACTCACCTTTGCGGTTGGAGGAATAGCACTTGTATTGACCTTAGTGTATGGATTCAAAGAAGGCTATCAAAACGATTTTATCACCATCAATGTGCGGGGACTAATTTCTCTTCCTTTGGTCGTTTTGTTCAGCTTGTACCAAGCCACGCCTAAATACCTCCGTAAAAAGAGAACGTTGGTGGCCTTGCGACAGATTCCCCTGACTTTTTGGGTACTATTTCGGACTTTATTCAAGCTAAAGGGAGCCAATAAAAAATTCATTCATACCCCCCATTCCGACAAAAAATGAGAATAGGTATCGAGGCTCAGCGCATTCAGCGCAAGAAAAAACACGGCATGGATATCGTGGCGGTGGAGATCATCCGTCAGCTTCAGGAAATTGATAAAATCAATGATTACTTCGTCTTCGTTAAACCGGATGAAGACAAGGAAGTGATACAAAACACCACGAATTTTCAAGTGATAGAACTTGCTGGGAAGTCGTATGTAGATTGGGAGCAAATTTCTCTTCCAAAGGCGGCAAAGGAATACCAGGTCGACATGTTACATTGCACCTCTAATACCGCCCCTTTAAATCTCAAAATCCCGCTTATCGTAACAGTTCATGACATCATCTATCTTGAAAAATTACACTTTAAGCAAGGCACCTGGTACCAAAAACTCGGCAATGTATACCGCAGATGGAATGTTCCGCGTATTATGAAAAAGGCTTCACGGGTATTGACGGTATCTAATTTTGAGCAAACGAATATTCAGCGTGCTTTTCCCAAACAAGCAGAACACGTATTCACAGTCTATAATGCCGCATCAACCCATTTTCAACCAATCACAGATAGAAGCAAATTAGACGCTGCACGAATTCACTATAATCTACCTGAAGAATTTCTCTTCTTCTTGGGTAATACGGATCCAAAGAAAAATGTTCCAAATGTGCTGAAGGCCTATGCTCAGTACAGGAAAAACCAACAGAATCCACTCGAATTGGTTATGCCGGATCTTCAAGCGTCGTACCTGAATAGCCTATTGGATGAGATTGGAGATAGTGAACTCCGCCAACACATTCACTTAACGGGGTATGTTCCCAATAAAGAGCTTCCACTCATTTATAATTTGGCTAAATTTTTCCTCTATCCATCTAAGCGCGAAAGCTTTGGTATTCCGATACTTGAGGCGATGCAATGTGGAAAGGCAGTCATTACCTCGACTACCTCATCCATGCCAGAAATTGCCCAGGATGCCGCCCTCCTGGTCGACCCGTCATCGATTGATGCTATAAGCGAAGCCATTCATGAGTTGAACACCAATGCTACCCTGCGCCACACCTTGGAAAACAAAGGCATTGTACGCGCAAAAGATTTCAGTTGGGCCGCCAGTGCCAAAGAAGTTCTCACACATTACGAAGCCATCACCCATGCTTGAAACCCTATTAATCAGCTGTATTCTCTTGGTTTTTTATGCCTACCTAGGTTATGGAATATTCCTTTTCTTGCTCCTCAAAATCCGTGGAGACTATAAGCAAGAAGAGGCCGCGAATGACTATTGCCCAGCAATTAGTTTGGTTGTTCCATGTTTTAATGAAGCGGATTATATACTGGAAAAAGTAGCCAATTCACTGGCATTGGACTACCCCAAAGAAAAATTACAGCTCATATTCATATCCGATGGCAGCTCGGATTCTACCGCTAAGCTTTTGAGTCAGCAAGAAGGCATTCTTCATCTCCACGAAGACCAACGCGGAGGCAAGGCAGCAGCAATGAACCGCGCGATGGCTTATGTGACTGGAGAAATCGTTGTATTCTGTGACGCCAATACCGACTTAAACCCAGAGGCGATAACACTTTTAAGTAAACATTATGCAGACCCACAAGTTGGAGGAGTAACGGGTGAAAAACGCATTCAAGCCAAGGAAGAGGCTGGAGCAAGCGAAGCGGGAGAAGGACTGTATTGGAAGTATGAGAGTTTTTTAAAGAAAGCAGATTCTAGGCTTTATACGGTAGTAGGTGCTGCAGGA
>CAZUIT010000044.1:0-28619 GCA_964620355.1 uncultured Burkholderiales bacterium | reverse complement strand
CTAACACCATTCCGCCATATCACGACGGAGTGGTATAATTGCGGAGACTCATGTCCAACAAAGTAGAAAGAAGTAGTTTAAAAATGACTTATACTTTAGTCAATTTCCACTTGCCGCGTTTGAAAATAATCATAGCGACGACAGCATATAAAGAATGACAGATAGCGATGCATGCAAAGACTCCATCACTGCCATAATTCCAATGAATGGCCAGTCCATATGCCAAGGGGATTTGTATGAGCCAGAAAACCACCAGGTTGATAATCATGGGCGTAAATGTATCGCCCGCTCCATTAAATGCTTGTCCGATGACCATGCCATAGCTAAAGAATATATAGCCCAGGCAAATGATTTTTAAGGCGGATTTCCCAATGGCTGTTACTTGTTCATTTTGCTTGAAGACTCCAAGAATGTCCTCAGCAAAGGCAAAGAATAGAATAGATACAAAAAGTAAAAAGAGCGTATTGTAAAGCGCGGTTCTCCATACTGATTTTTCAGCCCGGTCGGGTTGATTCGCACCTAAATTCTGACCAACAAGCGTAGCTGCGGCATTGGCCATTCCCCAAGAAGGAAGTAATGTAAAGATGATGACCCGGAAAGCAATGGTATAGCCGGCTAATGCCTCTTCGCCAAAGGTAGCCATGATGCGCACAAGAAAAATCCAGCTAGCTGTTTCTATCAAAAATTGGGAAATTCCCCCAGCAGAAATCTTAATCATCTCCCAGATAGTTGATGCACGAATCACCATATTTTGTCGAACAAGACGAATTTTAGACCCTACACGTAGAATGAAGTACAACTGAAACAAGACGCCCACAGATCGTCCAATCGTGGTAGCAATCGCAGCGCCTTCCACACCCATTGCAGGAATTGGCCCGTATCCAAAAATGAAGATTGGATCCAAAATGATGTTCAAGCCATTGGCAATGATGAGCGAATACATAGCAATCGCCGGACTCCCTGCACCGCGAAAAATCGCATTGAGCAAAAACAGCAAAAAGATGCTCAAATTTCCTGCATACATGATTTGGGTATAGCCAAGTCCTTCCTCGATAAGGGCTTCTTTGGCACCCATCAATAGCAAAATATCTTCAGCGAAGATAAATCCAAGTATGCCTAGGGTCAATCCAATTATTCCTGCTAGAACAATTGCTTGGAAGGCTGCATCTGCGGCACGCTTAGGGTCTTTTTCGCCAATCCTTCGTGCCACAATTGCCGTGGTGGCCATGCTTAATCCTACCGCGACAGAGTAGAGTATCATCATCACCGATTCAGTTAAGCCAACGGTGGCAACAGCATTCACTGAAACACGAGAAACAAAGAAAACATCGACTACGGCAAAGATGGATTCCATCACCATCTCCAAGATCATTGGAACGGCCAAAAGCAGAATCGCTACATTAATGCTCCCAGTAGTATAATCATGCTCCTCACCACGCAATGACTGGCGAATGAGTTTGAGTATCGAGGTATTTTTTAGTGAAGACTCCAAAATGTCGCTACGAAAATAATTGAGAAAATCAGATTCTTCATGGCAAATAGATAAACGCAGTATTTTGATTTGCTGGCCGCTGTTGAAGATGATTAAAAAGTAATAGCTATCGCTAAGTTTACGATGTCTTACGAGTAGATAGTTGGAATGACTTGTTTTCTTTCAAATTGTTGCTAGGCGGAAAGGCCATAAGGCTTTATGGCCCTTCCGCCTAGGTGTGATTGGAAATAAATTCTCGAAAAAGGCTGATGTCGATTACCTAGCTGAAGAGGTGTTAATGATTTTTTGACCGATTAATGACCAATATTTAGGTGTTTCAACTCGATATTTGGGTTTATGAGAGGCAATTCGAATAATGGGCGTTTTCACGATAGAGATTATCGTTGGTCCGGTCATTTTTTAATCACGATTTTAGCATATAAACGACAGCGACTATTCAGTGAAATTATCAAAGGACATCAGGAGCTATATCCCATTGGGGAAATAATTAAAAAAGAATGGATAAATACGGAAATAGTAAGGGCTTACATGAATGTAAAAGTTGGAGCGTTTGTTATTATGCCAGACCATTTTCATGGTATTCTGTACATTGGCAGGAATGAATTTAACTCAGGTCCAACATATGAAATGAAGACCAATTCTTTTGGGCCACAATCCAATAATCTAGGTTCAATTATCCGTGGATTAAAATCGAGTGTAACTGTTGGAGCGAGAGGATTAGGCATCACAGAGAAAATATGGCAACCGCGCTATAATGAAAGATGGTTAAGATCTGAGGCAGAAGTCAATGAAGCAACATGGTACATTAGAAATAATCCAAAACGTTGGAAAGGATAAAAATCGAGAATTGTTGCTGGGGGGAAAGGCCATAAGGCTTTATGGCCCTTCCGCCTAGGTAGCGCTTGTCCTGGCTTTTGCAAATAGATATACGCAGTATTTTGATTTACAGGAGGCTATTTAATATGTATACAATTCCCTTCTCAACCTTAACCTAAATATCCACTTCCCCTTTGCCTTCTCTCACCAGCAGTGGTTCTCCATCAACGCAGTCGATAATGGTGGAGGGTTGATTGTCTCCTGTTCCTCCATCAATCATCAAGTCAATCTTATTTTCAAATTGGTCATAGATTTCTGTGGGGTCAGTGAGGTAGTCGATGATTTCGTCTTCGGCATGCACAGAAGAAGATACAAGAGGATGACCCAATTGCTCAAGGAGAGCCTGTACAATCGCGTTATCGGGAACGCGAATACCTACGGTCTTTTTATTGGTCTGAAATAGTTTTGGCACCAAGCGACTGGACTTCAAAATGAAGGTATATGGACCAGGTAGGCAATGCTTCATCAGTTTAAAAACAGTGGAATTGATAGGTGCTGAATAGGAGCTCAGGTCGCTCAAGTCTGCACAAATCAGAGAAAGGTTTGCACGTTCTGGTTTCTTGCCCAAGATGCGGCATACTTTTTCAATGGCTTTGCTATTCCCAAGGTCGCATCCGAGGGCGTAAATCGTGTCAGTTGGAAAAATAACGACACCACCCTTTTTGATGATCTCAACCGCCTGGGCAATTTTCCGAGGCTCCGGATTTTCTGGGTGGATTTCCAAATACATGATTAAGCTTTTTTAACTGGCTGCTCCATATGAGTGCCGCATTTTTTGCAAGTGGTATGCTCTGGGTTTTTATAAAAACGCTCGAAAATTGGAGGGAGCTGCTTTACAATATCTGTTACATATTCAAACTCTTCATACAGCTTTTCGCCGCAATTTTCACAATACCATTGGAATCCGTCGAGCTCCTTGGTTTCGCGTTTTCTTTCAATCACGAGGCCAACAGTATTTGGTCCGCGCTGCGGTGAATGCGGCACTTTTGGCGGCAATAAAAAGATATCGCCTTCTTTAATATGGATGTCGCGAGGTTTCCCATCATCAATAATTTTAACGGTGATATCTCCTTCCAATTGATAGAAAAATTCTTCACCTTCATTGTAATGGTAGTCTTTCCGTGAGTTCGGACCGCCCACCACCATCACGATAAATTCAGCATCTTCCCAAACCTGAACATTTCCTACAGGGGGTTTCAATAAATGACGGTGTTCATCTATCCAAGTTTTGAAATTAAAAGGAGCTGCTACTGCCATGTTTCAGTTAATTTTCTTGCAAGGTAAGATTTCGCTGCTGCTTGGTCAATTCTATAGATAAGAAAGGAATTAATTCACAGGTAATGCATGCTTTCTATAGTTGTCTTATTTTCGTGGCAGAATGAAGCAGTTTCTATCCTCTGTTTTACTGAGCATTTTCGTTTTATTAGGCAGCTATAGCTATGGGCAGAGCGATTCTACGCAACTGGCAACCGTGTATGGAAAGGTGACCGATGAGAAGGACCAATTGGAGCTTATTGGTGTTAATGTCATCATAAAAGGGACCACAACGGGTATTCCGACGAATGTAAATGGGGAGTATAATTTAAAAGTTCGCCCTGGAGAATACAATATTGAATTCACCTATATCGGTTATGAAACAGTACTCTATACCGGTATCAAACTAAAAGCGGGCAGCCCATACAAGTTGGATGTATCGCTGAGGGAAAGTTCGGTAACCTTTGGTAAGGACATTGAAATTCGAGGAGAAAAACCTTTGGTGGATGTGGAATCTCCAAAAACGGTTCAATCTATTGATAGAGAAAAGTTGGAAGCACAACCCGTTCGTCAAATTCAATCGGTTATCAATACTCAAGTTGGCGTAATAAACGGACCTTCAGGGGTGCATATTCGTGGAGGAAGAACCTATGAAACGGGCTTCATGATTGATGGGGTGAATGCCCGTGACCCAATGGCCGGAACTGGATTTGGGGTGGATATTGGAACCAATTCAATTGATGATATCGACATTACCACTGGAGGAGTCGGGCCGGAATATGGGGATGCCACCACCGGAGTGGTGAATGCAAAAACCCGCTCGGGAACGGATGTTTTCAAAGTTTCGATGTTGGCCAAACGCGACAACTATGGTTTCAACCGGGATTGGAATTCAGTCTTTAATGAATCCGTCTATGAGTTTAGTGTAGGCGGCACAAGCAAGTGGTTGAATAAAAAGACCAAAGACAAGTTTTACTACTTTGTTTCCGGAAGGGCATTTAACTCGGATCTCTATACCAAAAACCCTCCCAACCGACTACGTTCAGGTATTTATGACGGATTGTTTTGGAGTCCGAAACACGATAATCGTTGGTCGGCATTGGCCAAATTAGATTACCAATTCAACGACCGCCAAAAGCTTTCTCTCACTTATAACCGCACCTTGGCAGTTAATCAGGATGTGAACATGCTCCGAATCACAGGAAATGATTTACCCTATACTCCGGGCTATCAATTCTCTTTCCAGGATCAAATGGACAATGCCAATACCTTTACGCATGATGCCAATTTGCTTATCTTGAATTATAGCGACGCCTCAAAACAGCGCTTTGCATATAATGTAACAGGTTCACGCTTCTTTGCCCGCTTAAGGGCTGATGCCAATGGTCGTGATTGGCGACCCGATGTGGTAGATTCTGAATTGGACCCACGTTCTATCGTGGTGCCGCCGGCGAGTTATTATAATCCGAACGACAGCATCATTGCCGTAAACCCACCCTCAGGCTTATATAATAATGGGGGAGTAGCAACCCTCTGGCATGATCATTATATTGAAGAGTATTCATTGAAATTTTCAGGAAATCTATACTCCAAAGACGCACTCAACCGGTTAAATTTTGGGGCAGAAGTGAAGATTCAGGATTTACAATGGATAGACATAGGCAGACCATGGATTGGTGCTCCTATTCAATTGGCAGATGGAACCTATACATCAAGCGATCGTTTAGGTGAGTATTCTGAAATTTGGCGAGTAAAGCCCTCGCGTGGTGGAGCTTGGGTATCGGAAAAAATCAAATACAAAGGATTGATTGCTGAAGTGGGTGCTCGCTTTGAATATTGGATGCCAGGAAAGTATGTGGATGATGCCATTGCCGATCCGCGTTCACAAATTCGTGACGAGGTACGTGAGGACTACAAAAGACAAACTTTGATGATTGCAGGTCGAGGGTTTAAGTTCCGCTTCCTCCCTAAAATATCCGCCAGCTTCCCCATTCGTGAGAATCAGGTGATGTATTTCAATTACGGTCATAGTACCATATTGCCGCATCCTTCTTTTATCTATACCGGATTGAATCCATACTATTCGGATCGTTCTACCATTGGTCGACTAGGAAATCCGAACTTGAATCCAGAAGTAAGTATCGCTTATGAGTTGGGGCTAAAATCGCAAATCACCAGCAATGATGCGCTGAATATTTCTGCATTCTACCGTGATAATTATGATTTTGTTACGACCACGGCTATCCTAGTTAAGGATGCTACCGGAAGGGAAATTAGCCGTTCGATGCGAATCAACTCCGACTATGCCCGCGTGCGTGGTATTGAAGCAAGCTATATCAAGCGTATAGGGAAGTGGTTTAGCGGACAAGTGTCTGCTACCTATATGGTGGCTACGGGACAGTCTTCATCCGCATCTGAAAGTTTAAAGGAAATTTTGAATAATGGAGCGCGTGAGGATACAAAAGAGTTCTATCTACCTTGGTCCAGTCCATGGGATGTCAAAGGAAATGCCTTGGTTACCTTGAAAAATGAACACGGCTATTTGGGTAAAAAATGGTTAAATAAGATGAGCTTCTACTTGGAGTTCGTTTGGCGCTCAGGTCGTCGCTATACCCCATATTTCTATAACGGTACTGAGCCCGAAACAGGTCGTCCGATATGGATTCAAGAACAAGGAGCTGAAAACCGTTATGCCTCGGTTGGAAAAAGCACCTATTGGTTGGATTTCAGCTATAAAAAATGGTGGAATATCAATAAGGTGAGTATCGCGTGGACCTTCGAAATCACTAACTTACTCAATACCAAGAACCCAGCGCGTATCAACCCTGTAACCGGTACAGCCTGGAATGCTGGCGACCCTGTTCCAACTGAATGGCGCGATCCTTCTTATCTTGACCCACGTGATTCACGATCCTATGGAACTCCTCCTGATGACCCAAGCCGCTTCATGCAGCAGAGGCATTTTATGATGGGAGTGCAGCTGAAGTTGTAGTTAGACTATAGACATTAGCTGATTATTTAGTCGACAGTCGACCGTCCACGGACCACGGCTTTTTGACCGATCATTAGTTTATGGTACACTAAGTTACCGACCCTTTCGTTTCTGGAACAGATAACCATGGAAGTACAGAAACCCAAGCGCAGAATTCTTTTTGTGGTGCTGCTCAGCATTCCGGCCATATTAGCTTTTGCTTATTTGGTTTGGTGGGATTATTTGGGAATTTATAGCAGTGGGTATAGTGAACCGCATAGCGCAATTGATAACTGGGCTGTAGCAGCTTCAGGATTTTTGTTACTCTCGGCAATTGCAGCAATCGTTTTCTCGTTTAAAATCAAGTATGCATGGATTGCGGCTATTCCTTCGCTAGTCTGTTTAGGCTACTTTTTTCGCATTCATCATGGATTGATATTGGTCAAATTACAGGACTGCGACATGTCGATTTGCCAAACGGTAGAACTCTATCCAGATGGGACGTATTATTATCAGATATACAATCAGAATGAAAGGTTAACACATTCAGGAGCTGCAAAACTGAAGGGAGACACACTGATTCTTGAGCCAGACGGCAATGGCAGTAAGTTTTCTAGTAGGGAAGCTGATAATATACAGGAGATGAAATGCTTCCATATAAAGCCTGTTGGTTTTCACTTTTATAATGGCGGTCGTTTATGCAAAGATTAACGGGACACAGATTAAATGTGTTTGACAATTTTTGTAGCTTGTGCTATTCCAAAAAGGATATCGCATGACCATGAGATTATTCATCTATCTACTTTGTCTAGTTTTTAATCTGGCCTTCGCACAAAACATCAAGTGGAGTGAAAAGGAGATTGAGACCTATGCGGATTCTGTCGACGCCCTTAAAAACAAGAATCAATTGATTACGACTTCATGTATGAGGATGATGGTCTGCAGCGGTAGCAATGACGGTTATTACTTGAATGATGAGTTGGTCCTCCTGGATGGTACCTATAACGCAGAACTTGGGTATTCATCACGGAAATTTTACTTCTATAAGGGCCAAGTTGTTAAAATCGTATACCGCGAGCACTATGCCGAATGGGGCAGATATGCAGAACGCTATCCCCCAGACTCTATTGAATGGGATCCATCAAAAATGACCTATACGGATACCCTCTATAAAATTAATCTGGGCACGACTACAAACTTTTACAAAAGTGCAGGACAGAAAATCATCAGCACGAAAATCAATCAAGAACTAATTAATAGATTACTCAATTGTTCGGTTGATATGCGGGAGGCGCAATCTGAATTAATCAAACAAGTGGATAGTCTGAAATATGTGAAAGACATGCATTTTAACTGTATGCCAATCCAGTTAATTGGAGACGCTCCCGAAATTTGCGGTGATCCACTTTATTGGCAAGTAGTTCGGATTCAAAAAGGGATTATTGAAGTGCTCATTGATCGGATGGATGATACTACCGATACGGAAGCCTGGGTGCCCTATTTTGGGTATCATTATCGTGTTGCAGATATCGCATATACCTCGCTGCAAGAAATTATTCATGGTATTCCTACTTTTGAACTTTTAGGGGTACCTTTTGATGAAAATGGCTGCGGCTATTGTTCCTTTTGGCAGCATTTGAATGCGAGTATGGAAAATAGGTTAGCATTTCAGAAGGCAGTTAAATACTGGTATGAAACGAATAGGGATAACCTCGTTTGGGTGGAAAGTAATGTTTATTACAGCTGCGATTGTTCCGCTAAACACCCAGTTGGTGGCCATTATGAATTGAGGAAGAAGTAGCTTGTTTGGAGTGAGCTAGTAGAGAACCCGTTAAGTCCACCGACCACAGCTTGACTTAGCCTGAAATTGGTTGACGGTTTAAAGCGTACTTTTGAGTTGAACGAAAGCTATTGACAAGTTGCGCATGCCTTTTCCTGAGCTTCTTCATCTCTAAACTTATTTTTTTCTATGGTAAAATCAAAAACAGATCTATTTCTTGAACTTTGGCTTGAAGCAAGAACCCGCTTTTCCAATCAGTTGGAACATATTGTGGAGGAAGATTTAGGCAAGAAACTTTTTCCTTCTCCAAACTCAATCGGCTTTCTTATTCGCCATATAGGAGATGTAGAATTACTCTTTGCTAAAAATGTGTTTGGTGATTCGACTGTAAAAGTTGCAGCCAAAACGGTGATTTCGAAAAGTGATTCAGGTGAATGGACAAATCTCTCCGAGCTGAGGGAATATGTGCACCAATCATTTGAAACATTGAAGGCAATTGTATCCCAACAAAGCGAGGCAGATTGGGAAACGCACATTACAACCAAAGAATTTGGAACGAAAACCAAGGCGGAGGCTTTCGGACGAATTGTGTCTCATACTACCTATCATGCCGGACAAATAGCCATCATCCATAAATACGGCTAATTCAAGGGGCATCCGCCTTCGCTAATCGCTATGGCGGACAGGGGAGGGCATGGGCACTCCTCGGTTTTTTTCTTACCTTTCACGTATAGGAAGTCTTTGAATTGAGCTTTCTCCTTAATGGTCAATATATGAGTAAGATATTCCCAAATCAGGTTGAGATTCACATTGAGGGTAAGAGTAAGGAGGCCGTATGGGCAGCCTTGGAGACCGAGATTGCGAATGAATCAAGTTGGCTTTCTAATAATGCTACGATCCAAGGAAAACGTGTCGGCGACATCCTTTTAATCAGTCCAAACTCTGGCGGACAAGCGATTGGTCAGCCCAAGATTAAAATTCATATTCAAGGCAAGACGGTAACATTAACCACTGTTCCAGCTAAATCTATTTGGTTTATGCCCATTAGCTTGTTCATTCTAATTGCACTTGCAGTAATCATGACAAGTTCATTGGTATTCTTGATTTTCCTTCCAATTGGTCTCGTCTTTTTTTACCTCATGCAATGGCTTTTCTTTTCTATGAACTTAGCCAAAGCGAATACAGCGATGGATGAAATTGTGAGGGTGATTGGGTGAATGGAAAAAACGCTCCTTCTGTTTTTTAAAGACCCTAAAAAAGTGCTCGGTTTATTTTTGGCGCTGCTAAATCTGTTCATATTGAGGTATGATGCAGAATTGCTTATCGATTATCAAAATACGGATATTTACTTTTTGTACCGATTTCCAGAATGGGTTTTAATGGTATCAATGGGCATAAATTCAATAGGAGCATATTTTGGGGCACAGCTAATTCTTGGGAAAATTAAATGGGGAATGGCCCTGCTAACATCATTGGGCTGTGTAATTCTTTCCCCTGTTATTCATTTTATTTTAACAATTTGAACAGAATAACGAAGCTTGATATTCATCTTAATGCACAGCGGAAATGTCTCAAAGAATAATCCTCTCCATAGTTTCAATAGCCATGCTTGTATTCAGCTTGCAGAATAGAGACAGGAAATCCATACTGCTAACATTTGGGTTGACATTGCCAATCCTGATTTCATGGACTGGAATACCCGTCTTAATGAATATGGCTTTTCTATTCTCCCTCGGCATGGCCTTGCTAGTTGCTATTTTCAGTATGACCAACCGTGATCTGACTAGCTTAGATAAAATTAGTGCCATTACAATTGGCATTTGGTCTGCCACACTTCTGTTTGGTTCTTATATGCATTGGCCTTATGCAGGAGAGATGATCCTGAGCACCATCATTCCCTTAAGTCTTTATTTGATTTTGCTCAGCAAAGGACTCTTTGATAAAAATGAATTCCCTTACTTGACCATACTCGCTAGTGAATTATTTCTGCGGCTTCTCACATTTTGGGAGTGAATGACCCACATAGTGCACAGCAAGATATGGTCTGACAATCTGCTGTCTAAAAGTCTGTAAATCTCAAACTAGCTCAATCTCAACCTCATCCTCATCCTCAACCTTTTCCCTACCTTTGCACCCTATGTTGTCTTCCTCAAAAACGGATATCCGCTCACTTACTCTCGATCAGCTTGTTGAACAACTTACAGGTATGGGAGAAAAGACCTTCCGCGCCAAGCAAGTTTATGAATGGCTTTGGAAGAAGTCTGCACATTCATTTGACGAGATGACCAACCTCAGCAAGGAACTTCGTGCTTTATTAGAAGAGAAATATGAAATCCATGCCGTAAGCATCGACTCCCAACAGGTAAGTAAAGATCGAACCATCAAATTTGGTTTTCGTCTTTATGATGGCCATTTGGTGGAGGGAGTATTGATTCCTTCGAAAGATCGAATGACAGCCTGTGTTTCCTCGCAAGTAGGCTGTAGTTTGAGCTGTAAGTTCTGTGCTACCGGATTCATGGAGCGTAAAAGAAACCTTACAGGCGATGAAATCTATGACCAAGTTGTATTAATTAGTCGTGCTGCCATGGAATATTACCAAGTGCCGCTTTCTAATATCGTATACATGGGTATGGGTGAACCGCTTTTAAATTATTCGGGCATGATGTACTCGGTAGACCGGATTACGTCTCCTGATGGATTAGGAATGAGTCCACAAAGAATTACCGTATCCACTGCCGGAGTGGCCAAGATGATTAAAAAATTAGGGGATGATGGAGTGCGATTCAATCTTGCACTTTCACTCCATGCCGCGAATGATGATAAACGGAATGAAATCATGCCTATTAATGAGTCCAATAACTTGGATGCCTTGGCTGAGGCCTTGGATTATTTCTATCAAAAAACAGGAACCCGGGTCACCTTTGAATACATCGTTTTCAATAATGTCAACGACTCAATCGATGATGCCGCTGAACTCTATCGTTTCTGGAAACGCGTACCGAGTAAGATCAATATCATCGAATACAATCCCATCGAATTTGCCGATTTCGTCAATACTTCAGATGAGAAGTTAGATGCGTTCATCGCCTACCTCGAGAAGAAGAAAGTAATCGTAAACGTGCGAAGGAGTCGCGGTAAAGACATCGATGCGGCATGTGGTCAGCTGGCCATTAAAAACTAGTTGAGGAGTGATGAATGAGGAGTGATGAGAAAAATTGGGCTAAGTCAGACTATCGTCTGACGTCCGCCAACTATTTACCCCAAAGCTCCGGAGCCTTCCGCCACTCTGCCAAACTCGCAGCATCAGCTTGTTCAACATAACCGGTATTAACGGCCGTTTCAATGAGTGCATTATAGTCGCTGAGGGCAAACCAAGGGCAAGAAGCTGCCTTGAAATTCTCTTCGGCAAGTGGGAAACCATAGGTGAAGATGGCTGCAAGTCCAATTACTTCAAGTCCCATTTCGCGCAAAACTTCAACGGCTTTTAGGCTACTCTTTCCAGTGGAGATCAAGTCTTCGAGAACTACTACTTTACAGCCTTTTGGTAAATCTCCTTCAAGCTGATTTTGACGACCATGGCTTTTTGGTTCCGGACGAACATAGGCAGCAGGAAGATTCATCACGTCAGCAACAAGAGCTCCTTGAGGAATACCAGCTGTAGCCACTCCAACGATGGCTTCGGCTTCTGGATACATGGCCGAAATTTTTGCCGCCAAGGCATTTTTTATATCCGTACGAATTTGAGGGAAAGACAGACTAACGCGGTTATCACAGTAGATCGGGCTTTTCCATCCAGAGGCCCAAGTGAAAGGATCATTAGGTTGAAGCTTAATCGCTTTGATTTGAAGCAGATATTCCGCTATTTTCGCGGCATCGATTGGTTCTTGCATAACGCGGCAAATGTATAAAATATTCATCAACGAGTACCCTCTTGTTATCACCGCAAATGAGCAAGATTTTTATGGAAGCGGTAATTTTCGGATTGTAGACGATAACCCGGATAGCATCGCTAATGCGGTGGAGACCTTAGAAAAATCAGAGAGGAACATCGGAGATTTCGGCTTAATGGTGATGACTGAAGACGAAGATTCGGCATTCAAAAAATTTGCAAAACCATATCAACGCATTTCAGCCGCTGGCGGACTAGTTTATAATGAAAAGGAAGAATTACTCCTCATATACCGCCAAGGGAAATGGGACCTTCCGAAAGGGAAAGTTGACAAAGGAGAAACCATTGAAGAGGCTGCGATTAGGGAAGTTGAAGAAGAATGTGCCATAGAAAAATTGAGCCTCGGCAATCCCATTCAAAAAACCTTTCATACCTATTTTCAAGATCAGCAACGTGTCCTCAAAACAACCCATTGGTTTCATATGATCGCCCTTGAATATGGTAAAATGGCACCACAGCTCGAAGAAAATATCACGGACCTTCAATGGTTCGATCCGAATACACTCGATATCGAGGTGCTGAATACCTACACTTCGATACGGGAATTACTGCGCGAATCTTTGTCTCCGAACGAGTAGGATTTTGACTCGGAGTAAAAAATGGACTCCACCTACGCTCCCGATAGCGATCGTGATGCTCCGGCGCGCACAGTCAGCGACGGTGGAACTCATCACAAGGCTACTCAAATTAGTAATCGTTGAGACGCAACCATGACCTACAACAGAGCCTCTATCGACTATCAGCCCTTATGCTCCACCCGCACTTCTTCGGGAACCAAACTCTTATAGTCTCCTCCTTTGATAATTACATCTCGAACAATCTTAGAGCTGATCGGAGTGAAGGCAGGGGTTGACATGATAAAAACCGTTTCGATTTCGGCATTTAGCGATTTGTTTACCTGCGAGATTTGAAATTCATACTCGAAGTCTGTAACGGAACGCAAACCGCGAAGGATACATTGAGCGCCCTTGTAGCGAGCGAAGTCAACGGTAAGTCCGGGATAATGGTCTACAGAAATTTTTGGTTCATCCTTAAAGATTTCGCGAATCCAGTTCAAACGCGTTTCCAAATCAAAAAGATGGGTTTTATCATTATTTCGCCCGACACCTATGATGATCTCATCAAATAATGGGAGGGCTCTTTTGACAATATCAACGTGACCAATTGTAATAGGATCAAATGTTCCAGGGAATACAGCTTTTTTCATTGCTCAGGCTTTTGCCCAAAAGTAGCCGTTTTTTCATAAATACTAAAGGCCGATTGACCATAAACGCGATAATCAATGCGCATTGACTCGGTGGTTTTTACCTGAATGGCATGCTCAAGAATAAAAATACCTCCTGTATCTAGTATGGCGCTGCTTAATACATGATCAATAAAATCAGGAAGCCCAGGTAAAGCATAGGGTGGATCCGCAAAAATGAGGTCGTAGGATTGGCTGGCACGTTTGTGAAAAGCTAGCGCATTGGCTTTTATCGCTTTGCTTTGTTCTATTCCTAGTTTTTTAAAAGTCTCCCCAATAAACCGAACCGCTGTCGCATTCTGATCTACCGCATGCACCAATGCTGCCCCGCGTGAAGCAAATTCATAGGCCATATTTCCAGTGCCGCTGAAGAGATCGAGCACTTGAAGGCCATCTAGGTCAATCTTGTTTTGCAGGATATTAAAGAGTGATTCTTTAGAGCGGTCGGTTGTTGGACGGGCAGGAATGGATTTGGGAGCATGAATCACCTGGCCTTTATATTTGCCGGCAATAATTCTCATAATTTAGCTATCAGAAATGGATGCAAAGAATGGGCTTCTTTCAATGTGTCGGGTAGGGGAATATTGATTCCTTTCACCTTGCGGATATAGTCATCAAGCATATGGAAGAGTGGTCCGTTTTCATCGATGCCCAAGGTGCGAACAGTTACTTGTTCTCTGTTTACGCCAAGTTTCTCCATGGTATTTAATACGAAGTAGGCAGCTTCACTGTCGTTGTGAATGAGGAAGCTTTGACAGAACTGAAGTTTATCTCCTTCACGAAAAAGAATCTGTATGGAATTGCCATGATGCACCACGGTAAAGTCTTGCTCAATGTTTGGATCCATATACCAATTCAGCAAGCGACCAGCCAGGTGTTCAAATTGAGCATGGTTGAACTTGGAACGGAGGCTATAATACACCTGTTCATGGATCGGGTAAAGCAGCTTGATCGTACCACAGTCGCTAAACCTAATTTGCTCCTTTACTCGGGTTTCAAATAGATGTTTGGTCAAGGTTTCGGTAGCAGATTCGTTTGCAAACTCAGCCGGGACGATACTGAATCGCGCTTCATCCCAAAGCAAATTCACTTGCTCGAAATCCATACGCAACCACTCATCATTACGTATCCATTCTTGAATTTGATTGTCGTTCTCCTCAAGGCTTTGATTCAGGGAAATGCTTCTCACCCGAAGTAGTTGTCTCTCGCGGGCATAAACTGCGTATGAAAGCAAATTGCTCCTGATATTGACATCAAGAGCAAGTGCCTTTCCGGAAACCTGTTCCGGTGTTAAAGTCGTATATAGAAATGATTCTTTCAGACTATTCCCAGTTTCCGGTATATACGGGCTGGCTTAAGTCTCCCAAAACCAATCCGCGTTTTGGATTGTACGGTTCAGGATCAGATACTTGAAATACCGGAACATTGGTACTATTGATGCTGATCACATTCGCCTCCAAAGTGAATTTTGCTCCGTTTGGATTATACGGAACATACATTATGGAGTCTAATTTAACATCCTTCAAAGGAAAGGCATATTCATACAAGGAAATGTACGAAGTATCGTAGGTCATTACAGATGCGGTATCCTCAGGATCACCTACCGCCTTAACAATTGGCCAACGCTCATTATTGAGCGCATGAATTAGGGTGTCGAAATTACTTGCGAAGGTATTGTTTAAATCACGGTATGCGAATTGGGCGGTTTTGATTTTCCCCATTCTTTCAATGATTTTTCCTTCGATTTGGTCAATTTTCTTCTGCTCACGAATCGGGCGAGCGATGGAATCATAGACCAAATAAATTAGTCCAAGGATTACAATAGGAAGAATTATTCTAAGAGCTTTTTCCATTCGGATGATCTTCTTTGCGCAATAATAAGAATTTTATATGTTATGAAGGTTAAGGCTTTCTTTCATTTCCACAATTGGAACGTCAGAAATCTTGCTCGGGTTGGATTTTTTTAAGACTTCTGCCAATTTATCGTTGCTAGTTTTAAATTCCTAGCTTCAAGGCTAATTGCAATTTGTGTTTTTTGGAATTTGGAATTTAGCTTCTGGCTTATTTTACTCTTCGATTTCCTACCCACACAAAACGACGGTTTACAAAGTCTGGGTTTGCAAAGCTTGCATTTCCAGCATTGTTTCCTCCTGTCACGTGAAAATCACTGAAGGCAGCATGTTGGTTGACAAATATTGCTCCGGTGAAATTAAATGAAACAGGGGTAAATACTTCGTTCATCTCTGATTCAATTTCTTGCATCATAGCCTCGTCTGTGCAATAGGCACCACAAGTAATGGCTCCTTTTTCATGGGCTGCTTCTTTCATCAATAATAAAGACTCTTCACTATTGCGGGTTTTAATTACAAAAGCAACTGGTCCGAAACATTCACCAAAATAGGTACTTGCATCCGAAGCCTTTAATTCAATTAGTGTAGGACTTGCAACACGAGCGCCGTCAAATTCTGGGTTTACAATGGATTCAGAATTAACCAAAACTTTTCCTCCCAAGGATGCTGCGTTTTTCACACGCTCATAGGTGGCCTCCGCTTGAATGCCACCGAGTGTTCCTGCACCCATTTTTGGATGATGAACTAACCCAGTGATGGCGTCAGATAGTGCTTTTACAACCTCATCATAACTTACAATGCCTTCGGCTGTTTTTACTCCCGTTTCAGGAATGAAAATATTCTGTGGGGCAGTACACATTTGGCCAGAATACAAGGAAATCGCAAATGCCAAATTCTGAACAACTGGTGTCAAATCTTTCACCGAATCAATCATACAAGAGTTTACGCCGGCTTTTTCTGTAAATACTGTCTTGCCTGGGATTCCTTCTAAATATTCGCCAAAGCTATTGCTACCAGTGAAGTCAATAATCTTAACGGATGGATGCTCTGCAAGCTGTTTAGTAATTGGCTCTGCTTGAACATCTACCGCCAATTGGCAAATATTCGGACTCATCCCTGCTTCTTTCAGTACCTTTTGTACTTCGGCAACAAAAATCGCGATGGGCAATATGGCTTTTGGATGAGGTTTTACAATAACGGGGTTACCAGTCATCAAGCTTGCAAACATGCCTGGAACAGTATTCCAAGTCGGGAAGGTTGAACAACCCACTACCATGGAAACACCTTTAGGAATGGCTTTCCAGTTCTTGTCCAAGCGTATTTCAAATTTACCCATTGGCTTAACCCATTCTTTTGAATCAGGAATTCTGCTCAATTCATCATAGGCTACTGCAAGGGCTTCAAGTGCTCGGTCGTTGGCATGTGGGCCAGAGGCTTGAAACGACATGATAAATGATTGCCCAGTCGTATGCATGGTAGCATAGGCGATTTCAAAAAAGCGCGTCTGAATGCGGTTCAGGGCCTCAATAAGAATTCCGGCACGGCTATCTTTATCGGTATTCCCCCAGGTTTTTTTCTGTTCAGAGGCTTTGCTAACCAAGTCTTCAGCCGAAAACTGAGGGTATCGAATGCCTAAGCCCAATTGAAGATAGGGCGATACTTCTTCTCCAATAAATCCCGTTTCTCCTTCTTGAAGCAATTCTTTGAAGTCTTCATTCATCATGCGGCTAAAGGCAGCTTTTCCTTCTTCATCCCCATTTTCGCCATACGCTTTTGGGTGTTCGGGATAGGGGGTCCAAAATCCACGATCGTGAATGGCTGTAATGGCTGAATTTAATGTCGCTTGGTGCTTTTGAAACAGTGAAAGGGCTTGTGACATGTTTATTAATTTAAATGAAGCACAAATCTAGTAAAAATTGTAGGTAATCGGGGCTATAGATGCTAGGTGAAGTCTATTTTCTCTATCTTGCATATATGTCGGATATTTCTCGAATTTTACTCAATCTTGGGGTTTCATACGCACTGATGAATCGGGAGCAATTCACGGAGCGCTTTACTGAGCTTTTTGAAAAATACCAATTTGATGAAGAGAAATTGGCACAGATTAGTGAAGCGATGATGGCTGAGCTAGACTTGTGGCGGCAACGAAAAAATATGGCCGACGTAATGGAAGATGCTCAGAAATCATCCAATTCTTCTTTAGAAAAGCAAATTGAAGCGCTTACTGAGGAGATCAAAAGAATGAACGAAGAACTCACTAAAAAGAACAAAGACTAGCATGTTCTTCTTCCGATTTCGAATCATGTGGCTCCAATTCTGGCGAGCAATCGATATTTTATTTATTCTTATCCGACAGGCTTTTTATGATTGGATGAGTCGGCGCAACTGGACGAGACAGTTCCTGCAAAAAGATAAACGTGAAAAACAACGTGTGCGAACGACAGAGGAACGCATTCGTTTGATTATTGAAGATTTGGGTCCGACCTATGTGAAGTTCGGTCAGATTTTAGCCGATCGTCCGGACCTAGTTTCAGAAACCTTGCGTCGCGAGCTCAAAAGGTTGCAGAGTAAAGCCCGGCCAATAGATGACAATATTTGCTTGGGAATACTTGAAAAAGAGTTGGGAGCAAAGGTCGAGGATGTTTTCCTTGAGTTCGATAAACGGCATATTGCATCGGCCTCCATCGGTCAAACCTATATGGGCAAGCTAAAGACCGGCGAGCGCGTGGTGGTAAAGATTCAACGTCCAAATATCGAGGCGAAAATTAAGCTAGACTTGGTTTTGTTAGGGCTGCTCGCCAAACGCGTGGTGAAAAATTATCCTGAGTTAGCCTTCATGGGTTTTGAAGATATCATCGAGGAGTTTGGTGAGACCATCATGCGTGAGTTGAATTACCTGAACGAAGCCACCAACTTGCTTCGGTTTGGGGAAATGTTCAAGCTGAACCCCGATGTATATATCCCACGAGCCTATACTGAAATAAGCACCCGACGAATTTTAGTGATGGAGTTTATCGAAGGTATACCACCCGATGAAACGGATAAGCTCTTGGAAAAGGGGTATGACTTGAATATCATCGCCAAAAATGGGGCAGAGGCACTGCTCCAAATGATATTTGTTCATGGGCATTTTCATGCTGACCCACATCCAGGTAACCTGTTTGTGATGCGGAACAATGTGATTTCTTTCATTGATTTTGGGATGGTTGGAACCTTGAAACCGGCCCATATGGATTTCCTCGCAGGGTTCATATTAGGCTTTCAGCGAAACGATTCGAAGATGATCACCCGCGCATTACTTCGTCTTAGCGGGAAGAAATTTTATGAATATTCGGAAGAACTGGAATTTGAAGTAGAAGATTTAATTAAACGGAATAGTTATTTGCCCTACGAGCGAGTTGACTTTTCTCAACTTTTGATGGAATGTGTCAACATAGTGCTTAAATACAAGCTTCACCTTCCTTCTAGTATTTATTTGCTGCTAAAGGCACTTGCTACTATCCAACGCTTTGCCGAAGAGCTGCATCCAACAATATCCTTTTCAGAAACGATTTTGCCCTATGCCAAAAACTTGGTGATGGATAAATATACCCCCAAAAAGATGGTTGGGGCATTATATAATGCTATTGGGGATTATGTAGCCCTCATTCGGAATTTTCCAGTTGAGGTGAATGAAATCTTAGGAAAGATCAAAGATGGAAGGCTCGTACATGAAATAAATATTCATGACAGTAAATCGGCCACCACGGTATTAAGAAACATCACACGGCGGATTTCAATGTCGCTCCTTATGGCGGCTTTATTGGTTTGCTCTACGATACTTGTTTCTAATAATCCGGAAAACAGCTTTGCACAGAGCCTATTTGTGGCTACCTCAATCCTAGCCATGTTCCTTGTGCTTCGTTATTTATTTACTACCAAAAGCCGTTAGGCATTGACAATGGTTTCTTCAATAATCCGAGGAAAATGTTCTTGCTCTAAATCATGGATTTTTTGAGCGGTGGTTTCTGGGGTGTCGTTCTTGTCTAAAGCAACCTTTGCCTGAAACAAATGCACTCCTTGATCATACGCTTCATTCACTAAGTGAATGGTTATGCCTGTTTCCTTCTCTCCATTTTCCACTACCGCTTCATGCACATGATGTCCATACATGCCTTTGCCGCCATACTTTGGAAGTAATGCTGGATGGATATTGATAATTTGTCCGGGAAATGATTCGATGAGGTTTTCCGGAATAAGCAAGAGAAAGCCAGCAAGGATAATCCAATCCACATGGTCTGCTATAAGCATTCCTAATACATCACCTTCACGCAATTCGCTCCGGCTAAAAACGCGAACGGGGATGCCAAGATTTTTTGCTCTTTCAAGAACAAAGGCTTCAGGGTTATTGCAGTAAATGGCAGCAACCTCGATGCTTGTATGATCTTTGAAATAGTCGGAAATACGCTGCACATTGGTGCCGCTTCCGGAAGCAAATAAGGCGATTCTTGTCTTCATTAAAATGCTAATTCATCTACCAACATGCGTTGAAACCAAGTGTCGAGTGCCACATTATGCGCTAAATTATATACTGGAAGCATCACAATCACAAAATCTGTTTGGTTATCCGCCAGTCGTACGCGTTTTGCGGAAAGCACTGAATTTCCTTGCCAAATGGAAATACTTCCTGACGCATCTTGGGTAATATGTCCGTTGTAGAGGGCTTCATATTTAAAGCTAGAATTATTATTCGCTAAGCTAAATGGCCGTATTCCACTCAAGATGGTGGATCCATTCTGAATGGTAGGATAGTTAGCTATGGATGAATAAATGCTATCGTTCAAATTCATCAATAAAGAAACATTCGACGGTCTTGGAGTATAAGCGCCAATCGGAGAAAAATCCAAATAGGCTGGTTGGTCTTCAATAGCATCATTTCCTTCCGTAATCAACATCATCTTACCACCCTTGGTAAAAAACTGCGTGCTCGATCGTTGCATCAATGAAAGGATAAATTCTGAATTTTCACTGTACACAAAAATTTTCTTGAAGAAGCTGAATACACGATCTTGGGTGCTCGGATCGCTAGATAGGTCAGTACTTATTGCCCCTTCAGGTCCCGCTTGAAGGGTGTCGAAAGATTTGCCCAAGGCATTGATAATTTGGTTGGAATAAAAACCCTGGATATTGGCTCGGTTGAAGGATGAGCGTTGTGCATTGATAAAAAGAATATCAGATACAGGCTTGCGGATGAAAATTGTAGGCGCGGGAATCCAATCGCTTTGAGCACCCACTTTATCGACTGCTCGGATATATAGTGTATTCGCATCGCCAAGTTTCATCCCCGGAAGGTCTTTTGCGAATGGGGTGCTTAATGTTCCAGGATACACGGTACATGCACTCGTTGAAGTATTTAAATCTTTGGCAACCAATCCAGCCTCGGTAAAAGAGGGGCTTAATATGAGAGGCGCTTGAGTCGTATCATTCCAAATGAGTTCATAGTGATCAAGGCTTGAATTCCCATCTGGGTCAGTCCCTTCCCAAAAATATTTGACCGCAGGAAAGGAACGCGTTGGGCTCCCCACTGGAATAATAAACCGCACCGATGGATTGGAGTTTTTAACGGGATAGGTGAGCTGTGCCGGACTCAAGTCGTGCTGCCCATCATTATCTATCGCGCGAACATAGAGGGTAAAATCAAAGGTGTCGGAGCTTGAAGGCAGGCTGAGGGTTAGTATACTGTCTTGTGAGGTAGTATAGGTCCAAATTACACCATCCATAGAAAGTTCAAAACCTTTCACATAGCCGTCTGCATCGCTTCCCGACCAGCTCACTTGAATAACGGATTCAAAGCGGTTGTCGCCACTGCGCAGGATGGTATCGGCAAGAAATGCCGTTTCAGGAGCCTGATTTTCAATATAGTCTCCCTTGTATTCCTTGCTGCATGCGCCGAATAACAGGAGAGTAAATACGAGGATAAGGGGTATTCTCATCCCTGCAAACTTACATTTTCTAACGCTGATTTTTGTGGCTGATAGATGAAGAAATCATCAATAGTTAAAAACGTACGCCGTAAATGATTCCCTGAATTTCTCGGAGGTAGCGCGTTTTTTCCTTTTCAGGAGCATAAACAAAAGCCTCCAATGTGATGAGCCTGTTTTTCTGCTTGTCAAGTACAGTCAGGCTGTAATAGGGACCTCCCATGAAATCATTTTCTAGTGTCCAAAGTGCATTGTATTCGCGGGCAAAATTCCCGTTGAAGTCAACAGTTTGTAAATGGTAAGGGAACTGGGTATCTGTTGCCATATAGGAACCCTTGGCTTCTCCAGTGATATAAGGTTTCACCACAGTGTCTCTGCGGGCAATGAGGTTCATTAATGTGAATTGGGTGGTGTCTTTATAGGGCTGATAATGAATCACCAGATTCATATCGTAGTCGGTGTCTTCATTGCGCATCCATATAAAACCTTCGTCTTCATTTATTTTACTATTCGAGGCAATATGATAGGATATTGGAGCGCGCACGTCAATCGCATGTTTGTCCAAGATTTCCTTGCGAATTTTTTCATCATTCAAGCGTGTCATCCTACCCACCGACTCATCGCGCTCCATGCCGAGCACCTTGCCTAAAAGCTGATCTTGTCTTTCGCTAATATATTTAGCCAAGGAATCTGCATTATCTCCTAGGATGAAGAGCACTTGCTGAGGGGAAGACCAAACATCTTTTTGCAAATAGGTATGGATGCCTTCTTTTTTTCTTCGGGTAACCACGCTATCTACCCTTTCTGGCAATAGCTTTCGGATGCCAGAATTCATTCCTGATTTGGTAAGGATCACCGTAGTACCTTCATAAATGAGACTTCCTTTTGCCTGAGTTGGGGTAAGGAATACCAATTTGAAATAGGGCTCCTGGCCACCGTACATCAATTGCGGCTGGCCCAAAGAGTTCTCCAAGCTCGAACGAAGTTTTGAGGTAAAAAGGTCTTCATCAATAATGACGAAAATCTCTCCGTATTGTCCAGTGGATACGGGCTTAATTGTGTTAGTACTGGTGGTGCATGCAGCGAGGCTGATGAGCACACAAACGAGGCTAAGATATTTCATTAAGTTCCTTCTGCTACTTTGAGCACCTTGCCTGGGATTAGCACTTGATTTTCGGCAAGGTTGTTCCATTTTCTAAGTAGTTCCACAGTTACACCTTCATATTGACGAGAGATACTTGAGAGCGTATCACCTGATTTAATGGTATGGAAGCTTGTACACGGCTTATCGTCTGGGAGCTTTTGAGCTAGAATAGGTTGTCCGGGTAAATCAAGATAAACGCGTTCCTTTTTATGAAGATGGATGGTCAGGTATCTACCTGGAACCACGCGATTACGGTGAATGACATTCCATTCTTTTATATCGGAAGAGCTAACGTTGTATTTGTTGGCAATGGATCTTAGATTATCTCCTTTGCGCACTTTATACCGCACTTTCTCTACACTCAAATCCAGTCGATATGGCTTTCCTTCCTCATCATACAAAGGCATATTGGCGATGCTATCGCGAATGCATGCATACCGCATCGCCTTTTGGTAAGGCAAGTATACCTGCATTGTGCCGCCAATATCGGGAACCATTTCTTTGGTAAAATGTGGATTCAAATCGTAAATATGCTCCTCGTTTAGATCGAGGGCCGAAGCCAATTGTTCGAAAGTAAGGAGCTGATCTATTTCCACTGCTTCAACCAACGAAAAATAGTCGGCTTGAGTTGGAGCGATTCCATGTTGATCAGCAAAATTCATCAAATACGTTACCGCTATAAAGGCAGGAACATAACCGCGCGTTTCACGGGGGAGGTATTTTTGAATCTCCCAAAAGTTCTTGCTACCACCCGAACGACGAATGGCCTTGTTAACGTTACCTGGGCCACAATTATAGGAAGCAATGACTAAAAGCCAATCTCCATATAAGTCGTAGCTCGCTTGAAAATACTCACAAGCCGCTTGAGTCGATTTGTAGATATCACGACGTTCGTCGACATAGGAGTTGATGGTTAATCCGTATTGAACTCCTGTTGAATAGATAAACTGCCATGGTCCACTTGCACCAGCCCAAGAGGTGGCTTTAGGGTTGAGTGCAGATTCTACGACACTCAAATATTTCAGTTCAAGGGGCAGGTTATTGCGATCGAGAATTTCCTCGTAAATCGGGAAATAGTAGTCGGAAAGCCCAAGCATTCTTGAGGTAAGCTCCTTTTTTCTTCTTCCATAGAGGTCGATAAAACCTTTAACATGTGAATTGTACTCGAGTGCAATCTCAGAACCTAGGCTATTCATGCGTTGTTGGATGAGAATTGCCGGATAATTCGGTAAATCAGTGCCAGGGCTAAAGTCGAGGTCTTCGGCTTCTACAAAACAGGCGTTTTTCAAAAAGCCATTTTGACAAAGAACATTCGTAAGACTGTCCAGCGAGGCGATAATGGGTGTTGCTGTTAATTGGGTTTCCGTTGCTTGCGCAAAAACACCAGTGCTAAACGTACAAACTCCTAAAAAACCTAACCAAAACCTTTTAATCATGCGTTATGCTATCAATGCCACTAGGGCGTTTTTTCAAATGTAAGCGGAGAATTCATGCGATTCAACCGGAATCTATAGTTAAGTCAAATATTATTCCGGAATATCATCCTCCCAATCGGGTACATCTTCTTCGTTTTCATCCGGTTCAGGCTCCTTTTTCTGAATACCGAATTCCTGCTTTAATATATCTTTAACGGTTTGTTTCTCCTTTTTCATCTCTTGCTTGAGATTTTTTCTTGCTTTCCTCGTATCATACTTGATGCTGAGCTTGTCTGGAGTGCCGCTCATGCGGATAAAGACATTCACGCCTTCTTCCTCTTTTTCAAATTCTTCTTCGTGGTGGTCTTTCATATACGGACCCGCCAAAACATCCTTCAGCTGTAACCGAATGCTATAGTTCATGTTATTGGAGAAGCTATGCTGACCTTCAATATGAAGATTCATTGCATTGTTCTTGATTTCCATGGAAGGGATATAGATCATCTCATCCCGAATCTCAATTTGATTCTCTAGGGTTTTGAAGCGCACGTTTTCTAAGTCTTCTACACGCACATATTTAGAGAGGGCTTTCAGTGGTTCATAGTGATTGAGCTCTCCGCCATCAATGCGTATGTCTAAAAAGGAATAAAGACTTTTCGGAAGGAAGTTGAAGGCGCGATCGAGCAGGAACCCGGCATCGATTTTCCCGCTGAGCAAACCTTTTAAATTTTTGTCCGTAATTTCTGTTTGTCCGAAACTGTTAAAGGCCAGAAAAAGTTCTTGAATATTGACCCTCTCGAGTGAGGCGTTCACTACAACGGGTTGGTCACCACTGGCCCGCTTGCTCCAATTTCCCTTCAGCTCCACTTTGCCTGAGCAGGTTTCAAACTTGAGTTTTTTGATATCAAGTCGGTCGTTATTTAAGCTAACGCGACCTGTAATATTGTTTGCTGTAAATTTTTCGAGACTCAGTTCGCCTACCTCTACTTCTGCTTCCATGCGTATACGTGCTGGCAGCTCGAAACTGGCCGTATCCTTCTTGGATGTATTACTCGATGTTGCTGTTTCTCGTGGATTATTGAATAGCAGTTTGTCGGCCTTAAGACGCCCTAGGATTTTTAGTTCTTCTTCATTAAAAAGATAGGCGAGGTAGTTTTTGGCTTCGCCGCGAATTTGTACCCTTTGATTGTTCCAGGTGGCTTCCAAACGATGGATGGAGCATTCGGATGATTTCAGCTGAAGGAAGGTATTTACATCCGTAAGTTTATTCTCAATACTATCACTTCCTATCTTCAGATGTTCGCCTTTTATTTTTCCATCCAAATTGAGCGAACGGTATTTTTTTGGGTCTTTCAATTCGCTGACCTTCGCCTTCAACGATACATCTACTGTCACCTTGCCAGAGCTTTCATTATAAGCGCCTAAGTCGGCAATACGTTTTAGGTTTTCGAGATTAAATTCCCCGAATAAGAACAGATTGAGATAAGGATCGTCAAAACCTTCCATTTTCACGGTGCCTTTAACGATGTCTTGCATCAGGCGGGCTTCAAACTTCTGAAGATTTAAGGCTTGCTTTTTTTCGGAATAATAGAAATCGCCTTCTAAGCGGATGCTGCTGAGGCCTTCACCAAATTCCTTGAGGAACAAGGAACCATTGTCTACCCCAAATTCCGCCTTAACTACCAGCGATTTTTTGCCTTTCTGCTCGATGCTGCCGCTCAATTTAAGGATGCCAGCACTTTCATATTTGCTGATCTCGGATTTCACAGATCTGGGCAAAAGACTCAGGAGTTTTTTAATCTGCGCATCATGGGTACGGATATCAATTTTCCCACCTTGCTCTTCGCCGATATTCCAATAGCCACTTAGTTCAAAGGCAAGGTCTTCAAGACCAAGGAATGTTTTGCTAAATTTGAGTTTATCGTTGGGCTTATCGACCAGTAAATCGCTATTAAGTTTGAAGGTTCTTTGTTTAAAAGTTTCGCCTCCTTCAAAACGGAGCTCTGCCAATACCTCGCCATCTAAATGTGCTGTAAACACCTCTCTTTTAAAGTCGCCGGAGCAGGATAGCTCAGGGAGATTGAAAGAATAGATATCCTGGTCATTTTTAAAATGCACCTGCATATTCTGCAAGTTGACCTGCTGAAAACTTAGACTTGTTTCAGCACTACCACTATCGGAGCTACTTTGGAAGATCGAAAAATTATCTTTACCCAGCTCGTTTTGCGCCATGCTCAGATAGCCGTTTTTTATATTGAGTCCTTGGATATGGATTTTTGATTGAATCGCATCCCAAATATCAAGCGTCAGGCTGATTTGTTCAATCTTGGCTAAGGCAGAATCATTGAGTTTGGTGGATTCTTCGATGATGACCCCATTGAAGTCGATGCTTACTTGTGGGAAATGAGACCACGCAGAGAAGGCTATTTCATCTACGCGTACTTCTGCTGTGAGTGATTTATTCACTTCGGCCACCACCGAATCTTTAATTTTTCCTGAGAAGAGGTAAACGGCCCCAATGAGCAAGGCCATAATCCCTATCGAGATTCCACAAACCCAAGCCAATATCCGCAATAGTCTTCTCATCTTACTTAAAACGCAAAAGTAACCAAGGGCGTATCGGGATAAGAGAAATCAGGCAGAAAGTTGCTGACAGGGTGCATAGAGAACTAGACATCATGATTAAAAAAGGACTTGGGATTAAACCTAATTCTCAAAAGGCTATCTATGTCATGGTTGAGTTAGTTGTACTGTTGCCGTAAAGTTGGTGCATCTCATTCGTCGAAGAACCACTTGCAAACCTTGAAACCAGAACCATGAAACTGCCTAGTACCCTTGTCGTTGTGCTTTTTTTTAGTACCCAACTCTTTGCTCAAACTGTTGGTTTAACTCAGCATAATTCGGGCTCAATCGATGATGGCTTTGTGCTTTTTGCCCCCATTTCTAACACAACGACTTACCTAATTGATAAATGTGGGAAGGAGATTAATTCTTGGCCAAGTCAATACAGACCCGGTCAATCTGTATACCTACTTGAAGATGGAACCTTACTTCGTTCAGGCAATGCGAATAACGCAAACTTCGATGCTGGAGGTAAGGGCGGGATTATCGAACGAATTGATTGGGATGGAAATGTAATTTGGTCCTTTACCATATCGGATATCACAAAATGCCAACATCATGATATCAAGTGGATGCCAAATGGCCATATTCTGGTAATTGCCTGGGAAAGCAAAGCGGCGAGCGAGGCAATTAGTGAGGGTAGAGACCCTTCATTGGTGACCGCTACAGTATGGAGCGAACAGGTTCTGGAGCTAGAACCAATAGGAACGAACGGAGCGAATATTGTTTGGGAATGGCATCTATGGGATCATCTAATTCAAGACCATGATGCGAATTTGCCGAACTATGGAACGGTTGCCGACCATCCTGAATTACTCGACGTAAATTTTAAAGCAAGCGCGACAAATGAAGATTGGATTCACCTGAATTCAATCGACTATAATGTTGAAAGAGATGAGGTTTTGCTCAGCTCTCATTCCTTTAACGAAGTATGGATCATCGATCATAGCACCACTACCCAAGAAGCGGCAGGTCATTCTGGAGGAACATCAGGAAAGGGTGGAGACCTGCTCTACCGTTGGGGAAATCCTGTTGCCTATCAGTATGGCTCGCCGGCCGATCAAAAGCTTTTCGGACAGCATAATGCCCATTGGATTGATTCCGGTTTTGCTTATGCCCGACAAATCATGATTTTTAATAATGGCCTGGCTAGACCTAGCGGCAATTATTCAAGTGTTGAGATTATCGAACCGCCCATTTCAGGAGGTAATTATTCTTCGACTTTACCCTATTTGCCTTTGAACAATTCATGGCGATATGTGGCCTCAAACCCAACAGATCTATTTGCTCAGAATATTTCCGGAGCCCATTCAATGAAGAATGGCCACGTTTTAATTTGCAATGGTCCAGCAGGTACTTTTTTGGAGATTGATGAAAATGCAACTCCTGTTTGGCAGTATGTGAATCCAGTAAAAAATGGAGGAACTATTCCACAAAACACAACCCCGAGTATGAACATTGTCTTCCGTTGTACCTTTTATCCTTCGAATTATCCCGGGTTTGCTGGAAAGACGTTATCAGGCACTCAAACCATTGAAAACGCAAATCCGATGAGCGATTCATGTGCTTTATATCTAGCGCTATATCAGCCTGAAAGCAAGGTTCATATGCACGTCTACCCGAATCCGGCAGTGAATTTTATTTATGTCCAGTTTGACTCACCCATAGAAGCCGGCGCTTCCTTGGCAGTGTACGACCAACTTGGTCAAATGCAATTTTTTTATGATGATGAAAGCCTTGAAGCAGGAAAGATGATTGATATCTCGAATCTCCCCAAAGGCTTGTACATTGTGCGTATGATTAGCAATGAAGTAACAAGCGGCATGGCAAGATTCGCGAAGGACTAGATCTTCGTTAATAAAGCAAGCGCTGATTTGTAAGGGACTCGAGAAAAAAGTATTGAAATTTCAAAAGACTATTTGCAAATGTCGAAACCAAGATTATCTTTGCACTCCCTTTGAGAAACAGCTGTACCGAAAGGCAAGCCATCAAAGCGAAAATTGACATCTTGGGAGTTTAGCTCAGTTGGTTCAGAGCATCTGCCTTACAAGCAGAGGGTCGGG
>CAZUIT010000043.1:0-29821 GCA_964620355.1 uncultured Burkholderiales bacterium | reverse complement strand
TGAGCATGCAAAATGTGAATTATACCTTTACAGAAGAACCCCCCGGTAACTATAAGCCTGTTTGCATGTCGTGTGGCACAGGATTAAATGCGATTTTATCGGATACAACGGTATGTCTCGATAAGCTTCCCTATGTTTTGAATGCTGGTAATGACGGGGCAAGGTATCTCTGGCAGGATGGAAGCACGGAAAGAACCTTGAATATCAATTCGAGCGGAACTTATTGGGTTCGCTTGAGCAATGATTGCGATACACTCGTTGATTCGGTAACGGTTAATCTAAATCTTCGCCCGCAGGTACAGCTGAGCTTTTCGCCTGATGAGCCATTGCCAGGCGAGACGATTCAAGTTGTAGCCACCCCCGATACCTTCACTTTTATGAATTGGTTTGCAATGGATACCCTGTTTGCTCAGGGAGCAAATTTCTCTTGGACGAGTGACGCGAATGGTGTCTATAACTTCATATGGGAAGTATTCGATGATCCAAGCTGTCGAACCCGAGACTCTATATCCATAAAAATATCCTTAGTCGACTATTATTTCCCTACCGCTTTTTCTCCCAATGGAAACGACTTAAACGATACCTGGGGTCCAGTAGGATCTGGGATTGAGACCTATACCGTTCGTATCTTTAATCGCTGGGGACAAATCATCTACGAAGGAGAAAATAGGAACTGGGATGGGACTTTTAAGGGGAAGGCGATAAGCAGTGGCTTATACAGTTATATCGTGGAGCTTAATGATAGCGATGGCATTCGGCACGAACATCGGGGAACGATTACTTTACTGCATTAATTTCTACCCTGCTGTAATTTTATCGATAGACAGTCCGTATTCATGCAACCTGGGCAACACTGCTTGCGTTTGAGGTGAATAGTAACAATGCATAAAACTCTTTTCATCTGTTCTGTTTTACTTTTTTTCACCCTGGGAACTCAGGGACAAATCTCGCTCATGCGCAATTTTCATGAGGCTGCAGGAGCAAATAGTACCGGGAATGCCGGAGCCATTGCCTCTTTTAGTAATGGTGATTTATTGGTTGTCAATGAGCGCGACACCAATTCCGCGGGACTAGGAATTCAACTATTTCGCTTGGCTCAAGAAAACCTGAACATAAAGAAGAGTCGTGCATACTTTAATGATTTATCGCTGGCAGAGCTAAGCGTGGCCATTCGTAATGATACAATTTTTGTTTCGGCTGTCCAGCAAAATGCAGGAAAGGAAAAACTGATATTTCTCGTATTTGATTCCGACTTAAACCTGCTTCTTAGTCGCCTGATAGAATCGGATTGGGAGATTCGTGTATTTGACCTCTATGCAGATACAGATGGCAGTATTCGCGTATATGGTTATGGTCAAAAATTGATAAGCAACGAGGCAAAACGTTATGTAGCCAGTCTTCGTGCAGATGGCAGTATAATATGGTCCAAGCTCTATGGGGGATTTGAAGGGCTCTATGGTGGAAGTGCTTTTTTAGCCAATGGTGAACTGGTGGCTGGCAGCAATAAGGCTTTTTTCGCGGTGGCAAGAAATGGACAGGTGACATGGGCAAGAGAATTAGGAGCAGAATGGTCCTACACTGTAAAAGGTAGTCGGTATAATCCTGGAGAAGCAATGATGTTTCGGACAGGCTCAGACTCTGGCCTCTATTATGGATTGCGCCTTGGTCAAGGGGGAGCTTTAGGCGGACAAACTATTGGTGTTTGGTGTAATGCTCCTAGATTCTCTGCCACCCTTTCAAATGGTCATAGTTTATTGGGTAGTCAGTCATTCATTGGAGATGATGTCCATCTAAAAATTTCGGAATTTGATGAGATGGGGCGTTTGGTAAAGAACCACATGATCGATAACCTCTACGGGAATTATATCAATACATTCACGGGAATCCGGATTGATCGCTGCCGGTATTCGGTGCACGTTGATGCTAAGGGGAATTTCTATTTGCTTGGGGTCGCCAACCATCAAGGTTTTTTTGTATTAAGGCTTGATCCCGCTCTGCGTTATGATTGTGGATATGAGTCCTTAGGTTCAAACCCTTCTCCCATTCCAGAGCCTGGTGAAAAGAGTATCCCTGTCCAGGCATTAGCAGTTCAGAGTTCTGCAATAGGATTTAAGGAAGAATTACCCTCGGGTTATAAGGCGGTTTGCACCTCCTGTGGGTCTTGGATGTTACCCCATCTAAAGGATACTACATTATGCTCAGATAACTTGCCCATTGTTTTGGATGCAAGAAATACCGGAGCCACCTATTTCTGGTCCGATGGAAGCACAGACCAAACTATAACCGTTCAAGAGTCGGGGACTTACTGGGTGCGGATGGTCAATGAGTGCGATACTCTGGTTGATACAGTCCGTGTAAGCGCCGTGAATCGCCCTCAGATTGAAGTAAGCTTTCTGCCTGCAGAGCCGCTCCCTGGAGAAACTGTTCAAATCGTGGCAACTCCTGATACCTTTTCGGTGATGAATTGGTATACGAAGGATACGCTCTATAAAAAAGGAGCTAGTCATACTTGGTCGAGCGATGAAAATGGTGTCTATAACTTCATATGGGAAGTATTCGATGACCCAAGCTGTCGAACCCGAGATTCTATATCCATAAAAATATCCTTGGTCGACTATTATTTCCCTACCGCTTTTTCTCCCAATGGAAACGACTTAAACGATACCTGGGGTCCAGTAGGATCTGGGATTGAGACCTATACCGTTCGTATCTTTAATCGCTGGGGACAAATCATCTACGAAGGAGAAAATAGGAACTGGGATGGGACTTTTAAGGGGAAGGCGATAAGCAGTGGCTTATACAGTTATATCGTGGAGCTTAATGATAGCGATGGCATTCGGCACGAACATCGGGGAACGATTACTTTACTGCATTAATGCTCGAGTTTCAGTTCCCAATCCCACGCGGACCGGAACATATCCTCGAGCCCTAATTCTGCCTTCCAGCCTAGTTTTTCTGAGGCAGCGCTCGTATCTGCATATACGGCTTCTACATCTCCAGCTCTTCGTGGGGCAATTTCGTAGGGAACCGCTTTGTCTGTGGCCTTTTCGAAAGCTCTGACCATGTCCAGTACCGAATAGCCGATTCCGGTTCCGATATTATAGACTTCGAAATTTTTCTCTTGTTTACCCGCAAGCTGTCTGCCAATGGCCGCAATATGGGCCTTAGCTAAATCTACCACGTGCAAGTAGTCACGCACACAAGTGCCGTCGTGTGTTGCATAGTCGCCGCCAAAAATATTCAGGTGCGGACGAATGCCTCTTGCTGTTTGGGTAAGATAAGGAACCAAATGAGTTGGGATGCCATGAGGTTCTTCGCCAATTTCAGCAGAAGCATGGTTGCCTATTGGGTTGAAATAGCGCAATGAAATTACTTCAATGGAAAAGGCAATGCTACTATCGCGGAGGATATCTTCACACATTTTCTTCGTATTTCCATAGGGAGAAACGGCCTCTTTGATTGGGGCAAATTCTGTTACTGGAAGCTTGTCTGGGTTTCCATAAACTGTGCAGGATGAGGAGAAAACAATTGGTTGCACCTTAAATTCCTTCATGCAATCCAAAAGATTTAGGGTGGATACAAGATTGTTACGGTAGTAAAATAAGGGGTTCTCCACCGATTCTCCTACTTGCAAAACTGCAGCAAAGTGAATTACCGCTTCGATATCGGTATGTGCTTGAAAAAGAGCACGCATTGCGCTTTGATCACACATTTCTACCTGAACAAACTCAGGACGGGTACCGGTAATCTTTTCGATTTGATCCAAACGTTCCACTTTGGAATTGCTCAGGTTATCGATCAATAGTGGCTGATAGCCCTGATTAATCAATTCAATCGCGGTATGCGAGCCAATATATCCGGTTCCTCCTGTTACTAATACTTTCTTCATGCTTCTATCTTGTGAACCGTTCCGTTCTCTAATTTATATTTATCCTGGCCTTCGTCGCAGGTGGCCATTCCTTCTTCATTAAATGCGAGACGATGGCCATATTCACTCATCCATCCTATTTGCCTTGCCGGATTTCCTACCAATAAGGCATAATCGGGTACATTCTTGGTTACCACAGCGCCTGCTCCGATAAAGGCAAATTTACCAATATCATGTCCGCAAACAATGGTCGCATTTGCGCCGATAGTTGCTCCACATCCTACATGAGTATTAGCAAAGGCTCCGCGACGGTTTACGCTACTTCTTGGATTCGTAACATTGGTGAATACACAGGATGGTCCAAGAAAAACATCGTCGTCGCAGGTCACTCCTGTATAGATGGAGACATTGTTCTGAACCTTTACGTTATTTCCCAAAACCACCTCGGGTGAAATCACTACATTTTGTCCCAAATTGCAGTTCGCTCCAATCACACAATTGGGCATAATATGACTAAAATGCCAAATTTTGGTTCCATCACCAATCTGGCATCCTTCATCAATTACGGCTGTTTCATGTGCGAAATAACTCATGCTACAATTGTGATTTGTGATTTATGATTTGTGATTTGTGATTTGTGATTTGCTGCGCCCGCTGAAGTTAATTGTAACGTAGTGGAAATTAACGTAAGTGGGTGATTTATGATTTATGATTTGTTAATTTTATATCACATCACCCATCACTCTTCATTTATCACTCTTCATTTATCACTAGTTAAACTCCCTCCCATGCGGGTCTTTGAACAACTCTGCTTCAGGTAGGCTTTTGAAGTATTCATAGGTTATTTTTAAACCTTCGGAACGTTCCATCTTCGGTTCCCAGCCAAGGATTTCTTGGGCACGGGTGATATCTGGTTTACGCTGTTTTGGGTCGTCTTTTGGTAGGGGACGGTAGATTACCTTTTGGGTAGTTCCAGTCAGCTTGATGATTTCTTCAGCAAATTCCTTGATGGTGATTTCTACAGGATTCCCAATATTCACTGGTTGTTCATAGTCGCTCATCAAGAGGCGGTAAATTCCTTCTACCAAGTCATCCACATAGCAGAATGAACGGGTTTGAGATCCATCACCGAAAACGGTAAGGTCTTCGCCGCGCAATGCTTGTCCGATAAAAGCTGGCAAGGCACGTCCGTCGTTCAGGCGCATTCTTGGACCATAAGTATTGAAGATCCGCACAATGCGCGTTTCAACACCGTGGTAGGTATGGTAGGCCATGGTCATGGCTTCTTGGAAACGCTTAGCTTCATCGTAAACACCACGTGGCCCGATTGGGTTTACATTTCCCCAATAGTCTTCGTTTTGTGGATGCACCAATGGGTCTCCATAAATTTCTGAAGTTGAGGCAATCAATACGCGTGCTCCTTTAACACGAGCCAGTCCGAGGCAATTATGGATTCCCAAGGAACCTACCTTAAGGGTCTGAATTGGGATTTTCAAATAGTCAATCGGACTTGCGGGTGAGGCAAAGTGCAGGATATAATCCAACTCACCTGGAACATGGATGAATTTCGATACATCGTGGTGGTAGAACTCGAAATTGGGCAATTTGAAGAGGTGCTCAATATTTCGGAGATCTCCGGTAATCAAGTTATCCATGGCTATTACATGGAAATCTTCTTTCACGAATCGATCGCAAAGGTGGGAGCCCAAAAATCCTGCTCCACCTGTAATTAATACACGTTTCCTCATCTTATTTTACTCCAATTCCATAATAAGTGAAGCCGTTTTCTTTCAGTTCACTTGCATCGTAAATATTTCTTCCGTCCAATACCACTTTGGTATTCATGATTTCAGCCATGTGCTCAAAGTTTGGGAAGCGGAATTCAGGCCACTCGGTCGCCAGAATCAGAGCGTCAACTCCTTGTAGTGTCTCGTACTGCTCCAAGCAATACTCGATTTTATTGCCAATCATATGCTTGGCTTCTTCCATAGCAACGGGGTCAAATGCTTTTACTTTCGCGCCCGCAGCTAGGAGGTGTTCGATAATTACAACGGATGGAGCTTCACGCATATCGTCTGTCTTTGGTTTGAAGGAGAGTCCCCAGAAGCCGAAAGTTTTGCCAGTCAAGTCATTGCCAAAATGAGCAACTACTTTATTGAACATCACCTCTTTTTGGGCTTCGTTTACTTCTTCAACCGCTTTTAAAACGCGCATATTATAGCCTTTTTGGGCAGCGGTTTTGATCAGGGCTTTCACATCTTTCGGAAAGCAAGATCCTCCATAGCCAATTCCTGGATAGATGAATTTTGTTCCGATACGTGGATCTGAGCCTATTCCTTTTCTTACCAGGTTCACATCGGCGCCAACGATTTCGCAGAGGTTAGCCACATCATTCATAAAAGAGATTTTGGTAGCCAACATTGCATTTGCGGCGTACTTGGTCATCTCGGCAGAAGGGATATCCATAAAGATAACAGGATGTCCGTTTAGCGTAAATGGTTTGTACAAACGACTCATGATGTCTTTGGCTTTCTCGGAAGAAACGCCCACCACGATACGGTCTGGTTTCAGGAAATCTTCGATTGCCGCTCCTTCTTTCAAGAATTCAGGGTTCGAAGCCACATCATAATCAATATTTACTCCTCGTGCATCCAATGCTTCTTTGATGGCGGCATCCACCTTCTGAGCTGTTCCAACAGGTACAGTGGATTTGGTGACCACCACACCATAGCTATTCATATTCTCGCCAATTTCGCGGGCTACTCCCAATACATATTTCAGGTCGGCCGAACCGTCCTCTCCTGGAGGGGTTCCAACTGCGATAAAGGCCACATCGGCGCCTTTGATGGCTTCACTCAAGTTGGTTGAGAAGGTCAAACGCTTGGTTTCATAGTTCTTCACTACCATTTCTTCAAGACCCGGCTCATAGATCGGCATAATGCCATTTCTAAGTCCGTCAATTTTCTTTTGGTCGATGTCGACGCATACTACGTCAATACCAACTTCAGCGAAACAAGTTCCTGTTACGAGGCCAACATAGCCGGTTCCTACTACTACGATTTTCATGTTTTTGGTAAACTAGTTTTGAGCTAAAAATTCTTTTATGTTTTTGGTAATATACGTGATTTGTTCTTTATCGAGGTTTGGACTCATGGGTAAAGAAACCACTTCATGGCACAATTCTTCGGTAATCGGGAATTGGCCTTCTTGATAACGTTCGTCAATATAGGCCTTCTGCATATGCAATGGCACGGGGTAATAAATCATGGCTGGAATTTCTCGTTCCGCCAAGTAGGCTTTTAATGCATCACGGTCAATTCCCTTTAATCTAAGGGTATATTGATGAAATACATGCGTGCTTTTTGAGTCGATACACGGAGTAATCAATTTCTGCTCGCTTGCAAAGGCCGCATTATATGCCAAGGCTGTTTCGTGGCGCTTTTGATTGTAAGTGTCGAGATGCGGCAGTTTTATTCTCAAGATAGCTGCTTGAATGCTGTCTAAACGAGAATTTACCCCAATCTCATCGTGGTAATATTGAACAGTTTGTCCGTGATTTACCATCATGCGAGTCTTTTTGTCTAGCTCGTCGCTATTGGTAAAGATTGCTCCTCCATCGCCATAACAGCCTAAGTTTTTAGAAGGAAAGAAGCTGGTACAACCAAAGTCGCCCATGGTTCCTGCTTTTTTCACTGTTCCATCGCTGAAGGTATATTCGGCGCCAATGGCTTGGGCAGTATCTTCAATTACGAAAAGATTATGTTCTTTCGCGATGGATAGGATTTCTTCCATATCGGCACATTGTCCGAATAAATGCACCGGAACAATGGCTTTTGTTTTCGGAGTAATGGCTTTGCGAATTTCTTCGGTATCAATACAAAAAGTATCCGGGTCAACATCCACTAGTACAGGCTTTAGCTTCAATAAAGCGATGGCCTCTGCGGTGGCTACATAGGTGAAACTGGCAGTGATTACTTCGTCGCCTTCTTGTAAACCTAAGGCCATCATTGCAACCTGAAGGGCATCGGTGCCGTTAGCACAGGGAATCACATGATTCACCTGCAAGTAGTTTTCTAACTCACTTTGGAAAGATTTTACCTCCGGACCGTTAATAAATGCCGAAGAACGAATGGTGGCCAATACAGCCTGGTCGATTTCAGTTTGAATTTCGTCGTATTGACGAAGCAAGTCGACCATTTGAATTTTGCGCATGGATACTATTAATTGAACGCGAACAAAGATAGATTTTCCGAAGGAATACTTTCAGTTTGAATCCGATATATTTGAAAGCTCATGAGACGTATAATTTGCCTTCTTTTCATTCTTAGCGCACTGACAGCAAATGCCCAACGACGAGACACTGTTTCACGTGTGAAGACGGGGTTTATTTGTCAGTTTACCTATAATTTTAATGTGCCCGGTGCAGATTTAGCCAAACGCTATTACGCGAACTCGGCTGTGGGTGCTGGCGTGTATTACAAAACAGGGAAGAACTGGTTTTTCGGTATTGAAGGTTCATATTGGTTTGGTGGCAAGCTGAAGGAGGCAGGCATATTTGATCAGGTGGTAGATTCTGCAGGTTATGCGATAGACAATAATGGAAGCTTTATTCCAATTGACGCCCAACAAAGAGGGTATAATTTAAACGTCAAGGTGGGGAAGGTTTTTCCCGTGATGAAAAAGAATAAGAACTCTGGGATTATGGTTTCGATGGGAGCTGGCTATATGGAGCATTTTCTGCGACTCACCAATAATTCTTTGGGGGTTGCTGCACTGCAAGGAGATTTTCGCTATGGCTATGATCGACTCACCTCTGGATTGATGTTTAATGAATTTATTGGCTGGCAAAATTTGGATAAGCGGAATCGCCTCAACTTTTTCATCGGTTTCGAATTTGCACAAGGTTATACCTATAGTCGCCGGACCATTGATTATGATAAAAGGACTGGCAACCCGAATCCTCGATTTGACTCCTATTATGGAATACGTTTTGGCTGGTTACTTCCTATCTATACCGGAGTAGCGAGCAGCGGTGGAGGCTATAAATTTAAATAGTGCAGCTAGTTTATTATATCGCGATTCAACTCTATGCTTTAGGCATCCGCTTGGCATCATTTCGATCAGAGAAGGCGCAGGCCTGGATAGACGGACGAGTAAATTGGAGAAATCGGCTGCCCACTCAAAAGTCAAAGCCAAGGTATTGGTTTCATTGTGCTTCACTCGGGGAATTTGAGCAGGCCAGACCATTGATGGAATTCTATCATCAGCAAGGCATTGAAATCTGTTTAAGCTTTTATTCGCCTTCAGGGTATGAGATTCGAAAAGACTATGATCTTGCTAGTTGGGTTGGTTATCTGCCTTTAGATTCGCCAAAAAATGCCAAAGATTTTGTTCGGGCTATGGATGCTGATAAGGTGTTCTTTGTCAAATACGAGTTCTGGTATTTCTTTTTGATGGAAATCAAACGTCAGAAAATCCCATTTTTTTTAGTGTCTGCCCGCTTTAGGTCCAGTCAACCCTTTTTCAAGCCATGGGGTTCTTTGCACCGCAAGATGCTTACAGCCTATTCCTATATCTTCACACAAGATGAGGAGTCCTTAAACTTACTTGCTTCATTCAATTTGCCAGCGATTCATGCCGGCGATACGCGCTTTGATCGGGTAACTCAATTGAAGGAGCGGAGGGTTGAATTGCCATTACTTGAAGCGTTTTGTGATGATTCATTTGTAGTAATGGCTGGTTCTTCATGGCCAATGGAAGAAGGCTTGATTCGTGATGTGATGGAGGACTTCCCCTATTTCAAATGGGTAATTGTTCCCCATGATATCAGTACCGCGCATTGCGAAGAAATTGAAAACGTATTTGATGGTAGCTGTATTCGCTATTCTGCGCTAGAAACAGGCAAAAGCGATCCGTTGAAACGGGTTTTATTGATGGATAAGATGGGCTTGCTTGGCAATGCTTACCCCTATGCGAACGTGGCCCTTGTTGGTGGTGGATTCAGTAATGCCCTTCATAATATTTTAGAAGCAGCCGTATGGGGAATTCCCGTTTGTTATGGAGATAGTATTAAAAAGTATCCTGAAGGTATAGACCTCGCTAAAACCGGTGGTGGATTTCTCCTTGCGAATGAGGAAGAGTTTAAGGAAATCCTAGTGGAACTATCATCTCCCAATGCCGCACATGAAGCGGGTAAGAAAGCTGCCGCTTGGATTGATAAAAACCGCGGGGCAAGTCAGAAAATAATTGAAAAGGTCGCTAGCGCGGATTGAACAAATCCACAAATAAGGTTTCCTCTTCCGGACTCAATTTCTCCAAATACACCACATGCAAAGAAGCTTGATGCAATTCGGCTTCGAAGTATTTAGGCTTGAAACCATTGGTTGGAATGACTGCAACTAGACGGCCATCGCGAAATGCCAATCCCATTCTTGGTCCATCTTTTCCGCGCATTTCATAGATGGTGAAGCCCAAAGTGTCTTGCGTTTGTTTGAATTTGAAGCTTTTGACAAAAGCGTTCATATCACTGGTGTCTATCTTGCTCTTTTTCGGATCGAGAATTTTGATGAGTTCTGGCTCTGGGATGCTCTTAGGGTCGATGCGGTCTTTGAAGATATAACCACGGAATATCAATACATGCGAACTGAAAGAACTGGTGGTATCATGAATCGTAGACTGTGGCAAGTAAATGCCTCCAACTACTTTCCCATCAATATCGTGTAATACCGCATTGGCCTTGGCCGTGCTTCGGGTCATGTCTTTGCGCTTTACCCATACTTTGGTATAAATTTTTATCCGCGACTTATTATCAGAAGTCCCATCAATCCATACTTCAGCCCCACGATCCAGCCACGCTACCGCCTGCGATGCATAAGGGGTGTCAAAAATTTCTGCCGTGGATTTTATCCTTTCAGCCTTTACATCAATGACAAATCCAGCTAGAAGCAGGAATAGGAAGAGGAATTTCTGTTTCATGAGGTGCAAAGATAAGTGGATTCAACGACTAGTTGAGTCTACTACAGATAGCAAGATTGTCAGACATCCAGACAACCAGATTGTCAGACAAAAGACAAGCGGAATAATGTTCAACCCATCTATCTAATTATCTCAAAGTCTAGTTGTCTAATTGTCGCCAAGTTGATTAGTCACGAGGTCGACAAGTCAAATTATCTTGGAAGATTACGTAAAAGCAGGTAGTTTTAGGGTCTAAATAATAGAGGTATGAAAAAGCTGTACATCCTTGTTTCGTTCATTTTTATTGGGAATTGGGCACTAGGGCAAAAGGTAAGGAGAGATTATATGTTCACGATAAACGGAGCAATGGAGAGCCCTTTTTCTGCGAATGCTAGGATTAAAGAACTAAAGGTTGCCCCTATAATGCAATTCTCTGCCTCCTTAGGTTTTGGGATGAATGGGTATTTCAAAAAACTGAGCATGTCGGCTTATTTTGAAGGAAGTCTCTTGTCCTTTGGGAACAAAACTGACGCAGAACCTGGTTACCAAAGAATTACCCGGGTAGGAATTGATTACCGGTATTTAATTTTTGAAAAGAAAAAGATTTCCTTCGCGCTCGGTGCTGCATACCAGAATGGTCACTTCTGGGTACAGCTCAATTCTTCTCCAACTCAGGTTGACTTCAGTCAAGATCCTTTTTCAGGAAATGGTAGACTGCTTATTGAAAACCGACAAGATTATCTAGGTCCGTCTCTCATGATTAAGTTGCAACCAGAAAAGGACTATGGCGCCCATTTGGTAGTATCCTATCTGTTTGGAATTAGCAAACGCACATGGACCTCTGGAGGAGATCTGGTAGTTGGACTTCCTCAAGAGCGTCTAAACACCATGAATCTCCGCATTTGTTTCCCCTTTATTGTTGCCTATAAAGGCCAAAAAGGACTCAATCTCAAGTCTGAGGAATAAGAGAAATGGGAATTAAAGAGGGGTTCAGAAAGAAACTATCCTTTGGACTAACTCTTATGTTGATCGTTCGGAAAGGCCACAAAGCCTTGTGGCCCTTCCGACAATGTCTAACCGTCTATCGTCTAGCCATCTCATCGTCCACCATCGATACGTCTCCAAGTCGATGAGTCTCCGAGTCGATGGATCGACCAGTCGAGAGAATGTCACTTTTTGCACAATTTGCATTATAGCAGTATGAAACCTTTTGCAATTGCCTGTTTCTTTATGATGTTTTGCTTCTCTGCAAGTGCTCAGGAAACAGGTAAGCCAGTCGATTATGCGAATCCGAGGGTGGGTGATTATATTGAGATTCATAATTATTTAGCCGATTGGTGCACTGTCACAATGCGACCAGATCTTGTTTTTGGTCTTGATATGGCGCTTGATTCATTGTTTCGACTGCCACAATTCAAATTTAGGCTGGAGGTGCATACGGACTGCAGAGCTTCTCATCCATACAATGATACTTTTAGTCAAGCTCGGGCAGATACGATGCTCAATTATATTCTTTATCGCGGCTTCCCTTCATGGCGCATTACCGCGAAAGGTATGGGAGAAAGGATGTTGTTAAATCCAAAGTGTTCGTGTGATTTGACGGATGCAATAACTCGCACTTGTAATGAGCGGGAGCATCAATTAAATCGACGCGTGGTCATTCGATTGGTCGAAGAAATCAAGTGGACCGGCCAGGAGCCTATTAATTTGACGTTCCCTAGTCCAGGACAGTTTCAAAGCTATCCGTTTACCGAGCTTGAATGGAAGGCTCTTAAGCAAGAGATACATGTGGAACTGTCCCGAACAATTGGTACGATGACGGATGCCTATTTTACGCTGTATGTGATTCCAAAAAAGGAACATTCACTATTCAATCGAAGGAATAGAAAAAAGGTTTTGGCGAATGCATATCACTTCAAGCGACGCAGTCTTGTTCCTTCCCGTGTTCGTGTTGAATATTTAAGTCCGAAGAAGCAAAAGTTTGGCGTTAAAGCAGGCTATGTGCTGCAGTTGGATTCTGTGCTCAATCGTAAGAAGATTATGGATGAAATTGGACTAAAAGGCGATACCAATATTCTTGTTACAGATATAGAATATATGCCAGAAAAAGAGGTGAAGTTCGAGGCATTGCAATCTGGAGGGTTTACCATCAATCCTAAAGATTTGAATAAAAAGGCCTATCGCTTGCTGGTCATTACCACTGATTTCCCAGAACAAATTCGCTATTTCCCTTATGATTGGGACAAAAGGTGCGTGGCCAATCAAGACACGATTGTTTCTGAGGTTTTCGAAGGGTATGTCGAAGCCATGCAGGAATATTGGCAGATAGAAGGGCGGATAGTGGAGATTCAATACAGGCACGTTCCTAACTTAAATCGCCCGTATATGTATATCATTCAGCCAATCACTAAGCCAGATTAGTCGACTGGTCGAGATTGCGAGATTTCGAGGTTGCGAGATCGTTAGCGACTGCCAGATTGTTAGATAACTCAGTCCCGAAAGCCGTCGGGAGCCAGACAAAATTCAGATCCGGTCACTGAGCTTGTCGAAGTGCGAGGATTGAGACTGTTCAAAAAAGTGTGTCAAGGTAAAGTTCTAACTGTCTATCCACCTCATCGTCGCCTCCCTTCGACTGGCCTGTAGCTTACTTTGTTAATATAATTATTGAATCAGGCCGCTCAGGGACCGGAGAGCGCGACTGGCCTGTAGCTTACTTTGTTAATATAATTATTGAATCAGGCCGCTCAGGGACCGGAGAGCGCGACTGGCCTGTAGCTTACTTTATTAATATAATTATTGAATCAGGCCGCTCAGGGACCGGCTTATTCTAAGTTCAATACCAGCCGTCTAGCCATCTGGTCGTCTAACCATCTGGTCGTCTGGCTGTCAATTATTCGCCAAGTCGATCAGTCGACAACTAGACTAATTCCGAACCATCTCCCAATACTTCTTCGCCACAATTAGCATCCCAAAGGATTCTCCATCCTCTTTGCCGAGGTGTTTATGGTGCATTTTATGCGCACGACGAATCGCTTTGATATAGGTGCTGTCGAGATTTCTCAACCATTTAAAGCGTTGATGGATGATGATCTCATGCACCAGGAAATAAGCGAATCCATAAATAAGAATGCCGAGCCCCACGTAAAGGCGCCAATCATTGCCAGCCATCATACCAAACATCATAAACAACCAACTGGGGATGGCAAAAATCAGGAAGAACAAATCGTTTTTTTCAAAGAAGCCGGGGGAGCCTTGATGGTGGTCTTGGTGGACCTTCCATAAAAAGCCATGCATCACATAGCGGTGGGTAAACCAGGCCATGAATTCCATGAACCAGAAGGTCACAAAGGTGATGAATGCGGCAAGCCAAAAACTCATTTCAATAGGGAAGTGATTTGCTCATCCATGGGCTTAACTCCTGATTCGAAATAAGCCACGAGTTTTCCATTCTCATCAATCAAGAACTTATTGAAATTCCATTTGATCTTATAGTCATCGACCCCGTTGAGGCTTTTTTTTGTGAGCCATTGGTATACAGGATGTTGCTTGTCGCCCTTCACATCTATTTTTTCAGTGAGGGTAAAGCTTACGCCGTAGTTTTTCTTGCAGAAGGTTTCAATTTCTTCAGGGGCTCCGGGTTCTTGTCCGCCGAACTGATTACAAGGGAAGCCAATCACGACCACCTTGTCGCCATACTTTTTATTGAGTTCTTCAAGGCCCTCATATTGATAGGTATAGCCGCACTCTGACGCGGTATTCACACAAAGGACTTTTTTCCCTTTGAAATCGGCGAAGTTCAAGGTGGTTTTTCCATCTAAGGCCAGGATAGAGAGGTCGTAAAAATTGGTGCTTTCCAAAGATTCCATATTTGTAGTGGATGTAGAATTAGCGCTGTCTGCACAACGAAAGGATACGAGGGAGGCTAAGGCTAAGGCGGATAAAAGGATGATTTTTTTCATGATCGGATTATTCAAAGGTAACAGCCATGGACTGAAATGGTTTCCAAACGATTTAAAATTTCAATATCATAAAAAAGAAGAGCAGAAGCAGGTACATCAATATGGAAATTTTGTTTTCCCATTTCATCTTCAAAAAATGGGTGATGCTAAAGAGTCCGATCGACACAAGGAACCAGCCGATATAATTCTGCCAGGGCACTTCATTGTTTGGCCAGTACCAAAATCCGAGTTTGATTGCGACAGGTTCGATAAAAAAATCTAGAAAGACCATTAAAAATGCTGCGAACATTATGGATGCAATTGGTAGTTTGAAAACACGCTCCGCAATATCCTTGCTGCAATAGGCGAGTATCAACCAGTTCACGCCAATGATAAGTGGAATTCCATCGATACGCCAACCTAATATTTCTCCATAATGGTAAGTCCCAAAGATGGCGGAGGTCTTTACTCCTAACCATTCAATGCCAATTCCATACAGAATGACTGAACCACACCATATTATAAAGGGCGTATTCCATCCCTTATGCTGACTGAGCAATAGACCCAAGCAGAGTAACAAAAACGGAGGGATGAGCGTCAAGAATATATCGTGCAAAGCTGGAGTGTGAAAGCCGATGCTTCCCACCCCAAACAGGACGATGAGGATTAACGCTATGTATTTATTGAGAAAGGCCACTTCTGATTTGTGTCCCGATAGCTATCGGGAGTAATTTATGAATTATGATTTGCTTGCGGCGTCATCCTGGCCGTAGCGGAGGGAAGAGCCAAAAGTATCTCGATCTTTGTGTTATTTAATGAAGTTTGATTTATAATGTAAAGGAATGAACAAGTGCTTGCAAATTAATGTTCTATTTTCAATTCTAATATTTGTGATTTGTGATTTGTGATTTTTGGATTTTGGAATTTGTTCCGATAACAATCGGAATTGGAATTTAACATAGTGATGGAAGAGAACAACGAGACAAAACAATATTACACGGGTGAGCAGGCCTTTGCTCCGGTGCCGATGCATGTGGCTTCGGCGCCGATTAAGGCATTGGATAAGGGAAAATTGCAGGCGACGGCATTCGAGGCCATGCGGCATCATGCGGATCAGCAAGTGTCGATGTTGAGGAAGCAGGCAGAATTGCTCATGCAGCAGGTTAGAGAGATTGAAGAGCGGGTGGAGATTTCGCGGCAAATTTATGAGGCAGATTTTCGCTTTAAACCAGAGGTGGGGAATACCTACCATTTGTATGAAAAAGAAGGACGGAAGATTTTGTCCTTGATTGGCCCGAAGGAATGGGGTAGAAGTACTAAATTTGAAAACTATATCGCTTCAGTAAAGTTGCTAGGCGATAAAACCTGGGATATTCTTCCCAAAGAAAAGTCGTGAAAAAAATACTCGTTGCGCTCTTTGTCATTTGCTTGTCAGCCTCGGCCTTTGGTCAGGGGAAAGATTTCCTTTTGGTCTATAAACCGGGGAAGAAAAAGAATTACCATTATTATGTCGGCCAGGATATTATTGTAAAACCTACGCATGATTTCCCAACACTTCGTGGAACGATAACAGGGTTTAGCGATTCTGCTATCTATTTTGGGCCGAGTGATTCAGTTCATTTTCGGGATATCGCCAAAATTATTGTGAATGAAAATCCGCGGGTCTTCGGAAAAAAACTCTGGCTCACCAATTTGGCCGTTTCTTCAGGCACCATAGGACTCTGGGAACTTATGTATCTCGTAAATACAGGCGAACTGTCTCCCGATGTGAAAGCTGCACCGGGTATTATCGCCTTTGTGTCAGTTACTCCTGTTTTGGTGAATGGACTAGCTATTCTCTTCAGCAGAGAAGAATGTGCCATGGAGGATGGTTGGCAGCTTGGAACGGTGATTATGCCGAAGCCGTAAAGGGCTCAGGGCTCAGGGTGCAGGGCTCAGGGTATAGGGCATAGAGAGCAGGGCGTAGAGTGTCTTGGCCAGAAATAGCTTGACTTCTCTTGAAGGAACGGTTAGGGCTTTAGAGGCTACTCCGACATGACTTTCATTGGAATTCCAATGCAGGTGGGGTAATGATTGATTGCCATATCATCATACCGTGTATCACGCGTAACCTTATGGATGTTTTGAAGCACTGATTCCTCACTAGTCCAGAACTTATCATCTTTTAAACTATGTTCCATATAAGCAGGAGATTTGAATGAGTAGAAAACAAAAGTGGCCTTATTGTCATCATCCGCTACTGAAACATTGCTCGGAAATAGGATGTTAAATGTATCGCCATCTACCTCGGAAACGGCGATCACTTGTGCCAAATAGGTGTCCGCGTCTCTCGAAGGACCACTATAATACAAGAATTTCACATGTTCTCCTTCTTCAAGGGCTCCCGGCTGAAGATTAAACTGATCAACCCCAAGGAAAGGGCGTTCTTCTTGGCAGCCAATGCCTAATAAAACGAATAATAATGCGGTTCCGACTAAGTTCAAGTTTTTCCTCATGTCCCAAATCTAGGTTTTTTACTTAAGAAGTCCATTCGCTACGAAAATGTATCGGTTCGGATTCTCGCTCAATCCACAGAACATCGTATTTTTGCCTCGACAGCTTTTACCGCTAAACCGCAACCTCTAACCCAAAACCCTTTCAATGTTCCACTATCAACCCGAAGATACCATCTCCGCCCTCGCCACTGCCAATGGAGTAGCCGCTATTGGGGTGATTCGTGTGTCTGGTCCGAAAACCTATGCCGTCTTGGATGAACTGTTTACTGGGAAAAAGCCAAGTGAGCAAGCTTCCCATACGGTGCATTTTGGAAGGATAAAGGATGGAGAACAGGAATTGGATGAAGTGCTTTTGACCTTGTTTAAAGGCGCGAAATCCTATACCGGACAAGATACCATCGAGATTTCTTGTCATGGATCGCCCTATATCCAAGAAAGGATTTTGGAGCTATTGATTAAAAAAGGATGCCGAATGGCGAGTCCTGGGGAGTTTACCCTACGTGCCTTTTTAAACGGAAAGCTAGATTTATCGCAAGCAGAAGCCGTGGCCGATATGATTGCCGCGGATTCCGATGGTGCGCTAAAAACAGCCCTCTATCAGATGAAAGGCGGCTTCGGGAAAGAGATTTCTGCCTTACGTTCGGAGTTGATAGATTTTGCTTCCCTCATTGAGTTGGAGCTCGATTTCTCCGAAGAAGACGTGGAGTTCGCCGACCGCGATGCCCTGGTGAAGTTGATAGAAAAGATTTTGCTGGCCACCCAGAAACTCATCGCCTCCTTCCGTTTTGGTAATGTATTGAAGAATGGATATGCCACGGTTATTGCTGGGAAACCTAACGCTGGGAAATCTACCTTGCTCAATGCCCTTTTGAATGAAGAGCGCGCCATTGTCAGCGATATTGCAGGAACTACCCGTGACACCGTAGAAGAAGCCATCCAGCTGAACGGGGTTTTATTCCGGTTTATAGATACAGCGGGCATTCGGCATGATTCGGATTCAGAGATTGAAAAGATTGGGATAGGACGGGCCTTGGAAAAAATCAAATCCTCCGCCATCTTAATCTACCTCTTTGATGCCTCCACAGAAACGGTAGATTCGGTTGAAGAAGAAGTCTCCCGCATTGATTTGGGCAGCACCAAGCTGATTTTGGTTGCCAATAAGGTAGACCGCGCTTCGGCCGAGATGCAAGTGCAGCTCAAAAAACGTCCAGAAATCTTCTCCATCAGCGCCAAAGAGAAAGACATTGAAAGCCTCGTGCTTGCCCTCAACGAGCTCGCCAAGGAAGCCAACCTCGGTTCCTCGGGCAGCACCGTGAGCAATATCCGCCACCTCGAAGCCCTCAATGCCACCGACAAGGCCCTGCAAACCGCACTCTATGGCATCCAAAACGGACAAACCGGCGACCTACTCGCCGAAGACATCCGCACAGCCATCCACCACCTCGGCGATATCACCGGCGAAATCACCCCCGATGATTTATTGGGGAATATTTTTGGGAAGTTTTGTATTGGAAAATAACGGAGTCGAACTCAGTCACTCTTTTTATTGCAATAAAGTCATTGCTATCAAGGGCTTTCAATCGTTTTTAAGTCTTCTCCGTTTCTTGAGTTTGACAAAATATATCATCTATTTCGACTGATTTTGTACCTTATTTGTACCTTCGTTGTACCTTGTAACCAGAAATAGGACAAAGTGAATCGAGATGATGGAGGGTATGGCACACTCTGACACATGCAGACACACACTGGCATTTCTGGACAAGGTGAAATTATCATGAGCTCCACTATCCGTATAGAAAAGATTTGTGAATATTGCGATGCAAGCTTTATTGCTAAAACATCCGTGACAAAATTTTGCTCACACGATTGTGGAAGCAAGGCTTACAAGGCAAAAAAGCGGAATGCTAAAATTGAGGTGGCAGAAAGCCATGTGATTCAAGTAAAATTGGATGCGATGAATTTATTGCAAGCCAAAGAGTATTTGAATATCTCGGAAGCATGCAAGGTCTTTGGCGTTTCTCGACGAACAATTTACCGGATGATCGATAAAGGTGAAATACATGCTGCTAAGTTAGGATCCAGAACAATACTCAGAAGGGAAGACTTTGATTCACTATTTGATTTGCGTGAGAAGGTTGAAGTGCCCAAGGAAAAGGTTTTTGAGTCATATACTGTTGATGAAATTGAAGAGAAGTTCAGAATCAAATACAGTCGGCTTAATGTCATATTAAACAAAACGAATATTCCAAAACGAGTATTTAATGGTCGATTGCATGTCTCAAAACCGCATATAGATAGTTACTTCAAAGTTCGCAGAGGGGATACCGATGGTATTTATACATGGTATACAGTCCAAGAAGCGCAATCGAAGTATGGTTTGAGTAGAGATCAAGTTTATCACCGAGTTAGTGAAAATAATATTCCTAAAAGGAGGGAGGGGAAATATGTCAAAATTTCACAACAGCATTTCGATGAGTTATTTAAACTTCAATTTTAGAATATGGGTGTCAAAGTAAGTTTGAGGAAGAAGAAAATAGCTGGCGACAAGTTGAGTCTGTACCTGGATTTTTATCCGGCTATCAAGGATGAAAATGGAAAGGAAACGAGGAGGGACTTTTTGAAAATCCATATTCAAGCAAACCCTAGCTCCAGTATTGAGAAGCAACATGCCCAAGATATGCTAAAGATTGCTGAAGGAGTTCGCCAGAAGAGGGAGCTTGAATTGAACCGTCCGGAAATATATTCGCTATGGGAGCAAGAACAACTGAAATATGTTAAAGCTGGAAATCAGAGCTTTATTACCTACTTCAAGGAATTGGCTTGGGAACGTACTGGTGGGAATTTTGGGAATTGGATATCTGCACTTAAATACTTGGAACGTTTTGCGCCAGATGATCTTTTATTCAAGCAAATTGATGTGCAGCTTTTAGAGAAGTTGAAAAAGTATTTGTTGACTTCGGAAAGTATAAAGAGCGAAGGATTAAAACTAGACCAAAACTCGGCAAGTTCGTATTTCAATAAATATAAGGCAGCGCTGCGATTAGCATTTCGCGATGAATTAATACGGTCCGATTACGGAGCAAAAGTGGCGACCATAAAACCAATTCATCGCATCTCAGAATACTTGACTTTGGAAGAATTGCAGCGCTTAACGGCTACTGAATGCGAAGATGAAACAATAAAGCTGGCAGCAATCTTTTCTGCATTGACTGGATTGCGCTTTTCAGACATCAAAAATCTCGAATGGAAGAATGTCAGCCAAGACGCGAATCAGCAGTATTTCGTGCGCTTAACCATTCAGAAAACAAGGACTGAGGTAGTATTGCCAATTGCAGACCTCGCAATAGAATTATTGCATACCCGAGACAAAAGGATTGGCAAGCTGATACCAGGATTAAAATATTCTGCACATCAGAATAAAAAGCTCCATAATTGGGTTGCGGCTGCAGGTATTAAAAAGCATATCACCTTTCATAAATTTAGACACACTTATGCCGCATTGCAACTAGCCATGGGGACTGATCTTTATACATTATCTAAAATGCTCGTTCATGAGCGATTGTCAAGTACCCAGATATATGCCCACTTGAACGATCAGCTGAAGATTGCGACAACCAAACTGATTAACCTGAATATAAAATAATGGGAATTATAAAGCTAGATGCTCTATTGGCTCTTCGAGACTCTTTAAAGCGCAAAGATGCTTCAGGGCGAGAAAAGTATACAAGACAAGATTACGATGCTGAACCTGATTCATTGCGGGAGCCTTTTGTGGACGAATTAAGAATGAATTTACTTTCTAAAAATAACGCAGAAGAAAGAGAGTTTGTTATCCGTGCCTATTTGGATGAAATGCGAACTATATTGGATTGGATTGATTTAGATCAAATCGTTCGCCATGAATTATTGAAGGATAATGAGGCAAATATTGAAGAGTTATTTCCTTATGCCTATGAGAAATTCTGCACCTATCGAATTGATTCTTATCCGGTTATTATGCGCGATATACTTACTACATGTATAACCTTTAAAATTAAATTCTGGAAAATGATTGTAGCGTTGAACTATCCCACAAGGTACATCGACCAATTCATGGATAAGGTGAATGATGCTGAATTTGACCTGACTTATTTAGATTCTGTTGCAAGGCATAATCCCAAATTGAAATTGGAAGCCATTGCTGTCCTTGTCAAATATTTAAAACAAGAAATTACAACGGATAACTGCAACGCAATTGCGCGACGTTTTGGACACACTTCTGGTAAGAAATTGCTTGATTTTTATAAAAAGTGGGATCTTCCATTACCTATGAGAAAAGGTTATGAAACTGAGAATCTATTTCGTAATAGGTTAAAAGTTATGGATCTTGTTTTGGAAATATTCCCAGTTAAACTTGTTGATGGCATTCGTGAATACGATGGTCAATACCATGCTGAATTAATTGATGCTAATGAAGATCTATATAATGAATTAAAGGATGAGAGAAAGGTCCTTTTTTCGAAGTTCGAAAAAAGGCACCCATAAACTTGCACTGAAAAGCACCGACTTCCAAATTTGTATAAGTGGACTATTGCCTAATCAAAGTATTAGAGCAATGAACAACCCATTTGAACAAATCGAAAAGGAGTTTGAGTACATCAAAACCGTACTCAACAAACTCCAAAATGCCATTCCGCAAATTTCAAAACCAGCGGATGAAGAAGAAATTCTCTCTGTTAAGGAGGTAAGCCAATTTCTTAGACTCTCAGTACCTACCATCTACACCTATGTGAATCGCGGCGAGCTGCCAGCGATGAAAAGAGGGCGTCGATTGTATTTCTCCAAGAACGACCTCATTGCCTACCTCAAGTCGGGTAAGAAAATGAGTAATGCAGAACTTGAGGCTGCTGTGAATCAGTATTTTTCAAAATCTAAATAGGGGAGCGATGTCAGAAAAAAATCAACACGAAAACAATGCATCGACTCCATCTGAGCCAAATGGTATCAATGCTGAAACAATGAAAGGTCATATTGATGAACTGGAGTCGGAAAGCTATTCGAAGAACTTACGAACAGTGCTGAGTTCACGGAAGAAGATATTTGAAAGAAAGAGGGACAAAATTAAGTTTCCACCACCAGTTTTAACGTTGAATGGTACTGGCGTACTTTTTCCGAATTCGATAAACATGATACAGGGACAAACGGGCGCTCATAAAAGCCGCTTAGCCCAAATATTTTGCTCTGCAATGTTAAAATTGCCTGGATGCACGAATGATTTTCTTGGTTTGAAAAGAGTGGGCTTTGAAAATGAATACAAGGTGATTTATGTCGATACGGAGCGGAACCTTATTCATCAATTCCCATATGCCTTGCAACAAATTCAAATGCAGGCAGGTTATCGACTGGATGATGATCCTCCAAAGTTTGATTTCTTATCGCTCATAGAAGTTCAAAGGGCGGAAAGGTTTCATGCATTAACAGAATACATTGATCTCATTGTGAAAAAGGAAACCGAAAACGGTCAAGATGCAGAGAAGAAGTTAATTGTTCTAGATGTATCTACCGACTGCTTGTCTGATTTCAATCAAATAGACGGAAGTATGGAGTTAATTGATTGGATGAATAGGATTATCAACCAGCATAATGTGATTTTCCTTTGTGTTATTCATGAAAATCCAGGAAGTGAAAAGGCTAGAGGACATTTCGGAAGCGAGTTAATGAATAAGTCAACAGCGCAAATTCAAGTGGCGCTTGACAAAAGCACAGCTGATATGGATATCCGGATATTCAGTCTTAAGTTTTTGAAAACTAGATCAACTGCCAATCCTAAGAAGATGATGATTAAGTATGATGACAATACGAGTACCCTTGTCAAAGCAGAAAGTCATGAGATTTCGCTGCTCCTTGAGAGTAAAAAACAGAAAGCACCGCTGCCTGAAGTAAATCAGGAATTGATTCGTCATGCCGGCACATGCGCAGTATGGCATAAGAAGGAACTAGATCAACTCATTGCGTCTGATTTAAGTGTGTCTGAAAAAACAGCTGGTGACCGCATTACGGAGCTACTCGAACCTGGGCTCTATGAGATAATTACAGGTAAGAAATCAGGCCTAAGGATCGAGCTGTTTACCAAGGACCGCAAGAAGTTTTATCGCCTAACTTTATCGGAGGAGCAGTTGGAAGATTTAGACTTTTGACTTTCGAAACCATCTTATATAGAGTACTTCTAATTCAAAAGTGGTTTGATGAAAGAATATAGGTTTAAGCTGGATCCAAGTAGCAAGAAGTTTCTTTGCCGAGCGTGTAATAAAAAACGAATGGTACGGTATATAGATGTCCAATCGGCTGAATATATGCCTGAAGAGTTTGGAAGATGCGATAGAGAGGTGTCATGTGGTTATCATCTCATGCCCTCAGTGCAAGAGGATTCGCGGAATGGTAGAGAAAAGCCAGTAATAACAGGTCATTTGGCAGCCAATACGGCTATTGGTTGCCCTCCAATAAGCAAGGTTTATATTCCTCGAAATGAACTTAATTCCACTTTAAAGGCAGATTTCACAGAGAATTGTTTCTTCCGATTCCTTCTTTCATCAGCGCCTTATCCTTTTTTGGCTTCTGATATCAAGGAAGTAGCTGACCTCTATGAAATTGGTACGATAAACTCGGGTTACATGAACGGTGGATGCTGTTTCCCGTTTATTGACCGAGAGCAGCGAATACACGCTGTGCAGGTCAAACAATTTGATATTTGGAATCATACAACTAAGACCAGTTTTCTTCATGCAATCTTGCGGCAAACCTATAGAAAGCGAGGTTTATTGGTTCCAGATTGGCTTAATAGGTACGATAAGAATGAAAAAAAGGTCAGTTGTTTGTTCGGGGAGCACCTTCTTGCTACGCATCCCAATAAAGATATTGCCTTGGTGGAAGCGCCAAAGACGGCGATTTATGCAAGTTTGTATTTCGGGATGCCTTCACAGAATGCTGCGATGATTTGGCTGGCGGTATACAACTTGAGTAGCTTTTCTTATGACAAGCTTAAAGTTCTTGCCGGCAAAACGGTATATGTATTTCCTGATTTATCCAGAGAAGGAAAGGCAATGCGGGCATGGAAGGCTGCGGCAGCGGAGTTGTCAAAGCAAATACCGGATATCAAATTCGTGTTTTCAGACTTATTGGAGATTGCCTCAACACCTGAGGAACGAGAAAAGGGGCTAGATCTAGCCGATTATCTTATTCAATGTGATTGGCGAGACTTTAGGGTGAAAGAGGTAGAAGAAAACACGATAAATGAGGCAGCCAATATGAATATTGGTTCCTCTGCATATAAATTATTGGATGCCCCTGCTGTTGACTCAATATTAGAATTGGTTGAATGGCTTGAAGACTTAAAGTCTAAATCTAATCTAAACTCGCTGCCTATACTTGCTATTAATTCAGGAGAGCGCATTATTGGCTGGCCTAAATTCATAGATAGATGCTTGTATGCTTTAAAAAACGAGGGAAAAGACGTGCATTGGATGCATTATAAACGGGCCACGAGGGTGAGGGAAATAATTGAGAATGAAATTGATCGTTAGTTAAACTCATGTCAAGAGGTTTCAAGGGACTCTATTCTTCTTATTGAAAGAGTATTCGTTTGACATCTTACATAATATTTATATGGAGATGAGTTGACAAATCAAGAGTATAAGATTGTCGTTTCCTAAATTGTGTTGAGTTAAGCATAGGGTTTGAATATTCTAATTGGTTAAAACTTGTTATCTAAAGAGTGTTCATTATATTTGAGTGTTCATTGTCACTGAACAAGGTATTAAATTGAACAAACGCAATGTATAGGAATACAGATTTGGTATATGATGCTGTAACAAAATTAGATGAGCTAATTAGTGTTCCAATAGAATTTCACAGCCAAAGGAGTAATGGGGATGGAATTATTGAAATAGGTAACAAGCAGTTTATAGTGATGCAAGCTTCAGAAGTTAGGAATTCAAATAAAGGGTTTGTTATATCCAAATTGGGGCTAAAAACAGGAATTAGCAAGCGACCAGTCTTGCTAGTAGCAAAATATATTTCAAAAGATGCTGCGCTGGATATGCGTGGAAAAGGCATGAATTATATTGATGCTGCGGGTAATGCCTATATAAGTTATGAGACCTTGTATATCTATATAGAAGGTCAGACTCCAGTGCAAAGGGAAAAAGTGAACCAATCCAGAGCGTTTCAAGAGGCTGGAGTTAAAATACTTTTTGCCATGCTTGTTAATGATAATCAGAAAGCGATGTCCTATCGCGAGATAGCTGAATTTGCCGCAGTTTCTGTAGGGAGTGTAAGTAATGTAATTGGAGAATTGGAGGAAATGAATTTTCTGTTAAAAACAGAAACGAAGAGGAAAATTAAAAATAAGCAAGAATTAATAGAGAGATGGGTTGTAGCCTATAATGAGGTGTTGCGCCCACGAATTGTAAGAAAAAAAATGGATTTCATTAATGAGCAAGCTGCCAAGAAATGGGAGGTTGAAACAAATGATGATAGCGGTGAAATGTTTCAATGGGGAGGTGAGCCAGCTGCAGCAATCAGGCAGGGGAAATTAAGGCCAGAAATATTTACTATATATTCAAATGCTGAATTGCGTGAATTAGCATCAAGCCTAAAACTAGTCCCAAAAGAAAACGGAAAGGTTGAAATTTTAGATAAATTTTGGAATGATGGGAATACCTTAGGTCAGACAGTTCCTCCTCTTCTAATTTATGCGGATTTAATGAATAGTGGGTATGGGAGAAACATTGAAGTTGCTGAATCGATACTAGAAAATGGAGTATAATTTATCAAGTGAAAGGTTAAGTCATCCGATTTTAGTACCGATACTTAAAGTCTTGAGCGAAGTTTTTGAGCAAACAGGTATAAAGTTTTACATAATAGGAGCTACTGCAAGAGATATAATGATGGAAATACATGGAGAATACTCCTCGCGTCGATTAACCTATGATTTAGATATTGCGATTGCAATTGAGGACTGGAGCCAATATAAATTGGTGGAGAAAACTTTACTGAATCATCCTGAAATTACAAAGGACAAGACACAAAGGCAGAGGTTTTTTTATGAAAATAAATATGACATTGATATAGTTCCGTTTGGAGCTATTATGAAAAATAATGAAAAAATATTCTGGCCTCCAGATGAAAGCTTTGCAATGACAGTTCTTAGTTTTAAAGAAGTTCAAGATCATATTGTGTCCGTTGGTATTGATGAAGACTTGAATGTTGGAATTGCAAGTTTGCCTGGAATCTTTATTCTCAAATTAGTTGCTTGGCGAGATAGAGGAATGAAAAATAATAAAGATGCCGATGACCTTGGTTTTATTCTTCGGAACTTTTTGGAGATAAGAATAGAATCAGCCAATGAATATTATGAGGAGATATATACGCCTGATTTTACAGAATTCAGGGCAGGAGGGATACTAGTTGGAAAAGAAATTAGTGCGATTCTTGAACAAAATCAAGCATCAAAAGAACTCATGATGGACATCCTAACACGTGAGGTTGAATTGGAAGAAGAAAGTTTGCTGATAAATCAAATCCTTGAAACGCATAGAAGTCTGAAGTATGAAGAGGTTAGGGATGGTTTATTTAATATTATAAAAGAATTGAAGAAATGATTGAGATACTAGAGCAAGACGAATTTGTGCTTGAAGATAACCAATTGGTGTGCATACTTTCTGGTGAAATTAAGAAGGTTAAAGCCCAAGAGACCAACCTGCAATCTGTAATCCTTATGCTTAATGAGGAATATGGTTTTGACCTGTCTGATATGGAACGTGATTTCTCAATCACTTATACTGATCCGGACACCGGAAAGCCTAAGAAGCAAAAAGTTGAGCTGGTGGTCTTTGAAACTGGTAAGTCTCACGAGCAAGATTTCATTATCCGGATCTGTATTGTCCAAGACGATAAGGTGAAGGATAACGATAAAAAAAAAGGAGTCAAGCCAACTTTGGAAAATGCCATGGGTGCGGTGGAAAGTTGTGAATTCGGCTTGTGGGCAAATGGATCTCACTACCACTATCTTCAAAAGGAAGATGATGCCATGGGGTTTGATTATGACTTTATCGACCTATCGGATTTCCCTGGCGAAGGGGAAACCTTAGATGACATGGATAGGGCTGATCGATCGTCCAGCAAGAAGCCTGCTAATGATTCTTTGATAAAGGTATTTAAACGCTCTCACGATTATATCTACGGTAACGAAGGGAGAAAGAAAGATGCATTCTGGCAATTACTAAACCTCATCTTCTGCAAGCTTTATGATGAAAAGAGAAAATTCATTGCCTCCGAATCCAGCTATCGAAGAAAATTTTGGGTAGGCGTAAAGGAACAAAATACAGAAGAAGGGAGAAAGGCAGTAGCGGACCGAATTAAAGGATTGTTTGAAGAGTTGAAAACAGATGAAATCTTTTCAGAAGTTTTTGATGGCAATGAGGCCATTGGGCTGACTGATAAAGGCTTAGCCTTTATCGCAGGCGAGCTTGCCAAGTACTCCTTCCTTGACGCATCAGTTGACGTGAAGGGAATGGCCTATGAAACGATTGTGAGTAATACGCTGAAGCAAGAAGCTGGTCAATTCTTCACACCACGAAACATCATCAAGGCAATGGTCGAAATGATGAACCCAACAGAAACAGATAGGATTTTAGATCCTTGCTGTGGCTCTGGTGGATTCCTAGTAATGGCACTAGACCATGTGCGCAAGCAAATAACATCGGGACTTCATCCTGATCTTGAAGGGCCTTTATTAGCCGAAAAATTCAATTCATTTGAAGTAAATGAACGTGTACGTGAATATGCCGAGCGATGCATATTCGGTTTTGACTTTGATCCAGATCTAAAAAAAGCCGCACGAATGAACATGGTAATGGCTGGAGATGGACATGCCAATATTTTTCATGTCAATTCCCTTGCCTATCCCAATTGGGAGCACCCTGAGGAGATTCAAAAAATCAACGCCTCTATCAACAAAAGCTTATCCGACATGAAGGATATTGAGTCGAGATTTGGAAATGACGCTCGAGGCAAGTTTGATATGGTATTTACTAACCCGCCGTTTGGAGCTAAAGTGAAGGTGGAAAAAGAGGTAGCCAGTCAATACTTCTTATCGAAATACAGTGATGCGCCTGAAGTGCTGTTCATTGAAGCATGTTATAACTATTTAAAACCAGGTGGAAAAATGGGAATCGTTTTACCCGACGGTATTCTTGGCAATCCCAACACTTTGCCTGTGCGTGAATGGATATTGGATAAATACAAGATACTAGCCTCTGTAGATTTAGCAGTAGAGGCATTTCTGCCACAAGTTGGGGTGCAAGCCTCTTTACTCTTTTTGCAGAAAAAAACAGAATTAGAGCGCCAGCTAGCGCAGGACAGTGCCGAAGACTATCAAATTTTTATGGCTATTGCAGAAAAATTGGGAAAGGATCGCAGAGGTGTGCCAATTTATCTCCGTGATGACGATGGGGCAGAGATCCTATTTGATACAGAAACTAAGTATGCGGTACGGAAAAAAGATGGTTCAATTGAGGTGAAAACAAGAAAGGAAAAGCTAAAACAATTAGACGATGATCTTCCAAAGATTTCATCGGAGTATTCCACTTTTAAATGCTCGAAATAACGGATGAAAAGTGTTAAAATAAAAAATAGTTGGTTAGCAAATTCTGATGCACGGTTAGACGCTTCTTTTCATTTGAGTGAAGGTGTAAATACGAGGCGTATAATTAGTAAATTCTGTCCGTACCCCATTACTCTATTAAAAGATGAGTGTCGAAAACTATTCAAGGGCAATATTCATAAAAGAGTTTATGTTTCATCTCTAAAAAATGGATTAGAGTTTTATACTGCTTCGGATTTACTAAAAGTTGGGATTTCGAATCCTAAGTATGTTTCAATTAAGTATTCCCCTCATTTGGATGATCTGATGCTTTATAAAGATTGGATCTTAATTACAAGATCAGGTACACTAGGTAAGCTTGTCTTCACAAACAGAAATCATGAAGGAACCATAGGTACTGATGATTTGGTCAGAATTATACCCAAAGAAAAAAGCATTCTTAAAGGTGTGCTTTTTTCATTTCTTTCCTCAAAATATGGAAATGGCCTTCTAACTCAATCTGGCTATGGGGGGGTCGTTCAACACATCGAACCACACCATCTAGAACAATTACCAATTCCCGTTTTTCCTGATTCTTTTCAAAGATTGATAAATGAAAAAATTGTTTCCGCCATAAACTTGAGAGAAGGAGCTAAAGAATTAATTGAAAAAGCTCAAAAGCATCTCAAAATCAAAGCGGACCTCCCAAATCTGGAGCCTTCAGAATATGAATATTTCGGCAACCAGAGTGAGGGTAGAAGCTTATCTGTATTTAGTCGAAATAGATCAGAAATTACCTCAACCACATTTAATGCATTCAATTACTCTAAAAAAATTGAACGACTTGAGCTTCGTGTAAAACAGGGTGATTATTTAGAGTTGTTCGATTGTCTAGATGAAAATAAGCTCTTTTCCAGTGGTTCATTCAAAAGGTTAGAACTTCATT
>CAZUIT010000042.1:0-30070 GCA_964620355.1 uncultured Burkholderiales bacterium | reverse complement strand
AAACCTATAAAAGCCAAAAAATTCAGTTAAAAGAGCCGACATGCGGATTTTAGGACCTATCGGAGTTATTTGTTGGAGTTTACCCTTTAGTATTCCCATAAATCGTGCTCCATCACAAAGAGATCATTCTTAATCTCTTCACTCTTTAGCAAGGCACCCAAGCCATTATCCTCGTATTCTGGGTAGTATTTGATGGGGTTATCGTAAACGTTTGGCTCTTTAATGATTTGAGAATCGAACATCCGTGCTTGAAAAAAGTGATCCATCGATATACGTGAGGCCATATTTCTATTGAATACCTCAGCATTAATAAAGTAGGGTCGTGCATCGCTGTATTTGATCCAAAATAAAGGTTGATCGGGCAACTCGATTGATCCTTCAGCCAATACAGGTTTATAGACGATGGCAAGCGCAACAATTCGTGGATACATTTTACTGTGTTTTTTATCGAATATCCAATCTTCCATCACCTGAATTTTAACAAGCTTTTCCTTTGGAATGACCTCCTTTACAGCTATTGATTTCGTTCCTCCATAACCATCAGGCACATCCACATAGACCGTGTATTCCAGCAAATTTTTTAATTCATCATTGCTCATTTCTTTCTTAAACTCCCTATCGCTGTATATACTTGGACCACCTTCCATCAAGGCTAGCTTTAACATCAAATCAAAGGCACTAAGTTTTGGGTAGCGAAGGAGCATATTCATTTTTTGCCTTGTATCGATAATACGTTCATAACGCGTCATCCACGCCACATCCGCCTCGCGTAAGTCGGGGTAATCCCAAGCTCCTTGATCGGGCACATTGGCTTTTGTGTACTCGGGAACCGATTCAATATTGCTGCTGTATGGATCAAATTCGGAAAGCCAGGTTTGTACTTCATTCGTTTCTTCCATAGCTGCCGTATCTGTATAATCATAAAACTCTTCGTATTGCGCAACGGCTTGCCCAACGGACAGCACGATCAATGCGCTTAGCATCTTATTTTTCATATCTAGCGGGTTTTAAGTACGAGTTGAAAGGTTTTTCCTGGCATTCTATCCACTTTGATATCGTCGAAAATCACCATAGAACCTGGGGCCATATTTGTTAAAGCGGCTTGGGCATCACCACTGGCACGTTGTCCATTTACCACAATCGCTCTTTGCAATCCGTTTCTTGGATCCACAATTGACATGGTATACGAAATAACGGAATACTGTAAACCACGAACATAAATTCCTCCAAGTCCAGCAACCATCATGCGCTGAGCTAATACTGCTCCTTTCGAATACGTTGTTGAGCCATTCAGGGTACCATAGCGAATTTCAGGATTTGGAAGGCTGCGCACTAAAAATTCTTCTTGCCCCATTGGCTTCCAGTTTCCATAATCATCACGGGCTGAAACTTTCACGCGAATCGTTCCTGTTCTTGCCACTTTAACATTGTATTTACTATCTGCCTCTCTCACCAAGCTGCCATTATCAACTTCAACTTTCAAATTACTTGGTGCAATACCTGGGGCAGTAATTGTTAATGGGTTGTCTATGCCGGTATAGAGTATTCGCGTATTATCTGCAGAGATACTTGCACCACCATTGAATACATTATATGTTGTGCTAAACGGGTATTTTCTAAGTGAGTCTGATTCTCTTACCCAGATTTCACCATTCACCGTATGAGAACCTGTTGAATTCGATGGGATTTTATAGGTAAATTTTCCGTTCTCTTCTGCCACCTTTGCTCCATCTATATAAATTTCATGAGCCTGTTTGGTAGAATGGGCGGTCAAGAAGATGTCAGCAGAAAACTCATCTCCTTTCATCAAATAATTAGATTTTGGTATGATGGCTGCTTCAATCTTATCAATTGGAAGGCTTGTCCCTCCAATATGCGTATACAAACCTTTTAGTACATCATTTGTAGTCACTTTACAGTCATTCTGTATCTTGGACATCATAGCAATAACCGCAGCCAAGGGAGAGTGCTCAAAATGAAAAGACTCCCAGCTTTGGGTACCATAATCATCGGCGACCAAATCACTAATAATCTTACTCCTATCATCATCTTTCAATAAAGCGAGCAAACTAATCCGCGTCTGGTTAATTTTTTGTTTTAAGGCATCACCTTTTTTCTTGTTGATCAGAATATCGGCATGTGTTTCGATATTATCCTTCCCAATAAGCTCTGTTTTCTTGCCATTCGTACTTTCTTCCCGTCCACCCGTTTCTTCAATCAATACATTTTTGAGGTTCTCTACGTATTGGTCAAATTCAGCAGCAATTTTTTCAGCTTCTTTAGCCTTTACAAAGAAAGGACGAACAAGGTCTGGCTGCGTGCCAAGTTGCCTATCGAAGGCCAATAACAGTTCTTGATTTTTTTGATGGACGTTTTCGCTCGTTTTGTCCATTGACGTTTCCATAAGAAAAAACGCTTTGAGAATTTCGGCTGACACATTGAGGGCCAGCATGGCAGTAAGGATCAAATACATCACGTTGATCATCTTCTGCCGTGGGGAGATTTTAGCTACACTCATAGGAAAATTAGGGTTAGTGAAAGTAGCTGTATTACATAGGGAGGGGTTTTGGGTTATTGGTTCTGGGTTAGAGAGGTTGTCCCTGATAACGTAATAATATAACGCGAGGCTACTAATCCTTATTGCATACCATAACAAAAAACACACTAACCCGTAACCCAGAAATCTAAACCCCTTAAATACAAAAACCCTGACTCTCTAGGAAAGTCAGGGTTTCTATACTGTGTTATACAGTTCTTAGTATTCCCATAAATCATGTTCGGTGATGAACAGCTCATTTTGAATTTCTTCTGCTTTGAGAAGTAATCCTAGGCCATTGTCTTCGAACTCTTGGAAATCCTTTAAACGGTAGTCATATTCATTTGATTCTTTGATGATGTAGCTCGTAAACATTCTCTTTTCAAACCAATGGTCATAAGAGATACGAGAAGCATCATTTTTTCTATTGAAGATTTCCCAGTTAATCATCACACTTCTTAATTCAGGATAGTAAATCCAAAAAAGTGGTTGTTCTGGCAGTTCTATACCCCCAGCGATTGGTTTGTATGCTGGAGCAATGGCGATGATTCTCGCAAAAAACAAAGAATGCTTTTTATCAAAGATCCAATCTTCCATCACATAGAATTTATCAATATTCAATGGGTCAAAAGGCGTAGAAATTACTGTGTCAATCAAATCATAAGGATCATCCGGATTATCCGGATTGATAATTTGCTGATTTTCACGGTATACACCTAAATCCGACACCTCTTCAGGTGTATAGATTGACATCAAAGAATCAGAGCGATAAGGAGTAAGAATACCATCGTTCACAGATTTGTAAACCATATTTCCGAAATGACTCTTAGGCCATTTCATAATAAGGTTTTGCTTTTGGCGTGTATCTATCGTTCTCCAAATACGCTTTGAATACGATACATCTGCTTCACGCAAATACGGGTATGGAATTTCCGTACGTTGCTTAACCGCAGCCTTTTCGTAGGTCCAATCCTCATATATTGTGGCATCATAATCTGGTTGAGCATAAGCCGCACCAGCCAAAACCACCAAAGCGAACAAACTTGCTATTCTTAATCCTTTCATAATTATCTAACTGTAATTACCAATGGAGACAGGTTACGTTTACCATCTGGTCCAGAAGCCTGGATATTATCGATAATGATCCTATCACCACTACGCGCTCTGCTGACGATACTCTTCGCTTGTGGAGGCAAAGCTGTTCCTTGTCCTTGAACAATTACGGCATCACCTCTTCTTGGAGAGTATACAAACAGATAGCTATTGATTCTATATTTAACACCTTCGTAAGCAAATCCTTCACCTAAGGTACCATAAACACCCGGTTGCGCTTTAACAGCTCCAGATGAATGAGTTCCACTTTCCAAAGTTCCAAGGCGTGCCTCAGGCTTAGGGATAGAACGAACACGGAATGGTGCTTGGTAAGTTTTAGATTTACCATCTTCAGTTACGGTTACTACAATTTTCACATCGCCTCTTTTGGAAACTTTAGCGATGTATTTACCACCACCTCTGTTTGCCAAGCTACCTGCGCCGCTCAACGATGCTTTCACATCATTTGGGTTTTTACCAGGAATCGCGATTGTAATTGGGTTATCAAGACCGATATACAATACGTTCATTTTATCAGCAGAGATTGAAGCCTCTCCTTTGAACACAGAATAACCTGTATTGAAATCGTATTTTTTAGCGCCGTCTTTACCGTTTACTTCAATGAAGCCTTCAATTTTGAAATCACCAGCAGAATTTGGAACGGTTTCGTATTTCACTACACCATTTTCCATTTGGTATTCAGTTCCATTGATAACAACCTTGTTTTGTTGTTTTGAATCGTAAGCTGTTAAGATTACATCAGCCGTAAATTTTTCACCAAGTGAAACAGCTGATTTGTCTGGAATAAACTTAGCGACCAACATATCAAATGAAATCTCATCTGCTGTAATACCTGTTAACAAAGCAGTTAAAATTTCAGCCTCTGTATTTTTGGCGTCATTTTGAATTTTTGTTAATAGTGTTACAACAGCTGCTTGTGGCGAATGCTCAAACAATTCAGATTCCCAAGTAATTGGACCTTCTGGATCTTCAGCACGTAAATCAGTTTGTTCATCAATACGTTTAGCCTCAGTATCCAAAGCCTTGAATGGTTTCAATAATGCAAGTAAACTAGTTCTTGCTTCATTCACCTTCGCCTTCAATTCCGGTCCTTTTTGAGGTCCTTTTGGAGAAATCATTAACAAAGCATGAGTTTCGATATCATCTCTGGAAACCAACTGTCCATCTTCTGCACGAATCTCTTCTTGATTTGTAATTTTCCCATCTTTTGTAACAACCTGTTGCTTTAAATCTTCAACATATTGCACAAAATCTTTGGTGATTTTATCAGCTTCCTTAGCTTTATCGTAAAACGGTTTGGTTTTTTCAGGTTGATTGCCATATTGTTTGGCAAACACGCGTAAAATATCATCATTTTTTGAGTCAATATTAGCACCTGCTTTCACCATACTCTGTTCTACCAAGTAGAATGCTTTTAGAATTTCTGCAGACACGTTCAACGCGAGCATCGCCGTAAGTACGAGATACATCATGTTGATCATCTTCTGCCGTGGTGAGACTTTTCCTCCTCCTGCCATAATTTAATCCTTTCTTTGTTTTTATAGGTTAAAAATGAGCAATCTTAGGCTTTGTTGCCACCCATTGCAGAAAGCATGTTTCCGTACACGGAATTCAAGCTTGCGATATTCGCAGACAATTTTTTCATTTCACCGCTGATTGACTCCACTTGCGCTTGGTAATCTTTGGTTCCTGTTGAAATTTCCGCCAATGAATTCATGGCGTCCATTGCTTTATTATAAGATGCAGAAACACCTTCTAATGATTTAGACGCTTTTTGTACGTTGTCGGTATATTCGCTTGTAGCAACTGCCGCATTCGAAATGTCAGACATTCCTTTTACGTTGTCGCTTAAGCTTCTTAGACCCGTACCAAGGCTGCTAATCAACTCAGGACCAACTTTCGCTTCATCAAGCATTTGATCCAATTGTTGAGATACAGATCCTTTTGCATCTTTTGATTTCTTTTCGTTTGGCTCCATTCCAGCCAATTCTGGATAAACCAAAGTCCAGTCTACCTCCTGGTGAATTGGTTCGAAGGCAGAGATACAGAAAATTACAGCTTCCGTTCCCATACCGAGGATGAGCATTTCATTCGCGCCCGGCCAGTGCATAATTTTAAACAACGCACCTACGATTACAACAGCCGCTCCAAGGCCGTAAGCCATAGACATGATTTTCTTGCCCGTTTTACTTTCAAAAAAGTTTGCCATGTTAAGTTAAATTAAATTTTGGGTTAGTAAATGTGTGAGATATAAATGTAAAATGATTACACGTTAAGACAAGGTTCGCAGCCTAAGGCTCACGATCCTTGTTAGAGCGTCCCATGTAAGACATCACGCAACGGAAGCCTACATACGACTTGGCAGTATCCTGATACTCGTAAGTACGGGTGCCATTCTGGATATAATACGCTACATCTTTCCATGAACCGCCACGAATTACTTTGCGACGTTTGGTATAGGGAAGGTCCGGATTTGGACGGCTGAGGTATTTATCTTCTGCTGGATAGATATTGGCATCAAACTGAAAGTCTGAATTCAAATCATCTGTGAATACGTGGGAGGCATCGTCATAAGCGGAGATTGTCCACTCGGCAACATTACCTGCCATATTGTATAAACCATAATCGTTCGGGAAATAAGAGTATGCACGAACTGGATATACACCACCATCTGCTTGGTAATCTCCACGACCTGGTTTAAAGTTGGCCAAGAAACACCCTTTAGAATTTCGGGTATAAGGTCCTCCCCATGGATACATACTTCCATCACGTCCGCCACGAGCTGCATATTCCCATTCGTATTCCGTTGGAAGGCGGAATGGATTTACAATTGGCTCATCGATTGACTCATAGTATTCGTTGAGATGCCCTGTTCTCCAAGCACAGAATGCTTTGGCCTGGTCCCAATTTACGCCAACTACTGGGTAGTTATCGTATTTCGGATGCCAGAAGTACATCTGGGTCATTGGTTCATTGAACGAATAAGCGTAATCACGAACGAAAGTCAATGTATCCGGATAAATGCGAACATTTTCTCTGCGTACAAATTGAGCACGGTCTGCATCACGATCAGCAAAGGCTGCTTTTCTAATGTCAATCCACTCATAGTAGTACACAAGTTTCCGAGTATCGATAGCGCGTTTTTTGTAGTAACGCTCACTTTCTTTCAACATGATCGGCGCCAAGGCGTCTTCAATGTTTTCTTTCTCGTCTTCATCCCACCATGGAATTTCTTCCTCATAGTTGATGTGCATGTCGCCATACTCATCTTCCATTATGAATGGTTCAGCCATTAAATAGCGGGCCATGGAATCGATCACGTGATTCACAAACTGACGGTATTCGTTGTTCGTGATTTCGGTGTCGTCCATGTAAAACGCGGTTACGGTAATTTGTTTGTTAGGCGAAATATGAGTCTGGAATATGTCATTATCAGCCTGTCCGGCATGAAAAGTACCTGTCGGCACATAGACTGTTCCCAGCGGCTGAGGATGAAACCAAGGTCTCCGTCCTCGTACCCCCACAAGTTCCCCCCGATCACTATTCAGCCCACATCCGAATAATGTCATTACGGCAACCATTAACAGTACACTTTTTATGTTTTTCATATCAAGCAATATGAATTGAATTTACAAGTTTATCTTTTTCACCTAAGAATGCAAAGCATTTCTAGGCTTTCTTATTTATAACGCAATAAATTTACGCATTAGTATATGTTCTCAGAACAATATAGCATCTAGTAGAGTGTATAACCTTCCAAGTAACGAACATTATACCTAGGCTTCGGACCTGTTGGTGGTGGCGGTTTAATATCAAAACACCAGCTCACGAAAATCTCATGCGTTCCCGCCCTACTGTATTCGTTTATTCCACTTAAGGCTGTTACGTCATATGAATAACCGAAATACAGACTCGGCATTACATAATATCCTAACATGAGACTAATCGCATCGCCACTACGAAGATTGGCTCCAGCCACCAATTTCTCATTGAATAAGGCACGACAACCTAAATCAACTTGAACAGGAGTTCCAATCGCTTTTATTAAAACGGATGGCATTAATGCCATATTACCCAAATCATGTCGGGTTCCAGCGAGAATATACAAATATTGATTTGTTTTCCAATTTACTCCATTCGCAATATTCACAGAGGGAGCGGTTAAGTGAGTCATAGAGGCGCCTACATAAAACCCGTCAAACAAACGTTGATGGGTATAATAAACACCTGCACCCATATCAAAGGTTCCGCCGCTCACTTCACCCGTTGGAATATGCGGATCACCTGGCATGAGTGGATTATACTTTTTCCCATCCACTCCTACTTGAACTAGACCGAAGTCGGCTCCAACGGCCAAGGATTGGTCGGTTGATCCATCAGGCATCTTGCGACCCATACGAATCTTCCAAGAAAGCGAACCACGTAAATACAAGTTTGAATTGAATCCGATTTTATCCTGAATTGCCTGAAAACCTACGCCCAATTGATTGTTCAATAGCGGTGCGGTAATACTGAAGCTATTCGTTTTCGGATTAACCTTCTCGAAAACAGCGTTATCCAACTCCCCATCGAAAAAGCTTTTGCTTTGATCTGCCTGCTTCGACCATTGCTGGTGCGTAAGCGCATTGATACAAATAGCATCCTTTTCACCAGCTGTTGCCGGATTATACGCCAGCTTGTTCAGCATGTAATGCGTATAGTACGGATCAAGCTGTGCAGATGAGTGTACAGAAAATAATACAGAGCCCAGAACGATTAGTTTCGTAAAGTTTTTTCGCATGCAGCGTCAGTTTTAGAGGTTAGTCATTGGCAAATATTGGGTATTGTTAACAATATTACAACACAAGTTGTAGAAAAGTTAACGAATATCTTTTTGCAATATTGCGAATATACGTACCTATTTGTTTACTTGGACTATATAATTTTCCAAAGCCATAGTCATAGATGGTGCATCCGAGGTAGGGGCTGGGATATTCAATGCCAAGTTGGCTTCTTCAATAGCAGCAGCTGTTGTAGCGCCCCAGGCAGCAATTCTAGTATCCTTTTGAACGAATTCAGGAAAGTTTTCAAAAAGCGATTTAATATCCGCCGGACTGTAGAAAACGATGATATCATAAAACACTTCAGTCAGGTCAGATAAATCTGCGGATACCGTCCGATATAAAACAGCTTCGCGGTGCTTAATCTTGTTTTTGACCAAAAAGTCAGGAATACTTGGCTTACGAATATCACTACATGGGAATAGGTAGTTCTCCCCAGAATGATTTTTGATGATAGATAGTAATTCGGCCTCAGAACCACTTCCAAAGAAAATCTTGCGTTTTCTCATCACAATATACTTCTGAAGGTAATATGCCATTCCTTCATTGATACAGAAGTATTTCATTTCCGGTGGCATCTCAATCTTCAGCTCCTCACAAGCACGGAAAAAGTGATCCACGGCATTGCGAGAATTGAATATAACAGCAGTATGGTCAAGGAAATTAACCCGCTCGGTTTTTCTAAAGTCTTTCCCAGAAATTGGGTCCACCTGGATAAATGGTCTAAAATCCACTTTCAGGTTCAACTTCTCTGCCAGGTCGTAAAATGGGCTTTTGGTTCCCTCAGGTTGTGGTTGGGATACCAGTATTGTTTTTACTTTCAAGGCTCTCTTCTCTTTAGTTCAGGTTTGATTTCAACAATATAAAGACCCATATCCATGGGGCAATTTCAAAGGCGCAAAGATATAAAATTAAATAGAACCAATGGTATGAAAAGCTAGAGAGGGCATGAGTGAGCGTTCGAAGTATTTTTACCGAAGCTGTTACAATCAATAACATCAGCAGTACTAGGCCCAGTGACTCCGTATCGATAGACCAATTATTGAGCAGCATAAACAAGAATGCCCCAATGGCCAAGGCAGCAGCGAAAAAGTTCAGAAATACGCTGGCATAAATGCTTGTTGACGTGAAATACCTGGCTTCAAAAACTCGCCCCATGATGCTTGACAAAACAAAACGAAGAACGATATAGGAAAACAAAAGTAAGGTAAGCAGAAGGTAGTCACCAAAGGGATAATCGGTCATTGATCCGCCGCTAATGTCCAAAATCCATTGCAGTGGAAGTGCATACATCATCGCAGTAAAGAGGCTCATCAATATGGAAAATCCACTAATTTCCGAAGCCTGATCTTCCAATACTTCACTCAATAATTTAGGTTTTAAAAATGACCTAAAATAGGTCAAGATAACACCCGGACTAATAACGCGCGCCAGGCCAACACAGGTCATCAATACCAGCAAAACGAGATACCTCCAATTATTCGACGAATAGCGTCTCGGGATCGGATTGCCCAAAGTTTGTTGGTTCGATATCCATAATGGCTCACAAAATTGTTGCTGGCTAAATCCCAGGTTAAGAAAGGTATCATTTCCCAAGGAGTCGCGGTAAAAGGAATGATTCTTCCATTGGGGAAGGAAATTTCGCGTCTCAATCCTAGAGGCTGTATCCGACATCATGAGCGAATCTTGCCCTTTTGATTGGCTAAAAAAGGTGAAGAGAAGAAATACACAACAGAACCGGCTCACATCGCTAAATTTGCTTCAAAGATATTGGCTTGTCAGGAATTTACTTTCATATCCCATTTTGCACGAAGGCATGTCATTACTGCGACTTCCACTTCTCCACTTCCCTTGCCCAAAAAAGTCCACTGATAGCAGCAATGGAAGAAGAATTAGCCCTTCGCTTAAAAAGTCAAAATATTTCATCTATAAGCAGCATTTATTTTGGAGGAGGAACACCCAGCCTGCTGAATTCGGATGAAATCGCTCGGTTTATCGATCATCTTTCTCAACACTATGCTTTCGATAACCTAGAAATCACGCTTGAAGCAAACCCTGACGACCTGAGTCTCGACAAGCTCAGAGAATTAAAGTTAGCCGGCATCAACCGACTAAGCATTGGAATCCAATCTTTCTTTGAAGAGGATCTTCGTTGGATGAACCGTAGTCATAATGCCCATCAAGCCGAAGAATGCCTAGAAAATGCAAGCGCTTTGGGTTTTAAAAACTTGAATGCCGACCTCATCTTTGGTTTCCCTTTATTGAGCGACGAAAAATGGCAGGCTAATATGGAGAAGATGCTCCAGTTTCCTGTTAACCATCTCTCCACCTATAGCATGACGGTTGAAACAGGCACTGCTCTCCATCATGCAATACTCCATAAAAAGGAGCGGCCAATGGAAGAAGGTCAGGCCGAGAAACAATACCGCATGATTATGAATTTTCTAGAAAGCAAGGGATGGGACCACTACGAAATCTCCAATTTCTGCCTTCCAGGAAATCCGTCACAGCACAATAGCGCTTATTGGAGTGGAGAGCCTTATTTGGGTATCGGTCCGTCGGCACATGGGTATGATGGGAAAAATCGTTATTGGAATATTGCCAATAATGCCAAGTATCTCCAAGGAATGGAAGCAGGCAAATTACCCGAAGAGATTGAAATACTTTCGGCCATCGACCAGCATAATGAGATGCTTCTTACTCGACTCAGAACAGAGAAAGGACTTGATATAGCCCAATTCGAACAACGATTTGGAAGGCCAGCTTTGGAAGCCATTCTTCAACAAATTCAAACGGATGAAATGCATTCTTATTTTGAGCTGAGCACCGACGCGCTTCGACTCAATAAGGAAGGTTTCCTACTCGCGGATTATCTCATTTCCGAACTTTTTGAAACGGCACCATAGCCGCACTAGACTTGAGAGAGTGAGATTTGAGATGGTGAGACAATTGTACTTAAATTGGCTTAGGATTTAGGCTCGGCTTAAGAGTTCGTCGCGGTGTGTTTCCCGCAGATTTACGCAGAAAAAGCGCAGAATACTTCCTAGACAGCATGTGCCCTTTCTCATCACATCATCTCCTCATCGTAGAATGCCCTAACCTGTGACCCAGGACTTAAAATCGGCTCTGCTAGAAACTTGCAATCAACCACCAATTGGAACAGAGCCTCGGCGGACCGACCAGCTATGGTCCATGGTCCATCGACTATGGACCAAAAAAAACCGAAGCACAAACCCCGGTTTTCACTAAAAAATTTTCAAAGGTTTTTTTATTCTGCTTCCGCTTCAACAGCTTCCACTTCCGGAACCATGCGTTTTAGCAAGTTCTCAATACCTGATTTCAGTGTAATGGTAGAAGAAGGACACCCACTGCAGGCTCCTTTCAGGACAACCTTTACTACGCCTTCCTCAAAACTTTTGAAGGATATTGCTCCTCCATCCATTTCTACTGCTGGTTTCACATGCATATCGAGCAAGTCTTTGATTTTCTGAACAACTTCTGATTCCTCTTCGTTTGTCAACTTCTCCTCACGTGGATTCAAAATTTCTTTTCCTGCTTCGAGATAGTCTTTCATGAAAGCACGAAGCTCCTGCATGATATCAGACCAATCAGAGGTTGAAAGTTTGGTTACCGTTACAAAGTTATTCATGATAAATACCGCATTCACGTAAGGCTTTTCGAAAAGTGCCGTGGCAAGTGGTGAGCGTAAGGCTGATTCACGCGTTTGAAAATCAGCACTATCATTTGGAAGGATCATCCGATTGGCCACAAATTTCATGGTTTCTGGGTTCGGAGTCGCTTCGGCGTATATGTTTACTAGTTCTTGATTTGTCGTTTCCATATTATTTAGAATCGTTCTACAAAGGTAACAAAATTCCTGCCGCATTTACCTCCGCATTTCTTGGCTTCCTATTTATTTCCCTAGTTTTGCAGGGCGAAAAAGGCGTGTTGATTATGGCGAAGATTTCCATCAATATTAATTCTGGAAGTATACAAAAGGAAGACCCTATAGTGGGTATCGATTTGGGAACCACCAATTCATTGGTTGCCATCATTGATAAAGACAGCAAGGAGGCCAAGGCACTGAAGGGAAAAGGACAGTCGGTTATTGTACCCTCCCTGCTGCATTTTGGAAGCAACGACGAAATTATTGTGGGCCAATCAGCACGACAATTTTTGATGGATGCCCCAGAAAGGACTGTATACTCTGTAAAACGTCTCATGGGTAAGGCCTATGGAGATATAAAAGAGCATGCCACTTATTTCAGCTATAAAATCATTGATCAAGATGCTGATGAGCTGGTAAAGATTCGTATTGGCAACAAATTCTATTCGCCTATTGAACTTTCTTCCTTCATCCTTAAAGAACTAAAATACCGTGCCGAACAAGAATTAGGCACGGAAGTAAAAAGAGCCGTGATTACTGTTCCAGCCTATTTCAACGACTCCCAACGTCAGGCAACCCGCGATGCTGGAAAATTGGCAGGACTCGAAGTTTTGCGCATTGTAAATGAACCAACTGCCGCAAGCTTGGCTTATGGAATTGGTCTCGACAAAGCAGCCCTGAAGCATGTGGCCGTTTACGACCTCGGAGGTGGTACTTTCGATGTTTCCATTCTGCGCATCACTCAAGGAATTTTTGAAGTGTTATCTACCCATGGAGATACTTACCTCGGCGGCGACGATTTCGACCGTGCCATCTATCAATTCTGGCAAAATAAATTTGGTATCGATCAGCTTGAAGGGGCCGACATTCAATCTCTTCGTCTCAGTGCAGAGGAGGCAAAAAAAGCATTAAGCGATTCTGATAGCTTCACCAAAACCCTTCATTTGGGTGCAAAAGAATTTACCCTTACACTTGATAGAGCAGAACTAAAATCATGCATTACGCCGGTTTTAGACCGAACAAAAGAAGCTTGTCTTTTGGCGCTAAAAGATTCGGGAATAAGTCTAGCTGAATTGGATGAAGTAGTACTCGTGGGTGGCTCTACCCGCACACCAGCTGTCAAAGAAGCCGTCCAAGATTATTTTCCAAAAGTTCATATCAACGACCAACTAAACCCGGATGAAGTGGTTGCCCTTGGTGCAGCCGTTGAAGCCGATATTCTGGCCGGGAATAGAAAAGACTTGCTACTGCTGGATGTTACTCCCCTCTCCTTGGGCATTGAAACGCTAGGTGGCTTGATGGATGTAATCATACCGCGCAACAGTAAAGTTCCTGCCAAAGTTGGAAAGAGTTATTCCACTTCAGTGGATGGTCAAGTCAATTTGAAAGTGAGCGTATTCCAAGGAGAGCGTGAGTTAGTAGACGAGAATAGAAAACTTGCAGAGTTTATTCTCAAAGGAATTCCAGCCATGCCTGCAGGATTTCCAAAGATTCTCGTCAACTTCATGCTGAATGCCGATGGGATTTTGAAGGTAGAAGCTATAGAAGAGCGTTCGGGCGTGAAACAAGACATTGAAGTGAAACCCCAATATGGATTGAGCGACCAGGAAGTCGAAGAAATGCTTTTGGCATCCATCACTCATGCCGAATCGGATGTAAAAACCCGCATGATTCTAGAGGCAAAAAACGAAGCCAATCAGCTGATATACCTCAGTGAACGTTTTCTCGAAAAGAACGGAGACTTGCTCAAAGATGATGAGCTCCAACACAGTGCACTCCTCGTGAACGATTTAAGAAATTCGTTGGAAAGCAACGATAAAGACATAATATTGGGTCATATAGATGAGTTAAATGAGTATACCCGTCCTTTCGCTGAGCGATTGATGGATATTAGCATTTCTAAAGCACTCAAAGGAAAAAGCCTTGAAACGTAATAGCGCATTTATTCTTTTATTCTTTTTGTTCATTGGGAGCTTAAGTGCCCAGCAGTATCGAAAAGATGAAAACGATGAAAAACCCGGAAGCATTCCTCAAAAAGTAGGTGTGCGGATAGGAATGGGTCGCTATTGGCTAAATGCGCCAGAAATGACAGGAGGAGACGGGCAATTTGGGGTACAAGGAGCAATCTATTATCGATTCGGCTTACACAAGCGCCTTGATCTGAATTTAGAACTTGGTGCCTGCTATCGAGGCAGTAAGTTCAGCGGAATTGATACCGGAAACTACTATTCGCGCCTCGGTTTGTTCTATATGGAATTGCCCATCTTAGCAATTATTTCTATCGACGAACAGAAGAAACATAATATCTTAGTGGGACCAGATTTCTCATACTTGGTCAAGCCAAGTTTGTTTATTCGTCGGGATTATTACCCTGCTTTTACCACCTTACCTATAAAAAAATGGGAAATAGCAGCCACCTTGGGCTATATGTATAGCGGCAAATATGTGGGGATATATATTGGCTATAAGCATGGCCTGAATAATTTAGCCGACGGCTTTGATACCTTTGATATCAATAGAGATTTTGGAAACGAAGCTCCTAATAAATATTCTGATATTCGTCCGAGTTTGAAGGACGTTAAAACACTCATGAACCGTAGTATTGAATTCAGTCTATATTTCTAATATGCGTTTCCCTTTCCTGTGTCTTTCAATCTTCGTTTCTCTTTATGGATGGACACAAGGATATATTGCAAATTCCACCTTCGCTTCAATTAATACCTGCTGTGAATACCGTGTAAGTTGCGCTCCTATGGGTTGGTGGACAAGCTCTGCATCTACCTTCAATTTTAAGCCCATTCGCTACGACAAAAATCGGAAACCCATTCCTATGCCTGCACTTGTGATGATGTTAGGAGAAGAAGGCATAAATCAACGTTCCTATATCCAAAGCCCCTTGCTTTGTCCCTTGCGCAAAGGGGAGACTTATGTGCTCGAAATTGACTATGGATTTGACGGATTGCATTTCGAAGAATTGGGTATATACTTTTCAGACACTTTCATCCATATCCCCAAAAAAGAAATATTTAAGATTGATACACTGAGTGGCGCATTTCGGATGCATAAGATCGACAGCCTTCTACCCTTCCAGCCTCAATTCAATGCCTTGCTTGATACCCGACTATTTGGTTCGAAACGAAGGACTTTAAAATTAGAATACACAGCAACGGGCACAGAGCGATTTATTCTACTCGGTAATTTCAAAACCGATGAAGACACTCGTTATGACAAAGTTTTGTTTTCAAGACCCAGTAAACGCCCCCAGTTATTTGCATTCTATAAAATCGACCTACGCGATGAAAATGGCATTGGATGCGACTGTGAGAAGCAAATTGAAAAACTGAATACCCTCAATCGGCGGCATACCTTCCTTGGCGCTTGTTCGGATAGCATTGAGGTGGATATGAATCACCTATTTGATGAATTTGGAATATGGGCCATGATGGAAATGGACACGGTATATTCAAATTCAGGTAATGAAAACAGAACCAAACAACGTCAGCATGATACCTTTCATGTGACTCAGATTGAAATTGGGCGTGCGTACCGCATCAATCAAATCTATTTTGCCTTCGATAGCGCGGTTCTTGAACCTAGCTCTTACCCTGCATTGGACAGCCTATTTAAGGTACTTCAGCACTACCCGAATTACAGAATTGAAATTATTGGGCATACGGATAGTCTGGGATCCATCGAGTATAATCAGAAATTATCCCAAGATCGGGCGGATGCGGTACGTGCTTACCTAATTGATAAAGGGATATCTCCGAAAAAAATGAAGGCCATGGGAAAGGGAAGCTCCCTTCCATTGCGACCCAATAACTCCGAAGAAGGCCGACAGCAAAATCGACGAGTAGAGTTTATTCTTCAGGAGGACGAAGCCGGTAAACGCTAATGCCATTGTTATAATACACTTGTTCCTTCAGATAGGGTGCAAGTAAGCTCTGCTCAATATGCGTATCACTGGTCATTAAATACTCGCAATTTCCGCGCATTGCATCGTCCATATTGGTGCCATCATCGTGTTGCACAAATAGTTCTTCAACGCTGCCATAGGCCCAGCCTTTTTTGTGCAAGAAATAGAAATTGATACAGCGCGAGTCATCCGGACCGGTAAGTACAAGACTACTATCTGGAATACAATTTCTCAGCGCTTCCCGTGAATCTTCATCCCAAAAGGCTGGATGAATCATTTTATCCTCTCCGGCGAATCGTGAAGGAATCATACGAAAACCGGTAATGGTGATTTGCAGGAGCAAAAAGACGACTAAGAGGGACCATTTCCCTCGACTGAGCGAAGTAATTCCCTTTGCTGCCAATGGAATCAAAATGGTTAAATAAGGCAGCATATAGTATTGATGAAGTTCTAAAACTCGCAATTCAAGCAGATGATATACCAAAAACCCGAGTGAGAAAACGAGTATGGGCAAGAAAAGCGGATGTTTGAAGCGATCTGGATTACGCAGAAAGAGAAAAAAACAAAGGAGAAACCCAGCAAAAGCAACGAAGCCCAAAATCACCTCGGGAATATCCGAGATGAGGTTCTTTTGTACGACATTCAGGGCCATCTCCAAAGAATCCGCTGGCTTTAATTCCAGGCCAAAATCGGCTAATCCACTTTTTTCGATAAGACCAGCAGAATAACGATACCAAGCCAATGCAGGAAGCACCGCCAATCCACCAAATAGTGCCAATTGCAGCATTACTGGAAGATTCAATTTATTCCTGTCACGAATCAGCATACCCAAAGGAATGAATCCAATCCCGAGATATTGAAGTTTCACCGCCCCTCCAAGCATAAAAAATACGCCCGAAATCCATATGGAATTTTGCTTGCCATCATTCCAAAAACGTTCAAAATGAATTAATCCCCATAGGCAAAAAGCCAGGGCCATGGTATCTGGCAAGGCAATCCATCCATCATAAAACAATTCAGGAGAAAAGAGATAAAAAACAAAAGCTGCCAATGCCGCCATTTCAATTTTCCACCAACGTTTCGCCAGCGTAAACATGGCAAATGCCCCCATAACCGTTAGCAACCATGATAACGAGCGATGCAGCCAAAATTGATTTCCAAAAATATGGTAAGAAGAGGCAAGCACCCATTCATATAAAGGAAAGGGCGCTCCCGTGATCCCATCACCATCATAGCGCTGATTAACACGAGGCAGAAAGATATTCATGCTCTCCTCATAGAAATTGTCGGCCACGTTGAGTGTACTCGTTTGCCGCCAAACATGCTGACTATAGGGAGGTAAATTGAGGAAAGGCAGGTGCATGGCAAGCGATAGCATCAGTGCGATACCCACTCCCCACAGAACCTGCCTACTCATATCGTTTTTCATGACTATCCGCTACTAACAAAGCGATTGTAAGTTCCAATTCTTAAATTCCATACTGATAGCTATCGGTTCCAAAATAGTCCAAATATTACGTTATGTCTTGAAATTTGGAATTTTTAACATGGAATTTTGCGAGCCCACGACGGCCGAAGTGCACCAATATTCCTTATCCGAGCACGGCGCTTCCTGCTTCTGCCTCCGGAGCGATTTTTTTTACAAGTCCTTGAAGCACCTTTCCTGGACCAACTTCTACAAATTCTGTTGCTCCATCTTTCACCATGGCTTGAACCGATTGTGTCCAACGCACAGGGGCAGTCAACTGTGTAACTAAGTTCTTTTGAATTTCGGCTGGATCGGAAACTGCCGAGGCGGTTACGTTTTGGTAAACCGGACAGCTAGGATTGCTGAAATGTGTTGCCTTAATCGCCGCTTCTAATTCCTGACGAGCGGGTTCCATTAAAGGAGAATGGAAAGCACCACCAACAGGAAGCACCAAAGCACGACGCGCTCCGGCTTCTTTCATTTTTTCACAGGCAGCATTCACTGCTTCTATTGAGCCAGAGATAACCAATTGTCCGGGACAGTTATAGTTTGCGGCTACCACCACACCATCAATAGATGCACAAATTTCTTCAACGACATGATCTTCCAAAGCAAGAATAGCTGCCATTGTGGAAGGTTGTGCTTCACAGGCCTTCTGCATGGCAAGAGCGCGCTGAGAAACTAGGCGCAAACCGTCTTGGAAGGAAAGGGTATTATTGGCTACCAGCGCAGAAAATTCGCCCAATGAGTGACCCGCTACCATGTCGGCTTTAAACGTATCGCCCATTACCTTGGCCATCACCACCGAGTGGAGGAAAATTGCAGGCTGGGTTACTTTGGTTTGTTTGAGTGATTCATCTGTTCCTTCGAACATTTCTTTGCTCAAAGAAAACCCGAGAATATCATCGGCTTCTTGAAATAGTTGACGGGCTAAATCATGCTGATCGTGCAGCTCCTTGCCCATCCCAATGAATTGGGAACCCTGTCCGGGAAATATGTATGCCTTCATGCTTTTCAATTTTTACGGTTGGTACTTTGGGAGCCATGCCTTTCTCTTTCTCCATCTTTCTTTGGATGATGAGGATTGCCATAAAAACCATGAACACCATGGAAATGATAAAAAGTCGCCAGAAGCGTTTGGGGTTTGGTTCGTAAGGGCTAGCCATAATACTCCACGTAGTTACTGTCTGTTTCGTACAATTTTATGCAATGCAGTTCACAATCCGACAATTCAGGCTCAATCTGTTCCCAAATTGCTACCGCTAAATTTTCAATTGAGGCCATTTGCCCTGTCATAAAATCGACGTCTTCATTGATGTTTCGGTGATCCAGCTTTTCAATTACTTTGTCGCGAATGATTTTCTTCAAGACCTTTAAGTCGATGATAAATCCAGTATCCGGATTGGGATTTCCTTTTACGGTAACAAAGAGATTGAAATTGTGTCCATGCCAATTTTTGTTGGCACACTTACCGAATACAGCGTCATTTTTTTCCTCTGTCCACTTGGGATTATAGAGTTTATGCGCTGCGTTAAAATGTTCTTTACGGGTAATGTAAAGCAAGCGAGGTTTCTCAGCCATTCCTGTAGGTTTTCCGTTGTTGCGCGGCAAAGATACACTCCTAATTGTGAATTGCGATTTGCGATTTGTGATTTGTGATTTATGCCCTTCGGCAAACACAGGATGACGAATTTGTGAATTTTAGAAAAGTTAAGAGCGAGGATAAGTTTTGATTTGTGATTTGCAGCTAGTCTAAACATCTCCTTGTCTAACTATCTATCTATGTAAAAAATAGGTAAATTGCATTGCTAGTTGTCTATGAAAAAATATCAGGCTCTTGTGTATTCTCTTGTGCTACTGAGCTCCATTGGCTGCAAGACTTACAATTATGCACCCTTGCCTGATGAGAATCCGATGTTTACGGAAAAAGGGCAATTGGCAGCGCAGGCCTCTGCAAATATTCGCTTTTACCAGGGGCAAGTCGCCTATTCTCCACTTCAAGGAATTGGACTGACCTATGGCTTTTCAGGTGTCTGGAAAGGTTCGGGAACTGGGCATAGTCATGGACTGGGTCTTCAGCTATATGGGCCTTTCAAACCGCAAGGAAAATTGCACTTTTCGGTAGGTTATGGTTATTCAATTGGAAACTTAACGAATAGCTTAATTCAAAATGGAAGAGGTGAATTTTACTACGGAAGAAATGAACAAACCTTTCATTCCAAATACGATGCACATGCGGCTTCCTTTGGACTTTATTGGACACTAAGAAATGAAAATACCCAACTAGGATTTTATGGAGATATCCGTACCGCACGATATTCCGAGCTTTATTATACACGAAGGGAATTGGACAATGACCCTTTGGGTTATGATATAGATTTAATCAATGAGGGAGAAATAATTAATAAAACAATAAGCAGCCTCTCTTTTAGCATCAAGGCAACCGGTGAAAATGGGTTGTTCTATACGAAACAGAGTATAGGTTTCCGCACTTGCGATACCTACCTCTATCTTAATAATACAGACCCCAATGCTTACCGCCCAACATATCGTGCACCCTTCTTTGTGCCTTATGTGATTTTGAATATTCATATCGGGATGAATATTGACCGGCTTTACCGATCAAAACCTTAGATTTATGAAAAATTCGATCGCAATCATACTCATTACCATGGGCCTCGCTTCTTGTAAGGGTTTCCATCATATTTCTACCGTTCCTGTGGTTCCTGAATTCGATGGGCCAGGACAAATTGATGGAGCAGTGTCGCTGAATAAAGGATTTTTACAGTACTAGGGGAGTATTAGCGTGACAAAAAATTTAGGCATTTATCATAACGGACTTAGGAGTGGTCCATCCAGTATTAACGGTATTGGAATACTTGGTTTTGCACGCTTTGGAATTCAAAAGCAATTCGCGATTTTCGGACGAATGGGCTACGAAAAGGGGTATCTATATTCTTCCCACGATGAAAATCCAATCAACTATACCCCAAGCTATACCTCCAAGTTCAATTACGCCTCAACATTTGAGCGGTATAATGGCATGATTGGCTTTCAGGCCCATCACCCCGAGCAACCCCGCTTACATTTTGGCGTTTTTCTTGGAATTCAAGAAATCCAATATTATCGTCTTTACACGGATCGCACCTATCGCGAATCTGGAAACTCAGGTTTTTGGGTTATGACCAATACCCAAATGGAAAGAGTGAAAGTAATTAGTCCTAGCTTTAGTCTTACCTATAATTTTCCTGGTGGATTTATGTATTACCGACAGATAGTTACGCTAGATATGCCTAATAAAACATTCATTGATGGTCAATATGTTACTGCTAAAGTAAACCCCTTCACTCAAGTGCCATATACAGAATATTCACCGGGTAAATTTGAAATTAAATCACCCACAGCCTATATCGCAGCTGCCATTGGAGTTCACCTAGATGCCCTTTCTTTTTTCAAAAAAAAGTAATCTATAAGGTTGAGTAAGTTACCCAACACCCTTTCACCGTGTGAGAGAAAACGCCCATTCATCCGATAAATTGAGCGGTTCATCCCAAACATAAACCGATTCCAAGCTTTTTTAGCCCATGATGTAACTAATCTTCGTCGCTTTACGTCACCTTTGTATCATCAAATTTTTGAACATGAAAAGAATAGTACTAACATTGGGTATCGTCGGTTGGTTTACCGGCGTAATTGCTCAAGGCGACTTAGAACTTCGCCGCTCAGATATGAGCTACCCTGGCGCAACCTTTAATTACCAAGTTGACACCTCCGTTAACCTGCCGAATGACTTCAGTCAAGCAGGGAAAGATCTACGTTGGGATTTTAGTCAACTTGACAACAATGAATCTTTTGTAACCAAATATTTGGCGCCTAATTCGAATAATGGCGGAGACCAAATTTCCGGATGCAACTTGGTTATTCAGCCCAATGACCAGAATGAAGAATATAGCTATGTAGATGCAAACTCTATGGATGTAAAGCTTCTTGGGAATACGGATGATACGGTTTCTGCCGGTCCTGAATTCAAACCACGTTATCTCGTATTTCCGTTAAAATATGGCGATGCTTGGTCGGATTCAAACCGCACGAAAGACACCTACCCAGGCAGTGATTTTGGTGCCCCATTTGATTCATTGCGAGTAGATGTTTATGTTCAACTTAATTATAGTTGCGATGGACAAGGTATGCTGATTTTACCTATCGATAGTGTTCAAGCACTTCGAATCAAGCAAGAGTTATTTTATGAATATAACGTTTCCGGCTACCAACAAGGCCTAGGCTGGTTCCCTATTCAAAATGGAAGTGATGGCTCCATTAGCTATACCTTTTATAATGCTGAAGGAGGCCATTATGCAGCGGCTATCGAAATGAACCCTGACCAAAATAATGTGGGGGAAATATCCTATCGTTCAAGTAATATTCTAAGTGTGCGGAGACCAGCAGAAATGGTGCATACTTTGCTCTATCCAAACCCGACAAAAAACGCATTTCAAATTGAAGCAAGTCAAGAAGGAACCTTGCAATTATTCGATATCCAAGGCAAAGAAGTAAAATCAAACATGACCCTAGTAACAGGAACAAATCGTTTTGATATTGCTGAGCTTCCAACAGGATCGTATACTGTTTTGATTCGCTATGCAGATGGAAGTCAAAGCACCAATCGCATTGTGAAATATTAATACTTTTAAAAATCACACTTTATTGATTTATCGGAATTTGGTTCCGATGGCTATCGGAATTTAAAAAAGGGACGTTCGCGTCCCTTTTTTCATTTTGGCAGCTTCCAAGTGAATGATGTAGTTTTGCCCTAGATATTGAATTATGATAGTTGTAACTGGCGCCGCAGGATTTATTGGGAGTTGTTTGGTTAAACGCCTCAACGAAGACCGTTTTTTTGACTTGGTATTGGTAGATGATTTTTCGAATGAAGCCAAGCATAGCAACTTGGAAGGCAAAACCTTTCAAGAAAAAGTGCACCGCCATGACTTTTTCAATTGGTTAGACAAAAACGAAAATCAGGTTCAATTTATCTTCCATATTGGTGCTCGAACAGATACCACCGAATTTAACGTCGATATCTTCGATGAGCTCAATTTAAATTATACCAAAACCATGTGGCAAAAATGCGTAGCGTATGGACTTCCATTGGTTTATGCCTCCTCTGCCGCAACCTATGGATTGGGTGAGCATGGGTATAAAGATGACGAATCCATTGTTGATTCCCTGCACCCTCTTAACCCATATGGCGACTCAAAAAACGACTTCGACAAATGGGCCATCAAACAAGAGAAAAAACCCTATTTCTGGGCTGGGTTAAAGTTCTTTAACGTATACGGCCCCAATGAATACCATAAAGGACGCATGGCTTCAGTGATATTCCACGGTTTCAATCAAATTCAAGATACCAATAAGATGAAGCTCTTCCGTTCACATAATCCGGATTACCCAGATGGTGGACAAAAACGCGATTTTGTTTATGTGAAAGATGTGGTCAATGTATGCCATTGGTTGATGTATCACCGCAAAAACTCTGGACTTTATAATTTAGGCTCTGGTGAAGCACGTACTTTCCTCGACCTTGCCAATGCGACCTTCAAAGCCCTTGACAAAAAGCCAGTAATTGAATTTATTGATACCCCAATTGACATCCGTGATAAGTACCAATACTTCACCGAGGCCGATATGAGCAAGTTGAAAGGCATTGGTTATCCGTTGTCTTTCTCTTCTTTGGAAGATGGTGTTGCAGATTATGTACAGCATTACTTGGTAGATGGGAAACGGCTTTAGCGACTCATCGACCAGTCGACTAGTCGATATGTCGACCTAATACCTTTCCTCCGCCCCTAACGAAAACAAGGCGAAATCGTATTTCACCGGATCTTTTGGGTCCATTTCTTTTAGAAATTCAGTCAGTTCAATAGCGGTGAGCCAATCGGATTGTTTGCGTTTGATCATGGCCAATCCGCTTGCAACACGATGAACATGCGTATCCAAAGGGCAGATGAGTTCGGCTTGCGGAATATGCTTCCAGAGTCCAAAGTCGACGCCTTTTTCATTGGAGCGAACCATCCATCTCAAATACATATTTAGGCGCTTACAGGCACTTTTCTTCGAGGGACTAGCCACATGCTTCTGGGTTCTTTGTGGGGCATTAGGAAGGGAAAAGAAACGATGATGGAAACGAGTAATACTGTCATCCATCGAAACGAATTGGCCCGTTTTATTCAGAAACGCACCTTCTAAAGAGTCATGATTTTGGTAATAATTCTGGAGGAATTCGAGGAAGTATAAGAGGTCTATATCATTGAATGTGCGGTGTACAAAACCTAAGAAACGCGCACGGTCTTCTTCTTGGTGATTGCGAATAAAGTCATAAGGCGCATTATCCATCCATTCAGCCAAACGCCGGCAGTTGCGGATAATGGTAATGCGTTGCCCCCATGCGAGCGTTGCGGCGAAAAAACCCATGATTTCAATGTCTTGTTGCTTTTGGAAGCCGTGTGGAATAGAAACCGGATCATTAGGGATGAAATCTAGGCGTTCGTATTGATCTACCCTCCTATCTAAAAACTCCTGAAGCTTCCTTTTATCCATCTATAGATTTCTAAATGGTGAAATTTCTTGGTTGTATTTGATTGCTTTTCGCGCATATCGAATTCCCAAGAATAAGGAGATAAATGCCCCGATAGAAATGCCAGGTATATTGCGAATAAATAAAAAGAAGTCGTATGCACCGTGGGTGAAGGCAGAAGCTATTAATGCCAAAGCCAAGTAGCCTATTTGATTTTTATCAAATTTGCTATGTCCAACAAAAAAGCCCATTAGAATAGCAAATGTTGCATGCGCTGGCACAGCTGTAAACATGCGCAATAAGGCAACCCATCGTGCATCATCGGGGGCTGCATTCCCGTAAACGTATAAGATATTTTCAGCCGTGGCAAAACCCATCGACACCGCCACACAATAGACAATTCCATCAAAAGGTTCATTAAAGGCTTTTCGTTTATAGAAAAAAAGAAGTACCACCAAAAGCTTGGCAAGCTCTTCGGTACCACCCACCGAAACAAAGGCGTAAAAAGCAGTGGGTAGCAACTGAGTATCAGAAATTCCAAAACCTAAATTCTGCCACAAGGCATTGGCCATCAGAACAAAAATAGTTGATATCGCTCCACCAATAAAGGCCAATAATAAAAGATAAAGCGGTTCCTTTTCATGTTTGTCTTTGAGGTAAATCCAGCCTAGGATAAACAATCCCGGTCCGAGTGTCATGGCCAATAATCCGTACATGCTTAGCCTATTGCTTGTTCAAGGTCTGCAATCAGGTCATCAATATCTTCGATGCCCACGCTTAGCCGGATAAGTGAATCGCTTAATCCTGCTTTTTCTCGCTCTGCCTTGGGTACAGAATGGTGGGTCATGGATGCTGGGTGACCTAGCAAAGACTCCACCCCACCCAATGATTCGGCACAGGCAAATATTCTGGTTGAACCGGCAAGTTTCCAAGCGGCTTCTACCGAATCTTCTTTTAACTCAAAGGAGATCATTCCTCCAAAACCACGCATCTGCTTTTTCGCCACCTCATGATTTTTGTGGTCCTCAAATCCTGGCCAAAAAACACGAGCAACTTTCGGGTGAATTTTTAGGTAATGGGCTATCTTTTCTCCATTCTCACAATGCCGTTGCATGCGAACGTGGAGAGTTTTGATCCCGCGTAATGCTAGGAAACAATCTTGCGGCCCAGGTGTGGCTCCAGAAGTATTTTGGATGAAGGCGAGTTTATCTTTCAGACTATCATCATTGCAAATCAACGCACCCATCACTACATCCGAGTGACCAGCAATGTATTTTGTAATAGAATGCATCACGATGTCAGCCCCATGATCCATCGGATTCTGGAGATAGGGCGAAGCAAATGTATTGTCGACCCCCAAGAGCAATCCATGCCTTTTGGCGATGGAAGCTAATGCGGCGATATCCATAATTTTTAGCAGCGGGTTGGTTGGGGTTTCTGTCCAGATCATTTTCGTTTTGGAGGTGATGGCCTCTTCCACCAATTCCGGCTGGCTCATATCTACAAAGAGGAATTTGATGCCCAGCGGCGCATAGATTTTCGTAAAAATGCGGAAGGCTCCACCATAAAGATCCGTGGTTGTGACAATTTCATCACCTGGAACGAAGAGTTTACACACCGCATCTATCGCACCCATGCCCGTTGAAAAACAGAGTCCATGTTTGGCATTTTCCAAGGCCGCCAACTGATCTTGCAATTGCGTGCGCGTAGGATTATGACTACGGCTGTATTCATATCCTTTATGCACACCAGGCGATTCCTGAACATAGGTGGAGGTTTGATAGATGGGAGTCATGATGGCACCGGTTGTTGGATCTGGGTGCACACCCGCGTGTAATACTTTGGTTCCAAATTTCATGTAGCGAAGATAAGTACCAATTCAGAATTATGTCCTTCTAGCTATTGAGATGTGATTTGCCTTTTACCCGATGCTGAATGAATCAAAGTGAAATTTAAGGTGGGTCGAGTTTATAGAAAATAGGACTATAAAAATAATTGATCAATTAAACAGGTGGTAGCGGTTTTGAGCATTTTTTGTTACCTCTCTTCTACACAAGGCCCACTATCGAAGTGGCTTTTCTATCCATGCGACCCACATATTTTGTGGCCATCGACTAAAAAGTATAGCCAAGGTGAAGCGTCGCAAAATAGGTGATTGGAGCAACATCATACACGGCGCTCTCTAGAATATTCTTACCCGCTATTTTTGAAGTGTAAGCTAAGCCTGCCCATGGTTTAATATAAAAGGTGTTTTCAAAGGGTTTCATAGTATACCCAAAATATCCCATTGCAAGCAGATTCGTGAATTTTTCACTTCCATCAAAGTCACTGTTTTGAATTTTAAATTCTTGAATTCCAATTTGGGTTCCGAGAAACCATTTTCGATTCACTTGTGTAAAATGATATTCACCAAACAGACCATAGGCCTGATTTATTCGAATATTCCATCCACTATTTTTATTCCGTTTATTGAAGTCTACAAGGGCATCAGGCATATCCATGGCATAGGTTCCAATACCAACTAAAAGATGGTCACAACTCTTTGGTTGTATTCGTAAGTGGATGCCATAGCCTTTAAATACAAAGGTAGATGGGTCTATCTCAACACTTATCTTCGTCCTTTCTCGAGAAGGCGTTTCTTGTGCCAATAACTGGGAACTGAAGGCAAGAGTGAACATTGCCATTAGAATTACTGTGTTAAACTTTTTCATTGATTTTTGATTTATACTTATATACGTTATATTCTTTATATTTAGTTATGTGCAAAAAAATATCAATTGTCCATTTCGAGTAAAACTTCTTCTATCGTCCTTTGATTCAAGGTAGTCCTCATGTTTCTTTCAGCATTATCTAATAAGCTTGAAATTGATTTTTGCGCATTATTGGGTCTTTTTCCTTCGGCCATAATATTGAATGTCGTCTGAAACAAAGGCCTACCTGATTCCATCGCATTGAGTATGTCCAAGACAGTGATTTGTGAAGGTTTCTTGATCAATCGAATACCGCCTTGTTTACCTTCTTTTGTTTCAATAATTCCTGCAATAGAAAGATTTTGCAAGATCTTCACCAATGTGGGTTTAGGAATATTCAGCACTTCTGATATCAATTTAGTTGAAAGAAACTCATATTGCCCTTGTCGAATCTTATCCGATATGAAAATAACGACCAGAATTGCTTTTGAAAACGACAGTGAGTAACTCATACTATATATTCATGATATTCCGTATACAAACTTAAGTCTATTTTTTGAACTTGCAAATAACTTTATGAAAATTTAGCGATTGGCATTCCGTCACTCAACTCTGGTTCTGGCAAAATTTTCGCCAAGAGCCTTTCGTTCAATCTGACTATTGTTTGACTATTCTCTGCTGCGAGATCCTGCCATTTTCCATCGTAACGACCATGTAAATACCTGATGGATAGCTAGACAGGTCACATTGAACTTCATTTGATAGCTCTAGAACTCTTTTACCGAGCACATTATATACGAGCAATTTTTCGCTAGGTCTGTTCAAGTGAATAATGCCTTTGGTCGGATTAGGGAAAATGACATTCGACTCAACACCTATTCCATTGATTGGCGTTGGAGATTCATTGATAAGATAGGCAAGGCCATTATTTCCTCCCGACCAAACCATATCCAAAGCACCAATTCCATCCATATCAGCAACTTGAACAGGACCCATCAAACGATTGTCATTTTGGTAAACTGGAATTTCAGTACTAAAAGCGTGATTAGAATCATTCTTGAAAATTGAAATGTGCTTGGTATATGAAACATACAAATCTTCATATCCATCCATGTTATAGTCAACAGAGCTCAAGGAAACTAGATTCGGAACATTGGACAATGTAGCCTCGTAGTTCATCCTTCCATTTCCATCATTGCTGAACCATTTAACATCTCCCGCACTGTTTCGTCCCACAATGTCTAAATCACCGTCATTATCTACATCAAAAGGATGCACCAGGAAATATATTTCAGCCATGATTGAATAATATCTGGGGCTAAAAACCCCCATGCCATTGTTTAAATAAATTACCAATCCTGCCGATTCCCCGCAAATCAAATCCATATCGCCATCCTTGTCTATATCCGCCGTGGCCAGGTCCAAACATTCCAAAATTTTTGAGGAAGTGCTGGTGCTTAGGATAAGCTCCTTTGTAAAATTTCCACTTCCGTCGTTTCGATACAAGTCAATGGAATGTTGACCAATCACAACAATATCATCCCACTTGTTACCATCGAAATCAGCCACTACTACATCATTCAGCTGCGTGGGATTGGCACTATCCAAAAGAAACGCCGGACCAAAATTGCCCGTAATATTTAAATGAATGCGCACATCATTATTCGTCCCGCTAATCGAAACAATATCCTGCCAGTTGTCCTTATTAAAATCGCCAATAGCCAGGCCTCTACAAAAGGCAAGAGGCACAATGGACTTAAAGGAAGAAAAACTATTATTCGAGAGGTTTTGATAATAACCCAATCTCCCAGCATTTCCTGTCGAAGAGGTGATGATATCTTTTTTTCCATCATTATCTACATCGGCTGATGCTATTTGGGTGATACCAGCCGTTTCCAAGGAAGTGTCGATAAAGTGTACGGAGCCTATTTGCCCTTGGACAAAAAAGGGGATACTCATAAGAAGCAAAATGAGAGAAGGTGTTTTCATAGCACTATTTCAAAAGGATGATTTATGGAAAGTTCATTCAAGCTACTGTTTTCTTTGCCACCAAAGCTTTAGTCTTGAGCAATCACCAAACACGCTGTTTGAATGCACGTTTTCAATTGATTGATTTCTGCTTCTCTTTTCCAAAACCTTAAACATCTACATTGAAAAAAAAAGCGACTCACTGAGTTAAGCTCTTTTGGTGGCTGAGAAAAAAAAGTATTGATACAACTCACCCTTTCAATTCAGCAAACTACACCCATAGTTCCAGCAAAAAACAAACGAATATCGTGGTCATGCAAAAAAGATAAATTGATTTTTAGCTTCAGTTGATGCCCTCTACCACACTCTGTTCAGCCATTCATCTCAATCGCAATAACCAGTAACCAAGAACCCAGAACCAATTAGTTGAACAATACGTTGCCGACTTTTCCAAGCTTTAACTTGTCGCTCCCTTGCATAAGCTAGCGACTTGCTTTCAAAATTTTCTGAATAAACAATTTGCCAATCCTTGGCCTTTGAAGTAAACCCGCGATGGTTGCTCAAATGCTTCTTCAACCTTGATTCTACCTCATCTTCGGTATAACCGATATAAAATTTGTCTAAACTTTCTGAAAAGAGGATATAAAAAGTGGCATAATTAGTTGGATTCATACCCTTTCAAAAGCACACACAATGCCATAATATAAGTTGATTGTCAGGGTATTGTCAAATTACAATTATGCGAATCGCTCGTTTTTCAGATTCGGGATTTCCCGGAATTACTAACGTGACCCCCTTCTGGGGGACCCATCAATCATAATGGAAAACCGGCGCTCCACTACGTTGCGCTTTCCGATTTTTTGGTTTTCTGCTCGCTTGAATGACATAGAAGATTGTGCTAGATGAAATATTCTGCCCGTCATTCAGACGAGCAGAAAACAAAAAAACCGGACTGCTTTGCAGACCGGTTTTCTATTTTGTTCGTGGGAGTTGAGGGATTCGAACCCCCGACCCTCCCGCCTATGCGGGATGCTCTGAACCAACTAGTTGAACAATACGTTGCCGACTTTTCCAAGCTTTAACTTGTCGCTCCCTTGCA
>CAZUIT010000041.1:0-31178 GCA_964620355.1 uncultured Burkholderiales bacterium | reverse complement strand
CAAAAAGCACAACAAATAATAGGACAGCGAATAGTTTCATAAAATGTTTGCCAACTTGTTTCTATACCCAATAAAATAGGGTAAGTGCATGCAATTTATAAGGATAAAAGGTGAAATGCAACGGATTATATTTAGGTAAAGAGGTCGTCGAAGGGGTTGCGGAAGGAATTGGGTTGGAATTCGCTTACGTGGGTATAGATTTCTGTGGTTTTGCTGCTTTTGTGGCCGAGAAGGGTTTGAATAATGCGCAAGTTGGTACCGGACTCCATCAAGTGAGTAGCGAATGAATGACGAAAAGTGTGGGCGGTTACGCGCTTGGTGATTTTTAGCTTGAGGCATACGCTGCGAATGATTTGATTCACACTGCTACTGGAATATCGACCACCATATTGACCTTCAAAAACATATTCTGGTGGACGGTAACGATGGAAATATTCTTCTAGAAGTGTTATCATCTTCGGACTTAAAGGCACACTTCGATCTTTGAACCCTTTTGCTTGGCGTACCCAGATTAATTGGCGTTCTCGATCGAAATCTGTCCATTTGAGATTGAGGGCCTCACCAACTCGGAGACCGCAGCTGTATAGGAGGGAAAGGATGCATTCGGCCTTGAGGTTGGGTGTAGAGCGAATGATGGAGTAGACTTCTTTCCGGCTTAAAACCACGGGTAAATGCCGCTCCTTTCGTGGGTATACTACCTCTTCGATATCCCAAGTTTGGCGCACAATTTTTTTATAATAGAGCCGGAGGGCACAAACTAACATTCGCTGATAGGCTTTGCTATAAGAGCCAAAAGCGAAGTAGTCGTTGCAAAATAGCACATAGGAGCTGGCTGTTAGTTCACGCGGGTTCGCATCATAGAAAAAGCTGAAATACACTTTTAATGCTGCCGAATAGTTGGAAATGGTATTGGTCGCGTAATTTTTAGCTCTCATATATTGCTTAAATTTCTTGAGCTCTTCAATGGCGGTAAGATTGAGGTCATCAATCAGACGCTCTTTTTGGAGGGTATTGCGTACACGCTGAATTTTCCTCGCTTGGTAGGATGCACGCAAAGCGCTTTCGTCAATGCTGTAGTTTTCTGCGAGCATGGATTTAATATTTTCGTAATTTCCTGGTGAGTTTTTAATGTACCAGCAACGATGCGTATAGCTCCATCTCAGGTCGTTCTTCTTGCATAAATCCATCAAGGTTTTGTCGAAACTAAATCTCAGGCCAATGATATATTCACCTCGGTGATAGTGTTCTTCTAATAAAACTATACGTTTCATACTGCTAATTTCAGCCGCTTAATTATACTAGGAAATAGTGGGGGATGGTTTTTACAGAAGACTGACTGTCCTTTGACACAGCGGTGACGCAAAATATCTGTTTAGGTTAAATTATGACAATCGGCTGGTGGAATGAGGCGTTGTTAAGGAAGGTGGGCTGATTTCTTTAGGCAAGTTGGATGTGCTACGTTTTCTAGCCGGATATGAAAAAATTTGACCCGGCGGGATGAGTAGTTCTAACATGCAATTCAGATAGAAGACTGCTACGGTTTTCCCTTAGATGCTGCTGTAATTTTGTGCAGGATTTAACTTAGTTTGTTCTATAAACTCGTCGAGGTAGTGAGAATTAGTCGTCGAGTTATGGAGAGAAAGTCGTTGAGTTATGAGGAACAAGTCGCCGAGAAAATTGTGGTGACGTACTCAGGAGAAAAGAAAGTTATTCTAATGAAAAAATTTTTTGATGGACAGGGAAGTTTTGAAAGATGTTGAGGAGTTCCTCCTTCGCTGAAAAAGCTCTGGCGAATGGGAGGAAAAAAATGCGGCGACGATTTCTAGCAGGCGGCTCAAGTGCTCTAGGCCGAACGGTATAGGCTTAGAATGAGCTGGCTGGGACGGTGAGGAGTTGACGGGATGAAGAGATTTGCTTTCGCTGAAAAAGCTCTGGCGAATGGGAGGAAAAAAATGCGGCGACGATTTCTAGCAGGCGGCTCAAGTGCTCTAGGCCGAACGGTATAGGCTTAGAATGAGCTGGCTGGGGCGGTGAGGAGTTGATGGGATGAAGAGATTTTCCTTCGCTGAAAAAGCTGTGGCGGATGGGAGGAAAAAAATGCGGTGACGATTTCTAGCAGGTGGCTCAGGTCCTCTGGACTGAAGGGTATAGGCTTAAAATGAGCTGGCTGGGGCGGTGAGGAGTTGACGGGATGAAGAGATTTGCTTTCGCTGAAAATGCTCTGGCGAATGGGAGGAAAAAAATGTGGTGACGATTTCTAGCAGGCGGTTCAGGTGCTCTAGGCCGAACGGTATAAGGTTAGAATGAGCTGGCCGTGACGGGTGAAGAGTGGAGGGGGGCAGCTGGAGGCGAGGTGGGTAAAATATACGGGTTTGAAGGTTGGAAAATCTGTGTCGAATAAAAATGGGTGGCTAGCCTGCTGTACTTATTGCACCCGGAGGGGTTTGTCTAAGGCGATTCTTACCGCACTGCGGCCTTTGCCGGGGATGCCTCGGAATTCGAGGGTATAGTGGCCTGGCGTGAGCTTGGATGGGAGTTGAAGCATGCAAGTGGCTGGGAAGTTTCGTGCGAAATGGTCGATTCTGGTTATCGTATCTTTTTCGTCAATCAGGAAATAGCCTTGTTCTTCATCTGTTGTATCGAAAATGAGTTTTTTGCCATGAACTTCTGCCATACCTCCTGGAGTGAGCAATGAATTGGTACTTTGCGTAAAAACATCATAAAGTGAATAAATATGTGGCTGGAAACGTGGATTGCGTATGAGCTTGGCTTTTAACTTGGCAAAACGTTCCACTAAGGGGACACTGGCAATAAACTGAGGACGAACGCGGTGTTTACTCTTATTGAAGTTTTCTAAAATAGTATCGAAGTTTCCTTCGACCTTGATTCTTGCTCGAAATAAATCGGTTTGAACGGTATGGCCATCTTCCAAGGCGTCTTCTATTGCCTTGAAGAATAGGTTAACGATCATATGCGAATCAGTTTTCGTGGCGCTGGTTCCATAGTTCATCATATATCGTTCGATCAATGCGTCGAGGTCGAGCGTCTCGGCAGGGTAAAAAACGGACTTGTATTTCTTTTTATCGCCGTTTAATAGATATGGAATAAGATAGAAGCGCATAATGTGAGATTAAATTTCGGGCTATTATGGCTTTAAATGCAAATCCTGAAATGAAATTTGACAGAAACCTGACAATTCAAGAATGGATAAATCCTACGAAAGTTAAATATAGCGAAGCGGCACTTTGTCTGAGTTTCCGTGAGGGATTGCAGCGGCTAGCCCGGAATGTAGCGTTAGCGGAATGAGGACTAATAGCGGAAAGCCCGACCGCGACATCCCGCTAGGGTGGCGGGGGCACGGCCAAATAAATTCGCTTATGCCCTGAAAGGTGTCGATTGCGCGAAGCAGATAGTGAGACAAAAGTTGAATTCGGATTGGACTGCTGTCTTTTAGGCTGCATCAGCACCCTCATTTTTATAATTTCTATAAGGTAGATTGGTCTTTTCAAGAATCATTTCAATCATAATTCCATTTAGGATGAGCGCGGGAATTAGGATTCCAAAGCATGTTATGGGGATGATGAGGTCGTTGCTTTCCAATTTTTCGGCATAGGTGTGGGAGATTAGGGGAAATATATAAAGCGCCAATGAAACAGTCAGCGCCAATGATGGCAGAACATGCCCTAAACTCATTATTTGACCTACCATCCGCCAAGAAAGCACTTCATCTGGCACTTCCAGGTAGTTGGATTTTTGGTTTCTGATTTTTTTGACAAGAAACATCACTATGGTAATGCCTATTTTTACCATTTCTATTTCTTGAATTTTCTATTGATAAAATGTAAACCAACCCCGGCAGGAATGGAGAGTAAAAGTATGATAAGGACAAATTTTACGGAGATAAAGCCGAATAAATCATTGTCGGAGGCTTCTTTCGAAAGGCCAACAGCAAAGAATAGAATGAGAAACATCCAAATCGATTCTATCAAAATAGATTGGCGATTGGCTAAGAGGTAGTTTAGTGGTTTGAGTGCCATGCTGCTTGCGCTTTGTGAAAGCAAGATACGTGAAAAGCAGCATGTCTTTAGTGCCAAATTTCATTCGAGGCTGTAAGAATCACCGGAGCATCGTCTGTTACCAGAATTGTATGTTCATGCTGGGTAACAAAGCCGCCTTTATTGCCAACGAGCGTCCACCCATCTTTTAAGGAAACTGCGATGTTCGATTTTGTGGAGATAAAGGTTTCAATCGCAACGGTCGAATTTTTCTTGAACCGTTCGAAGTTCGTTCTCACTCGGTAGTTTAGAATATTGTCGGGTGATTCGTGAAGGCTTCGTCCAACGCCATGTCCGGCCAAATTTTTAATGACCTTAAATCCTGATTTTTTGGCTTCGGTTTCAATGATATGGCCAATCTCAGAAATTCGAACGCCACCTTTTATGCGCTGAATGGCTTGCTGCAAGATATATTTTGAGGCGTCGACAAGGGGTTGATGATGATGGATGTCTTCTCCCAACACAAAAGACCCTCCGTTATCCGACCAAAAACCATTGAGCTCAGCCGAAACATCGATATTGATTAAATCGCCTTCTTTTAGTATTTTTTTTTCAGAAGGTATGCCATGGGCAGCTTCTTCATTGACGCTAATGCAGGTATATCCAGGAAATCCATAGGTCTCATAGGGGGCAGATTTCGCTCCGTGACTGCTTAGAATACTCCCGCCAAATTCATCTAACTCTTTGGTAGACATGCCCACTTTGGCGAATTCGCGCATGCGTTTTAGGGTGATTCCTACTACTTCACTGATGCGTTGCATGCCGATTAGCTCGGCTTCATTGGTGATTGACATGGCTTATTATAATTTTATTCGGCAAATTTAAGGAAAACAGTGCTGCAAGTCAGGCACCTATTTTATATCAGTTTCTGTTTATGATTTAGCTCGTTTAAGGGAAAAATAAAGAACCAGTCGCCTATGCCCCATTTCCATCATATTGGTCAAAATGATTTCAAATTAGGAAATAAATTCATCATTTTAAATCTTTGGTAGAGTCGCAAAACCTAGCGTCTCTACGTTATATCTCGGTAAAGGTCCAAAGCGCTATGCACTATTGATTCAATCGTTTTAATCGGTAAGTCCTGATTCGGATTCACCCTAAAAATCTTCATCCTTGAACGACTACCTTGCTCTAGCTGTGGATGATTCAGGTGTTTTCCTTCAACGAGCAATAGGTAAGGTTCTTCCGTTTTTTTGTCGGTCCATAAATAACAAAATGCCTTGTTCTTATAGCAAAAGCAGGGCATGCCATATTTCACGGTTTCTGTGATAGCCGGATCTTGGGCGAGCAGAATTCCTCGTAGGGCCAAAAGGCAACTCCTGTTGGGTTCTGGTTTGCTCAGGTAGAAATTGTCTTTTTCTTTTATCATGATTTCTCAAAGTCAGCGCTTTCAAGAGAATTTAAGCTTAGCTCAACACTGAAAATTAAATCCAAGCTACTTTGTTCAATTCATAAATATAACATGGCACATCGTTGAAACTCCTTTCTTCTACAAAGATAAACCCTAGCCTTTCATAGAATCTATGGGCTTTCTTATTGCTTTTTAATGGGTCAATTAATATTCCAGTGACTTCATCGTTTTGAAAACAGCGTTCAATAGCTAATCGCATCATAATTGTTCCGTAGCCTTTGTTGAGGTGATCTTCTTCACCTATCCAAATGTCGATGGCCCTTTTGTTTTGTTCGACATCTCCCCAATATTTGGTCTCTTCTAAGTAGGGGTCAATAATCTGAACCATTCCGATGGGGCGGGCATTTATTTCAGCAATCCATTGTTCTCGCCAAACAGGAGTTCGAGTTAGTTCAAATTCCCAATTCCAATCATCATCTGGGTCACAATCAATCACATGTTGCTTTGTTTCCCAATACTGAAGTACCTCAAGGTCATTGATTGTTGCGGGTCTTAATTTTATCATCGTGCTAATTTATTCAGACTAAGACAGTTTGGAGAATAGAATTCGCGCCATCAAAATACCTTTATCATATACCAAGCTTATACTTAGGGCTAGAGGCTTCTCATTCGATTATCCCGCTTATTATGCTCCACCTCGGCTAGGCCTAAATGCTCCATCAGAGGCGGAATATACATGCCAAAGCGTCCTTTAAATCCCTTTTTAAGTCCATACCAACCGCCCATTGGGTTTTGCTCTGAACGTCCCCAAAATTCAACCGTACCGGGAACAGCTTCTTGCTTTTCATCTTTGCTGCCTAGCAAGATCCAATCGCCGTGTTCTTTTAGCATGGTATGGAGGTCTTCGATACAGCGAATATCATAGTGTAAGACGGTTGTTTTAACCGTACAAACTAGAATTTCCCTTCCGTCCTTCACGTCTACATGCATGGTATAGTCGGAGCTTTGTGGGGGTGTTTTGAGGGCCAATGGGTTATCTTTGTTACCTATTTTTTCTGAATAATTCATGGTTTTCTAGTTTGATTGTGAAATAATTTCGGCAACTCCAGCTTGAGTTGATATAGGGTTTCAATTTATTGTAAGCTATTTCCTAATTTGAATCGACTCGTTCTTCGAAATCGTTTTCCCTTTATGGATGAATGAAAGGTGATCAATTGTGACGTTTGGGGCGTTTTTGTAGCAATCACCCTCAATTTCCCCTTTTGATTTTTTGATAGAAATGTTAGAAAGAGTATCTGTATTACTATCCCAATCAAGGACCAAAGTACCTTGATCCAGGTAGCTATCATAATAGCCATACTTTTGGGTGACTTGGCCCGGAGCTCTATCTGTTATGGTCTCGTTAAATGCTCGCGCTTCTTGGACCCAAAGGATGTCGCGCAATAAAAAAGTATCAATTTGGCTGGGATTCAAGTTGTCGATGCGATAGACCTTGATGGTATTCATCTCCGTCAAAGTGAAATCCACAAATTCTACTGGAATCTGAACCATCTCCCCAAGGGGTAAATAGTCCTCGCAAGCTTTTTGGCAAGAAGGAGTTATGAAGAGCAAGAGTAAAATGAGACTAAAGTATTTCATCCACTAACGAAGTAACTAAAAGATGAGGTGAAAAAGACGCATCAGCTCTTCTACTCGACGAAATTTCGCCCTTCGACTAACTTTTTCTTGGGTAGTAAAGGAATGCTTGGTTCGGCCGCTCAGGGACCGGTGAGCATTCAATCTGAAAGTCTGGCAATCTTATAGTCTGAAGGTCTGTTAGTCTAATTTTCAGTCGTATCCACCTGCGCCTCAAACCTTGCAAGGGGTGACATCTTCGCCTTATTGATGGAAAGGAAACTGCCTTGGATACTGTAATTGTCTGCCGCCTCCAACATCTTGCGGAAGGGAGCTTCAAGGGTTTGTCCCGGGCAAGCGCGCATGCTGCTGGCGAGCATCCCGAAATGGATGCGGTTGCCTTCGCTAATTTCTACTGGTCCGTAGAGCCGGTTGCAGCCATCATCTGCAGCCACGATACCATCTTCTTCAAAATCGATATAAGGTACGGTATTCATGCCTTGATCTTTGGAAATGGGCTTACCGTTTAGTTCAATCAATACCCAATGTGTGCCAATCAATGGGTAAGATACAACGCCAATGGTGTTTTCACCTTGTTGAGAGGTCATTGCTTTTTTCGTTTTACACGCGCTGAATATGATAACACATAGCCCCAGGATGAATAGGGGAGTTTTGATTTTAGGCATGGTCAAAATTAGGCAATTCAAAGGCCAAAAATCGGTTTGGTTTTACCGGCAGGGTAGAGACGCAAAATTTTGCGTCTTTACGTCATCGTCTTTATGTTATCGCCGCGTTATCGTTTCTACGTGACCTCATCCATCAAAATTTATTTTTTCAGCAATGCACGAATACAAATCAAATGCGACGCAAGTACCAAAGGCACAACGCAGGTAGGTAACCACACAAAAGGAAACATAAGAACCGCCACATTGGGCTGTTCGAAACCGAATTGCTGGAATGGAAATGGAGCCGATAACACAGCAGTGGTGACAATATTCAGAAGCAGGATTAGGCTCAAGAAATTCCAGATGAGAAGTCCGATTTTTGAGAGGCTGTTTTGGGTGTAAAAATAGATGGCCAGTGGAGCCGTAATTCCTGCGAGGATATCAAAATTCCGCCCAGCAAAGGTCATCATCTCAGGTACCAACTTGGCTATGAATAATCCATATAGACAGAGTTCAACAGGAATTCGAACCACATGCACCCAATGCAATCTTGTCGTATTGAGTGAGTCCATCCATTTTCTTCCTGAAGGGGTAATAAAAAGCAATAGGATGGTGATGAGGGTAGGCAAGACCATCAACATAAGTCGGGGAGGGAACGTATTAGTTTGCTGAGGAAAACCTAAATAGGTAAGGGCTGAGATTAGCAGTATCCAAAGCAAAAGAATCAAACGCAGCAACAACCTCTGACCAGAGGCACGTGCAAATAAATGAATGCTCAGTAGGGTGGTTAGTCCGAAGAATAAACTAAGGCCATAGGATACGTTTTCCATGGAATTTATATGTTTGGTATGGATGTTCATCAGTACTTAAGAATCTGATTATACATCCATCAAACAAACATACAAAGGAAAAAGAAACCAGTCTCCGATGAATTCGAAGACTGGAGTGATTTAAAAACTTCCCCTCAGCGTCAATACCAAGTTCCTTCCCGGAGCACTGATATTAGAGGCGTAAACACGGTAGTTTTGATCGAGCATATTATCCAACGCAACTTGCACCTGCATGTACTTGTTCACCTGGTAGGCGGTTCTCAAATTTAGGGTCATCCAAGCGGGCATATAGCCATTCACAGGGTCGGCCGAAAAGGCAGCATTGTCCTCACCAAAGAGATTATAGTCTTTAGATAGTTTGGCACCGCTATAAAAGACAATAAACTCAGCGCGGAATTTCTTCAGCTTCAATTGAAAACTACTCTTTCCAAAGAAGGGTGGGATATGGTCTAAAGGCACCTGGGTTGGACTGAGCACCAGGCGTCCATACGTATAGTTTAAGCTATTGACCATGGAGAACTGCGGACTAATATCTGCCCGTAGGAATGTGCTAAATCCATAAATATAAGCACGACCTGAGTTACCATTGGTAATGATGCCACTCATTTGTCCATCATATAAAATGGAATCCGAGCCATTGTAGCTTCCGGGTCCTACCGTGATGGCGTTCACATAATGGGTATAAAAGGCATTTCCTCCTACTTCCAGCATTTTGCCAAAGGCTTTACTGATGCCAATGTCCAAGTTCCAGGTGTATTCTGGCTTGAGGTTGGGGTTTGGAATTATGACGCTCCCTGGCACGGATTCAAATACCTTGCTCAGATCATCCACATTCGGAGCGCGGAATCCGGTAGCGCCAATTAGGGTAAAGCGCCATCCTTTGCCCGGCAAGTACACGAAGCCTAGATTTCCGTTTACAGCTTGGTTAGTCTGTTTTACATCATCAAAAGGAAAGGGGAAAAAGCTTTTGTCGCTGAACTTGGCTTCAAGTCCAACTGCATTGAAACGTATTCCATCATTCAGGATGAGTTTTTTGCCAATTTCCCAAGCGTGGGTAATATAAAGCGCCAAACTCTGCATGGTGGACCCACCGGCTGGGTAGCGGCTGTCTAATGGACTTAAGTCTCCGGTGAGGATATTTTCTGATTCTCCTTTTGAGGCGACTGCATTATACCATCCATCAAATCCATAGCGGATTTCATGTTCTCCGAAATGTTTGGCGAAGTCGATGTTTAAGCTGAAGATGTTCAAGGTTTCGGTGCGTCGACTGAGTGCGTCGCTTTGGAAATTGCGGTTATTTCTGCTCTCTACAATATGTTGGTAAGCGAAGGTAGTTTTGGCTTCATCATACAATCTTGTAGCCTTGCTCAGGTGTAAGGAATAGGCTGCCATCAAGCGGTTCTGCGGACCGTAATACCATTCGGCAAAGCGTGGATCGCCATTTTTAGTTTGAGTTAGACGATCATAGCGATTGATGTTTGATGAAGTGGAATACTGAATATTCACCAAGTGCTGAACATTTTTATTTGGCTGATAGATAAACTTTTGAAGGAAGTCTAATTGATTGTAGCCAGAACCCACCTGCAAGTTTGGGTTGTCGTTGCTATAGGCCGAATCTCTGTTTCCCTCACGCTTCACGTAAAAGTGGCGTTTGCCCCAATCGCCATAAAAAGGGTTGCGTTTATTGCCTTGCATGAGGTCGCCAAAATGCGAATATGTGATGCTTGTTAAGGAGCCAAAACGTTGCGTACCCAGACTGAAATCCACGTGACCGGTTCCTTCCGAATAGGCAGATGAATAACGGGTGAAGGCATTGGCTTTGACCAAGAGTTTGTCATCGTCTGACAAAATGGGATTCTTGGTATAGAAGTGCATGACCCCACCAAGGGCATCGCTTCCATACACGACGGAGCCAGGCCCATAAACGATTTCTAGTTTTTCCAACATGGTATTGTCGATGGTAATCACATTTTGCAGGTGTCCGCCGCGGTAGATGGCATTGTTCATTCGCACCCCATCCACTACCATCAACACTTTGTTGGTTTCAAAGCCACGAATAATCGGACTACCTCCGCCCAATTGGCTTTTTTGAACCATGACGCCGCCACTATTTTGCAGCACGTCGGCCGTGCTTTGCTGATTCATAAAGGCCAATTCTTTGGATTTGATGACCTGCACCGCTTGTGCCACATCTTCAGACTTCTCCTCAAACTTGCTAGCGGAGACCACTGCTTCATTCAGCGCTACCGATTTCTCCGTGAGGGGAACCACAAATTGCAAGGCAATAATCTGATTCCATGTATAGACTTCAGTTTGATAGCTTACGTGGCTGAACACGATGCTGTCCTTGTCCTTTAAGAGGCCAATTTCGGCCATTCCTTTTGTATTGGTACTTATGCTGTAAGTACTATTTCCAGCAAATATTAGCACCTTTTGCAAGGGCTGTAGGTTGCCCTGATCTATCACCTTAACCTCTTGCGCTAAACTAAAATGCGCGCACAAACAGGCCAAGATGAGAAAGGTAATTTTTTTCATCTTCTTGAATTATGTGTGTTCATTAGTTCCCTATCGTTGGAATGGAAAGGCGGGAAAATCCTTTCGAACTGATTCAAAGAAGCTCGGGTGGAGGAGAAGTTTGGTCCAGTATGGGTGATTGATACGCTACACGCCGTACTAAAGAATAGGAATTCGATGCTATTTCTTCTAAAGTGATGTATGACTCGAGAGACGCCTGTAAATAATGCAGTCGGGTATTCTTTTTCAGGGTGAGTCCTTTTGCCTCCTTTTCAAGTTCCTTTTGAACAAGCAAATCGAGTTGTTCAAAGAGCTGTTCTTCTTGTATATCGTTGATACAGGCATAGCGAACTTTTCCATCAGCAGTATGGACTTCAACCACATCGTACATGCTTCCTTGGTAGCGGAATTCATGATCGTTTTCCCATTCTATAGCGTCAAGAAAATTTTCACTCGCTTCGAAATAGACCAGCTCACCCTCAGGAACGCCTTTTTTGATGCGTTGTTTAATGGTATGGCGAATGCTTTGTTGATGCGCATAAAAGGGAAGGAGCCAACCGCCAAGCTGGAAAAGAAATAGAGATAATAGCAAGAGGGCGGAGGCCTTTTTCACGGGGCTAATATAAGGTTTTGTGGGTGTTCTAAACCTTGCCTTGGAGAGATTGAAGGCTTGGGATATAGTCATTTAACCTTATATTCACGATTCCATGATAGCGATGAAAAAATGCGGATGATTCGAATGAGAATTTCAAATGCGTATGTGGTTCCATTACTATTCATACTCTTAAGCTGCAATAAAGAGTTTGAGGCGAGTAAAACCAGCGCGGGCGCCATGCGATTCTATCAGAATCCAAGTTCGTTTTTTATTCATACGGCTTTGCCAACTCCCGATGGTGGAAGAATTATGGTTGGAGAAACTGCTGGTGATGGATTTATCTATAAACTTGATGCAGCAGGAAATGAAGAGTGGACACGCTATACCGAAGGCGAAAGGGATGAGTATTTCTGGCATGTGACCAATTGTGCTGACGGAGGATTTTTAGCGGTAGGAGCCACAAAGTCGCCATCCAAGGGGGCTTCAAATATAAATTTTGATGGATATGCGGTTCGGTATTCGGCAGGCGGAAATGTCGAATGGGAGAAAGTATTTACTTCAACAGATCGAGCGAGTTTCTATACCGGAGTTGAACTTGCAGATGGAAGTTTTGTGGTGGCTGGTACACAGCTCGATAGGTTTCAAAACGTTTACCTCACCTGGATTGTTGGCTTAAGTGCGGATGGCGATCAGCTCTATTCGAGATTAAGAAGGATAGGCCTTTGCAGTTCCGTAGGTTTAAGTCTTGCCGTAGCACCCAACGGCCTATGTGTTTTGGCTGGAGTGAATAGTGAAAGTTGTTCCGCTACTGGGTTTCGGAGCTACCAAACATTTGCAACCCAGTTCAACCCAAAACATGGAGGACAACAATGGACGAAAATTTATTCAAACTATACGCGGGGGTATAGGCGTAGTCCCTTGTTTCCAATCATGACAATTTTGGCATCTCATGATGGGTTTACCATTGGCTCCTCCTTTGAAGAATCCTCTACCGTATTTGCGGCACAAATTTTACGCATTGGAATAAATGGCGAGGAATTGAGTGAACGGAAATACCATGGCTTAGGTTTTTTCTTATTTCAGCAGCTACAGCCTCTCGGAGAGGATGGATATTTAGTTTTAGGCGCGAGTTTCGAAGGAGATAGCAGCACCACTAATTTCCCACCTTATAACGCATCCATGTTTCAGGTGTCGTCAGCGGGTGATGAAAGCTGGTCGTCTACCATCGGAGGAGTTTCTACTAGTTCCATTGCCTTTGTTGCGCGCGTTCTTCCGCAAGAAATTCAAGTGTCGGGGTTTTATGAAAGCAAGAACAAAGAACAGTTTCATGTATTTACTTATTTCACGGACCCTAAAGGTAAATTGAAGAATGAAAAATAATGGTCGCATTTCATGGAGGCTTCAGGAAATTGGTATTCTACTAATCCTTCTTCTCCTTTCCGTAACCTTCGAATCCTGCGAGAAAAGTGTGGATTCAAAAGTTGGCAATCAAGATTTATTCTTAAAAAAAATCGGGGCGGAAAGAGGAGAGTCCTTTTCTGGAATTTATCCAAGTGCGGATGGTGGCTATTTGACAATTGGGCAACGAAGTGACCCATTAGAATTAGTGGTGACTTTATTGGACAAAAACGGAAATCAAGGTCTGCATGTCGCGTATCCTGTTGCGAGCAATTTTTCGGCTGTTTCACGGAAAATGTCCGATGGCAGAATTTGGGTGAGCAGTTTGTATGATTCCAAATTTTACATTTTGTCGCCTTCAGGGGAAATGCTACAGGAAGGAAATTTATCGAATGTGGCAAACGACTGGCACCTCTATTCACCAGTATGTGAAGGACAAGATCAGCAATACTATGCTTCATTTTCGAATAATTTGGTTCGGGTATTTAATTCCACTTTCCTTGTTACAATGGATGATAAAGGGATGAGTCAGGATTTGTTTGAGCTGAGCGATACCAATTTTCCGGGCAACTTGAGGTTGGTGCATGTTTATGAGGCGGATGCGGATGCATTTAAAGTGATTGGGAATATCAGTTTGGGTATTTCAGGCTTGTTCGGAAAGGAAAGGTTAAAAACTTTTGTGGCAACGGTTCCAAAAGATGGCTCAGTTCCGAGTTATGCAATTATGGATACCGCAGAAAATTCAGAATATGATTTTATGAATTGCTATACCCTCACAAAAAATGGGGGTGTAGCCTGTGTATCGAGCAATAAACTCTATTATATCAATGACTATTATGATAACGCCCTTCCAGAAATGGAGGTGTTCCAATTCGATAAAGATCAAAAATTACTTTGGAAAGTGGAATTAGACATTGGTGCTCTCCGTGTAAGCCCCACACGCATCGTGAGGCTCAATGATGATAACTTAATGGTTTTTGGACATTGCAGTACATCGGATGCGGGTTCTTCATTCAAACCATTTATGGCAGTAATTGATGTGAATGGAAAACTCGCATTCAGTCGAATATATCCCGAACTTCAAAATACCTATTTAGTGGATGGCTATCGTGAAGAAAATGGAACCTATGTTTTGGTGGGTTATACCGCATTATTTGGTCAGTCATTCGAAAATGCAGATGCTTTAATTATGCGCCTAGATGCGCAGGGAAATTACCATTAGTAAGGCTTCTTTTTAACCCTGAAATTGAGTGTTTTTTGATAACTCAGATTTATTCCCCAGAGGCGCATGCGTATTGCATCATTCACATAACCGGTGGTGATATTGAAATCTAAATCTTTATAACGCCCCTGTGGATCTACGGTAGTTTTGAAATAGTTTAAATAACTGATTCCTACAGATAAGGTACCGTGATTAATGCTATAGTCTAAACCGAGCATTGGGCCAAAATTGGGTTGGAGTTGAATGCGGTAAGGCAATGCATTCTGACTATATATGGTAAGTTCTTCGTTGTTGGCATAATGCGTAAGTACCGTGACTTTAGCTGCATGTATATGGCTTAGCCCAATGCGCAAACCGCCATGGATTGAAAGGTTTTTTGTCAAGGGAAAAAAGGTACTCGCACTTAGTGCATAGTTCATGTATTGCAGTCGCTCTGCATAGTGCTGATAAAACCCGTCATCGGTTTCAAAATGATGCCGTAATGCATTGTACCCAAATGAAACTTCGCCCCTAATTATCAAGGGGATTGAAAATTGGTAGCTACCAAATGCATTCAGTTGATAGCCACTACTTGGCAAATAGCTTTGAGGGAGTGTCGTTGCGGCATAACTTTTTTCCAGTTTGATGGTGTTTATTGTCGTGCCAGAGCCAAAGCCTAAAGCAAATTTCGGACTCACATGAAATGCGCGTAAAGCTTTAGCAAAACTCCCCATTTCATTATTTGGATTCGCCAGGTATCGCGGTCTCAACTCCAGCATTTTTTTGATATAGACATCACAGGGGGAGTCTAATTTTAATACGTGGTAGCACAGGGCCAAAAGCCGATATGCTTCGAACAGAGATTCCTTGTCTGAAATGCTGCTTAAGCAGGGTTCTAGTTGTTGGATACATGCTTGAAGTCTGCCCTCTGCATAGTGTTTATTTGCCGTTGGTAAGGGGTCACTGCAGTTTGTTTGACCAAAAGCGCGAGGCATGAAGCAAAAAAAGGCGATAGAAATCATCCAAATAAAAAGGAGATATTTTTTATTCTGACTCATTTCACGCGATAATTAAGATAAACACTATAGCCTAGTGTTAGGGTGAGGTTGTCCAATTGAAAGTCATCATCAATATAAAAATAATCGTATTGGAGTTCAGTGTATTTAAAGCGTGCAGTTTCATTGGTATATGGGCGCATACTTCGGGAATAGGCCAACTGTACAAAGTATTGACCGGCACCTCGGCTAAATGTACAACCAATAGCGCCTTGGAGGCCAAAATCATGACGTAATCTTCTGTCGTTGGTTTGGAAATTTTCAAGACTATAGCGTCTTCCATCTTGTGTATACGTGCTAAAAAAACTTGCTTCCCCAAAAAGATAGCGCCCGTAATATGCCCCAAGATGCACATGGGGTCGGATTTTATTGTGTTTTAATAGCGAATATCGCAAGCCAAGAGGAATAGTAAGGTAGGTAGTCCTTTCCTTCATCATTAAGTTCCAATTTTCAAACGAATAATCTATGGCCAGGCTTTTGGAATTTGCAATCGCACCCAGGGTAAGGGTGAAGTTTTTATTGAGATGGAAGGCGGATTGAATGCCAAAGGCGTAGCTCCATTTCCCTTGGTAATTTTTTGTTTGCTCCACCACCGAGTAGAGCTTGTTGATTCGTGGAAGGGTAAGACTCGTTCCAGGTCCAATGACTATTCCAAGCGACCATTTTGGAAGCACGGCGAAGCTTTCAAGGAGCCGAATCAATTCAATGGGGTCTCGTAGTCTGCTCGTTTTGTAGGTGGGTGAAAGCTCGAGCATTTTTTTGGCGCTTGCTCTGGCTTTTTCAGTTTCTTTAACCGCTAAATAACTCATGGCTAAAAGCCGATACGACTTCCAATTTTGATTTTTATCGTTGCTGGTATTGCAGCGAATTAAAGAATCGATGGCGGCTGTGAAATTGCCAAGTGCGTAATCCTTTTCTGCCTGAACAATTCGGGAGTCACAATCCTGTGCTGCCAATCCACCAAAAAGTGAAAATGCAATAGAACAAAATAGTATTTTTTTCAGGCTTGATGCAATCACAATCAGGGAACGATTTGAAGCGAGCTTGTTAAGCTAACTCGCTACCAATATAGTTGAATTAGACTAAAGGAATAATCCATACCTATTTTTTTACACGATTAACCGTTTGAATGCCGACTTGTGGAGCTTGTTCGTGAGATAGTTTCAAAATGGAAGTCGAAGTAGATAATATTCATGGTTGAAATAGTTGAAACGCTACTGAAAATGAAGCCGGAAGTTTTTGAAAGTTTTGATTACCTTGCTTTTAGGAATTTCCTGAACCAATGCGCCGAATACGTCGACTTATAATTTTATTGATTTTGCCTGCCATGTTGGGTGTTTCCTGTGAGAAGGAAACGACCATTCCCAAGAGTCAAACCAAGCTTATCTATACAAAAATCAGTGCTTTTTCGCATATAACCGAGTCCATAACAATGAGTAATGGGAACCGGATTTTTGTCGGGGAAGATGATGGAGCTGCGGTAATCTATGTTTTTGGAATAGATGCTCAGCTTCTCTGGAATAAGCGCTTAGATTACCCAGGAAGAAATATCTTCAATGCGGTGGCTGAAATGGATAATGGAAATATCGTCGTTGCTGGAAGTACCAATTCCGCATTTTTTGAAACCAATGAACAATCATCGGATATCTTGATGCAATGTTATTCCTCTTCAGGTGAGGAGATATGGACCTCAGTAAATGGGTCGGAAAACGATGAATTTATTCTCGACTTAATCATAGATACAAAGGGAAACTGCGTTGCAACAGGCAGTTCGAACTCTAATTTTTGGAGAAGTTTTTCCATCAAGGTGGGCGGTGATGGGAGATACCTATGGTCGAGAGAATACTCCTTCGTTCTGTACAGCGAGGGACGTGGAATTATTGAAATGGACAAAGGACGTTATATGATAGTAGGGACAGAAGGCTATGAGTCATGGAAATGGCCGCATGTTTTTATTATCAATGCAAATGGACTTGAACAATCCAATACATCATTTGAGCTTTATAAACGATGGGTAGATAAGAATCGCGACGATTATTCAATTAATATTCTTCCGACGGATCAAGGATTTTTACTGAGCCTGTTCTTTTTGCCACTCTCAAGAGATTTCCCTAGTCTACAGTTGATTGAGGTTACAGAACAAGGCTCATTCATCAGGTCCAAAGAGTTTTTTGGTTTAGGAGCATTTAAACCCATTGCGATGCAGCAAGATGGATCGGGCTATCTTATTTGTGGGGCAAGTACGCCAAATACAGATTATGAAACATTTGGTTTCCGAGAGGCGAAGTCATTTTTACTCCGTTTAGATGAGAATTTTAAAGTGGACTGGCAATCAAGTATTGGCTCTTCTGAATTGGTTCAGACAGCTTATGATTTTAAAAGAACAGGAAGTACCATTTCGGTAGGAGGTTTAAGCTATCCGCAAGGCGGGAATTCAGCAAGCTTTCTGCACTATTGGCTCGATGAATTTGGCAATCCGATATACAAAGAATGAAAATCATGAGACTATCGTTTAGGGGCTTTTATTTTCTACTCATTTATGTCGTCGTTGCTGGCGGATGTAAAAAAGAAGTTCAGGTAGGTGAGCGGGATCAAGACACGTTTTTAGAGGTCTTATCCAGAGACAGTTCCCATGCTGTGATGGCAGTGACTGAGCTAGATGATCAATCACTTCTACTGCTAGAAAATTTATATGATGGAGCGGAATGCGATTTTGCTCGACTTAACCAAAGAGGCAGACTGCAAGAAAGGGTTACGATGGTTGTTCCGGGTACAGGAAGTGGCCAATGGAGAGCCACCAAGCTCAAATCTGGAGACATTGTCTATACCCAGGTACTTGGCGATTATGTGCAACGATACAAGCAAGACGGCACGCTGCTTTTTAGTATGAGACTCATGACTACCGCTGACGATTATTTTTTTTTCGAGCCGGTTGAAGCGCTAAATGGAGATGTGCTCTTACCAGTGGTGTATGTTAGTTTTGGAGGATATGAAGGAAGTATTATTCGGGTTGATGGGACTGGAAATATTTTAGCAAGGCATAAGGTTGATATGGGCTCGGATTTGCGCTCACTTGAAACGCTTGAAATTGCAGCACAGCGCGGAGACACTTTGTTATTAGTGGCATCTACCAAACCTTTTTTCATGGACAATGTCAAAGCAAAGGTGACAGCCATGACGTATCAAATTTCTACTGAAAAGGTACTTTTCCAGAGTATTTATGATGAGCAAGACAATAGTGAGTCGGATTTTGTCATCGGGGCGCATCCAACTGCCGCGGGAGGAGTATGCTTAAGCAGTGGAAATCGAAATTATTTTTTACCTTCTATCAATCCATCTCCAGAGTTTGAGCTTTTTTTCTTGGATCATCAAGGTAAACTTATTAAACGCAGGCGCTATGGGTTGGGAGGCTATAATTGTGTTCCAACCAAAATAATTAAAACCCAAGATCAAGGCTTTTTAATTAGCGGACATATTAACTCTACTCGACCCGATCATTTTTTTGGATTTATGCTCAAAGTCGATGCGCAAGGAGAAATTGAAGCTTCACGCATATTTAGCGAAACACAGATGGTACTGTTTGATTGCACTGAATCACAAGATGGTCACTTTCTCTTTGGAGGAGCTGCCTTAAGCTTTGGTTCTGGAAAAGATTATGTCGATGGTATAGTGTTTAAAACAAACCGGGATGGCAAATTTGACTGAAAGTACCTTGCTTAAAGGCCACGTGTTCGTTCGTAAGTTTTTATGTAAATTCGTTAATCATGAGTGCATCAAGGTCTGCTAAAAATATCATCCAATTTACTTTACTTGGGATATTTTCAAGCATTTCAGGTTCATGTAACAAGGAGATGAGCCTTCCAGAATCCAATTCAGGAATCCATTTTTACCAGCTCACTGGGGAGGAAGACTTACGCGCTGGTGCCAGCTTATCGAGCGGCGGAAGCATAATGGTTGGGGATCAAAATACCGATGCCCTGCTCGTTGCATTTGATCCATCGAATAAAATGCTCTGGCAAAGTACCGTGGCTGAATCGGGCAAAGAGGCGTTTAATGCAGTCGCCGAGATGCCGAATGGAGATATTGTCGCCTGTGGCTATACGAATTCAGCGAGTTTTCAAACCAATAATCAAAGTGCTGATATCTTGGTAACACGCTTAAATTCTGCTGGTGCCATACTTTGGTCGAAAGTTTTAGGGACAGAATACGATGATTTTCCATTTGCAATGATGGTCGACTCAAAGGGCGATATCCTTATTACTGGCTATACACTGGATAATCACCACCGCACTTTAATCTTCAAAGTGGATGGAAATGGAGATGAGGTATGGCGGCAAATTTATCAGGTCGGTGCATATCGAAATATGGGAAAGGGAATTATTGAGTTGGATAATGGCCACTATTTGATCGCAGGTGAGAATAGTCAATCAGCCAAGCCCCAAGAGGTGAATAAAATGCAAACATTCCTACTCGAAATCTTCCCTAATGGAAATTTGGTGAGAAGTAAAACATTTCCGAGTTATGTCAAATATCAAATTTTATACTTTGCTCATTATGCCATAGATATTATCAAGACAGATCAGGGGTATATCTTGGCTTCCTTTTTCTATGATGAGTCAGACGCCCCATGCGCCCAGCTACTTTCTCTCTCTTTGGACTATACCGAGTTGAACGAAAAACGGTTTTATGGCTTAGGCGCTTTTAAGCCTGTAACATTTAAAAAGCTTTCAGATGGTTTCACCTTGATTGGCTCAAGCACAAAAACCAGAACAATGGAATTCCCCTATTTTACGGAATCTAGTGCCATGCTTATAAAATTGGATAAAGACTTAAATGAAGTTTGGCAAAATACCTTGGGAGGTGGAACCATCAAACAAGGCTCAATTACCGTTTCTGAAAATGGCACTTATTGGAATGTGCAGGGTTTAAGCACGAGTCTATCATCTTTGCTTACTCAGATAATGACCTATCGAATCAATAGCGAAAATGGAGAGCTGATCTATGAAAAATAACATGAAAGTTCTTCCCCATCCGGTACTGCTATGTTTGGTGTTCATTTTAGCTTGTAGCAAGCAGATGCCAACACCGTCTAGTCAGGATACATTTATTCAAATATATGAGCACCAAGGTTCTGAGGCAGCAATATCAATTGCAGAGCTAAACGACGAAAGTCTAATTTTTGGAAAACTCAGCTATTCTACGGGAGTCGGCTCTTTGGTTCATATTGAACGCGGCGGAAAAATAATAAGTAATACAGCAATAGAGATGGGTCCGAATGAAGTTTTCGTACCTCGCCTGACACCAGATGAACAAGGTGGTTTACTTATAACCAGTAGCCTTAGCTCACGGTTTACACGAGTGAATGCTGAAGGACAAATTGTAATAAATAAAAGATTCGACCTTAGCCTGAATATGGGGAATTATTCCAAGCCAATTTTTGATGAGCATGGAAATGCTTATCTTGGAATGTGCAGCCGTAATTTTGGGGGTAATCAAAGCATAATCATCAAACTTGATGCTGCAGGAAAAGTGCTGCAGAAGTATACGCTTAGTTTGTCGGCATTTCAACAGACAGTTTTTGAGATTGCTACAATATCTAGCAAAAACGGAAAAATTCTGATTGCAGGAGGCTGTAAACCTATTTCATGGAAGTATTCGGATAAACAAAAACTCTTCGTTGCAGAATTTGACGAAGCCACGTTACAAGTAACCAATTTCCAGTTATTTGATGAGGTGGATAACAGTGAGAATGATTATATCTTAGATTTCCAGGTAAGTGAAAAGGGTATTGCAATGCTATGTGGAGCTACACCGGTAGGAGATGTGCCTGCATTGGTTAACTCGAATGAGTTTGAATTGTTCTTTTTTGATGCTAAACTTAAGCTGCTTAAGCGACAACGGTATGCACCAAGTGCAGATGACTGCTTGCCTGCTACTTTGTTCCGAACGCAGGACGGTGGTTATTTGATATCAGGCTATGTCGTGTCTGGAAATCGATCGATCCGAAATGGTTTTTTTACCAAGGTCGATTCTGAGGGAACCCTTTTATCAAGTCACCTGCTCAAGTACCAAAATCAATACGAGCTCTATAGCGGTATTGAAACACAAGATGGCAATTATGTATTTAGTGGTGCCGCATCTAGCCTGGGTCTTGGGAAAGAATCAGCCACCCCATGCGTTGTTAAAACAAGCACACAAGGTGCGATTGAGTAGGCTTTCGAGGTAATTGTTCAAAAAAGACTAGCTTTGGGAGTACTCCTTCCATCTAACCTATGAAAAGAATACTGGTCTTACTGTGCTTGACCTTCACGTTGGCAATCATGTCTTCCTGCGAAAAGGAGCTAAGCACACCAGCATCAAGCAAGTCTGCTACCCAACTGCACCGTCTCAGCGGAAATGAAGAGGTAAAAGATGCAATAGTCTTGGCAAATGGCAATTCGGTGCTGGTGGGAAATAAACTCGACGACGCTTTTATTGTGATGTTTAATCCCCAAAATGAAATTGTATGGGAGCGTGAAATAGCTAAGTCAGGCACCGATGCCTTTTTTACGGTAGCCGAATTACCCAATGGCGATATTTTAACTGCTGGTCATACCAACTCCAGAGAATATAGTACCGACCGATTGAGCACCGATATTCTGCTCGTGAAATACAGCGCCAATGGCAATGAATTAATGGATATTGTATTTGGGACAGAATACGACGACAAACCAAACGATATAATGGTTGATAAAAATGGTGATATCCTCATCGTAGGGAATGTAAACAACCATATCATTAGATCTTATGCGTATAAATTGAGGCCAGATGGGAAGTTGATATGGAAAAAGCAGTATCAATTCGGCCCTTACTTCAATGAAGCGAAAGCGATTTGTGCGCTAGATAATGGCAATTACTTAATTGGAGGAATTCAAAGTAAATCTACGCTATTGTTTGAAATACGTAAAACACACACCTTCACGTTTTCTTTAGATGGAAATGGAGATGTACAATCTTATTACCCTTACCAAGCCTATACGCGGAGTGATTTGATGATAAGAGAATGGGCCCCGATGGATTTAATCAAGACGCCGTCAGGATATTTATTATGTAGTTTTTATTATGATGAGAGTCATGCCGAAGCACCTTGTGCTCAGTTTTTGGAACTGGCGGCGAATTATTCAGTTTCGAATGAAAAGAGACTCTATGGCATTGGCTCTTTGAAACCATTTAAGCTTTATCCACAAGCAAATGGCTACCTCCTAACTGGGGCAAGTTCAACAGAAAAAACGATTACTTTATATGGCTTTTCTCGTGCCTTAGGAAGCGTTATGAAATTGAATGATAAGTTGGAAATAGAGTGGTCAACTTTTACCGGTAGTGAAGGTCTTCTTCAAGAATCTTATACGGCGAAAATCACAGGAGATAAGCTGAATGTTCAAGGGAATAGTATCAATTTATTTAACAATAACGCTAATCTGTTTAGTTATTTCCTTCACCCTACAAATGGAGAATTAATCAATGAGGCCAAGTAACATAAAATTTAGAAGTGCTGGGATAATCCTCTTGGTAGCTATTTTAGTTGGATGTGCTAAAGAGACCGACCAATCAAATTATGTCCAAACCCGATTTGTTAAATTATTCAACAATCCGGAAAATGCGATGCTACTCGGAATGGTTGAGAATAGGGATGGGACCTATTTTTTTGGCGAGTTTAATGATGAGAATCTTGGCTCTTCAATTATACATGCAGGAAAGTATGGGGAGATAATAAGTAGGCAAAAGGTGGAGCTTGGTCCAAATGAAATTTTCCCTCCAGCCGCAACGATGTTGAATTCGGGAGAGATACTCTTCACCAGTCACTATAGCTCTCGATTTCTTAAGCTGAATGCTCAGGGTGAAATTTTGGTCAATAAACGTTGGAGCCTTCAAGTAGGCACGGCACAAGTTTCTGTTCCATTCGTTGAGGAATCAGATAATGTACTCATTGGAGTTAGCACGTACAACACAGGAGGGAGCAGTGCAGGAGTATTTCGCATCGATCCAGCGGGAGATATTGTTGATTTATATAATATTAGTTTAGCTAATTATGGTCAGGCGGCGTTCAGTATTTCTGTAGCCAAAGCCCAAAATGGAAAAATGATCTTAGTCGGCGATTGTAAGCCGATGAGCTATAAGTATACAGATAAGGCTAAACTCTTTTTCGCCGAATTCGACGAGGCAACAGAAACCTTGAGCAAAGTGACCTTTTTGGATGAGTTTGATGATAGTGAAAATGATTTTTTTATCAATTCAGCGCCGGCAGAAGATGGTTTTGTAATGATGAGTGGGGGAACTGCTTTGGGGACATTCCCAGGCACAATTCCATCGAAGGAATTTGAGCTCTTTTTTGTGAATAATGATTTACAGGTGGTGGATCGCAGACGCTATGATATTGGTGCTATTAATTCGATACCAGGTGATATTAAACGCACAAAAGATAAGGGCTATCTCATCACAGGGTATACATCTTCCATCAATCAAAGGGAGTACAAAGGTTTTATGGTTAAGGTTGCAAAGGATGGCCAATTGGAGCACAGCCGTATCCTACCCTATTTAGAGCATCTAGAGTTGTATAATGGTATAGAAACTATGGATGGGAATTATATGTTTTCGGGAGGTTCGCTGAGCTTCGGGAATGGTAAAGAAGCCATGACTCCCGTTATCTTGAAAACAGACATTCGAGGGGATATTGAATAATGTCAGCTCGTGGAAATTGGCCTAAACATAAAATAGTCTAGCCTTCGTATTTCTTGTGCCTGAATGCAAGATGGATTTTAACAAGCGGAAGTTACCAAGGCCGTCCACCGACCCCTCGACTTTTGCAGGCATGTATCAGAGCATAACCCAATAAGCTAGCTGAGCGGATTTTGTCTTCCAACTTTTTACTTCACCATCGACTATGGTTTCTTAATCCGGTATATGCTCGGAAGCGTATAGTTCAAATGCACATTAAAAAGTCGCAATTTGATATCATCTGCTGTATACTGAGCCAAGAAGATGAAGTCGGTGTCTGCAAAACGTTGGTTTGGATTTGTCAATGAACTGAGGTACCAATCATAAGAAAATTCAAGCTCCAAGGCTCCTCTTTGAAGGGGGTAGTAAATCCCTCCTAAGAGACCAACACTGGGTTGCATCCTGTTTTTGTCGGCCAGGCCATCTCGCGTATTGTATTCAGTACTATTTTCTTTCACATTATCCGTTTTCACTATGATGCGTGAGTTGGTGAGATATCCGAGCCCAGCATTTATTCCGCCAAAGGCTTTTAACTTTTTGCCCAGTGGCATAAAATACCTAGGACTTAGAGTCAGGCTCCACATGCGGAGATTTTCAGAATAAATTTTCTTCCAACCATCTTCACTGCTTATCTCATGCAAAATGGTCGTTCCGTTTAGGCCTAAGGAAGCTCTTAGTTGCAGGGAGTTTGTGAATCGATAGTTTCCACTTAAAGCGACATTAAATCCCGAAGACACCTGATATACTTGTGGCACATTGAACATGGTATAGCTTTGATTCAGCTTGGGTGAATTGAATGTAATGCCCGCCCCTAGACTGTATTCGAGCAAGGGCGAAATCTCAAATTGATCTATCAATCGAGTAAAATCGTTCGGGTCATTGTTCGGGAGTTTTTGGTAGTCGGGCTTTTCACGCAACATCTTTTCGATATAGGTTTTTGCCTCCTCGATATCATTCAAATTTTGATAAGCAATGGCCAAGAACCGATAGGATTCAAAACGCTCTTCGCTGGGCATTTTTGTAGACAAACAAGGTACCAACCGATCGATGGCGTCTTTAATTTTCCCGGTTTCATACAGTACATTTGCTTCGTACAATGAATTCTTACAATCCTCCTGAGCTTGCGCAAAACCAAATATACTCAAGGCAAATAGGCCAATTAGGGTGCGTTTTTTCATGACTCTCATTTGTCTTTCAATACTTTATAATCCAAATACAAACTATAACCTATTCCAACAGCGAAATTGTTTAGACTCAAGTCGTCATCTAAATAATAATAGGTATTCACCAATTCACTATTGGCATATCGTTGATCCGTTAATGTGATATTGGTCATGGAGTGGTAGTAATTAACATCCACAAAAAACTGTCCGTCGCCGAGTTTTACAAAAGCCCCTGCTCCGCCACAAAACCCCCAGTCGGTTGATCGTCTTCTTTCGAAGGAGCTCATATGCTCTAACTGATAAGAAGTGGCATCTGGCTTATAGGTCGCAAAAAAACTATTATCGGTATACAAGAGAAACCCTGCATAAGCACCCAACTGGACATAAGGACGAATCAGGGTTTTCATCTTTGGATAGTAACGCGCCATAATAGGAATATTCAAATAGGTTAGCGATTCATCCGCCTTGAGATTCCAATTACCAAAGGAGTAATCAATATTCACCCGTTTTGTGGTGGCCATCAACATGCCATGTAGCGCAAAGGATTGATTGAACTGATATGACGAGGAAACACCAAATTGGAAACCGCTTTTGCCGGTATAGGTTTTATTTTGATCAGCCACCATATAAACATCGCCAATCGACGGTAGCGTTAAATTCGCTCCTGCAGAAAGGGCCAAGCCAAAACTGAAACGAGGAATAATGGGAATGCTATTTAATAACTTCACCAACTCGCTGGGGTCATTGATGCGACTTGGCTTATATCTTGGGTTGAGCTCAAGCATTTTCCGAGCGGCCTCTCGTGCTTGCGAATTATTGTTTAATGCCAAATAGTTCATGGCCAAAAGACGTTGCGATTGCCATTGAATTTTCGGATCTGAATTATTTCCACAGCTAGATACCCGCTGAATAGATTCATTGAACTTTCCTTGATTATACAAGGAATTGGCTTCTTGAATTTGCGTAGCGCAATCTTGTGCCATGGCGCTTTGGCTGCATAATAGCATGCAGACAGATAAGGTCGCAAATGCAATTAAGGTTTCTCTTAAAAAGCGTTTCATCGGTAGGGTTTGCTCAAGGTTTAGATTCGACTTCAATATAATAAGATTAATTCATTTTGAGGGAATTATGTCGAAGTTTAGTGCTTGAGAGAGTAGTGAATTAAACTTTCAAAGTATAGGTGAGAAGATAGACTCATTCGAAGCAAAGAATTCTAAAATAAGTATTGATTAAGGCAACGATGAGATGGTTTTCTCATACTCCACATCTTCGCTGATTAGGGAGTTCCATTCTTCCAAGCTTAGGTTTCTTTTGACTTCAAGGAGAAGACGATCAATCATGATGTCAGCCTTCACTGGGTAGGTACGCACCGTTTTGTCTTTCCCGCAGGAGGCCAAGTATTTGGCATTCGGACTAAAAACCACATCCAATACCCATTGGTCATGCTCACTGAATACAATGGGAGGAATTTCTGTATTGCGGGTATCGTATAAACGCACCGTTCCATCCAAGCTGGAAGTGGCCATAAATGGCGAGTGTGGACTAAAACGTACATGAGTCAAGCCGGCTTTATGACCGCTCAGGGTATAGGATTTGAATACATTATCCAAATCATAAATCATACATTTACCATCTCCTGAGCCCGCAGCAATTTGTGTCGACTCTTTATTGATGCTCAAGCAGGTAATCCTTCCGGCATGCATGTCGTGGAACATTTTGAATTCAGTGTTCTCGTATATATTGGTCAGGTAAATCATTCCATCTTGACCGCCCATGGCTAAGGTGCCTTTTTCCTGGTTAAGGTCAATGGCATTCGGACGAGATGGGGCATCGATGGTGCGGGTTACTTTTTTGGTAGCGACATCAATCATGCGGATTTTATTATCGAGACAGGCCGTAATAATATTCGGACCATTCCATTCAATAGCAATAATATCGCTTGGATGAAGGTCTGTGATCAAGGCGACCGGCGTTGTCAAATCTTCTGGATTATAAATTTGAATGCTAAAATTATCACATGTAATCGCAATCTGACTTCCATTATCACTAAAAACGACATTGTCAAGGATCAATTCTGTTTGCCTAGAACGAAGGATTTGTGAAGGATTTGCCGATGGAGAAATCACCACTTTCCCATCGCTTCCAGCACTAGCTAAATCGCCTGTATTTGGATTGAAGCAGATGGATTTTACCGATTGGTCATGGTGACGATAGACATATTCATTTTTATCCTGATACATGCGGTAGGATGAAAAAAGCGCACTAAAAATTTCAGGGTCCATTTCACGGCCGCCGTACTGTTTATTAAAGGAATAGGCCTGGAGAGCCATTAAGGCTTTTTCTTCCTTACCATAGGTATTCTCATCTGCTAATTTGGATTTAATGGCAAGATTCTGGGCCAAGGCTAACATCCTTAAACGTTTCGCATTTTGAGCTACCTGAATATAAATATCCCGTAGACTATCAGAATAACGGCGTTCTAACTCTGCCGCAAATAGGGCGTTTTTTGCGTTTAAAGATTGTGTTTCTGCGGTAAGTCGAGCAGATTTCGCTTGTTCTGCATTTTCAATGGCTATGAGCTGTTGTTCTTCCGCTCTTTGTTTTTGTATTTGTGCCTTTTCTTCTTCTTCTTTTGCTTTCAAAACATTGGCTTCAGCCAGTATTCTTTGCTCATCGGCAATTGTAGTTTGCTGCTCGGCGAGTTTCTTTTGTTCCTCGGCTTTGGTCTTTTCTTCAATCGCCTGCTGGGCATTTGTGGCTGAATTATTCCGCTCGGTTAAGGCCCAAATGCTCAATGCACTGAGTGCCAAAAGAAAACCAACAAGTACCGCGTTCGTTATTTTTCTCCGCCGTACTTTTTCCGCCAGGGCAAAACGTTTTTCATTTTCGCTGGCTTCAATAAAGCGCATGGCCGAATCAAAGGTGTCATTGTATAAGGATGCCCAAGCGGCATTTGGATTAACCTTATTCCGCCAGTCTAATGCAATTTGCAAATCAGGATCTCTCCATAGGCCTGCTTTTTCTTGCTCAAACCAAAGGGCACTTTCCGTCACCCTTTGATAAAGCTGTGATGAGTCAACTTCTTCCTGAACCCAGTCGCTCAAGCGCTCCCAAACACGCATCAAGCTTTCATGCGAAATGTCTAGCATGCTATCTTTATTCAAGCTCACTCCACCAGGTGGCATGATAAATCCACGGCTCATCTTCCGGAAAACATTGGACACCTCAATTACCTCATCGACCTTTACATCAGCGATAGCGGCGACTAAGGAGACCGGCGAAGGGCGTCGGATACCTCTATTGTCTGGCCCTTTTACGGTAATGGTTTTGAACAAATGGGCAGCTATCTCTCTCTGTCTATCATTCTTTAAATCGGCATAGGCCTCTTCCGCGTGATTGGAAAGGGCTTTTTTTAATCCACCTGTTTTTTGAAAATGAGGAATATCGATAGGTTGATCCAATTGACCTTCATTTATCCAGACTTCCCAGGCACGCATCAGCGAGTGTTGAAGGATGGGCAGTTGATCAGGATTATTGCCAATCTCGTTCAAAAGTTCCTGCACTAAGCGAGGGGAAATTTTGCCATTGGCAACGTCAACCGGCCCAGTTAAACTCAATTGCAGTTCCTCCCGGTTCATGCGCGGAACCAGGAATTGTCCGTCATTGATCGCTTCGGGCAATCCCATGAATTGTTCACAGTCGCCCAAATAATCGGAGCGAAGTGTCATCATAATATAAATCGGAACATCTTTTTGTTGGGCCGCATTGAGCAGCAAGTCAACAAAATGTTCGGCTATTTCGAAAGCATCCGCTGTATCAAAAGTGGTGTTAAATCGGAATAATTCTTCAAATTGGTCGACGACGATTAGAAGCCGTCGGTTTTCGGAGGCATAAGGACGAGCTGCCTGAACTAGGCCTAAGGAATATTTCCGGAGTTTATCTAAAATAGTGACTTCCCGCGTTTCCTCATTTGCCTCGCCAATGGGTGGCAATTGCGAAAGGGCATGAGCCAGCTCGAGCACTGGGTCTTTACCTGGCCGCATTTTACAAATCAACCATTCTGTATCATTGTCTTTCTGCAAGGCGGGGAGAACTCCCGCTTTTACCAATGATGATTTTCCACTACCCGAATTACCGACTACTGAAACAAACCTGAATACGTCAATTTTACGCTTAATCTCTGCGATATGCCTTTCACGACCAAAAAATAGGTGCGTTTCATTTGATTCAAACGGACGTAAGCCGGGGAAAGGGTTTTTCAATTCAGGCATGGATAGATGTAAAATCTATATTCGTAGTAAAATTAGACTTATTTTTTCAGAAAATTGAGTTTTATGGGACTAATAGTTGGCCTTGTTATTTCGGTATTGGTTATTCTTCTTCTTGTATTCAAAATTGTGAACTGGAGTCGCAAGTCAAAAGAATTAAAAGAGAAAACCGATTTTGCATTGAGCGGCGATTCGATGATGAAAATCGTATACGAATCGAGTGGGGTTTTAGGCGTCCTAGCTGCAAATTTTAATACACTTATCGGAAGGTATCAGTCACTACGTAAGGATAGTGATGTTTTAAAAGTCGAAACTAAAGAAAAAGGTATACTTGACGAAAAGGTAAAATCATACGAAAGTTCATTTTCCAAGATGAATTTATTGACGGATATAGGGCGTAAAATTACGGCGAGCTTAAATGTGGATGAGATCTGCAAAACAGTACATCATTTTATTCGATCGAGTATGGATGTTGAAGAGCTTGAGTTGCTCTATTATTCTAATAATCGACCCATCTATATCGGAATTGACAAAGCCAATGAATTAAGCACCTATACTCAATTAGACCTTGTTTCGGGTAGCATGGTGATGACTTGGGCCATTGAAAATAAGAAAGAAGTTTTTTTGAATGATGCGCCTGAAGATTATTCTCAGTATGTATTCGAGCCCATCGTTTCATTTAAAGGAACCAAGCCCAATGCCTTGATCTGTATTCCATTGTTTCTTCATGGAAACCCAGTTGGTGCCATCGGGGTAACCAGTAAAAATAAAGGTGCCTTTAATGAATATCATCTCGAATTTCTTCGTACCCTGGCATCCTATCTGGCGGTAGCATTGGATAACTCGAATGTATATGGATTGCTTGAATTGGGAAAAAAGGTGATTGAAGAAGAAAAGGAAAAATCGGATAAACTGCTCCTTAATATTTTGCCTGCTGAAATCGCAGAGGAATTAAAGGAAAAAGGCAGTGCCGAAGCGCGTGATTTTGAAGATGTAAGCATTCTATTTACCGACTTCAAAGCATTTACTGAGATATCTGAAAAAATGTCGGCTGTTGAATTGGTCCGTGAGATTAACTTCTGTTTCGAACAATTCGACCTGATATGTGAAAAACATGGTGTTGAGAAAATTAAAACCATTGGCGACTCTTATATGGCAGCTGGGGGTATTCCTGTTCACTTTGAAGATTCGGTAAAAAACACGGTTTTGGCAGGCATCGACATGTGTCAGTTTATTGTGGATCAAAAGAAAAAGTACGATGCTTCAGGGAAGATGTTTTTTGAAATGCGCACAGGAATTCATACAGGTTCTGTAGTGGCAGGCATTGTTGGGGTAAAGAAATTTCAATACGATGTATGGGGTGATACCGTAAACACGGCTTCAAGAATAGAAAGTACAGGTGAAGTCGGGCAAGTGAATATTAGTCATACCACCTACCTTAGGATTCAGAATGAGCCCGAATTTAGTTTTGAACACCGCGGGAAGCTCAATGCCAAAGGAAAAGGAGAGATCGACATGTATTTTGCCCGAAGAAAGTAGAATATTTGCGGCCCATACGATTTGGAATAGGAACAAGCAGGAATTGGGTAAGTATTCGTTTGTGTCATAAAAGTAATTTAGGGAGTGAGGAATTTAGTTGCCCTTATCGTCGAATTCTCATTTCAAGAAATGCACTTCTTCTGCATATGGTCAAAGAGATATGGCCACTTATCAAA
>CAZUIT010000040.1:0-32808 GCA_964620355.1 uncultured Burkholderiales bacterium | reverse complement strand
TCCTTTTTAGACTAGCTAAATTATATGCATAGCCCACAACTTTTTGACTTGATCCGAAATATTTGAATTTATATTGCTGAAAGACAGCATTTTAGATAAACAAAAAACGGGACAATCAGTTGATAAAAACCAATTGTCCCGCTTGGTAGCCCTAAGGGGACAATTGTCGAACTCTTTTGGGTGATAATCAAATCTTCTTAGAAAAAAATGTTGGGTGTTCCTGACATTGTGCTCGGAAAAACCGAATTTTCCGAGGGGCAAGGGTTGTAGAAGCTTTTTGAACTGAATTTTTATAGAATTCATCCAATTTGTTAATACCATTCTACAACACTCTTCCTCTAAAGAACCGTCCGTACGGTGGTGTGAGAGGACAGATAACTGTAATATTTTATACCGTTATCTTTCTACTCGATTTTTATAGGGTTGCATGTAATATGCACGCGAAATTTAAACAGATAGCAAGGTTCGTGATGAATTGCTGCTAGTCGTTATATCCAAAAATTGACCACCGTTCATCCGGTTCCAACCACTTGTTATTCATATATGCTTTGATGACTTAATTTAAGTTCTTAGAGAATATTTCGCCACTGAACTTATGAGGAATACTGTAATCTCAATTGGCTTTTTCATGTCTTACTTCCATCTATAGTTTCTTCCATAAAGCAGAAATCCTTTCGTTCAAAGCCTCCATCATAATATATAACTACCTCGAATCTAATTTTGGGGTCTGATAAAATCGATTGCTGAATATTATGAAACGTAAACTGCAATATGACATTTTCCTCAATTGGAAAAAGTGGGCTACGGTTGGGAATGGAATAATAATAAGGACTACGATCACCAATATAATACTCTCGGAGTTTGCGTCTTTGGGATTCATAAGCGGCGCTCATAAATTCGGCCGGAATATCAATAATGAGTTTGTAATCATACGCAATGGCGGCACTGATGTTTCGAATAATAATCTTTAATTCTCCACCGCGGCCTGAGCGTTCCGTTTGAATATCTAATTGCAAAACAGGTTTTGATGTTCTGAAATAAGAATCCCGGACTTCGTATTCTTCCATTGGAGCACTCAGTGTCTGGAATCGCTTATAGAATTTGTTTCCGACCATATGTGGAGCATCATTACTTCTGGGAATGTTAAATGCTACTATCAGTTGTTTTGGGTCATTTTCTATCAGGATGTAGTGAATTCCAATTCCCTTAATGTTTTTTCTAATTCGGTTTTTTAATACGTCTTCAATGCCAAGTTTTGAAACTCGAGTCTCATCCACAAATGTCAATTCATGAGCCCTATGATCCTGTTCTTCTATTCCATAAACCAAAATACCTCCGTCACTGTTTGCGAAGGCAGATATGTCCTTAGCCAGCTCTTCTCTTTTGTCGGCCTTACCTTCTTTAAAGTATAGAGAGTCTCCTCGCTTAAAGTCCAAATGCACGGACTCTAAAGCCTCCGTTTCAATAAGAGCTTTTACAAAAGCTTCATCAAATTTCGAATCAACCATTCCGAACAACTTTTCCATAATATGCCTTGTTAATTCTCAATTACCAGTAGTTGACGAATGGTTTGACTTGAACTTAAATCACAGTAAATCATCCAAATCCTTTTTGTAGCCTTTAATCAAAACCTTATTGAGTTTGGAGAATTTCTGCAATTCCTCAATTCTCATCTTCAGTCTTTCAATTCGTTTCTTCTTTTCATCATCATCTTCTTGATCATCATCTAGTCCAACAAGAGGGTGATTATTAAGAACAATATTGATGACTCTAATATCAGCATTCTTTGGCAATGAAACGGCATTTCTAAGTAAGGCTCCCGATTTTTCATTTTTTGCGAGAACTGCCGCCGAATGCAAAATATTCTCAATCCAAATTCTTGCAACCTTGTCAATATCGGAGGCTAAATTTGCACAGAACATAATGTCCTTAAATCGCGTATTCTCCTTTTCAAGTGCGGATAATTCATAATCTACAGAACTATAAAAGAAAGGCTCCTCCTTTTCTGGGTTCATTCTTTCTATAGTCCGCAGAATCGATTCAAAATCTTCTAAAGGCCTTCTGCCAGAACCCAAACTCCATCTGCGTTCCCATAGCTTAAGAACAATATCGAAGCATTCATTTTCTGCTTCACGCTTTTTCTTCCCGGGAGGTAATTCTTCGGCGAAAATGATTTTTTCAGCAATGTAATGCGTCATCCATTTCGAAAAAGTATCCACTCCACCATCTATTCCTAGCTCACGCACAAGGAGGCTACCCAAGTTGATAATCCGCGCCTGTTGTTCTGAGTTTTCCATCTGAGGACAATATTAATAGTTTATACACTGGAGTTGAGTACTCATTCGTATCTCTACTATAACTATGGTAGATGTCGCGTTTAATACTCACTTCAAAAATTATATCATAATTAAACGTTTCACAAAGTTTCTTTAGGAAAGAAAGCTTAGCCCTTAATACTATTCCTATCTGATCGGGATCGTCATCACTAGTATGCCCAGAACTACTCCAAGTTTCGCAAACCAAAACATCTTCGGAAGCATTATGGGTTTTCCATTTCTTGCCAGAACTATCTGCTACTAATCCCAAATTCTCAACGATCTTATCTCCTAACGAATAAGTTGGATAGTATATTTGTCCGGCATAAGGATCGTATTCATCAAGTCGTTTTTGATTGTAACAGTCATTTATCCATCCCTTTAATTGGAATATATCGGAGTCAATCTCCATATTGTCTTCTTCAAAAAATGGCAATTTATAGTCATGTGGATTATCGCATGTTGCCAACGCACGTAATAGAGCGTCTCCCGTCTTTGGTGAAACCAAAGCCGTATTGATCGAAAAATTTTCTCTCCTTTCGTTGGCTTTTTCAAACCAATTCCCGCATACATTAATCCATATTTCATCCTTTTCTAACCTCTGCAAGCATTTAATAAAACCCGCGTCAACAATATCCGCTTTCCAAGACTTACTCTTTTCGTCATCAATCCAATCCGGTCTCTCAAGGGGTAATGGGTCCCGAATATCCGCCAACCATAATCCATCTTCCCGTGTTAACGAATGCTTTGATAGCCAATCTGCCCAAGGGTCATCTTCTGACCAATCACTGGTTTTTATAACTGGCAACTTTTCAATAAGTCGAGCTGCAACAACAAGCATTGCATGATAGGAAAGATAAAAATCGAATCGGTCAGTTCTGGGGTATGTACCATGACTGTGTCTCGTTTCCCCCTCATAAGATGAACTGTTCCAAAGACCCACTCTTGAATCCTTATAACCACCTTCCCGATTTCCAATACCCCATTCTTTTACTATCACTTTTGCCGCCAAGTCTTCGATCTGTTTCTCAGGAATACCAAAAACTTTCGCAAGTGGCTGATACCAGTAACGCTCAAAATCCCACCCAAAATGACGATTAATCTTCGTATCAATACTACCTTCCTCGTGCCATGGACTGTCCTTTGAGAATCCGTATTCTTGGACTTGGACTTGTCTGGTATTAGATCCAACTGTCCTCAAAGAATCCACTGCTTCCTTTTTATATGTTCCTGCGAAAGCTTTTTCAATATTCAAAGCAATATCTGCAGCGAATTTTTGAATAAGAAGATGCTTTTCATTCAGCGCACTTTTGCTAAATATCTCCGAATATTTAACAAACCTTTCAGGGTAATCCTTCGACGCTCTCGCAAAAGCTATTAAAAGATACTGCCTGGCATGCAGACGATAAAAGGGGAAATCAGCACAACCATATGCTCCAATATCCTCGTGTTCAAACCAGTACATCAGCTCATTTAGAATATCTACACAATTATATTTTACTAACCCTCGAAGACAATGAGCACCATTCCATCGGTCCACTGACCTAGGTGATCCGAGCGCGGACCAAATAAATCCGGCAATATTGTTATTAATATTGCTTGAAATATTCAGTCTATCATTCCAATCACCATCACCAAAGGTGGGCTCAATATGTAATTCAAATCGAGATAGTGCGTAATCAACTACATCCGCGGCATCTCGACTATCGATCAAAGAAGATGCGACCTTAACAAAACCGAAGAAACCAAGAGCCGTAGTGAGTTCTTCGCTACTCGTTAGGCCGGAAACCATACCAGCTTGAAGATTTTTCGTAATATCTGTTTCCAAATTCAACTCTCTACTTATGGAATCAAACGAATACTTTTCTGTCAATTCATGAGCGAAACGCTGCCCATATCTATAAACGATGTCCGCGGACTTGTTTTTAAGGCTGATTTTGTGACCCCACCGTTGAAACAATAAGGAAAGGACATATTGAATGTCATAGTGGTTAATTGAGTCCGTAAGAAAAATCACGTCAATAAATTGCCAAAGTGATTTTACTTCCAGTCGAGAAACAGTTTCCTCCAATAAACTTCTTAAAGCCCAATATTTCTGGTCGCGTTGAGTTTCTGATTCAAACTTTTCGATCAACTTATTAAAACCTTCCAGCTCGGAAAGCTGCACTCCTTCAAAAAGGTAACCCCATTTTTCCTTAGAATCTGCTGGAGTAGTTTCCTCTTCAAATGATGTTTGATTACTTTTAGAAGGTTCGCTTTTTCTGTTGCCGTTAAACATACGAATGATTTCCGGCAATAAATCATTATCAATTTGATGTTTAACAGCAATTTGACCCAATTCGTCCCAAACCTTTCCATCAGCGCCTTCACATTGATACAAGCGAACCGCATCATAAAGAAAACTCTTTTTTACATCGGTTGACACTTCATTTTCTATACATAATGACAAGAAATCAGATACAATATCTGAAGAAAGGAAACTAGCCAATGACCAGCCCACCGTTGAAGGGATTTTTCCCGAGCTAATGAGGTCCACCAATACCGCGTACAATTGATACGGAAGATGACCTGTAGCACGATCCCGCCATCTACTTAACGCAGAAATTCCAATGCCTGGGGACATTCTTGTGCATACCTGCATAGCTTCCGCTCTATTCCAATTCTTTTCTCTTCCTACATACTCGCCAACCAATTCCGCACACCTAATGAACCGATACGCTAATTCGTTAGAAACAGTTTCCTCCGCTGCCGCCCTTTTTGCAATGGAGACTATTCCCTCCCAACGGTGTGCGATTTCGTCGCCAAATTTTGACACAATACTAACCGCCTCATTGAAATATTCGCTTGCGTCCTCAGTCGAAGAAATCAAAACTGCACGTGCCAAGACTATCAATCCGTTGGCTATTTCTTCCGGATTACCGTAATGAGAATCTTTAAGTTGACTATAAGTAGATTCTTCTAATTGCTGTCTAATGCCAAATAAATGCGGTAATCGATGTGCAGCATGCAGAGTTTTTAATTTATCGTAAACCAAAAAAGCTCTTTTGTCTTTAAGAAATTCCTCAAACACCTGGACTATATCATCAGGATTCGCATTATGATTGATAACCAAGGTGGAAGCCAAGGCCTCTGCAATCTCATTTGGCAAGCTATCATTATTACCATACCTATTTGCTCTGGCTTTTCCAGAAGATTGACCAATAGAGTCAATTACTTCAACGATTCTAAAACCATCATTATATAAAACCTGAGCCCTAAGCATGTACCAAGGAAACAAACCGTTAAATACTTCGTTAAATGTCTTAATATCATTATTCAACTCACTCGGTCTATCCATGCTACCAAACGATTTAGGAGCAACAGACTTTATGTCTATTTTAGACTTTCCAGCTAAAACAGCACGTATAGCGGTCGCCTTTAAATAACTAGATCTTTCATCCGACAAATAGGATCGATAAACCGGCCAGGTGGCTCGTAACGGTACATAATACTTAAGTGTCTGCAGTATCTTTTGAGGATTCAATTTCCTAAAAACGCATGCTTCTAAAAAAGTAATAACCATGGGTGTTATCGGATCATGGATTTGTTCTGTTTTAACAATTATGCCGCCCTTCTCACAAAGTATGTCTAAACAAGTTTCTAGGTTGCTTGCTTCAGGAAACCTACCAACTTTAATTAAGGCACTTGTTGTCGCCATAATGTAAAATGGCTCCCTATCGAAGAAATCGAGAAATTCATCTACCTCATCAACTTTCCCAACATCAATTAGCCTGGAAATAAGATTTTGCACTATGTTGAACATGTTGCTTTTCGGTGTCCACGTGAATAGAAACTCCGCACAATCCTTTACGCCGTTAAGGTTTAAATACGACCAGACAAGCTCCAAAATATCACTATTTTGAACATGGGAGTCATAAAAATTTGCTTCCTTCTTTCTTTGTTCTTCAAAACATAGGCGTAGCCAGTTTAAGGCAGATCTTAAATAACTTCTCGCCTCTCCATGATAGTCTGATATCCCAGAAAGGAGTGATGCCGAATAAACATTTTCTGATCCTTGCCAGGTACTCTTAAGTAACCTTTTAAAAGCAATTTCTTGAACCTTATCTTTGCTTTGGAGAATGGCAAGCAAATCTATATTAGACTGGAAAAGAGATAACTGTCTGTCGCTTCCGGCCACTTCTTCTCCCGCTCTCATTGCCAGTTTAAAGGCATCTTTATAGTTTGGGAGCTTAAGTGCAGCCTTGAACGCAAATTGCAAACGATGAACCCGGATATTCCTAGCATCAATTGGGTTCTCAGGTAAATAATTATCTGATAATGCAATCTGAATGAGTTTGTCATATTGTTCAGCCTGCAAGTATAATTGCGGCAGAACCTCTGCAACATAAGATAAATCGCGTGTTAGAGGCTCTAAAAGGTGAATGTAGTCTTTATAGTTTTGAGTTGTAGCCAAAAATTTGGTTCTAAACCATGTTTCCGTAGGCTCGTCTCTAAACTGCACAGAAGCGTCAGATAACCAAAGAGATCTGCCAAAATCCGAGACAAAACTTCTGACATCTTCAACTGTCACATTTGCAGCCCTTGATAAAACTTGAACAGGAATATTTGGAGGCAAACTTGCCATTCCCGTACATATTGAATTAATCTGATGGTGATGGTTAGCTGGTAGACTATTTATAATCTTTGAGACGGCCAAATTTAATTGTTGTTCAATTTGCGTCTCTACAGACATACCTGATCCAAGTGATGTCAATAGTGCATTAATCGACTCATATCGTACATCCAAGGCATTGGCTTGTACCCTAGGATTTCCATAGGTTAAGCGATGAAACTCAATTCCATCTCCATTATTCGCTTGCGGAAAATATTCGCGCAGATTTCTTTGTGTTTCTTCCTCTGAAAATGGTTTTAGCTCAAATTGAGGAATTATACTTTGAGGTTGTAATAATGGAATTCTCGCCGTTCTGCATAGGAATATCACTTTACAATCCTCAGGTATATTTTCATGCAACAACTCATGAGCAAAACATGACTCCTGGTATTCTGTTGCCGCCATTTCCGCGTTATCCGCAGCATCAATTAGAAGATAAAGCTGAGCAGAATCTGTCGCTTTCTTCAAGGATTTAATAGAAGCATCAATTCGAATGAGAAACTTCCTCATAATATCTTCATCCAAATCTGAATTCTGCACGAGAAATGGGTCACATAAGCCTTTTGAAGCAAGCTCATTCATTATTTGCACCAAAGCAGTTCTATGCTTATGTCTTGATTCCGTTCTTTTCCTATATCTCCCTGCACCGAAACAGTCATAGGCAATACCTATGGATCCTTCAGGCAAAGATTTAATTAACTGACGGCAAAAAATCGATTTACCCACCCCCCCAGCAGCATGAACTATAACAGGATGCGAGGAACTTTTAATACCGTCTAAAATTATCTTAGATTGATCCCTCTCAATAATTCTCCCGGCCTCTTCCCATTTAGCTGGAGCTGGGAACAATTGCGTTTCCGATGTAATGCCAAAGCGCCTTAAGACGTCTTCCCGAATAATGACATTGTTCGGGCCAGGCAGTACCTTGTCGTGGACTAATGCGATAAGATTTTCAATTTGAGAATTCTCAATTGAACCTGCCATTAATAGAGCCAGCTCTATTCTCAATTCTTCCTTTTGAACATTGTAATTTCCTTCAGCATCTTGGATTTGCAGCACGGAACAGAATGACTCCAGATCGCTAGCCGTGAGTAGGGTATAATTTTCAATTGTCCGTTTGAAAACTTTACCAACCTGTTCCTTTTTTGCGATAGCTGCCAGATTATTTTTGAATGAGCTGGCAAACCCTCGATTGGAAATGATAGTAAAATAAATGGCAAATGTTCCAGAGTCTATTTCGCTTTTATGCTGCAAATATCTCGCAGCAAAACCCTTGAGGGTACCTTTTAAGTCACTAATTTGAAAAGGATCATCAACTTGAACCGTGCTATGCTTCAATTGGTAATAGTCGATTCTTACTTTTCCATCATCGCTAACGCTATGCTCGGAGACATCTATTACATCTTCACCCGCCTTTTCAACAGCCGGAGACCCTTCAATGTATATTTCTCTGACTTGTGCGTTCGGATTTATCAACCTCAGACAACGTTTAGCTGCCCATCTATAATGAAAAGCGTCGCCTGCACGCGAATAGGACACCAGATCGTTTGCCATATAATTTGTATACTTTATTCTTTGGCTCAAGCTATTGTTTTCTAGATGGCGCTGATTTATCTCAATGGGCTGAGAGCCGCATGCAATATACCCAATCCTCAAATACTACCATAAACCGTATTACACTTCAAACTCAAATGGTAGAGGCTTATTTTATTGGTTCAAAAAAAGCAAACATTAATTGGAAAAAACGGAACCTTAGCGCTCCAAAAAACCCACAATTTACGCTAGTCTTATTTGTTGATGTTGTAGAGTTTAGCTGGTTTAACTGCCTTCGTCTAAGTGGGGACAATTCCAGCGATTTTTCCAGTTAACAGAGGGAATAGCAATAAAGTTATTGCATGCCGTCAACCTGCATAATTGGCCAATGCGTGACAAAGTAAAAGGAGGATTGTCATTTTTGAAACGCGCACGTCTGCACATTGATTTTTGCCGATTCACAAACCGAATGGTCACTCAATAGAATTATTGATTAGCTTGTTTAATGATCCAATCAGATTCTTGTTCTTCTGCAGGTAATATAACGTCTAGATTATTTATTCAGTGGATGAAAGTTCTGTTTAAATAGCAACTTGTTAGTATCTAACGATTATATGCAGGTATTTTCCCCACAGTAGCAACCATGTCGGCATTTAACTCTTAGTGCTTTGATTGAAATCCCGTTAATTATTAGTCAATTGACGAGAATTCGAGCCTTCTTTCACGTATTTCGTCAAAATTTTGAAGAATAGTTTTTTTATATGAAAGCGTTAGGTATAATTGCATGAACCTATTGCCTTAATAACGCGTCTTGACCAGATCTGTTTTTTGCTTCATGCTATTGTTCACTGCGCTTAATGAAGCAGATGGTCAAGCCTTTATTCAGGCTTATTCTAGGCAGATTCTGCCCCAACAACTCCAAGTGTCTTTATCAAATTGTTCCATCCATGTACTCGATGGTTCTTCAAAAACGCTAAGTATTTTAACAAGCATTCTTGACTCGAATTATGTTGAGGTAGCACAATTTGAATCTTCCCACTTTATTGTTCAGGACTCTGTAAATCTTCTTGGAAAAATATGTGCTGATAATGAAGGGGCTTCTGCAATTGATTGGACCGAGCATTCAAAAGTGTTTGTTCGACATACCATTGTTGATGAACTCAATGAGTACAATGGGGAATTTTTGTTTGAATATGCCATAGCAAAGATGCCTGATGCACTTGATAATGCACCTGATGTTAAAAACGACTTCCCTATTAGTATTCATGGCGATGTTTCTGTAACGTATGAGTACAATAGCGCTAATTACGAATACAGCTATTTCCCAAAACATTTTGTGACCTATACGATAAACCCCGAGCTTACTTTATGGGGTTTGCCTTTTAAAGGTAATTTTAGATTCAGCCCAGGGAACGCAGGTCAATTTAAGCCGCTTTCCTATTCGAATTTGCAATTTGACATACTGAAATTCTCGGAGCTCAAGAAACAGGCAAAGAATAGAGCGGAAAATGAATTGAAAAAACGTCAGGCCGACTTTAAGAAGGAATTGCTGGAAAAGATTGAGAAGGAAAAGTCACAAATTCAAGAAGATCTTGATCGCATCGAAGAGAGGTTAAAAGACTCGCTCACAGCTCAAATTCCAGATAATAAAATTCCTATTGACACGTCACTGAATTTAGAGGTTCCCGATTCATTACGGAAAAAGTCCGATTTCTCACTGAATGGTCAAGATTCTTTGTTAAACCAAGATTCTGTCGCGCAGTATAAGGAGAATCTTGATTCGCTGGTTCAACAGGCTGAATTGCTAAAACAACACCTCCAAGAACTTAAGAGTCTATCAGACTCCATAAGTGAAATCTCTCCTCAGCATCTGGTTGAAAATTTGGGAAATGAGTCGCTCAAAAGCACGCGCGCTAGAGGCGAAGAATTCAGATCGCGGTTACAAAATGTGAAGCTAAATTCACTCGCGGTTGGGAAGTTTTATCCGAGTCTCCCAGAACTTACCTTTAATCAATCTGCCGTGGAAGGTGCTGATGTTTCCCTTCAAATAGGAACACTTACACATGAAATAAGTGCGGGTCGTATTGCAAACCTATTGGTTGGAAATAGCTCAATTGGGATGCTTCGGTACTCCGTTGGACAAGAGAAAACGGAGAGCTATAAGATTAGAGCTACCCTCATTCATAATTTTAACACAACGAATAATACACGGTTAAGAAATCCAATAATTGACCTGGAGTATTCAAAGACCCTTCTTAAAAATGGACTTCTTGAGTATGAGGGTGAGATTGCTATGACGCATATGAAAGTATTTAATCCTGAAGTTGGGTTAGATCAAGGTGAAAGCAATTACCGCGAGCAATCCATCTTGTTAAATAATAACATTATGCCGGGTCTTTCCGCAAAATCTGCATTAAAAGGAAATGTGAAGGGCTATTCTATTCAAGTAGGATTTACTGAAGTATCTAGTCGTTTTTCAACCGTATTAAACCCCTATAAAATTAATGGGTTAAGGAGCGTTGACTTGAATATTTCAAAGTCATTTTTTAAGAATTTGATTCAATTAAGTGGGACTGGAATTTATACCAGAGAAGAAAGCGTTTCTAATATTCAGCAGGTTAAAACAAAATTGAAGATTAACCCAGCTCGGCTTCCTAAGGTCATTATACTTTATCACCGATTTAACAGGAGCTACCTAAATGGGAACCAGCAGCTACTTAATCTTGGTCAAATCCAGAGTTCTTATTCCGTTCAACTATGGAAAATGCTTCATCGTTTTCAATTGACGACGAATGTTCAAGAAAACAAGCAGTCGGAGTTCATCAAAACAAGGAGTCAGCTTCTTTCTATTTCCGATCAGTTGAAGGTTGCTAAATCTTGGATGCTTGGAATTACTATGAGCACAAACCGAGTGGTCATCGAGCAAAGTGCCTCATCGATGGAATTAGTGCAAAAATCAGCTGCTTTTCAGCTTACCTGTTCAGCGATAAAGAACACCAATGCAAGCCTGCGGTATTCAATTGCTAAAAATGGTTCTTCACTGAATTCAGGAGGAGGAGTGAGCATTGACGGACAATTGAAATCCTTTCGCTTAGGGGTTAGCTACGATATCAACTCCTCCTATTTGGGTGGCCAATATTATACGACCAATAGAACATTGAACAGACTTCAAACGAATGTCACTTATGAATTTTAAGAAATTATTCCATCTACTTTTAGCCTGTCTTTGCTTGATAGGCACTGCAAAGGCCCAGATAACCGTGCAGGCTTCTGGGTCTAATGTTGGAAGGTATCAGCTCAGTAAATGTTTTGATGCACAAATAGTAAATGCTTCGAATACAGTCACATCAAATCTGACGCTTCAAATAACGCTATCTGATAATTCGTCGAATAGCAAATTTGTTTGGAAATCTAATCTCTTCAATGCCTCTCCTGGCTCTTCTGCTTTTAAGAATGTAAACCTTACTCCGCAAAACGGAACTTTTCAATCTGGAAAAGAGTTTTATCACTCCAATATATATCTTGGAATTGGCGATTACCAGATTGACTATGAATTAGAACAGATTACAAATGGTGTTGCTAACAGTTTAGGTTCATATAATGTGAGCATACAATCGACACAATTTCCAGCAATACTGTTGGTTACTGTTGATGATGGAGATACACTGACAGAAAAATTCCCAATCTTTAATTGGTCAGCTTTCCTATTTCCTCAACCGCAACAAGATGGCATCAGTGCTTTTGACATCGAATACAGCATTTTAATCAAAGAGGTATTTAACAACCAGTCGAATGTGGAGGCAATTGAATATAATCCTACCCATCATGAATTTGGTAAGATTAGAAACACCACCTATTCCTATCCGTTCAATGGAAGACCTTTTGCAGACAGCGCAGTTTATGTTTGGAAGGTAGAAGCTAAAGTCAAAGGTCAGGTGATTTCTAGTTCTGAAGTTTGGAGGTTTATTTATTGTCCGAAGCCTAAGAAAATCACGAATACGCCTATTGTGATTCTAAATCCTGAAAGGGGCACATCGCATACATCTATCATCGACAATGAATTGAAGGTAGGGTATAATGAAAAGTCTGGAGGTAACTCGAGTATCGCCACGAGGGCGTCAATTCTTAATAGCAATGGACTTGAGGTTGTAAACGGGGATATGTTGGGCTTTAGAACGCACCAAGGATTTAACACGTTTTCGGTGATGCTTTGTGCTGATGGACTGGATTTACCAAACGGGGATTATAAGCTAGTCATGTATACAATCAATGGAATTAGAATGGAATTAAACTTTAAATACGTCAGAACGAATGAATGTGAATAAGATGAAGTGGTGGCTATTAGGAATTGCGGTAGTTGGTTCATTGGTAATGTCCACTTATGCGATGCTTAATTCTTCAAATCAGCGGGTTGCCTTTTTTGATATTGATAAGGTTTATGACGAATTCGACATGAAAAAGGAGCTGGAAGCAAAAATGAGAAAAATGGATGAATATCAGGGTTTTATGATAGATAGTCTAAAATTTCAAATTCGTGCTGCAGAATCCGTTGCCGTATCAAACCCAAACGATAAAAATGCTCAGAATCAATTGAACTTACTCTATCAGCAATTCCAGAATATCTCCAAGGAATTCTCTGAAAGAAATGAAGGTGTTGCAGGACAATACAATAAAATGGTGCTTACCCAAATCCATGCTAAGGCTAAAGAATTTAGCAAAAAGAAAGGGTTTCAATATCTCATTGGCCAAAGCGAATCTACAGACTTGATCTTTTATGAGGAAGGTCTGGATGTGAGTGAGGAGTTTACCAGGTTTTTGAATGAAACCTATGCTGGTTTGAATAAATGACGAAGCCTTCAATTTTAATTGGACTAACTGCATTGTTTTTCTTTGGCTGCAAGGAAAAAATGACACCTGAAGGATTGATTCAATTTATTCATTCAGAAGCGTCAGGCATGCGTCATGAGTATGTTGTTAATGATGAAAAATTGGTAATCCAATACTTACCAAGCATCTATTGGAAAGCGGCACAAATGCTAGGAAAGAATTTAGAAAGTCAAGCAACGGATTCCTTCGCCATGTTTAGGGTTTATTTCTCCAATCAGAATGAATCACAAAGCCTTTCTAGGCATACTTCCGTTAACAAGGGCGATTATTTGGACCGATTACAATACTTAGATGGAGATGCACGCTATGACTTTTTATTTAAGCAGGGGTCGGACACCATTTTGCCAGTCTTATACCATTACGAAAGAACCTACGATTTAGTTCCCTTTGACTGTATAAATATAAGTTTCCCGTACACAGTGAACAAGGACGCTGAATTTCAGCTAGAGTATCATGATAACATGTTCAGTTTTGGCATTATTAAATGGCCAGTAACGAGCAAAGAGCTTAGAAAAATTAACAGTATTGAATTGATTAAAAACTGATTACGGAATAAATGAATCTACTTAACCACATTCGAAAGTCTAAAACCACAAAAGTTTTTAGTGTACTGGTTATTATCAGCATGTTCGAACAACTTATTTATCCCATTCAAGCGTATGGACTAACCAGTGGGCCATCCCAGCCAGAAGTTCAAAGCTTTGAGCCAATAGCAACTACCCAGATGGTGGATCCATTTACTGGGGATTTCACATACAACATTCCGTTGTTTGACGTTGGTGGCTACCCAATAAATATTTCTTATCACAGCGGAATTACTATGGACCAGGAGGCGAGTTCTGTTGGTTTGGGTTGGAATATTAATCCAGGTTCAATAAATAGACAATTACAGGGGATACCAGATGATTTTAAAGGCGATGTAATTCAATATAAGAATAATTTGAAGCCCCAGATTGGATTAAGTGCATCATTTGAATTCGATAAAAAAGGGGAAGCATTTGGTCAAAAACTTCCTGATAAGGTTGTGAATGGGGTTAATATTACCAGTTGGTTGGATCAAGAAAAAATTAATTACAGCCTCAAACTCGGTATTCAGTACCATAATTATAGGGGGCTTGGATATGATATTGGTTTTGGAAAGTCATTGAGCGGGCCCAATGGCATTGGGGCTAATTTTGATATTTCATTTAGTTCTTTTGAAGGGTATGATGCTACTGCTGGGTTATCCTATCAGGCCGCGTTGCGTACAATAGAAAGGGAGGAATATGAATATACGGGAATGCTGGGCCTCGGACTAGGTATTGGAATGAATTCGCGAACTGGAATAAAAAACATTGGACTTAATCTATCAATGTATGCTGGTAATTATGTAGACAAATATGAAGGGGGAGATACAGAGGATAATGCCCCAAAGGAGGCGCTTCACATTCATTATATAAGCACGCAATCATCTTCATATCAAGGGGGAATGAGTTTCATGACCAGTGCGCCATCTTATCAACCAACAAATGCAAATAACACAAAATCTGCCTCGTATTCTTTTTCCTACAAACAGGGTTTGGAGTCGTTAGGGCTCTATGCATATGGTACATTCAGCGCAAGCGTAGATTGGTTTGGAAATGAAGAAAAATCGACATCAAGAAAGACTTTGGGCTCACTTTATTTACCAGAGTATAATGGCTTAAATGGTTCAGAGGATTATATCCTTGACTACAATCAGATAAAAAATTCTGCGGGTCAAATAAATCGATTCACCCAGAATATTCATCAAGCAAATCAGACTGCTGATAATTATTCGGTTACAGGGCAAGGTATTTCTGGGAGTTATAAGTTATACCAAGGAGCGGTGGGTACTTTGCATCAGCCCAAAACTAATAATAGAAGTATGCCCTCTGGTAATTTTGATGTTGAATGGGGCGTTGGGAACATAGCGAAAAACGGAATCAACTTTAGATATTTATTTAGAAAGGGCTATTCTGGAAAATGGCGAAATGAGTATGGTAATTTATCCTCAGAGAAATACAGTTTTGGTGCTGTTAATGGGAATGCAAATCAGGAAAAAGTATATTTTAAGAATGTTGGCGAACGAATTTCAGTAGATGAAGATTATCTCAATGCTTTGAACCGTTATTCTCCAACGGCATTAGAGATTAATCATGGCAAGTGTTCTGGTTGTGATAATCCTATCAATGGGTTTGCCGTCTCTTCATATGTCACAGATAAACTTTCTCACAATCCTACATCTTCAACTAATTCTATAGTAAAGGGGAAAAGAGCTGAAAGAAACCAGTTGATGAGTCATATGACGGCGATTGAAGCTGAGGATTTCGGACTTACCAAATATGTAAGTGCATATGCCCAGGACCATCATGTCGCTGAAATCAATGTAGTTGGTGATGATGGTAGAAGATATGTATACGGTCAAGCATTGTATAATACAAAGCAAAAAGAAGTCACATTTAATGTAGCTCATGACACGAGAAATGATATATGTAAACCAAATAGCACTCATTATAATACGACAGAAGAGAGTACCCTAGATAATGATCGAGGAAAGGAACATTTATACTCTAGCACAGAGACACCGGCATATGCACACTCTTATTATATAACCGCGGTGTTGAGCGTTGACTATGTGGATGTTGATAATAATGGCCCGACACCAAATGATTTGGGTGATTATGTGCTTTTTGAATATGACAAGGTTATGGAGGACTATAAATGGCGCACTCCATATGCGGCCTTCGCAAATGGTTACCTAGGGCTGGAATCAAACGACAATGACAATAAGGCATCTTATGTTTATGGTGAGAAGGAAGTGTGGTATATTAAATCTGTTCGTTCCAAAAACCAAAAAGCAGAGTTTATTTATGATAAAACTGGCAGGAAAGATTCTTATGAAGTCGTAGGTGAACATGGAGGAATAGGAACACGCCCATTATGGAAACTTGATCAAATAAATATCTATACAGAACACACCGGTCCAACCTTTGATGCAACGTATAACCCGACTCCTTCAAGCACATTGTTGAAGACTGTACATTTTGCATATTCATATGATTTATGCAAGAATGTGCCGAATAATGTCGGCACATCCACTGGATCGGACCACCCTTTAGTTTCTGGTGTGGATCAAAATCGTTACAGCGGTAAACTTACACTTCATAAAATCTGGTTTACTTATCAAGGGAGTCAACTGGGTGCGGAAAGCCCATATCTTTTTAACTATAGCAGTTTAAACCCGGACTATGATCCAGAAGCCAATGATCGCTGGGGCGCTTATAAAGTCAATGATTGTCAAGGGAAATATAATGCCCGATTTCCTTATTCTACTCAAGAAGGCAATAATGCCAATTTAAATGCTAGCGCTTGGAATCTTTCTCAAATTACTTTGCCATCAGGCGGAGAAATAAATTTAGAATATGAATCAGACGATTACCAATATGTTCAAGACAGAACTTCCATGGAAATGTTTGGAATTCGAGGTTTTGGTAAAACAGCTTCTGCCTATAAAAATAACTCAATTACAAATAACCTATACTCTTATACGGTACCTCAGAATTTCATTTTTGTAGATATACCCCACGAAGTAACAACAAATGAAGAATTTAAGGAGAAATACTTAAAAAATATTGACGAGCTTTATTTCAGGATTCGAATAAATATGAATAACTATCATCAAACCGATAAAAATGGACCCAACTATGAATATATTGAAGGGTTTGCAAAAATTGCAGAGAATGATAGTAAGGTTAAAAATGCGGGCATTACGACAAATTCAAATGTGGGTTGGATACAACTAGAGTCAGTGAAACTGAAGGAAGGTAGAAAGTATGAAACTAATCCCATAGCGAAAACAGCCTGGCAGTTTATTCGAAATAATATGAATTATTTGGCATTTCCTGCAAGTGATAATATAAGTGACCCGGATAACCCTAGATACACAACACCTAAGGAAATATTGAGACCAGCAATGGAGTTCATTAATACCATTAGGGGATTCAATAGTAAAATGTTAGATGAGTCATATGCTCTTGAAACGGACATAACCAAATCAGTTGTCAGGCTTAATACTCCAGATGGCAGAAAATATGGAGGAGGCAGTCGGATTTCTAAAATTTCTTTTACCGATAACTGGTCTTCGTTTGATAACTCCAACGTCTCTTCAACTTACAGCACTGCCTATTCGTATACTTTGGAAGATGGCAGCAGTTCTGGTGTTGCTAGTTATGAGCCAATCATTGGAGGGGAAGAAAACCCTTTTAAAATTCCGATACATTATACAGAGACGCCAAATTTATTGGCCTTGGCAAATCATTTATATGATCTTGAGCCTTTTTGTGAGTTTCTTTATCCTGCAGCGGTTGTCGGTTATAGCCGCATCGTGACGAAAGTCGAATTGCCTCAAGATATTGAGGGTCTTGAATCGTTTCCCATCAACAGGCATACAAATGGGTATACAGTAACAGAATTTTACACAGCCAAAGAATTCCCCACTCGATCTTCAAGTACAACTTTAGAACGTGTTAATAAGGGAGGTCTAAAAGATCCACAGGGCCTTCAGCATGCTTTGGCATCCATGTTTGGATCGACTGTCCAGGGCATTACTGCTAGTCAAGGGTTTCAGATTATTTTGAATGACATGCATGGAAAACTGAAGCGAAGTTCTACATGGAATTCTGAAACTAACCAATTAGTTAGTGAAGTGGCGTATGAATATAAGGTGAACAATGAGCATAGGACTAGTTCAACGTATAGTTCACTAAACCCTGGAACTGGAAAATTAGAGCTTGATAATGAGGTGACTGTCTTAAATCCCGATGGTAGTTTTGAAATTAAACCAATTGGGGTTGATATAGATGCCTATGTTGATTTAAATGAAAATCGAGAAATAACTCATGTTCCAGGATTTGATTGGAATTTTGATTATGCCCAGCCCGGGGTGCCTTTAATTTTTGTGATTCCTTTACCAAAATACAGAAGGGTTGAGAATTATATAGTTACGGCATCGATGACGAAAGTCATTACACAATCAGGCTTATTAACGAAGGTTATTAATAGGACTAATGCCTATTCTGTAGAAACAGAGAATGTTGCTTTCGATGCGAAAACAGGTTCGGTGCTCTTGACCAAAACAAAAAACTCATTTGATGATGACATTTATAGCATGACCTATCCTGCTCATTGGGCTTATGATGGGATGGGGCAAGCGTACGAAAATATAGGTTATGAATTTGACTTTACTGTTGATGACGGCCTTGGATATGCTACTGAAGATGCGGGTCAATACTTGGCAAAAGGAGATGAAATAGCTATTCCTAATAATCCTAAACGTTATTGGATTTTCCATATTGAAAAGGTTGATATCAATGGTACGCCGATGTATAAGTTTGGACTTATAGATGCTGCTGGAAATATCAAATACAATGACAGTTATCACGGGAAGGTTATTCGTTCCGGAAGACGAAATATGCAAGGACTGGCGATTGGCCAAGTAGTGAGTAAGACAAATCCGTTGAACATCACTACCAATGCCTTTGGACTGGAAACAGATTTCGAAAATGTGCTAGCTTCTAGTGCAATTGAATACGATGAAAACTGGCAAACATTCCGAGGCTTTCACAAAATAGGATACAATTGTGTTGGGTCTGTTTTTGATGATGATAATCCGTGTTCCAATGGGCTACGGTTTAGGGAAAATAGGAATAATTTGAGGATGATGGCAATCAATAAACTTTGCCTAACTGATCCAACATTTAATTATAATGGAGTTTCAAGGAGCATTTGTGAAGGCACAGAATGTCCGCCTAAGCCGTATAAAAGAAATGTGACCGGCGAGCCGAAAAGAATACCTGATAAATCTGATCCAACATTTGACAAAGCTAAAACTCGGCCAAGTAGTTTTGGTGGGCTTATGACAAAAGATGCAGGAAGAAGAGGGGTTTTTGATTCAGATTTTTGGTCTGGTGATTTGTTATTGGCTTCTGCTGATAATTCAATAGTGGTTCCTTCAGTCTCATTCCCTTCATGCGACCAGTTTATCACTCATATTCAGTATGATGATAATTCTGGAATCGCACCACCTGATCCGCCGAATGGAGTATTCAAGTATAAAAATGGGTCAACTACATTTTGTGCCGAAATGTTCACCTTTCAGTATGCTAGCGACGTAGCAATATTAGGTGACGCTAATCAAATGGCTAATATGTCATTAAATTTTGTCAGCCATGAGGTTATTGGAGGTATTGATTACAATTATTATGAAGTAGTATTTCCAGCTTATCCAGGAATACAAGCCTATCTCTGGTCTACTTGCCCCGATTGTGATGCTAACCCTAATTCGGGAGGTACTGGTGGGAGCAGTGGTGGATCTGGTGGCACGAAAGTTATCGTTACACCGGAAACACCGCCGGCAGGGAATTCACAAGGAACTCTACCTGGTGGTGAGAATCCATACATCTTAGGTGTATATGGTAATTGGAGACCTAAAAAATCCTATATCTATTATGATACCAGAAACACGTACAACCAAAGAGTGCAATCTGAGGATATCCTAGGAGATTTTAATAGTACAAATATTCGTGAAGATGGTGTACTTCAGAGTTATAAAATATTTTGGAATCCTCCTGCGGTAGGCAGTTCTGGCTGGACTAAATCATTGACAGTAGGAAATCAAAGTGACCCGTGGAAGTGGAACTCCCTGTCAGATCAGTATCATCCAACCGGTTATGAAGTTCAAACGCATGATGTATTGGGTATTTTCAATGCGGCATATTTTAGTCCTGTGAATAGACAACCATATTTTGTAGTAAATAATTCGGGTCTCCAGGATGCACTTGCTGAGAATTTTGAAGATTACTGGGAGTTTTATTTTGATGCTGATTGCGATCAGAATGACGCATTAATTCAATTAAATAAGGTCAACATAGATGATAACCTTCTTGAGGTTATGAAGTACACTAGTTTCCATTCGAATTTGTGGACTAGCTTTAACCCTTTTGCATATGTAAAGCAAGGCGAAGGTCATACTGGAAATAAGAGCTTATTTTTAACTAATACGCCACACACACTAGCCAATAATCTTGATTTGGGAAATCAGACCCCGGGACAGATTAATATTGAAATTGAACTCCCTGATCAGCTTTCTGGGTCAGATTATAAAATATTCAAACCAGGAAATGAAGATTTAATAGATCGTTTTAATCCAGAACAGCTTGAGTATTACGTTAGTTTTTGGGTGAAGGAGGGAACTGTTGGAGCAAGTGTCGACTTGAAGGTTGCTGGCGCAATTGTAAAGCCAGTTCTTCCTCTTATGGCTAGCCCAGTAGAGGGTTGGACGAAGAAGACGTATAAAATTGTATATAATAGTTCACCATTGGGTGAAACGCTTATTACTCTGAGCACGAATAAGGATGTTTATGTAGATGATTTACGTATACAGCCGATTAATTCTACGATGAAAACCTTCACGTATGATCCAAAATATTTGCGCTTAACCTCTACTTCTGATGAAAACAATTATGCCACTTTCTACGAATATGATTTGGAAGGCAATCTGATTCGAGTTAAGAGAGAAACAGAGCGAGGAATATTCACGATTACTGAAAACGGTAAAAACATCCGCCATTGATGAATAGCTTAAAAACAAATCTTTTTATAGGGTTGGTTCTGTTTATCCCTAACCTTAAGTTAATGGGTCAGGCATACAGCGGTGCTGGAGTGGATATAGTGAACCAGTTGCTAGTCGATTCTACTCTATTAGACAATGTTCATCTAGAATTGACGCTAGAAACAAAGGGCGAAAATGGACAAACGCAAATGTTATTGCTTAGTTATAGAAAATTCGGCGAGAACTGGTCAATGAAAAATTCGTCGTATTTATTATTAGGAAACTCAGATTATCAAGTCACACTTGATACAAGTGAGAAGTTAATAATATTATCCGAGGAACTAGAGACACAAAGCCTCTCTAGTTTATTCAAAAAAAACAGGACTATTGAAACGGCTGATTTCGAGCAACAATACGGATCAGTAGTTGTCTTTGACTCTCCATCCGACTCACAAAATCAAGTTATTCGTTATACTGTGGATACCGCTGATCAAAAGCTGCTTTCCACAGAAATAATGACATTTAATAATGATGGGAATCAGGTTGGTAGTTATAAGATAGGCTATAATTTAGTTGAACACCTACCGTCGGATTCTTCGATAACGATGGTTAGTTCAATACTTACCATTAAAAGGAAGAAGGCCATTCTTCTTTCACCGTATACAAATTATTTTCTTTACGATAATCGGAAGAAACCATGATGACAAAATTAAAATATTGGGTTTTTCTTTTATTGGTTTTTATCATGCCAATAAACACGTTTGGACATTGGGAGCCGTCTGTTTCAAATAGAACGGCGATATCTGATGCAACATTTATAATAAACAATACCCCAGGCTCAAACCCTGGGTTGGGCCAATCGTCTGTGAAAAATTGGCTATACGATCGCCTTTCAACAGAGTCAGACCTTCGATCTGTCGTAGGTCACCCTCACATACTTACCACCTATACGCTTGGTATTAATCAGGGAAACACATATCGACATCACGAATATTGTGAAATTGAGATTAAGCTTCAAATAAAAAACTACAATATCGATGGTAGCTCTGCAGTGACAACCATAAACTACTCCGATTCATTAAAGATAAAATTCGACCCAAATTCAGGCTTTACTGATTTCCCAAATATGACCGTTGATGCTGGCGGTGAATTCTTGAAGACAGAGTTTTATATTTTAGAGGTAAACTACAGAACATTAAGTGGAGGTTCGTTAACTAATTCATACATTTTAAGTAATGGGCAAGCAGAATTTGCTGATTTGCCTGATGACCTGTATGTGGAAGCAAAGATTGAAGTTGATCGAATTTATGACTTTACAAACAGTCAGTTTTCTGATTTCATGACTGACTATGGAACACATCCGACGGCCTACCTTCCTGTTAATCAGTCGGGATTTTTTGATGCAGTCATGTTCCAGACTAATTCTGACCCGTGCGTCGATTTTATTGAACTGACGTGGCCTTCAATTGTTACAAGTGGCTTTGATAACTATGAACTTGAATGGACTTTTATTGAAGATGAGCTAGCAGTAAATACGGGAACTAATACCTACTCTATCGAATTCGATTTCAGGAACAACTCTACCAGAGTGCAAGTGAAAGGCAATTCTTATAGAATCCCTGCAATTTATTCTAAAGGATATATTATTGCTCGCGTACGAGGAGTTAGTGAAGATTTTTATTATTCTGATACGCGGCTATATAAAACTGCTTGGTCATTGGGTGATCAAGGTACTTTGGACTATGATGAATTGGCTAATACGTTCGAAAATTCAAGTAGCATAATATTAAATTGCGCGAAGCATCTTTCAGGCCATGCTGAAGCCTTCAACTGGGAGCACAGTGTTGCATTTGCAGAGGAAGGTAAAAGAAAACAGGTCATTTCCTATTATGATGGAACCCTAAGGAATAGGCAAACGGTTACGAAACTTAGTACAGAACAAGTACCAGTCGTTGGTGAAGTAATTTACGATTATTTTGGCAGACCAGCTGTCCAACCCTTGCCGGCTCCAACTTTAGATGGAGAAGGATTGTGCTTCAGAGCGCAGTTTAATCTTTCAAATAGCACAAGTGAGCCATATAGCTGGAAAGATTTTGATCCAGATAATGAAAGTTGTGGAACTGGAACTACTGGCTCAATGGATAATGTATCGGGAGCTAGCTGGTATTATTCTAGTTTAGGTGGTTATGGCATTGGTCAAGCCGGAGCGAATTATCAGGTTACTAATAATCAAAAATCAGGTTCTGCATTTTTACCAAATGCAGAAGGGTATCCATTTGCCCAAGTTGAATATATGCCCGATGGTACTGGAAGAATTAGACGACAAGGGGGTGTTGGGAAAACACATCAGCTGCAGGTTACAGATGAGAATGGTCAAGCATTGCCGGGCAAACAAGTTGAGTATGCCTATAGTTATACACTTGATAACGAGTTGCTGAGGCTTTTCGGAAATGAAGTTGGTATTCAAAGAAGATATCAAAAGAACTATGTGATTGATCAAAATGGCCAGACATCTACAAGCTACATTGATCCAGAAGGAAGGGTCGTAGCGACGGCTTTGGTTGGAGACGCCGAGGCGGTAATCAATGTTGGCCCTTTAGCTAGTAGCAGCGATCCAAATACATTGTTAACCAATGATATAGAAAACACCAAATTGGATTTCCAAAATGGTGAGCTGATTGCTGTTTTTGATCATTACGTTGCAAAAGCTGGGAATTATGAATTTAATTATTCAATGACTTCCCAGCAATTGTCTGGATTATGCGATGAAAGTTTTTGTTTTGACTGTATATATGATTTTGAGTTTAGTATAACAGATGACTGCGGTGTAGAACTAGTCCCCGGTGGTGCCCAACAATCCACAGTTGGGTCTGTAGATTATACCTGTGGATCTGAGGCAATAAGCTTCACTATGTCACCCGACCCATTAATACTTTACTTAAACGTTGGTCATGTTCGAGTTGTGAAAAAGCTGAAAATTAATCAATCGGCCTTTGAGAGTTATAAGGCGAAGTATATCGAGGAGATAGATAATTGCATTCCAGCATTTGAAGAACTTTATGTGGAAGAACGGGCTAAGCTAATTGATGATTGCGAATATGATATTTGTGAGGATTGCATTGGTGATGCGGCGACTAAGCTAACGAATGGTGATATTAGTCAACTAGAATATGACTTTGCCGTACTACATTGTAAGGAAATTTGTAGCCCAACTCCTTGTACCATTCTCCTAAGGAATATGCTTCAGGATTTATCTCCTGGAGGTCAGTATTTTGATAATCTTTCTGCTTACGAGCCAGGTGTTACAAATCCAGATGACCAAACCGCCAATTATGATTTTTTAAATCAAGAACTTACTTCTCAAGAAATCACGGATTTCTTTTCCGAAGTTAATACAACATTTGGGACAAGCTTTTCCACATGGGACGATATCAGAAATAATTGGCGTGATGAATATGCTTATCTATTGGTTCAATTTGAAGTTCATCCAGAATATTGCTTGTACACAAGCTGTAAGGCAATCGAACCTACATACGAATTCGATTACCAAATGCTGGCTTCAGAAAATGGTGTAGATGCAAGGCAAAATGGATATTTTAATCCGATTGGCAGTAATGCAAACGTTACAGATTTTCCAGCACCTTCAATAAAGGATCCATATTTTGTTAATTCTTCAGGGAACCCAATACACTACTTTTATGAAATGCAGGAGGCACTAAACCAATGGTATTGCGATAATGGTGCTCCTCCAACATGTTCCTCTATTTGGTACATATTACAAAACAACTTTCGAAACTACGGGCCCTTGGCCTCTACGACAGGAACGACAATATGTCCATCTTTATATGATTTTCAGCTATTCTATGCGGGTTACCAAACTAAAAAACAGGCACTTATTGAAAGGTATTATGATTCGGTCTGCAGTTCAATCTCAATACCTCAGGGAAAACAACAAAAATTTAGTTATGAGGCGATTGATGCCGACCTAGGTACAGGTATGCTTGATGCCTCACCAGATCCAAATACCGTAAAGAACAATACACAAGAGCTGATTGATGATAAGTGCAATGAAAATTGTTCAGGTTATGCGACATCATGGGCGCTATCATTAGCACCATGTAACTTGACTCAGACTCATTTAGACATGCTTATAATTGAGCTCACGGAAATTTGTCAGAATTCTTGTGATGAAGAGTTTATGTTCGGAGCGAGTGGGAGTAATGTTCCAACTATCAACAATAATAGAACATTTGAAGAAGCGTTGGGTTGGATTATGAACCTTGGTTCTTATACATATAGTGAAGAGTGTCATCCAGAAATCCTTTCATTTCCAAACGGAGTTCTGTCGCAAAATTCTTCTATGGAATCAAAACTCTTGGATGATTGTGCATGCGATAAAATTGGAGAAACTACAACAGAATATGCAACCAAATTAGCTGCGGGTACTTTACCTACTGGCATATGTTCTGAATCAGATTATTTTACATATAAACATGGTTTTAGTTTAAATCTTGACTTAGTTAAATGTCAATGCGCCTATCTGTCAAACCCAGGAAACACACCAATTGAATGTGAATCATATATTGGTGATTTTACAGCAAAGGCTTGCAAGAAGCAAGAAGAACAACGAATCAGGGAAATTGAAATATTCCTGAATCAAATGATTTCAGATGGAAATTTGAATTGGGCTGCGGCACCTCAGCCTAATGGTTATGATCTCCTAAATTTGTACCCCGATTACTTTGACAACGACTGGGCAATTTATCAGCAATCACAATATTTGTGTAGTACATTGACATATTCAACTCAAATTGTGAATTATGAAAGAAGTCCTGGGGTTTTTGTTGACCAATTGCAAATAACAATTTCAAACTCCTGTTGGTCTGGTTGTACAATATATTTTGAGTTCGACGACCCGACTGCGGCGTTTTCATTCGGGAGTATCACAGATTTAATATTCGATTCTTATACAATTGTAAATGGCATAACTTTGGTTAAAGTTGTTAATCCAAGTACACAAGAGGAAGTTTTACTCAGGATGTCAAGCTCTTGTGCTCCCTGCTCGAATGCAACCCCACAATTTCCGCAAACCTACATCCCTTCATCCTTTGGTTGCATTTCTTGTATTGACTGCAATGAAATCAGCGGTTATTGGACAGCTTTCACCAATAAATATACTGGACTAACATTTGAAAAAGGTGTTTTGGCGCACGTGGATGTTTTTCAGAAATACTTAATAAATTCTGAGAGTCTTGTCTTGAATATTCATGAACTGTATGCCTTATTAAATAATTGCGATTATCAAAGTTCTTGCGCACCTACACCTATTTCCTATAGCTTGGTTTCATTATTTCAAGCATTGATCAATTCAGGAGATTATAGCAACACAACGACTTACTTGGACAATAGTAGCTATGGGCAAGTATATGCTGATATCTTTGACCATAGTTTTACAGGGTGTAACCCGCGTGTAGTGAGGAATAATTCGACATCCTACACCCTAGTAAATGACTGTGGATTCAGTTGTACAATTACGCTTACTGCTGCTTTAACAGGCACAATGGTTCTCGATGCTTCAAGCGCCTATTCAGATCCCCAATTAGGCGGAAAATTGAAGGTGTCAACTGATGTAAACCAGACGAGTTTCATTGATATCACCTCCTCCTGCCATGTTTTTGCAAGCTGTGATCCAGATGTGCTTTTGGAAATTTGTCCACTCGTTGCATCAACTCCAATTGACCCATGCGTTCGTATGAATGATGAGTTGGCAGCAGCCAATGCATATCGTCGCTATCACAAATTAAAACAAGAAGCAATTGATGATTTCAAAAAGCGCTACTACGAAAAGTGCATGGAAGCTTTTGAGGAGTTCGGAGTGAAATACAATCTTAAGGAATATCATTATACCCTATATTATTATGATCAAGCTGGTAATCTCGTAAAAACAGTTCCTCCTGCTGGTGTAAACCCAATATCCGACCCTGCTCTATTGACTCAGGCTGGAGCATATCAAAAATATCAGACCGGAACTAGGGTTATGCCAAATCATACCCTAATTACAAAATATACGTATAATACAATCAATCAACTTGTAGAACAGGAAACACCAGATGGTGGCAAGTCTAAATTTTGGTACGACTATCTTGGACGATTAGTGATTTCTCAAAATGCAAAACAGAATCAAAATCAACTTTATAGTTATTCTGAATTCGACGCACTTGGTCGGGTAGTAGAATCAGGAGAAATTGAATTGCCAAATGGTATTTCTCCGAGTGAATCGGCCGACCCTGTGTTCTTGGCTACTTTGATTGACAACCAAAAGACTACAAAAACACAGATTACAAGAACTTATTACGATGAACCGCTATTGGCCTATGGTAGTATCCCAGATTTCGAACAAAGTAACTTGATCAATCGGGTCACAACTAGTCTTAAACAGGATGTCTATTCAACGGACCCACTGGAGTATAGCCATGCAACCCATTACACCTACGATATTCATGGAAATGTAACGCAGGTTGTAACCGATCGGCCTTCAATGGAGACTTTTGGAGCGCAGTTTAAGCGAATAGAATATAAATACGACCTCATCAGTGGTAATACGCATTTAGTAATGTATCAACCTGGTGAATTAGATCAGTGGACGCATTACTACCGTTATGATGCGGATAATAGAATAACTGAAGTTCATACCTCAAGTAATTTTGATCCAGATTTACTTCGAGGATTTACGTTGCCAAATATCTCAGAAAACAATTTTTGGAACAATGATGCCGGTTATGAGTATTACCTGCATGGACCTTTGATGCGCATGACTTACAGTGAACCCGTTGTTCAAGGAGTTGCTTATGCCTACACGATTCATGGCTGGTTAAAAGCCATCAATTCTACCGCTCTGATTCCGGTAAGAGATATGGGTTGGGATGGCTATAATACTTCGGGAACTAATGGAGCCATTCCAATTGATGCCTTTGCTATGGAATTGCATTATTATGAAGGAGATTATCAACTCGTCAATGGTCAATATAAGTACAACCAAATCGCTTCTCAAAACGGCCAAAGCCATATCAAACAAAACACATATGATCTATATAATGGAAATATTTCGCAAATGCATGTTTCCATACCTGATCCAGCGCAGCTAGAACAAGGGAATTTTGTAAATGCTACGTTAGGAAAAACGTATTATTATGACCAGTTGAACCGGATTCTGAGTTCATTAAATCATGATGATTTTACCCCTAGTTCATACACTTGGGCGGCGTCAATAGGGAATGTTTCAGAGCAATACAAGACCAATTACACCTACGATGCCAATGGTAATATCTTAACACTATTCCGAAATGGAGTGAACGGCAACCTTCCAATGGATAATATGGTCTATCACTATACGCCAAACACGAACAAATTGGAGTATGTAAGCGAACTGCAAACAGACGATTACAACTATCCGGATGACATAGAAAATCAGGACCCAAATAACTATCAATACGATCAAATTGGAAACCTCATTGTAGATCAATCAGAGGAAATTGAGGATATCGACTGGAATGTAATGGGTAAAATATCCAAGATTACACGCACCACAAACAGCACCAAATCAGACTTGGAATTTGTCTACGACGAATCAGGAAATAGGATTGAAAAGATCGAATATTACAAAGTTACGGATCAACGGATTATTGCGAGAACCCTCTATTCATTAGATCCTTCTGGTAATCCAATGACTATCTATAATCTGAATACCTGGCTAGAGAATGGAGTCTATTATGACTCACTCTACCAAGGAGAGAAACTGATTTATGGTTCCAAACGGGTTGGTTTGGAAAAAGCCAACCGAAACATAGCCTTTAGGCAGTATGAACTTGTTGGCAGCGTTGTGACCAACCAAACAATCACGATTCATTCCTTAGAAGGCAGTGCGTCAAATTATACTACTACCGAAGCAAAATATGCCTTAGAGAATCAACGGGCATACCGTGGAAAGAAACAGTATGAAATAACGAACCACCTTGGAAATGTTAGTGCAGTCGTTACGAACAAGAAAATTGCCATACCTGTTAGTGGCAACGTCAATCTTGTCGACCATTTTGAGCCAGACATCTCCATGCTCTACGATTATTATCCATTTGGAGCAATGATGCCAGAGCGATTCTATATCAACAATGGATGTGTGCGAGTGGCTCAACCCCCAGTCGAAATTGAATTAGAAAATGAAGACTTTAGCGCGAAAATTGGCGACCCTGCTGAAATTGGCACTTGGACAAGCTCAAACGAATCATCAACACATACGGCTTTTAATCAAACGTGTCAGTGCTTTGAAATTATTTCCAACTATAATGCCTCAAGTTATGTTGCGACCAATATTACGCCAGCAATTGGAACAAAAAATACGGTGACAGTTCGCTTTGACCCAGCTAATATGTCAAAAGTCACCTTTCAAATTGTTGACCCGAACACAGGTAAGGTATGGGCAAATCGAATTTTCGACTATTTAGTGGCGAACCACGAAATTACTGCAGAGCTTGAGTTTACACCGGATATCTCGGCTAGCCCTTTGTTGGAATTGCGCATAACGGCAATTGGCTCTTTGCCGTACTCTGAGATGTATTTAAAAGAGGTTTCATGGCATGATATAGGAGGAGCCCTATTCGTTACGTCTTTAAATGAAACCTATTCTTTTACAACCAATGCGTGGACGAGCGATCCTGGAGTCACAATAGGAAATGGTCCCGGAATGGATGTCGTAAATATCACAAGTATAAGTAGTGGCGCAGCATGGAATCCAATTCCGGTAGTTCCAAACAAGTTAAACCGTATTCAGTTTGACTTAAATATGTATGGCGAACCTTTGGTGGAAATTGAAGTAAGAGACCAAGCAACCTTGCAGATTCTGTATAAGCAGAAAATCGAGAATTTTGGAAACCCAATGCATAGGTTGGATATTGCTATTAGTCCACAATTTATTAATGTTGATTTTCGAGTTAATTTGATCAATCCAACTGGGCCTAGTGGCGTAGATATTGACAATTTTATAGTCACACAGCCTGCAAATCTCAAAGCCTTGCTTTATTCGGAGGATTTCAGTTCTATGACCACTGGTACCTGGACGGGTTCTCCAGGAGTGGTATTAACTTACGATTTTATGAGCGGTGGAATGATGATTCAAACGGCAGCAGACTACGATTTCACCCAAGACAACGCCTTCGGTGCTGCTGGTGGACAGGAATTTTATCTTTCCATGGAAGTGTATACCGATGTGAATAATGCAACACAAATTGATGTTTTAGATGTTGCTAGTCTGAAGCCTTTAAGTTCACACATCATTCCTATTTCTAATGGTCACTATTTACTGAGTATGAGCTTTAATAGCCAATCAGGAGTATACCTTAAAGCGAGTAGGGTGAATGCCTTGGGCTTTGGTACCTTCAGAATTGACAATATTGAAGTCTCAGATTACCAACATTTCTTGAGTTCACAAGGAGGACTGGCTATGAATACGACTACAGACTATTCAGAATGGACAGCAACTGGTGGTCTCGCCGATTTTAAAACCTACCTAAACACCAACTATGCTCTGGAAGTGCGTGACTTTAACGCCTCCTATGTCTCTCGATTCTTCAATGTGGTTCAAGGGCAGTCGACAGATTTGACCTTGAACCTAGACCGGAGAGGAATAGTAAGCGGCTCCGTAGCCGTAGTAGTTATCAATCCTGCGAATAATGGTACCTTAGCTTCACAAATGGTCGGTTCAGCAGGACTGACATCCATTATCCTAAACTTTGTGCCGCCCGGAACAACCGTGGAACTGCGTTTTTACAATATCGGAGAATATGCCCTTGTTGATGATATTCACCTAACCTATGACCGTGTGGTGTATCATACGATTTGCGATAATTCGGCGGATTATAGGTATGGATTTAATGGGCAAGAGAAGGATAATGAGAAGGCTGGGTTAGGGAATACTATCGTGTTCAAATACCGGATACACGATACGAGGTTAGGAAGATTTTTGAGTGTGGATCCTTTGGAAGGAGAGTATCCATGGAACTCGACTTATGCGTTTGCTGAGAACAGGGTGATTGATGGAATTGACTTAGAAGGGAAAGAATATTTACCCTATATTAAGAGAAATGAGTATAACGGCGGCACTGCCATGAATTATGTCTATGCTTTTGATAATATATTCATAGATGTTCTAAATTTGGTTCCCATGACATACAACAGTGGGGTCGAGAATGTGCTTGCCCTTCAGCGTGGCACATGGACTAGTCAATTTGTGAATGAAACTATATCTATAGGAAACGGGGTGAAAGACATTACTTTCAAGATATACCACGATGCACAGGAGCCGATTGGGAAACAGTTCTCTGATTTTGCTCACCATACGTTATCACCTCAAGGTGTTGAATCTTATGGCTCTCTTTTCATAGGATCTAAGGGTTTTGGCACAACAACTAGACTTTTGAGTACAGCTAAAATGGCTCCGGTGATAAGTAAGACAATAGCACGGACCGTTAAGCACCCATCGTCTGGAATTGGAATCTCTAAGGGTTTAAATGTGGAAATTGGTTTTGCTAAACAGAAGTTTGGAAATGCCACGAAGACGAGTTCAAAAGCTGTAACTGAGTATTACCCGAAAAATGATGGGGCATTAGGTAACTGGTCAACTGAATATTTAATGCCTGGAACAAAGATTGATCGATTTGGTAGTGGATTTGGGAAGTATTTTTCACCAAAAGGAACTCCCATGAATATGCGATCTTTGCCTCCCGAAAATATTGGGTCTTATCATGTATTTGAGGTTGTTAAACCTTTTGCGGTTCGTTCATCAACCATCTCACCTGCTTTTGGTAATATTGGATTAGGAATACAATATCATACGCCTGTAAATATGAATACTCTTTTGAAACGAGGGATAATTAAAAAATCGGATTAATTTGATATGAATAAGAAAGAACTTCATGCGAAATTAGATTTACTTGGCGTTGCTTTTCATGAGTATTCACTAGAAGGAGAGCTTATTCCTGATAATATTGTGTTATACAATTCGTATAATAAATGGGAAGTATTCTTTTTTGATGAAAGAGGTAATAGAAATGATGTAAAAGAATTTGATTCTGAAATTGAAGCTTGTGAGCATATTTACAAACTCTTTAAGGAGTCGAAAGCGATAGAAGGGAAATATTTGAAATAAATTGAAAGGCCAATCAGAGCTGTCTCAGTAATAATAACTACCTTTTAGAGTTTCTGGTTGCCAGTCAGAAAATTTTGGATCGACATTGCCCAACCACAGCATCACACTAATAGCCCGAATGAAAAAACCTCTACAATCCTTGCCCTTAGGAAAATGCATCTTGTCCGTAAGCCTCCCGTAAACCACGTCTTGACCAATAATTTTCATGGCGAGACCTTGCGTGCATGGAAATAAAAGAAAGGAAGCGTTCGCACATGTTTGGAATCATTCAGGAATATTTAGACGGTGAAGACTGAAGTCTTGCACTCTTTAGGACATAGCTAAGTTATAATAGCTTTATCTACTGACCTCCTCCCATTAACCTGAGTATTCAGAATGGACGGCAACGGGCGGCTTGGCAGACTTTAAAACTTACCTGAACGGCAACTACGCAATGGAGGTGCGCGACATGAATGCCTCCTATGTCTCTCGTTTCTTCAATGTGGCTCAAGGACAGTCGACAGACCTTACCTTCAACCTAGACCGACGAGGCATTGTAAGCGGCTCAGTAGCAGTAGTTGTAATGGTCTAGCCCCCAGGTTTTCGGACAAAATTGATATTGAGTATGCAAGTTAAG
>CAZUIT010000039.1:0-34298 GCA_964620355.1 uncultured Burkholderiales bacterium | reverse complement strand
TTCTCATTTATGATTTGTGAATTGTGATTTATGATTTGCTGCGCCCGCTGGAATTGATTGGAACGCGTTCTGGTCTTCCAGACCGAACGCTTACGTTCCCTGCGCAAAATTGTGATTTAAATTAATTTTGCCCTGAGCCCTGTGCTCTGCGCCCTGTGCTCTGCGCCCTGTGCTCTGCGCCCTGCGCCCTTTGCCCTGTGCTTCTTTTAAAAAAATAGCCAACGCTCAGGCAACATAAAGCGTCTATCTTGTCTAGTAGGGTGAAAACCGATGAATAATCCGCTTACATATTCCATGCACCAGGAACAATCTTTAGACGAGGACATACGGCTCGCCAAGGAAGTTGCCCGTGGAGATCGTTTGGCGATGGATACGCTTTACCGCGCCCATGCACCCAAAATTCTCAGCATCTGCAGACGGTATGCGGCGGGAAAGGAAGAAGCTCTCGACCTCTTACATGATGGCTTCCTTCGGGTTTTTGATAAGATTGGGACTTATAAAGGACAAAGTGCCTTGGGAATTTGGGTAAAACGCGTGGTGATTAACCAAGCCATCAATTCCCTGAAGGCCAAAACCAAATGGGAAGAACTGGCAGAAGAGTTTCCAGATCTGCCTGATGAAGAATGGGAAGAGGAGGATGAGGCAAATCCAGAAACCTTAATCGCTCTGATTCAAGAACTACCAAATGGCTACCGCATGGTATTGAACCTTTATGTATTTGAAGGATTAAGCCATGATGAAATTGCTGAACAACTTGGCATCAGCTCAGTAAGCTCAAGGACCCAATTATTTAAGGCGCGCCGATTACTAAAAAAATTATGGAAGCAATGAAAAAGGATGGATTTGATAGCTGGTTGCAAGATAGCTTGCAAGACCACGAGTCGGCCATTCCGATGGGGGGATGGCAAGGATTGCACAAAGCGAAGAAGAAAAAAAGGCGCTTTCGGTTCCTGTGGCCATTTGCCGCGGCTGCACTCCTCGTTGTTGGAGCAAGCGTTGGCTATTATACCCTGAACTCTCCCCATACTTCTTCTGAACTTGCAGTGCAAAATGATGCAGCAAAACCTCTCGATGAAACAAATACAAGCGCTCCAATAGATAGGGAGACAACAGGGATTAACGAGCCACATGTAACAAACGCAATTGAGGAGAAAAATGAAGCCTTGCCAAGTGATAACAAGAGTGGGCCTATCATCACTAAACCTCAAGGTTTTGTTAAAAATACAAACGATCAAATGGTGCTTAGTGCTCAGGATTCTACCAAGACGAAGAAGATTAGTGATACCATTCCTGTGGGGGTAATCCGTATTGTTAAAATGGATTTCAGATTGGATAGCCTCTCCCCAAAAGACTTTAACGCGAGTCCAATGTCTTTCGATTCTGATCAGCAATTTGCTCGGCGTCGATTCAGCGGGTTCTATGCGCAGTTTATGGCCTATACCGGTGAAATGCGTTTTAATATCCAAGACCCTGAGAATTTGGAGCCGAACTATGGGAGCATCATCAATAAAAGTAAGTTGATGGAGAAGAGCCTGAGTTTTGGAATTGGCACCGAGTTCTCATTGAGCCGTCATTTTGCATTATATGGAGGACTTCAATACGAGCAAAGCACCATTGATGGGACCTATGATTACGCCTACTATGACTACGCAAACAACTCTTTTGGAAATACAAACCAGACTTGGGTCTCAAATCCTCGATTACAAAGTACCAATTATCGCTATGATGTGAAAATTACCACGCAGCGCCTGAGTGTTCCCCTAATGCTTCGGTATCGCCTACATTATGGAAGCGGACCACTTGCTGAAATTGGGGCGACCTATAGTTATATCTTGAAAACTTCGGGCGATTGGATGGATGCTCAAGATTTACAACCAAGCACGGTTACACGTCAGTTTGCAGTAAAGCATCATCTCAGACCGCAATTCGGCTTGGGCTATGCGCTGAGAATAAAACGGAGTCAATTGGCTTTGATCTATCAATTTAGTCCTTGGTCGGCAAACTATACGCCACCAGGAGGACAAATGGGCGCCAACCAACATGGCCTCAAACTTCAATGGCAAATGCCTTATTAAACACCTATAAATACTCATTACCATGAAATTAAAAAAGAAATCATTTCTATGGCTGCTCATGCTCGGCATCGGCACCATGACCTTGGTACAAAGTTGCCAAAAAGACCCCTGTGAACCCTGTAAGAATGTGGTTTGCGACAAGCTAGGCTTTATCGCTGAAGAACCTTTTGGATGTATTGTTCCCCATGAGAGAATGGGCACCATCGGTATTCAAGGCGACGATGGTACCTTTTATCATATCCGCAAAGACATGACCGGAGAGTTTGCCAATTACGAAGTGGGAAGCTATGTTAAGTTTGGCCTTTGCGCTGTAGAGGATTATGATGATGGCAATAGCAATATCAATAACGGCTTCTGGGCAGTTCCTAAAAAAATTGGAGATCTTGGTTGTCTAAAAATTGGTCATACCACAACCGATCCAAATCCATGCAATCAGGAAGCTGAAGTAGTGTCTGTTAGTACGGCCACTGTAATTCCAGCATTTGGTGGTCGCCACCTAAAGATTGATGGACAGGTATATGCTGTTAGGGGCATCTATGCGGATCAAATTCAGAGAATGGCCTTCGGAACCAAGATTCACGGAACATTCAACGTAACACAAGACTGTATTTTACCTGCAGTAATCACTAACCCGAACGTGGTTGGCTGCGTGGATGCAACGTGCCTGAAAGAATCGAACGATGAAGAATGTGCTACAAGAGCACAGGTGACTGCCGTTACCTATACCCCAAATGGAGATCCAAGCAGTGAGCATTATCTGATGGTTGATAACGTGGTTTATTCTGTTCAAGGTTCTTTTCGTGAGCGCATCAATGAGCTTCCAGCAGGAACTTGGGTGACCATTGGATATGTGGAAATAGCTGATTGTTATTTGCAAATGGCCATAACCTATCCAAATGTTGAGGGCTGCATTCATGTTACGTGCTTGAAAGAGAGCATTGCAAGTCAGCACTGAGCACACCAAATTTCGGCATTTGCTCCAAGGTCACCTCGTGTGACCTTTTGGTGTTGGGTATGGATGAGTAAATGGCAGGTGTTTTGCTTCACCCGAATATGCTTACATTTGCGGCGCATTTATGGTTATTGAAGTAGTCAAATCGAAGATTCACCGAGTTAAGGTAACTCAAACGGAACTTCATTATGTAGGCAGCATCACCATCGACGAAGCGTTGATGAATGCCGCGAATATTATTGAAAACGAGAAGGTCCAAATTGTTAATATCAATAATGGTCAACGTTTCGAAACCTATGTGATCAAAGGCCGGAAGGGCAGTGGAGAAATCTGCTTGAATGGACCGGCAGCTCGTTTAACAGCCTTAGGGGATATCATCATCATCATTGCCTACGCGCATATGGATTTTGAAGAAGCAAAGACCTTCAAGCCATGGATGGCATTCCCAGATGAAAATAACCGTGTTCATTAATTAGCCCATGAAAAAGGTTCTTCGCTATCTTATTTTCATCTTAATTGGAGCAGGTTTTATCTACCTCGCCTTTGGTAAAATTGACCTAGGGAAACTTTGGGGAGAAGTAAAAAGTGCAGATCTCAGGTGGGTAGGCTTGGCCATTGTTGCGGGTATGATAAGCAATTATAGCCGTGCAGCCAGATGGTTAATCATTGTTGAACCTCTCGGGTATAAGGCGAAACTTTCTCATAGTTTTCATGGAGTGATGATCAGTTACCTGGTGAACTTTGTGATTCCTCGTGGAGGTGAACTTACCCGTGCTGCAATCTTGAGTAAATCGGAAAAAATGCCCATCGGAACAGTTATCGGGTCGGTGGTTGCAGAACGGGTGATGGACTTAATCTGCATGTTCTTGGTCATCTTTTTGGCCTTGGTGCTGCAGTATGATATTATCACCGAATTTTTCACCGCGAGCAGCAATGGACCTGATGGGGCTGAATCTGGAAGTAAACTATGGCTCTTCATTCTCTTGGGAGTGTTTGGAATATTTGGGATTCTTTTTCTCATCTATAGAAAACGCTTTAATCATATCACATTCTTTAAGCGTGTTAACGACCTATTCGACAGTTTTGTCGCTGGAGTAATTGGTTTGCGTCATATCAAAAAGCCTGTTGCTTTTGCAATCCATAGCGTAGTGATATGGCTCATGTACTACTTGATGGTTTTCTTCTGCTTTTATTGCATTCCCCAAACTTCGGATTTAGGTGCCGCAGCAGGCTTAACTGTTTTAGTAACCAGTACTTTAGCTGTGGTATTGCCGTCGCCGGGAGGTATCGGCACCTTCCATTATTTTGTACCCATTGCATTGACCTTGTATGGAATAAATCCTGAGGATGGATTAACTTATGCTACCATTGCACATGCTTCTCAGATGCTGATGTTTATCGTATTTGGCTTGATTAGCTTGGCCGCAATGCTCATTTTACAGCGTAAAGCCCTGACGAAATGAAAATGGAAGAAGATTTCACCCGGAAGATAATAACCACGAACGAAAAGTTAAATAGTCTGCTCGAAAAGTGGAGTGACCAACACGATAAGATTGTCTTTACCAATGGGTGTTTCGATATCATGCATAAAGGTCATATCGACTATTTATTCAAGGCCTCTAAATTGGGATCGAAACTCTTGGTCGCTGTAAATTCTGATGCTTCGGTACAAGCCATAAAAGGACCGAGCCGTCCGGTACAGGATGAAAGTTCACGTATGTATGTGATGGCCTCTTTGGAATTTGTTAATGCCGTGGTGCTCTTTAATGATTCTACACCGCTCAACCTTATCAAAAAGGTGAGACCCGATGTTTTGGTGAAAGGCGCTGATTATAAACCAGAAGAAATTGTGGGTTACCACGAAGTGAAATCTTGGGGTGGTGAAATACTTACTATCGACTTTTTGGAGGGTTATTCTACTTCCAAAATCATTCGTAAAATACAAGCTACTTAGGCAATGTCACATCCGGGATTTATCACCAAGAAGATACAGATACGCTTTGCCGATTGCGATCCTTTTGGTCACTTAAACAATGCGCGCTATTTCGATTATTTCATGAATGCACGGGAAGATCATCTTCGCGAAGAACTTGATTTTAGCATACCGGCATGGATGGAAGAGACGGGTTTTGCTTGGGTAGTGAAAGAACATCGTATTCAATACCTGCGACCGGTTAAGGCCAATGAATGGGTATGGATCAGCTCCGCCATCATCCATCAAACCGAAACCGAGAATATCGTGGAATTTGGCATCTGGGATGAGAATCACAAAAAACTAAAAAGTCTGATGTGGTCGAATTTCCAGTATATCGATATGAAAACCATGCGCCCCGCCCATTACCAAAAAGAAGTGCTGGAGAAATTCATGCCCCTCGTTGTGGAAGAATCTTTACCCCAATACGAAGGCCGTGTTTTTGAAATGCAGAAGAAGTTTCGGAGGTAAATCCGTAGGTACGCGATTCATCGGCTACTGCCCTGCAGGAAATTAGTTTGGCCTAGCTTTCTTCCTCCCCTAAGTACGCGATGAATCGCGTACCTACTCTATTGTCAATATTTTGTAAACGTTTTGTTTGATTTAGGTCAAATGAGGGTTTGGGCCTTGATTAGGGTTTAATTCTATCCAAACTTTGGGTATGAAATGGAATAATCCAATTTTTAAAAGGTCCGTTAGTCGCAGGAATTCTAGTTGGGATTACAACAGCTCAGGTAAATATTTTGTCACAATTAATGTTGAAGCAAACCTACGTTGCCTAGCACTTATTTCTGAAGAAGGCTATTGCTTAACCGAATCAGGTTTGCATGTTGAACGAACTCTAATAGAACTATCAAATCAGTTCTCGAATGTGTATCTGTGTAATTATGTAATAATGCCAGATCATATTCATGCTTTGATAGCGGTGATGTCCATGAAAACTGAGCTGCCTGAAAATGTTAATGGTGGTTTTGCAAGAAAAGATAACCCCATGTTTCATAAAGGTTTAGGGAGGGTAATTCGTTGGTTAAAAGGGCGGTGTACATTTGAAATCCGAAAATTGAATCCTGACTTTTCTTGGCAAAAAAATTATTACGAGAGAAGGATTAAAACCATCGCAGAAGAGGAAATTGCCAATTATTACATTCAGGAAAACCCTAATCGCTGGTTAAAAAAGAATAGCGTGTAGGTACGCGATTCATCGCGTACTTATTTTTCGGTATCGATTCAATTTATCGATATGAAAACCATGCCGCTCGTCGTAGAAGAATCCATGCCTGATTACGAAGGCCATGTTTTTGAAATGCAGAAGAAGTTTCGGAGGTAAATCAGCTCTAGTTCGATACGCGCTTCATCGCGTACTTAATCCATAGGCCATAGTTTCCTCCCCTTCAAGCTAGATATACGATATACAAAAATGGCACGTTAGGTCATTAAACCCATATTGTATGCTACGTAACTCCCTGCTATGTTTACTTGGTCTTTGTCTCACTTTTTCATGCAAAAAGCAAAAAGACATTTCCGATGTTGAAAAGCCAAGTATTGCCTTAGAATTAGAATCGAATGTGGATTCTCCCCACTCCGCCTACGTAAAGACCAGCGCAACCCTCACCGGGTTAACAGGTTATGATTCTCTTGGGTTTTGTATCGATACCCAGCCAAACCCAGGTCAATCGAAAATGGATGCTCATGGAAAATTCCCCCTTATGCGCTCTGCATCTTGGGCCTGGACGAACTTAGTTCCGAATACAACCTATTATGTTCGCGCCGTTATCTATGGAAATATGGGAGCCATCTATAGCAATGAAATCAGTTTCACCACAACGGCCTATTTTACTGCTAAATTGGAATTCCTCAATAAGGAAGTGATGGTTTTCGATTCAGCAATAAATTTGATTCAGGCTTGGTCAACTCAAAATTCACTAATCGGAGCAAATAGCGTCTCTGATGGAAAGTCAAATACGCAACAAATTGCTATGCAAAATGCGGATGGAGCCGCCAAATATTGCGAAACGCTGGTATATGCTGGCTACTCGGATTGGTACCTACCCGCTTCCGAAGAAATGCAACAATTGGCAATGACGAGTTCCAACCATATGAAATTATATGCGAATGCCTATTGGACAAGTACTGAAAAGGAGGAAAATCGCGCTGTAGCCCTTTACAGGAACTATTCAAATGACCCATGGACCCTTCAGGCCTTGGACAAAATAAAGCAGTTTAATATGGTTTGCATCCGAGAAAAGTAAATTGGGGGCTCACCACTTTTGACCACTCCACATTTCGAAGAAGTCTTTTTGCTCTTGGCTGGCTTGGTCCATCTTTTTCATGGTATAACGCTGGTAATAACTCTCGCCATTCGGGATAAAATCCACCTCCTTGCTGCCTTCGATGCTGTTCCATACATACATGGTACTTCCTAAGCTGAACAATTGATTCCAGTCTGTTCCTTGGCTGGCGGGAGTATTATTAATCAGCAGCACCTCGTCGTTTAGGCTCAATCCAGCCTGTTCTGCTGGGGAGTCTTCCAAAATTGAAGTCACAATCACTTTGCTGCCGCGGCTCAATTTAAAGCCATAACGCGCTTCGTGGATATTCTCTGCCTCGCCTGTTTCAATTTCACATCCAATCGACCACAGACTTTCAGGCAGAAACTCTTCAACTTTGCCTTTTCCTGAATAGAAATCGCGGAAGAAGAACTCGAATGATTTGCCGGCAATGTCTTCAATCAATTTTTGCAGACTCGCTTCTGAATACCCTTTCCCTTGTTTATAGACGTCTTGATACAAACTGCGCATCACGGTGTCCAACGACTTCTCATTTCCCGTTGCATAGCGGATTTCCAAATCGAGCATAAAAGCAGCCAGGCTTCCTTCTGTATAGATGCTTACTTTTCTTCCAGGAACCCCAGCGGTATAGCCATCAAGCCATGTGTCGAAAGAAGATTCAGCCACCGAATAATTATAGCGTCCTTCATTATCGAAATGTTTCTGCAAGTCGGCATTGAATTGATTGCGGTATTCGTCGAAATTGAGCACTCCTGAGCGCAGGAGCATATAATCCCCATAGTAGGTTGTGATTCCTTCGTAAACGTAGCCCAGACGGCTGTAATTTTCTTGGGTATAATCGTAGGGCCACATTTCTACCGGACGAATGCGTTTAACATTCCAATAGTGAAACATTTCATGGGAGCTGATGGCTAAGAATTCGTGGTGACGCTCTTCGGTATTAAACTCTTCTCCAGGTCCCATAACAATGACGGTGGAGGCAGCGTGCTCAACGCCGTGGTGGAATCGGGTAGGTAAGAAGAAGAATAGATAATGGTATTCAGTGCTTTCCATGTCTCCAAAAACAATGAGTTGTTCTTGGGTATAGGCCTTGGCTTCTTTCAAAAAGCGTGGCACATCGAGGGTATGGCGCCCTTGAATCCAGACATGGAACGTGCATTCACCCTGCTCAAACTGATGATGCTCCATATCAGGAGATGCCAGAATCGGTGAGTCGGCCATTTCTTCGTAATTGGCAGCAATCAAGCGCTGTCCTCGAATGTTCATGCTCGTGGCAATCTGGAATTGTTCCGGAACCTTCAGGTTAATTTCGCATTCTTCGTGCTCCGCCGCCGGATCATAAACCAAGCAGTTTAGTGGGTTGATATAGACTAGCTCATTGCTGCAAAAGGTAGAACCGGCATCGAGTGTCGCGGCGAAATATTCGTAGATCACACGAATTCTCAGTTTTCCAGCACAGTATACCAGCCAATTGTCCTTGTTTGTTTTTTGGAAGGATAAGGCTTCTCCATCCTGACTATACACCTCAAGTTTGCGGATATTCTTCGCGAAATTGCCAATCTCGTATCGCCCTGGTCTCCATGATGCGATCCGAATTTCCATTTCTTGGCGACCGTTCACTTCAAACTCCGCAACTATCGATAAAAAGCGTCCACCCTGACGAACTTGACTGACCGTATAATTCATGCGACAAATTTAGTTTTTTGAAAACGGATATTTACCTTTGCGTTGTGAAGAAGCTAGTCGCCGTAATTCTCACCTTTCAATTATTGATGCTATCGCTCGGTGGCATCAAGGCGACGGTGTCTTTCGCACTGAATAAAGCCTATATCATAAAGGAACTTTGTATTCAGAAAGATGAGGCTGTGAATAGCTGTCAAGGGCATTGTCACCTTACCGAATCCATCAAACAACAGGCAGAAGATGACGCCAACCTCGAACTTGCTTTCGAAGGCCAATTGGCACCCTACATCATTGCCTTTGATAAGAATGCATTGGTTGAAGTTGAAGGGGTAGAGATCGCCTCTTCTTATGCGCCGTGCATCGCACTCAAGACGAAAAAATTCGTTCGTCAATGTGCTCACCCGCCTTGTGCTTAAGCCTAATTATCGGATTTTATCCATTTTTAAGCTTAAAAATTTTCCATGAAAAAAATATTTTTCGTGCTGGCTGCCTTTGTATGGGTATTGCCAACACAAGCTTGCGACGTATGCGGTTGTGCCTCGTCGATGGCCAGTTTTCCTGGTACCTTAAACCGGCAAAGCCAGTTTAGTCTGGGTTATCAATACCTGCATTTTAGTTCTCAACACCTACCAAGCATCCTTCAAGGGCAGGCGGGGATTGAGCGCAAAAGCCAGGAATATTTTCAGGTTGTTTCCGCCAATGCACGCTACAGCTTTCATCCAAAGTGGCAGGCTGTGTTGCAGGTTCCTGTTCAATTTGTAAGCAAGCAAGATGGAGCAATCCATACACAAAGCCAGGGACTCGCAGATGCACAATTGGGCATTGCGCGCTATTTCTCAGGTGATTCACTGGGCGTATTGAAATCCTGGACCATCATGACCGAGTATGATATTGAACTACCTACTGGTCGATTTAGCCATGCCGATATTTCAGAACAAACAAGCCGCTATATGCTGCCGGGTTCTGGAAGTATTGATCATATTTTCCGTATCAATATGCAAGGTTCAAGCATGCATTGGATTTACCGTATTGGCATGATGTACCGTTTAAATGGAATGGGGCCCGATAATTTGGCTTGGGGCGACAGAACGCAAGTATTTGCCGAGGCAGGTCGTCTTTTTGAAACCAAAAAAATGCACCAATGGTATGCTTCCTTGGGGTATATGTTCGAACATGCATCGAGTGATTACCAAAACAATTTGAAGCTTCCGTTCAGTGGCTACGGATTGGGTCAACTAAAGGCGTCTGTACAATGGCGGAAAAATCAATTTGCAGTGGCAGCATTGGCCTTTTTACCGGTACACGGAAAGATGGCTGAGGGCCGGGTGAAAATCCATCAATCATTACAATTTCAACTTTCTTATTACCCAAAATTTTTATGAAACAGATTATCCTAGTGCTTGTAAGCTTTACCCTTTTGAGTGCTTGCAGTAAGGAAGAAACAGGGCAAGCTCCTACGCCGGTAAAAAGTGATTTATCCATCGAGTTGATCATGCCCGTCAATCAATCAAAAATACCGGTTGACTGCGATACAACCTTGGTGCTGAAAATTAGTGATGCCTTGAGTCTACATGAATATACGGTGGAGATTCTTGGTTCGGATCAGGTTCAGTATTTTTACAAGGAGGGACATACCCATTTTTCGGAAATTACTTTACAAGAAGAATGGATCAATAAGGCACCTGCAGGCATGGAATTAACCCTAATAGTAAAAGCCAGTAATCATGCAGGAGAACTGTTGACAAAAGCATTTCAATTTTTTTCTAAATCTTAATTAACTAAAAAATACAATTAACTAAACTCTTATTTTCAATTAGATACAACATGAAAAAACAAAATATAATCATCGTTATGGCACTGGTGGTGCTGTCGATTGCCTCATGTAAAAAAGACGAGGATAATAAACCAGTAGATACTCCTTCAACAAGTAGTAAGGTTCACGTGGAAATGGAGTCTGTGGATATGGATGAGGTGGCGATTCAATTGGGAAAGGTATATACTACCTCCAAAGGCGACTCAGTGAATTTTGACTTTATCCGCTATTGGGTGTCGAATATTGAGTTTGTGAGGGAAGACGGAAGCTCCTGGAAAGAGGAAAATAGTTACCGCTTGATTGAAAAGACTTCCAATAAATTGCGTGAAGACTTTGAAATAACAGTGCCTACAGGAAAATACAAATCTATTCGGTTTAGTATTGGTGTAGCGCCAAATCAAAACAGCAGCCTAGACTCAATAATTGGCGAACTAGATGCGACTCTTGGGATGAGTTGGAACTGGAATACAGGCTATATCTTTATGAAGAATGAAGGCAGCTATTATAATTCAGATTCTATGGCTTATGTTCCTTATATGTATCATATTGGAATGGATGCAAATTATAAAACCCTCACCTTGGATTTGCCTGTTGCCATGAATTTTGAATCTGGAGCAGAATATGAAACGCATATTGCCTACCGTGCATTGAACATATTTAGTGATCCACATGCGATGGATTTGAAAGCAAACCCAATTCTTAAAGTAGGGCCAGCAGATCAAACAGCAAAAGCCGCAGGCAATTATGCAGGCGCGTTTGAGTTGCATCATTTTATGAAGAAGTAAGCATAGCTAAGCGTGCGAATTGCTTGGATTATTCTGCTTGGAATGCTAGGGAGCTGTGGCTACGAAAAGGCCAATGCTCCCTATGCCTTTCCGGCAACGCCTGTTGGTGAAGTTCCACAGCCTCCGCATAATCTGGCTACAGTGCAAGGTGTGGCCTTAGGTAAGAAGCTATTCTTCGACCCGAAGCTTTCCTCGTCAAATACCGTTTCCTGTGCTACCTGTCATCATACCAACAAGGCTTTTAGTGATGGGGTATCTTTAACACGGGTTGGGGTAAGCGGCGAGGTATTGATTCGTCACTCACCGGCATTGTTTAATCTGGCTTGGTATGATGGGTTTTTTTGGGATGGTGGGTCCAAGAATTTAGAAGCTCAAGTTTTTGGTCCGCTCACACATCCTGATGAAATGGGGATGGATTTATTCGAGCTGGTTCAAAAGCTTCAAGAAGATGCTGTATATCCGTCATTATTCAAAGAAGTTTGGGGCAGTGATACCATCACGACTCAACGTATTGCCCGGGCCCTCGCTCAATATGAAAGAACTTTGCTAAGTTTTAATTCTCCCTATGATCAATACAAAGCTCGAGGAAAAGCACTTGAAGGCGAGACATTAGCAGGAGAAAAAGTATATCAGCAGTATTGTGCATCCTGCCATACAGCAGGGTTATTTACTGATGTTTCCTATCATGCCAATGGAATTGATTCGCTTATGGATGACCGGAGTCATGAATTGACCCATTTTGGACGCTACCGCATCACAAACGATTCGGTGGATATCGGTAAATTCAAGACGGTGTCCTTACGCAATTTGGTCTTCACGGGACCCTATATGCACGATGGTCGTTTTGAGCGCTTAGAAGAGGTGTTTAGCCATTATTTTCGTGACCATCGAACAAACCCATTGGCAGACCCAATTCTTAAAAGTCAGGATTATTCGCTTGTTGATGAGAAGCAAAAAAAGGCCTTAAAGGCCTTTTTAATAAGTTTGAGTGATTCGACGTTTATTCAGAAAACACCTTAGCGCAGGTTGGTTCTGTTTCTGCGCCAATTGCTTTCACCTTCACCTTGAGCAGCCTGGGTTGTTGCAGGCCTGTTATCTTGGTAGAAGAGTGCAGCAGCTAAGGCGGCAGCAATGGCTTCCCCTTCATCTTCCTTCTTCAAGGAGTCGGCGTTGAACTGTTTGTCGATAAACTTGGTATCGAAATCCCCGCTTTGGAATAAGGGGTGGTTCATGACCCATTCGCCAAATTCTAGCGTAGTTGTGATTCCGCTAATTTCAAATTCGGAGATGGCGCGCTTCATACGCTCGATGGCCGTTTCTCTGTCGGCCGCGTGAACGATAAGTTTGGCGATCATATTATCGTAATAGATAGGGATTTCCATGCCTTCTTCAAAGCCATCATCCACACGAATACCGGTTCCCATTGGTGCGCGGTATGTTTCGAGGGTTCCAACTTCTGGGAGGAAGTTATTCGAAGGGTCTTCGGCACAAATGCGGAGTTCAATCGAGTGCCCGTTAATAGCCAGGTCTTCTTGGTTATAGCCTAAAGGTTCGCCATCGGCAATACGAATTTGCTCGCGCACTAGGTCGAGTCCAGTAATCATTTCTGTTACGGGATGTTCTACTTGCAGGCGGGTATTCATCTCCAAGAAATAGAAATTCATGGTTTCATCGACCAAGAATTCAACCGTTCCAGCACCCGTATAGTTACATGCTTTGGCAACGTTTACCGCTGCTTCACCCATTTCCTTGCGCATGGCAGGAGTGAGGATTGCAGAAGGAGCTTCTTCAACCAGTTTCTGGTGGCGGCGTTGAATGGAGCATTCACGCTCGAAGAGGTAGACGATATTGCCGGTATTATCACCTAATACCTGAATTTCAATATGACGCGGAGATCCTACATATTTTTCAATGAAAACAGCCCCATCACCAAATGAGGCGGTTGCCTCAGAAACGGCCAGCTTCATTTGTTCTTCAAATTCAGACGGGTCATTCACTACACGCATACCTTTTCCACCACCCCCAGCAGAGGCTTTGATAAGGATTGGGTAGCCTACTTCTAGGGAAACTCTTTTGGCTTCTTCAATATCTGAAATGGCATGATCGAGTCCTGGAACCATGGGCACACCATAAGCTTTTACGGCTTCCTTGGCGCCAAGTTTTGAACCCATCACTTCCATGGCTTCAGGACTTGGTCCTACGAAAGTGATTCCTGCGGCTTTCACCTGCCTGGCAAAACCAGCATTTTCTGATAAAAACCCATAGCCGGGATGAATGGCATCAACTCCGAGATCTTTGCAGATTTCAAGAATTTTATCGCCCAGCAAATACGATTGATTGGATGGAGGAGGACCCAATAATACGGCCTCATCTGCAAATCGAACATGTTTGGCTTGGCGATCGGCTTCCGAATACACGGCAACCGTTTTAATGCCCATTTCTTTTGCTGTGCGCATCACGCGCAAGGCAATTTCACCGCGGTTGGCTATGAGAAGTTTTTTCATGCTGCTGGATTCGGGTCTTTAATCATCGGTAGTTTAACGAATTTCTCTTCACGGAAGGAAACACGTTCTATTCCAAATATACCACCAGCGGCGCGCGCGATAAAAGCCGAGAAGTCGAGTAGACTAAGGTAATATCTATGACTCACCCGCGCATCCATCTTATTGAAAATCGCATTAAGCTTAGTTAGTGCTTCAATCACAGCTGTTTCTCTTTCAGCAAGTGTTGTAGGTAGTGCATGAATGAGGTCATTCAGGCGTGATTCGAAATTCGCGTCAATTTTTTCATAAAGATCGCGAACATCGATTGATTCAGAATAAGTTTTGATATGAACCAATTCTAAGGAACGTTTTATTTCGGTGTCGGAGATATCGTCATCAGCACCAGCAATTAAAATTGTAATGTAGGCAGGGGCGTTGAGTATCAGCTCTTTTTCCTCCTTGTTCAGTTTTTCCAGTTGATATAACATAGTTTTGCTAAAAATTGGGCGCTCGAAATTAATAAAAAATGATGGCATGAAGTGGGTTCAGGTTCGATGGTTATTCATGAAAGAGCTAAAACAGGAATGGAGGCAGCGTTTTTCGGTGCAAGGAATCCTGCTCTATGCCGTCGCTGCTACCTATGTGGTCTACCTTTCCATGCATAATTTAGACAAGCCAGCATGGAATGCTTTATACTGGGTAATCCTCATTTTTTCTGCAGTTAGTGCCATTGCTAAGAGTTTCTTGCAAGAGAGTAAGGGCAAAATGCTCTACCTCCATCAATTGGTTCACCCGGCCAGTTTGCTCGTGGCTAAAATTCTCTATAACTCGGTGCTCATGGTAATCATTTCCATGATTGTTTTTGGGGCTTATAGTGTTTTACTCGGACAACAAGCCGAACACCTTGGCTGGTTCATTCTTGCCGTCATTCTTGGGAGTGCATCTTTTTCCTCCGTCTTAACCATGGTTTCAGCCATATCCTCCAAAACAGGAAACGGTCATTTGATTATGCCTGTACTCAGTATTCCATTGCTCATTCCTCTTTTGCTTATCGCAGTAAAGGCCAGCAAAACAGCAGTTGATGGCTTGGAAATCTCCTTATTGTATGATGATCTACTTGTGATGTTTGTCTTCTATTTAATGGTGAGCGTATTGGGATATGTGTTATATCCATGGCTTTGGAAGGAATAATATTGGCTTATTTCAACCGCTCCAATCCAGCCTTGGCCTTTTGATTGATGCTCGTTTTATACTCGTCGTTTGGAAGATTCATGGCTTGAGTATAGTATTGCCTAGCGAGTGCTTTTTCTCCTCTGCCTTCATAGATATAGCCCATGTTTAAGCTCGAATTGGCCGCAAAATACCAGGGGTCATTTTTTCCTTGATCTACAGTTTTGACATAATAAACAAGGGCCTTGCTTTCATCCTTTTTCTCGTGGTATACTCTGCCTAAACGGTATGTGTATTCTACTGCATCTCGTCGTGATTTCCATTTTTCACTTTCAAGGGGAAGCAATATGGACAAGGCCTTCTCATAATAGCCACCGTCAAATAATAAGCGAGAACGTAAGATGCGTGGTTCTGGAATTTCTCCGCTTTCAGCTTCACGAAGTGCCTGTTTGTCTTCGTCTACATTGTCTTTCCCGTAGCGCTTTACGAGTCCCATATAAATCAAATATTTGTTCTCATCTCCATTGCATAGGCTGTTCCAAGCCAATTTTTGGTAGGCTTCCTTGATGTAGTTTTCGCCTTTGAAAAAGGTGACAAATGTTTTTAGGTGAATGGCTGCCAAACTATCCTGCTTAAAGAGATAGGCGGTTCCGAGCATGTATTCTAAAAAATGGAAGCGAGCATACTCTTTTCCCCTGGGACGGTTGTTTAAGGTATAAATTACCTCATCCGTTTTTTTGCAATGCAAGCCAACAGATGCTCGGGCATAGCAATGCAGCAGGTTCGTCTTGTAATCACGTGTTGCCGCTTCAATATCTTTCCAAGCTTCCTCCTTTTCCTTGACAATATGCAATTGCAAGAAGCTGTACATGAAGAGTGCTTCTTCCTTTAGCATCTCGGTTTCCGGATTGATAAAGGGCGCCTGACGGAAGTCATCAATCTTCTTCATACCGGCATTGATATCTCCTTGCATGCCCAATAGGTCTGTTACCCAAGAAAATTTAGGAGGAACAGTTCCTACCAATACCTCCAACATTCCCATTGATTTGTAGTGCGGCTTGAAATTGGGGAATTTTTTAATGTTTGTCTCAATCAATTTATAGGCATCGCGGACATTGTTAGCGCCCCTGACATAATCACGGAACTTGAAGCGCAAAGCGGCCTGATGTACCAATAGTTCTGCCTGACAGTAGTCATAGTAGGGAGATGATTTGTCACCTTTTTTGAGCAGGTCGAGTCGTTTATTAAATTCACTTATCTCCTCCTCAAATTTTTTCACATCTTCATTGATGAACGATTTTAGAAAATAGTGGTAGTCGGACACAAAGGCCAATGCCGGTGAGCTTGGGTTGAGCTTCTTTTCACTTTCGAGCAAAGCCAAACCCTTATCAAAACGAAGTGCCATAATATGATGATAGGCCTCAACTATATTGGGTGTGAACACGTAAGCCTGTCCCTCTGCATGTGCTAGGATAGGAAAAAAGGTGAAGAGAAGGAGGACAAATCGTTTCATTTACATGCAAAATAAAAAAACCCCAACGATGCTCAGCATGTTGGGGTCAGAATAAATTATTTTAAGCTTCTTTATGACGCAGCAACTTCTTCGCCACCATCAATTAGGATACGTCCGCAATGCTCGCAAACGATAATTTTCTTACGTGCACGGATATCCGCCTGCATTTGCGGTGGGATATTTCCGAAACAACCGGTACAAGAATTACGCAACACATTGGCAACTGCAATACCATTTTTCACATTCTGACGGATGCGGTTATAGGCATTTTTTAAGCGGTCTTCCAATTTTGCTTCAGCTTTATTTCGTTTGGTCATCAAAGAGTTTTCCTCTTTTTCAGTTTCTTCAACGATGGTGCTGAGCTCTTTTTTCTTGTTTTCGAGGTCAATTTTACGCCCTTCAATTTCGGTATTCGCCGCGTCAAGGGTTTCTTTTTTTAACTCGATTTGTTTGCCGTATTCACCAATACGTTTCTCCGCTGCCTGAATTTCCAATCCTTGAATTTCGATTTCCTTACTAAGGGCATCGTACTCACGGTTGTTTTTTACATTCTCGAGCTGAGTTTGGTATTTTTTAATGAATTGCTGAGCTTCTTTAATTTTGTTTTTATTCGCCGTAATCGAAGACTCCTGCTCTTTCATTTCTTCAGCATACTTCTCGATACGGGTTTCCAAACCTGCAATCTCATCTTCCAAATCGGCTACCTCCATTGGCAATTCGCCACGAATGGACTTAATCTCGTCAACTTTGGAGTCGATGGCCTGAAGGTCGGCCAGGTTTTTCAATCTTTCTTCAATGCTTGCTTCCATCAACAATAGTATTTTATGGGGTTGGTAGTAATACCGGAAAAAACGACTGCAAAAGTACGGAATTTTTCTGTTAATAAATTATGTAACAATTCAATCGTAAAATATTCACCTTCATAATGTCCGACATCAGCGATCATGATTTTTCCTTCAGACTCAAAAAATTGGTGGTATTTAAAGTCACTCGTTAAAAACACCTCCGCTCCAGAAGCCATGGCAGCGCCTAATAAGAAGCTTCCAGAGCCTCCACAAAGTGCCACGGTTTTTATCTTCGCCTGTGGCGCTTGGGTATAGCGAACCATCGGTATTTGCATTTTGGTTTTTAGTCGATTTAAAAATTCTTCCTGACTCAGCACCTCAGGCAATTCGCCTACAATTCCTGACCCTACTTGCGGCCATTCATTTTCAATAAAGAATGTTTCATACGCTACTTCCTCATACGGATGGGCCTGCTTCAATGCTGAAATAACTTTTGACGCAATATGGCGGGGAAAAACCGTTTCAATACGGGTTTCTTGTTCCCAATGGGTTTTGCCTATTTCTCCAATAAATGGATTGGCTCCCTCTGTTGCTCTGAAGCTGCCTTGGCCTTGCGTATTAAAACTGCAGGTATCGTAATTTCCAATCTTCCCAGCTCCTGCAGTAAATAGCGCCTGTCGAACTTCTTCAGCATGGGCATCCGGACAATTTGTTACTAGCTTCTGTAATAGTCCTTTTTTGGGAGAAAGAATGCGCATGTTTTCCAGTCCGAGTTTATTCCCGATTTTTTCATTCACCCCATTGGAAAGCACATTATCGAGGTTGGTATGGATGGCATAGATGGCGATATTGTGTTTGATGGCCAACATCACGGCCCGTTCGATATGGGTTTTTCCGTTGAATTTTTTAAGTCCTGAGAATACAATGGGATGATGGGCGATGACCAAATTCGCTCCTTTTTCCAGGGCTTCTTCAATGACCTCAGGAGTGCTGTCTAAGCAAATCAAGGCTTTATTGATTTCCATTGATGTCTCACCGACTATCAATCCTGAATTATCGTACGACTCTTGAAATGCTGCCGGGGCAATGTTTTCAAGGAATTGAATAATCTCGCTCAATCGCATACTGCGAAGCTATGAAAAAAGGTAGATTGGATATGGATTCCAATTAATTGAAGTGAATCTGAGTCTTCAAGTAAGAACCGTAAGCAACGCTGGGGTAAATCTCTTCATAGCTGAGAATTTTATCGCCAACCTTTTTATTGATCATGTTTCGGTCTAATTCGCTCAAGTCCTTGCAGCCTGCCGCGGCAAAGAGCTGCACAAAATCGTCCATCGTCTGGGCCTGATAATTCTTTACCCGATGCCACTTGTCTTCAACATGAAGTCCACGCATTAAACTCGGGTCGTTGGTGGTAACTCCTGTTGGGCATTTATTGGTTTCACAGCGAAGGGCCTGAATGCACCCTAATGCGAGCATCATTCCTCTTGCAGAATTGCAGATATCGGCGCCAATGCACAAAGCCCGGATGATGTCGAATGCCGTAAATATCTTGGTGGCGGTTATCACTTGGATATCCTCTTTCAACCCGTAACCATTTAACGTGTCGATCACAAAAATTAGGGCGTTTTCCCAAGGCATTCCTACATAGTTGCTGAAGTCAATAGGAGCCGCGCCTGTTCCGCCTTCTGCACCGTCGACCGTGATGAAATCGGGCTTGATTCCGGTTTCTACCATCTGTTCGCAAATGGCGATAAATTCTTTTTTGCTGCCAATGGCCAACTTAAAACCAACGGGTTTTCCTCCTGATAAATCGCGCATCTCTTGAATAAAACCAAGCAATCCTCGGGCATCAGAAAAGGCGCTATGCCCAGGAGGTGATTCGACCATGGTATGTGGTGATACTCCTCGAATGGCAGCTATCTCCTCGTTGTTCTTCGCTGCCGGCAAAACCCCTCCATGACCTGGTTTGGCTCCCTGAGAAATTTTCAGTTCAATCATCTTGACACAATCCTGTAGGGCTTGTTCTCTGAATTTTTGTGGGGAGAATTTGCCTACCTCATCGCGGCATCCGAAATAGCCGGTGCCCACTTCATATACCAGATCTCCGCCATGCTTGTGGTAGCTGGATATCCCGCCTTCACCTGTGTTATGATAGAAATTTCCAGCATGGGCTCCTTTGTTTAAGGCCATAATTGCATTCTTGCTCAAAGCGCCAAAACTCATGGCCGAAATATTAAAAAGACTGGCAGAATAGGGCTGGATGCAAGCAGGTCCACCAATCATACAGCGTGGATGTTCCGCCAATAATTCGGTAGGATAGATGCTATGTTGTAGCCACGCAAACCCCTCTTCATTCACATCGAGCTCTGTGCCAAATGGATGCATCTCATTTTGCAATTTGGCCCGGGCATAAATATAAGTACGGTGGTTTCTGTCTATCGGCTTACCCTCTGTATTCGATTCAACAAAGTATTGATGCAATTCCGGACGAATCATTTCCAATAGATAGCGAACATGACCAAGCACTGGGAAGTTCCTTAAAATGGTATGTTTCTTCTGGAAGATATCATAAAAGCCGATACTAAAGAGCCCTAGTCCTAGGGTGCTCAAACCAATAATTGGATAATAAAATGTGCAGACGATAAGCGCACAAATGATAAAAGCAATGGAGGTAAAACGAATGGCTTCTCTCATAGCTTCGAATGTACATAGGTGATGAGCTACTTGCTACTATTCTTTCAACTTTATATGTGCCTTTAGCGATTTTTAATATCCTACATCCAGCCAATTGCTGTTTTTTCTGTTTCTAAGATGAAGTCATTTTTGGCAGCGGTGTACTCCGGACTATCTTTCCATTCTTTTTTGCTCAGGTTTAGCTTCAATGCACCATAGGCATCGCGAACCGAAGGATGAGCTTTGAGGTATTCACGAAATGCCAAATGCCGTTGCCAATTAAATGATTGGTAGCGAACAACATGAACCTGGGCATATTTGTAGGGTTGCAATTCAACCGGAATTTCATCTGACTCTCTATACACCTGCAAAAGTGTGATTCCCTCTGGTTGACCTCTCAACTTGATGAAGAATAGCCGCTCGGGAAGTTGGACTTTAAATTTTTCTATGAACAGATAGCCGAGGTCAAGGAGTGGTATGATGACTGAATTAAACTTTTCAAGGTCATGAACCCCAATTAGTATGTCGATGATGGGCTTCGCTACTAACCCAGGAATACTCGTGCTCCCAATATGTGCGAAATGGCAATCGACCTGCGACAAGGCCAACTCTAAGTCCTGTTTAAGTGATTGGTAGTCGTCAGCCCAATTGGAGTGATATGTTTCCAACTCTATCTTCATAAATTTGGAAATGATAGTGAAAATTCAGGGCATAACAAAAGTGTCGGACTGATTCATGACGAAGGATGACTCAAAATCAGCTGCCTAGTGTTTATTCATACAAGTCCCATTTGATTCCTAAACGGAAGGCTCGGGGCTGCATTGGGTAATAAGGTGAAGAGTAATAAGACCCGCTAAATAGGTCAGCGGTCACGTTTTGGAACATCATAAAAAAGTTGACCGTTCGAATTCGCCCAGTAAAATATACGTTCACATAAGGGTAGTTGCCCACCGTAAATGGGTTTCCTTGATCTTGAATTTTGAAGGAACGAATGGGTGCAACATATTCTAAACCGCTAAAAGATTCACACCAAAATACGTCCACACCAAACTTCGCAAAGAGGTTCTTTTTGAAAAGCCAACCTTGTGCATATAAGGCATGCTTCATGCTCCATTTTGGTAGGGGCATAATTCGGGAATTGTTTACTTCCTGATACAGGATGGTGCTCTCCAAATTCAACCACCGAATCCTACCACGCAGAAGCAGTTCAGCTTGTCGCAACTGTAAGGCTCCTGTGTATTGATTAGGCATTTCGTTATTGGCAATATAGATATGATTATCAAGTCTGGTTTCTGTATATGTAAAGCGAATCCATTGCCTGTTGCCTGAATTTCCAAGATGTGCACTTAGGCTATTGGTCACTTGTTTATTGAAGCTTTTATTGAACCAAAAATGATGATTGCCAAAATAGTAGTAGCTGGTGAAGTCGGGTTCGTAACCTTTCATGCGGAAATCAGCGCCAAGGGAAAGCCATTTATAGTCGTTGATGCCTTGCAATCGGTATTCGTAGTCGCCGGCATTGTATCCGCGGATGCCATAGTAGGCTGAAAATACAAGTCCTCGATGTTTGTCTATCCATGAGCGATTTCCAAAAGAACCGCGTACTGCAACGTTGGTATAGGCTGCATGGTCGCCTTCCCATCCGACTTTGATAAAGTTAATATCCAGAAAGGCATTGTAGAAATAAGTTTTTGGCTCCGGGTTTAAGCTGTCTTTTTTTAAGTGACGAAAAGCCCCCGATTCATACCCGAGACTCACTCCGGCATTTCTATACCAGGTCGAATCAAATGTTTGTGTTGTGTTTTTCAGGAAATTGGTAAAGGGCATATCGGTAAACCCATCTACCTCAAAGAGGTTGCTATAGGTGGATAAGCTCGTTCTCAGGCTCAACTGCCTACGTTGAATGAAGGTAGGAATGGTGTCGGGAATCGCCCTTCCTAAGGTGTCAACGGACTCTGTTGGGTAATACCGCTTTTGGCCTAATCGATAGATTTGTGTGGCCGAATAAGTATTACTTTTCAGTGTATTGTAAACGTCGTGTGTATAATACTTGACGATTGGGTTTCGTCCAGGACCGGTCAGGGTATCAAAGGATTCCTTATTATAAATTCCGCCATTTTCTTGATTCGATATACGGTTCCAAGTAGCTGAAGCGATCAGATGATATCGGTAATCTTTGCTATGGTACCAGGTATACAGGCGGGTATTGTACTGTCCGGTTTTTTGCTTGAGATAAAATCCGTCTTCCTTCAAACGACGAAACTCCACCCCGATATTCCAATTCGGCTTGATATTCTGCGAATGCAAAGCTTGAAGTCCTAAGAGTTCATTGGGGCCTTGAATATAGAAGAGGGAAGTAATGGGCTTTTTTGTGCGGTAGAGCGGACTATATTCCGAATACAAAAAGCGATTTTGATCCAAATAATGCCAACCGAGGTCAAAGCCCTGAACATCATTCACTTTATAGTGTATTGGCGAACTGGCTGAACCGCTTATTCCCAGATTCATCATGCCGAAATTTGTGCGGAAGGTGGCGCTGTATAGGTGAAAGTCAGTGAGTCCGCTATCGAGATAATGGAGACTGTCTTTGGCATGAAGTAACTCCCATTCACTCGTGCGTAGGGTCGAATAGAATTCTTCGTTCGTTTGAGCGCGCAAGGAACTCATTCCTAGGGTAAGGAAAATAAAATATAGAAAGGGTGATTTGATGCCCGACTTAGTCAATTAGTGTACCAGCAATTTCTTGCAAATATGGGTTTTTGCCCCCGTTAATTGTACAAGATACACGGCTTTCTTCAATTCACTTACTGGAATGCTTGCTTCATTTTTTCCTGTTTCAGCGTGGTAGGGCTGACTATAAACCACTCGTCCTTGCATATCGACCAGTTCAATTTTAAGGTTTTCAGTTTCCGCTTGGCGCCAGCTCATATCAAAGGAGCTGCTTGCTGGGTTCGGGTAGAGGAAGAAGTCTTTCGTTAGCTGGATATCATCTGATCCTGCTTGGGCATCCATACGCAGAACAAAAAGCCCATTCGACATATCGAAGGCCAAAAGGTTACCAGATGGCAGGTAAGGATAGATTCCCCAGCAACCTTCGAATCCACTGTAGGTGTCGCCATTTTGCGGATAGGTATCATACCAAGCAATGACTTCCGGATTCTTGGGGTCATTCATATTCCATACATAGACCCCGTCATGGTAATAACTCACATACAAACGGCGCCCAATAAAGTATGGATTATGCGCAACAGTATTGGGGTGGGAGCGAAACACAGACAGCAATTCAGGGTCGCCCAGGTCACTCATGTCATAGGCTTTGATGCCCAAGTTCGCATTTTCGTCGGTGAAGACAAAGATTTGTCCATCATCGCTTAAGTAGCCGGAGTGATTGTAGCCGCGTTCAGGATATTCGGTGATGGTGCCGAGCAAAATTCCATTATCGGCATCGGTCATATCATAAATAAATATTCCAGGATTTTCTCCTGAGCAGTAGAGGGTGTCATTGCGCACAAAAGCATCATGGCATTTTACAAAGGCTGGATTTCCATCAAAAATTGGCGGACGAAGTGTGCCAAGAAATTCAGGGTTTTCTGGATCCGATAATCCTAAAATGGTCACTGCGGCAGGAACATTGGCTCGTGATACGGTGGAGTTACAATACAGCCTATCCTTGTCGATATAGATGCTGTGCGAACGCATGATGAGTGAGTCGCTATCATAGACCAAACTTACTGAGTCGGGCAGGTATTGCATGTCGAAAATTTGCAAGGAAGACCCTGCAATATCCGATACCGCATAACAGTAATGTTGGTAGGTTTTGTATTCTCTCCAAACGGATTTTTTCGCTCTACCGGCACGCACATCGCAGAGTACGGGTTTTTCCGGACGGGTAACATCAATAAAATAGGTCGAATCGATGCTTCCAATGATGGCATATTCTCTTTCAGTAGTGCTATCGTACCAGCCCCATCCATTGCTATAGGCTTGGGTGCCAAGTTGTGGAAGAGAATCATTGTCCCAACGACTCACTTGAACCATGTTGTATCCTGTAAAATATTGGGCCTGAGTGTTTAGGGCGAAAAGGAATAAACCAAGGAAGAAAAGTTTTTTCATGTTCTAGAAATGACAACAAAGATAGGTGCTGGGCTGCTTAAGTGCTAAACACTTCTAGATTACGAGATTGAGAGATTTCGAGGTGGCGAGATTTCGAGACTCCGGTCCCTGAGCTTGCCGAAGGGCTGAACTCTTTTTCCCCACCACATTATTGAAGGCAAGTCTGAAAAGACTAATTTGAAAATAGTTTAGCAGCAACAAGGATTCGCATCATGGCACTTATTGGGTGATGAGATGAATTTGGAGTTCGCTAAGCAAGTTGTTATCACAGGACAAAGTAGTCACTATCACTCCAAAATGACTGGCACTATTTGAACCGAAATAACCAACCATAAAGCGCCAATGGATTTTGGTTACATCGTGACCAAAAGAACCTTGGAAAGAGCCGCTGCAGATGTTGGCCTAGTAGTCACTGCCCACAACCAGAGGCGAAGCTTCACTATGCTCTCCGCAAAACACCCTCAAAGAGTACCAGAAGGCTTTGGCGTGCATTTTTAATATAGACCAACTGCCTAATAGCATTTCGAACCCATTTGCCACAACCTAAAGTTTCTTTAGTAAAAAGCTTCTTGAGTTTTATCTTCGTTTATACGCCCTCCAATAACGTCGAAATTTGACTTTTGAAGAGGGTTTTTAGACAAACTGGCTTTGGTAATATCTTAAATCGAAATGGACATATCAGTCGTAAGTATGGCCTTATGAATAAATCGTTTTTAAAAAATTGAAGTATGGATGAATTTTGGGAATCTGCTTATAAGACAAGCGCTAAAATGTGGGGCGAAAACCCTACGGACAATGCGAGGCATGTGCTTGAATTGTTTCAACGAAATAAGATTAAAAGTATCCTAATTCCGGGGTTCGGGTACGGGAGAAATGCAAAAGTATTCTATGATGAAGGTTTTGAGGTTTCTGGCATTGAAATAGCCAAGACGGCAATTGTCAGAGCGCGGAAATATTTTGGAAGTGATGTGACGATACACCATGGTTCTGTCACCGATATGCCCTTTGATGAGATGCTCTATGAATCCATTTATTGTTATTCACTCATCCACCTATTGGATGAGGCCGATAGATTGAAACTAATCGAAGATTGCTATGCGCAACTACGGCCAAATGGTTTATTGGTTTTTATTTCACTATCTACCAACGATAAGCGATTTGGCGTAGGAGAGGAAGTGAAAAAAAACACCTTCCATTCTCCAAATGGATTAAACCTGTACTTCTACGACAAAGCGACTGTAGAAAAAGAATTTGGAAAATATTCCATCATAGAATTAAAAGAAATTAAGGAACCAGAAGATGAGCCAACTGAAATACATTGGATGATAGTCTGTAAAAAATAACATGGCCCAATGCTAATTTCGGCTTGTAAAGCGTGATGATTTCGAAATAGCATTCGAAATCATTTTCAAGCTGAAACGGCTGCTGAATTTATCATTCTGGCTCGGCACGAATTGCAGCCATAATGCAACAAGCCAGCAGCGCATTCGGGCACATTTATTTATATCGACATTCAAATCAAAAACGAAAAGAGCCTGTTATTTGGCCTTGCTCAGACAGAATAACGAACAGAAAAAACTAAATTAACCGACCGAAAAGAGAGTCATTGCATAAATGGAGATGATTAGACTGAATGAACTCGAAAACCAAATAGACCAATTGGTTTACCAGCTTTATGATTTGACGGCTGAAGAAATTGATATAATTGAAAGCAATTAAATAAATACTGGCTCGGCCTCAAGCCAAAGTTACAAATCAAAGGTTCAGACAATGAGTGAACAACAAAACAACTTTCTGTTATACACTGCCCCTACCGGTGAAGTTCGGGTACAAGTTTATCTCGAAGATGAGAGCGTTTGGTTAACTCAAAAGGCGATGAGTTTGCTATTTGACACGACACCGCAAAACATTACCACCCACCTAAAAAACATTTTCGAAAGTGGTGAATTGGATGAAATGGCAACGTGTAAAGAAATTTTACAAGTTCAACTAGAGGGCGACCGTCAGGTATCTAGAAAACAAAAATTCTACAACCTAGATGCTATTATCTCAGTGGGTTATCGGGTCAATTCATCTAAAGCCACTCAGTTTAGAATTTGGGCTACACAAACCTTAAAAGAGTACATCATCAAAGGATTTGTGATGGATGATGAACGCCTGAAACAAGGAACAAACACCTTTGGCAAAGACTACTTTAAGGAATTGCTCCGCAGGGTTCGTTCGATCCGTGCTAGTGAACGCAGGGTCTACCAACAAGTAACGGACATCTTTGCGGAATGCAGTATTGATTATGACCCACAAGCTGCCATTACCAAAAACTTCTATGCCATGGTGCAAAATAAGTTTCACTTTGCCATTACAGGTAAAACTGCTGCTGAAATTATTCACTTGTCGGCCGATGCAAAGAAAGACAACATGGGACTCACGACTTGGAAAAACAGTCCAGAAGGAAGAGTATTGAAATCGGACACCATTGTTGCGAAAAACTACCTGCAAGAAAAAGAAATACAACAACTCGAACGAACGGTAACAGGCTACTTCGATTACATAGAAGGATTAATAGAACGAGAAAACACCTTTACCATGGAAGGATTGGCAGAAAGCGTGAACAAGTTTCTTTCTTTTAATGAGTATAAAGTACTCTCTGGAAAAGGCAGTATATCTAAACTGCAAGCCGATAAAAAAGCCGTAAACGAATACGAAACGTTCAACAAGACGCAAAAAATCATTTCTGATTTTGACAAAGAAATTAAAAAGCTGAAAAATAAGTAATGGAATTGAAGCACTATCACAAGCTGTTAGCAATGACTTGTCGCTCTTTTTAGCGTGCATTTGGCTAATTCGGCTAGCTTATCTCCTATGAAACATAAAAGCATATTAAGTCAGTTGGCAAGTGGCTGTTCTTTACCGCTGCTTAAACCAAATCTAAATCCAGCCGATTATCCATCAACGAAAAAGCCGCTCCCGTAAAATTTTAATAAGCAGCTCTTCATCATCCATTACCTTAACTTCAATAGGGAAGTAGAGAATGGGTACCTTTTCAAGCTCTGTTTTATACGCCTTCAATCGCATCCAATCCTTTTCGGTAGTTATCACTGTTGGTTTGCCCGCTGCTTCCCATTTTTTTAGGAATAGCGCGATATCATGACGACTAAAGCGATGGTGGTCGGCATAACAAAGCTCACCTACTTTTTTCTTAAATTGGCCAAGAAAACGCTCAGCCCAGGCGCTTCCGTGCGCGATAGCGGAGAATACAAATATGTCTTGCTCCTTGAAATTGGTGCTCGGATTATTTGGATGAATGATCACCGGCTCTTGGGCTTCGAAGCGAGAAAAGAAGATGGGGCCTGAAAAGTAGGGTCTGGCCTTTTTGATGATTTCCTCCTGCTGTTCCTGGCTCAAGGTTTCCGGACATTTGCTCACAATCAATACATCTGCTCGTTCGGCTCCCTTTTTCGACTCCCGCAAATTTCCAGCAGGCAAAAGCTGGTCGTCCGCAAAAAAATCATCATACACAGATAGTAAAATGCGTGCGGTCGCATTCAAATAACGGTGTTGAAAGGCATCATCAAATAATATCAAGGAAGTATCCGGGTAAGAAGCCAAAAGTTCAGGAACAGCCATTACCCGGTCTTCGCAAACTGCCACTGCAGTATCGCGAAATTTATTTTTAATCTGCAGGGGTTCGTCGCCCGTTTGGTCGGCATGCATGGCCGCTTCTACCCAATGAAAGCCTTTGCTGGTTCTTCCATAACCACGACTAATTACCGCCGTGTTTTGCTCCTTAAACTGTCGAAGAAAATATTCGGTATGCGGTGTTTTTCCGCTGCCTCCAGTATTCAAATTACCAATCACCAAAGTAGGAACCTCAAATCCGGTAGACTTTAGAACTCCTTTATCAAAGAAGAAATTCCGCATTCCAACAGCGATGGCATAGAGTGGATTGAATAGAAGGAGCCAAGGACGACGCATGAGTTTTCAAAGATGGGAAAAATACGCTTTGAGAAAAGGTTTTGCTATGTTTGAATGATGAAATTATATGCCTTTATCTTCCTTTGCTCACTTGGCCTCTTGAGCCTTACTGTCGGATGTGCTGAACAGTATGATGAAGGTGAGTTTTACGGTCAGATTACCTATAAAGTGAGTGTTGGTGGAGCGGTGGAGCCTGATATTTTAGATGCTTTACAGAAAATGTTTGGTGACTCAATCGAAGTAAGTTTTACCGACAAGGGTTATCGCCTCAATGTCTATAAAGACACTTTAGTTACCGAATGGTATGAGAATGATAAGGGCATGATTTATTTTTTGATGGATGGAGTAGATTCGGTGTATTATGAAGAAGCATTGGAAACCAATAAGCTGCTAGTAGCAGAGCATCGCCCTGATATGCATACCCACCTGGGCCGTAGCTGTCAAACGTATTTCTTGCAGGATGATCGCTTCCATATTGAAATGTGGTACGACAGCACCTTAATGGTTTCACCGAAACGTTTTAGTCGCCTATATCAAGGGCATTATAACCGCTATTACCTCGACTGTGCCTCGCCGTACCTCGTTCGCTCTTTGGTTATGGCGCCGGTCAATATTCGGATTGAAGCGGTACGCATTGAACAAACCGATAGGCCTGATCCAGCGTGGTCAAAAAGACCAGATTTTCCGCTCGTCCCTTTCAACGAAAACTAATGTCTGAATACCTTGAATTTAAGGCGATTGCCCGCTACACTGAAAAACAATTTGGGGCCTGGTACTTGGAATTGGAGGATGGAGCTCATGCTCAGCTCAACTTAGCTCCGAATGCTCGGGTAGTCATGCGTTTGGGTGAGGAGGAAATTCATCGTGCACTTCGGCGCTCTGTAAATGGCTATGATTACGTGGGCCTTAGCATTGTGATGGTGAAGAAAATGGAGATTCAAGAAAATGCAGAGGTCACCATTGCCTTGAAGGCCGATACCTCTGAATATGGTATGGACTTCCCAGAAGAGATGCAGGAGGTGATGGATCAAGACCCAGAAGGGAAGGACTTTTTTGAACGGGCAAATCCAGGAATTCAGCGCGGTTTCCTCCACTACGTTTCTTCAGCAAAAGGCATAGATACCCGAATAAAAAGAGCTTTGCACGTGATGAACAGGATGCGTGAGCTGAATGCGGAAGGCAAAATAAAGTAGGCATCGTTAGTCTAAGAGCAGCCTACTCGCTGTTTCTGTGCTGTTTCGGCATTGCGTAAATTTCCTTTTCTTTGTAGCCAGCTTATGGGCATTATTAGAAAATTTGTTAAACAAGGCCGCGACTTAAGTCAGCGTTTCCGATTGAAGCAGCCTCAAGTATTTGATGCCCAAGCTGCTGTGCTCAGAAAGCTCATTGAAAAAGCACAAGACACCGAATTTGGAAAAGCACATGGCTTTAAGGATTTGTATTTCAGCCCTACCATTGTCGAAGATTTTCAAAAACTTGTTCCTCTTGGGAATTATAGTACCATGCATCCGTGGTGGCAGCGCGCCTATGAAGGAGAAGAGAATGTTACTTGGCCTGGGAAAACGGATCGTTTTGCGCTAAGCTCAGGCACATCAGAAGGGGCGAGCAAGTTTATTCCAGTTACCAAGGACATGCTCAAGCAGATCAAACGTACGAGCGCAAAACAATTGCTAGCCATTGCTCGAACGGATCTTCCAAAAGAGTTCATGACCAAACATTCCCTCATGGTGAGTGGAAGCACGGATTTGCAATTTAACGGAATCAACTATTCAGGAGATTTAAGTGGAATCACAACCCAAAACCTACCTTTTTGGTTTGAGCCATTTTCTCGCCCCAATAAACGCATAAGAAAACACCGCGATTGGGAGCAGAAAATTGAGGAAATGGTTACGGATGCCAAAAAATGGGATGTGGGCATGATTGCGGGTGTGCCAGCTTGGATTCAGATTCTCTTTGAAAAAATCATAGAACGTTACGACTTAAATACCATTCATGATATCTGGCCAAACTTTAAGGTCTATATCCATGGCGGAGTGGCCTTTGGTCCCTATAAAAAGTCCTTTGAGAAACTCTTAGGAGAGGAAATATTTTACTACGAAACCTACTTGGCGTCAGAAGGTTTTATGGCCTTTGCTACCCGTCCAGATGCTGAGGGGATGGTTTTACAAACCAACTCGGGGATTTATTTTGAATTTGTTCCTTTCAATGAACAAAACTTTACGGAAGATGGCGACTTACGGACAAATGCTCAGGCACTAACCATTCTTCAGATCGAACCAGGTGTTGAATATGCCTTGGTAATAAGCACCAACTCCGGTACCTGGCGTTACCTAATCGGGGATGTGGTTAAGTTTACGTCGAGCCAAGACTTAGAGGTCGTTATCACAGGCCGTATCAAACATTTTTTAAGCCTATGTGGGGAACATCTTTCGGTTGACAATATGACCAAAGCAGTCAATCTACTTGCGGATGAATATGGTGCTTCCATGCCAGAGTTTACGGTGATGGGAATTCCACATAATGGACTGTTTGCTCATCATTGGTTTCTTGCCTGCGACCAAGAATTGGATGCTGAAGAAGTCAAAGTTAAGCTCGATAATTACCTGAAAGAGCTAAATGATGACTATGCCGTTGAGCGGAATCATGCCCTTCATGATGTGCTTGTTGACATCATACCCAATCAACTTTTCCATGACTTCTTAAAACAAAAAGGAAAAATTGGATCACAGAATAAATTTCCTCGCGTTCTCAAAGGCGAACTTTGTAATGAGTGGAAAGCGTTTATTGCTCAGAACCGTCAGGGAACGCTTAGCTCATAATTTTCCAGGATATTGGATGATCTGGTTTGCTAATCGATAGACCAACATCATCCGCCAATACAAAATGTCGAAATTGATTTTTTCGATATCATCTGTTGAACGGTGGTAGTCTGGATGCAAGCCCGAAAAGAAGAAAGCTACCGGCACTCCATTTTTTGCGAAATTATAATGGTCTGAACGCTCATATAAGCGCTGCGGATCGTTCTCGTCATTATAGGTATAATCTAGCTCCATTGGATGATGAAGTTCGTTCGCTACATGCAAGAGGCTATCAAGTTTTTTAGAGATGCGATCAGAGCCAATCACATAGACATAATTGCTATCAGCGGCGTGAGTGGAATCTGCCCGACCAACCATATCGATATTGATATCGCAAACAGTCGCGCTTAGAGGTATAACTGGGTTTTCAGCATAATAGGCCGATCCAAGCAGTCCTTTTTCTTCTCCACTAAAGAATAGAAAAAGAATATTCTTCTCACGAATTGGAGTTAGATCTCGGTAAATCCGAATGAGTTCCAATAAGGAGGAGGACCCGGTTCCATTATCGTCTGCTCCATTATAAACGGTATCACGAATAATTCCTAGATGATCGTAATGAGCTGTAATAACCACATAATCGTTGCTCGGAACGGTAGCGGGCAATACGCCCATCACATTCTCAGAGTAGGGCTCGTATTTTTTCTTGTCGCCAAAACGTTTGGCAAAGGGCCAAGATTGAAACCAGGATAAGTGACCATTGCTGTCTTTTGCCACCTGCTGGAGACCGTATTTTTCCATCTCGGAAGCGATATAGGCAGCGGCCATTTTCTGTCCGGGAGTCGCAGTGCAACGTCCTTCAAAGCTGTCCGACGCCAGAATCTCTAAATGCCCACGGAGCTTTTGTCTGCTTTCTATGCGGAGGGAATCTTCATTCAGCGGTTTGTTTTTAAGATCCTTCTGAGAATATCCTTGTAGGGTCAAACAGACTAAAAGTACTGCAACTAGCGCTCTCATGCTTGGTGGATTTTTTCCACACGTCGCTCATGACGACCGCCTTCAAATGCCGCCTTCAAATAAGCTTCGGTAATCGCAAAAGCTTCATCATCAGAAATATAGCGCGCTGGTAAACAAAGCACATTGGCATTATTATGCTGACGGGCCAATTCTGCTACTTCGGCATTCCATGCTAAGGCTGCACGAACTCCTTTATGATGGTTGGCTGTCATACACACTCCATTTCCGCTTCCACAAATTAAGATTCCAAGCGTATTGTTTCCTGATTCTACTGATACGGCCAAAGGGTGGGCATAATCAGGGTAGTCGGTCGAATCGGTGCTGTTGGTTCCGAAATCTTCCATTTCATGGCCTAAAGCGCTTAGGTGGCTTTTCATTTTTTCTTTGAGGTCGTAACCTGCATGGTCGGATGCGATAGCTAGTTTCATGTTTTTTTATTTTAGGTCTTGCGCACGGCGTTTTTCAACCCTGCGTGCAATCCAAATTCCTATTTCATAAAGGCCATATATGGGGCCGGTCATCAATATTTGTGAGGCAACATCAGGCGGTGTTACAATCGCCGAAATTACCAAGATTATTAAAAAGGCATAAGTACGATAGGCCTTCATGAAGTCGGAGCTAATGATGCCGACCTTCGCTAAGAAGTAGATGGCCAAAGGAAGTTCGAAAAGCAGGCCTGAGCCAAAACTTAAACTCGAAACAAAAGAAAGGTACGAGTCGAGATTGATATAATTTTCTACCTCCTTGCTTACCTGATAACTTCCCATGAAGTTCACCGAAATAGGTGAAAGAAAATAGTAGCCGAAGAGCAATCCGGAAATGAAAAGGAGGGTGCCATAAAATACAACACCGCGTGTCTTTGCTTTTTCCTTAGCATGCAAAGCAGGTTTGATAAAACGCCAAACTTCCCATAATATATAGGGAAAGGCCAAGATTATTCCGGCAATCAATGAAAGGAAAATATGAGACGTAAACTGCCCCGACATGCTGATATTGGTGATCTTAAAGCCAAATTCGGTGATGCAAAGACGGTCGTCCGAATAAATCCATTGCCCTAAATCGCAGAGTGCCCGGTAGGTCCAGAAGTCCGTTCTTTTTGGTCCGAATAGAATTTGGTCAAAAAGAATGTCCTTAAACACGAAGGCCAGAGTGGTGCCGACAAGAATGGCTATAATTGCCCGGATAATATTCCATCGGAGCTCCTCGATATGGTCGAGAAACGACATCTCTTCGGGCTCTTCCTGCATCTTGCGCTGAAGTTCTTCTAAGTCAAAATCCTGATCCAATGCCATTGCGAGGCGCAAAAATACCTTAAAGCCAGCTCATTTCCATACCTTTGACTTATGCTAATTTGGTTGCAGGTGGCCTTGGGTGGAGCCTTGGGTGCCTTGGCCCGTTATGGCGTGGCGCTATGGGTGGGTAGAAATTTAGGAGGAGCCTTTCCTTGGGGGGTATTTGCCGTAAATATTCTTGGCTGCTTCTTGATTGGACTTCTTAGCGTTTGGATGATTCATTCGCAGCATCTGGCACAATACAGGCCTTTTCTTATCGTTGGGATTCTAGGTGGATTTACTACCTTTTCCTCTTTTGGGTTGGAAGCCTTTCAACTCATCGAAGCAAGGGCATGGAAGGAAGCATCTCTCTATATCTTGGGAACAAATATTGCTGGCATTGTGGCCGTGTTCTTAGGAATGAATTTTAGTCGATAACACATGAAATTGAAAACTACCTTATTTATCGTGACTTTGCTCTTCGCTATCCAGGCGCAGGCTGTGCGCATCTTGGTACCGATGGATGAAGACCAAAAGGATCATCTCAAAGCCTATGGTATTTCTTATTGGGTACTCGAAAAAGGCGGTGAAGCGGAATGGCTCGTCAACTACCGAGGTGGAAGTTTTCTATTTAACCATAGCCAGGAGCTAGAAAAAGAATGTTTAATACGTGGGGTAAGTATTGAGATTATTCCAGAGGTAAAATCGACTCAAATCCATAATGAAATTGCTGATCCAGAAGCAAATATGGAGGCGGTAAAACTGCTCACCGCTCCAAAGGTGGCAGTCTATACACCAAAATCAGCTCAGCCTTGGGATGATGCCGTAACCATGGTACTTAACTATGCAGAGATTCCTTATGATGTGGTTTTTGATGATGAGGTCTTGAGCGATAAACTTCCTGAATACGATTGGCTGCATTTGCACCATGAAGA
>CAZUIT010000038.1:0-34333 GCA_964620355.1 uncultured Burkholderiales bacterium | reverse complement strand
GAAACAAATGCTTTGCAGCTTTTTTTATTTATAACCTGCGGAATCTAGGAGCTATGGGAACCAAGCTTCAAATTCCAAGTTCCATACCGATAGCTATCGGTACCAAAAAAACAAGCTCGTCATCCTGACCGAGTGCGCCGACTGCCTAGGCCATAGCTGATCCCGATGGCTGGCAGGACTAAGCGGTCTGGAAGGCCGGGCCGCTGTTCGTAAATCGTCTGTGGTATCGAGTACGCGATAAATCGCGTACCTACGTCGGCATATTGTTCAAGACATTTGCTTTTTGCTCCTCTCCGTCCGCCATAGCCGAAGTATGAGGCGAAGGCGGATGCCCCTCGCCCTGAGCCCTGAGCTCTGTGCTAGCGATTCTGCATTTCTTCGCATTAAACTTTGTCATAGTTTCTTACATTTGATTCCATGAAGTCGTATTGGCTGAAGTCGGGATTCTTTACTTTGTTGGAGCGGGGTAGCTCTTTGCTCTTTGGGGTGGGGACTTTTATGCTATTGGCCAGAGGCTTGTCGAAGGAGGTTTATGGTACCTGGATGCTGTACTTATCCGTGTATTCCTTTGTGGAAGTGGCGCGGATTGGTTTATTGAAGAATCCATTGATTCGGTCCTCGCAACAGAAGGGGCAGTCGTTTGCTCGGGTGCAGTCAACCGCTTTTTTGTTGAATCTGATTACAGGTGCTCTGGTGGCTTTGTTGCTATATTTCGGTAGGCATGCCATTGCAAGCAGCTGGGGAGCTCCGGGCTTAGTGGATCTTTTTGGGGTCTATGCCTATGGCTTTGTGCTGTTTTCATTGTACTCCCATTTGGATTTTATTCAGGCGGCGAATATGAATTTCCGTGGGCCTTCTTTGGCGATTATCACAGAGAAGATGGTCTTTTTTGGTGGCGCACTTTATCTATATTTTAGTCAGGAAGAGTTGCCTATTGTGTTTCTCGCCTATTTGCATCTTGCCTCGGTGAGCGTGGGCGTTAGTATTTCCCTGTTTTGGGGAAGGCGCTATTTCTTCTTGATGAAGAAGCCTGATCTGAAGATTGCGGGTGATTTATTGAGCTATGGACGGTATACCCTCGGGACCAATTTGGGGGCAATACTTTTACGGAATATCGATACCTGGATGATTGGCTGGTTATTGAACCCAGCAGCCGTTGCGACCTATAATGTGGCGATGCGGGTGGCGAACCTATTTGAAACACCTACCCAGGCCTTAGCACAAATCCTTTTCCCAAAAGCAATACAGGATATCAAAAAAGAAGGAAGCGTGGCGTTTAAGCGATTGTATGAGAAGTCGGTGGCCTTGATTTTGATTCCAACCATTCCATTTACCCTCGCAGTTTTGTTGTTCTCCTCTCCTATCATTGATCTACTCGCAGGTAAAGGCTATACTGGCTCGGCCGATGTATTAATGCTCACCATGCTTTTTGGTTTATTGATACCTTTTAATAAACAGCTGGGAATTTTGATGGATGCCGATGGACGCGCTCGGACCAATATGCTTTTTGTGTTCCGGAATGCCATCATCAATACCGTATTGAACTTTGCGTTGATTTTCCATTATGGAGTGCTTGGGGCAGCGAGTGCAACGCTCTTAACATTCGTAATTAGCCTGTTTATTGAACAACGTTATGCGAGGAAGCATTATGGGGTTTCCTTCAAGAACATCTTCGTGGAGATGAGGCTTTGGATTGGGGTGATTCGCATGAAGCTTAGTGGAGGAAGACGATGAGTCGGTATTAATGGGGCATATGTGTTTGCTTCGGCGTAGGAGTTCGTCGCAGAAGAAGTGGGCCCAGATGAATGCAGACCGCGTGCGCCATAGCTTATCAGCGAAAACCTCTTGCCAAAAGGGTTGAACGATTTTAGCATGAGACAGGCTGCTTGGCATATAGGTGAATCCAAACAACTGCAGACTACGTATCTTTGAATATGCCAAGCAGAGCTTTCATTCTGATTCTGTTGTTTGTAGTAAGTAGTCCTTTGGTCACGGGTCAAAGTCTGCCTGAAGAAAGGAAATGCGATTGGGGAAATGCTGGGGTACGAGATTCTTCTACATTGGGTTATGCGATTATATCCGTGCTTGATTATGATTTAGTGGCGGATGGCAAAACAAGCAACGACAGTCTTTTGCTCAATTTATTCGCGGAACATTTCGGGGAACCTTTTGTCGTTCAGTTTGATGCAGGTATCTATCTTTTTACCGAAGCCATTGTGCTTCCTGCTAATTGTGTTCTTCGTGGGAAAGGCGCTGGATTGACGCAGCTCAGGTTGGAGCACGCGGGTTCTGGTGATGGGGTTATTATGAAAGGGGCTGGGAAAAACGGGACCTCAACGCTTTTAAGTGCCTCTAGTCTCAGGGGCAGCAACGAGGTGCGTGTGAATTCAGAACTCGATTTTGAAATGGGTGATTGGATTCAATTCAGTCAATCGGATACGGATTTAATGAACAATGACTGGGCGTATGGAAGCTACGGTCAGATTTGCCAGATCGAGGCAATTGACGGAAAGAAAATTATTCTACGTGATACCCTAAGGCTCGATTTAATGACAAGTAGAAATGCCTTTGCTTCACGGGTGGACATGCTGGAAGGTTCTGGTATCGAGTGCCTACAAATTAAGCGTATTGACTCAACCGCACCTGAGCAGAGTAGTACTATCCGAATGGAAAATGCCGCTAACTGCTGGGTAAGAGGGGTTCAATCTGACTCATGTACTTTTAGTCATATTACGGCAATTCGTTGCTCGCATATTGGGGTAACACAATCCTATTTCCAACATGGCTTTACTTATGGAAATGGCGGCAGGGCCTATGGAGTAGTGCTTGAATTTACTACCGGCGATTGTCGGGTGGAGAATAATGTATTCAACCATTTGCGGCATGCGGTTCTAATGCAGGCTGGTAGCAATGGCAATGTTGTAGCAAATAATGGGGTGTATAATTCCTTTTGGGAAGATGTGAACTTGCCAGCCGATGCGGCGGGCGATTTGGTCTTGCATGGCAATTATCCTTTTTTGAATCTTTTCGAGCAGAACTTCTGCAATAATATCGTGATTGATAATTCCCATGGAGCGAATGGTCCGTACAATACTTTTTTACGCAACCGAGCGGTGAAATGGGGTGTGTTTTTCAGTGATTCCTCCTCTCCTAGTCAGAATATTCTCGGCAACGAGATCACCAATACAGATTTCCCATATTCGGCACTAAACTACAGACTCTTGGGCAAAGACCATTACACTTATGGCAACCTTGTTCGCGGCAAAGTGCAACCTGATGGCACAGATGACATAGCGGATAGCAGCTTTGCTTATGCTAAAAAACCTCACTTCTTGGCCGATAGTCAATGGGTCAGTTTTGGTTTACCGCGACAATCAGCAGATGGCTTAATACCCGCAGGGATTAGGTGGGAGAATCAGGTGGAAATTGCTCCTTGTAAAATAGTCATAGTTTTGCCGCCACCTCCTACAGGCTTCTTAAATATAGAATATGAAAAGCTGCTGATTTACCCAAATCCTTCGTGCGGCAATTTCACTCTTGAACACGTATCGGGAATCGAAGATGTACATGTGTATGCCATGGATGGTAGACTCATTTCAACATTGGCGTGCCGTGGTGAATCCAAATACCAATTGAGCTTATTAAAAGGACTCTATATTGTTGAAGTGGTGCTAAGCAACGCGGTCATTGAGCGGCATTTGGTGAGTGTAGTTGGGGATTGATATGCACTGGCTTGGGGCAAAATTATTTTTATTTACACGCTGCTCTACGATCTGTTTCTCCTTCTGCCATAGCTGATCCCGATAACTAAGCGGGAGAAGCGACGGAGGAACTCAAACTCACACTCGGTTTAAGCAGGGAGCTTAAAATCTCCTGTCAAAAATGTTGGGCGATTTTAAGACGAGACAAATTCTCCTCACCATTTGCCAGCCCTCGTCCCTCGGCTCCACTATCGTTGCGCTACACCTTCGCTGAAAAAGCTGCGGCGTACGCGGTCGGAATGACTGGCAGGGGATCTCCTCACTCCTCATCTTCTTACCACGTTCCACAAACGCCCTCAAGCCAACTGATAACAAGGTTGTGACCCAGAAAATAAAATATAAATTTGAGGCAGATATGACATCAGAGAATACAAGTCTTCGGCAATTAATTCAAGAAAATAAGCGAGTCTTGTTTTTTCTGTTGCGCTTTTTGAGTGCTTTTGGAGGATTGAGTCTCCTCTATGCTTTTTGGGTGGATAGTTTTGGCGAAAAGGCCGACACCTTTTCTTGGTTTGTGGGGAGGCATTTGCAGCTGCTCTTTGGTGCGGAGAATTTGAAGCTCGAGCAGATACTGGGACACCCTGCCATAGCTGTCGACTACAATGGAAGCTCGGCTGTGAGCTTATTTGAAGGCTGCAATGGGCTGGCTGTTATGATCTTATTTTTTGCTTTTGTCTTTGCCTTTAAAGGAAAATGGAAGGACTTGCTTTGGTTTGTGCCGCTTGGACTTGGAATAATCCACCTCTTTAATCTTGGACGCCTGGCCTTGTTGATTTACCTGGCACATGGGAACAGTCCGCTTTTTCATTTCATGCATAAGTATTTGTTTACGCTGATTATTTATGCGGTGGTGTTTGGGTTGTGGGTTTTATGGGTGAGAAGGGCGCAGAGCACAGGGCGCAGGGCGCAGGGCACAGAGCAAAGGAAGGAAGGACAAATATGATCTGGAGGAAATTTGGCCTGGAAATCAGTGCCAAGCAGGTTTTCTGGATTGGGTTGGCCCTTGCTGGATGGGTTTTGGTTTATGTTGGGCAACAATTTGATTTTACACGATTTAAATTTGTATCTGGCCTTTATGAACAAGGGCATATCAATGAAGGGGACTACTGGCGTTTTTGCATCAATAAAATACTACGCTTTACGCTAAATGACCTCTTGTCTATCCTCTTCATCTATGGATTATTTAAGGAAGCCAAATATGTACGATTGGCCTTTTTGGTCATGCTCTTGGGGCTTCTGATTTTGCTACCGCTCTACCTAGGACTCAACTATGCCATGGGCTTAGATGGCTACCATAAGCTACAGTTTCTGCATCGGATCACGATGAACCCTGTATTGATGATTTTGTTGATTCCAGCTATTTTTTACCAAAAGGCTAATCAAAAGAACAAATCCGCATCGTAGCGCAAGAGCATCTTATTGTGCTCCCATCCATCGAAAAATGACAGCTCCTCATGCAAAAATTTATCGCGGATTAGCCATTCTGTAAAATGTGCACCAGAAGCATGGGTGAGTGGATAGCCGCCACAAAAGCGTGGATTGACTTCTATTCCATATACTTCACCCGAATCACTCATGAAAATTTGAACTCCTATTGGTCCATCAGCACCTGTAAGCGTCCGTAATTTTGGTAGCATAATGTCATACACCAATCCTTTATCGGTCAGCCCTTTGCTAATTTCCCCTGCCCTCACCTCAACGCGTTTTCGAGGCACCATTGAAATTAATTGCCCCTTTTGGTAATACAAATCAATGGTATAGGATGAATACGTTTCTGGATTCAAATACTGAGTGAACACAAAATTTCTAGCGTCCTCCTTGAGCCAATCAAATTGCATTTTCGAAAGAACCACTTGTGCATGGATGGAGCCACTACCTTCATTAGGTCGAGCGAACACCGGATATCCTGGCCATTCGGAAAACTGCAATGGGGTTTGTATTCCAATCTCCGAGAACAGTAATTCAGATGCTTGCTTTTCTATACATCTTTCAATCAGACTGCTTTCAGAAATTAAAAATTGTGTCCCTTCAATATGCCTGTTTCTTTTAAACTTCGAATAAATGTTTAGCTCCGGATCAATCGTAGGAATGACAAGTCCAATGGCTTCTCTGTCAACTAACGCTTTTAAGGAATCAGCATAATTATCCTCCCTAATATTCGGCAATATCGACTCATCTTGTATGATTCTGCATGCTGCTGAAAGGGAAGGATATTGGTCTGCCGTGACAAGTCTAGCATGGGGTATTAAATCTTGAATGCTCTTCAATAGAAGTGATGAAAGAGCAACGCGTCTGCCAGCACTTGTTAGCAACACATTTATATTACTTTCCATCGTTCAATTTATTAGTGTTTGAGGATTTAGAGCTTCCTGTGAATTTTGGTTGGATAGTCTCATTCGTAGATTTATTTCCGATGCTAGAAAGCACTATTTGCAAGGTTTTCAATAGGATTTGTACGTCCAATTTTAAGGATAAATTCGCTACATAATAGCCATCTAACTTAAACTTCGCTTCCCAGCTAATGGCATCTCGACCATTTACCTGAGCCCAACCCGTTAATCCAGGCTTCACCAGTAAGCGTTTCTTTTGTTCCATGGAATAATACTCATTATACTCAACCAACAAGGGCCTTGGGCCAACAAAGGTCATGTCACCAATCAAAATATTCCACAATTGGGGCAGTTCATCTAAACTCCACCTCCTTAATATTTTACCTATTGAGGTAATCCTCTGCCAATCGTCCTGCGGAACCCTTTCTTCTGGTTGCGGATCTCGCATAGTCCTAAATTTGAGCATTCTAAATGAACTACCCTGAAAACCAGCGCGTTCCTGAATAAATAATACACTTTTGATTCCAGATAATCTTAGAAGTGCAGCAATTGCAAATAGAATTGGGGAAGCCAACAAAAGCAAGCTGAAGGCCGCAATTTTGTCACATAAGGGTTTAATTATTTGGCTATAAAGCCTCATCTTTTAGAATTATTTCTAATGAACTTAGCACCTCATTATGCTCATTTGTAGTCATTCCGGTGCCACTCGGAAAACAAATCCCCAAATTAAAGAGTGACTCAGCAACATTATCTCCATAATAGGAATATGCTCTATAGACCAGTTGAAGATGCATTGGTTTCCAAAATCTTCTCGCTTCAATTCCCCTTTGCTTAAGTTGGTTTATGACTGACTGTGGGTCGACATTTAATTCTTTTCTGATTTGAAATACAGAGAGCCAATAATTGGTTTTTGCATGGTCATTTTTTTGGGCTATGAATGCATCTTTCAATCCAAGAGAATGAAACAAACTCAAATAACTTTCATGGATTTCCTTCTTCCTAGCGACTCGTTTTTCCACCAACTCATATTGTCCACGACCAATGGCCGCCAGGATATTTGACATTCTGTAGGTATATCCAATTTCTGAATGTTGATACCAATCTGCTTTATCCTTTGCTTGTGTGGCAATAAACTTGGCCCATTCCGCCTGTTCCTTGGTTTTGCATAATAATACACCACCACCACCACAGGTAATTATTTTATTTCCATTGAAACTATAAACTCCTAAGTCACCTAAGGTACCCGCTTTTTTCCCTCGATATTCACTGCCAACTGCTTCCGCAGCATCTTCCAAAATAGGAATATTATACGCTTCTGTCAGATTTGATATCTCCTCCATTTTAGCCGGCATTCCATAAATATCGACAACGATAAGTGCCTTCACCCGCTTCAGATTTCCTGCCTTATCAAAATCATGAATTGCCTCCTTGAGAAATTCTGCACTCAGGTTCCAGGACTCAGGCTCACTATCAATTAATACAGGTATTGCTCCAATGTGGAGGATTGCATTTATCGTTGCATTGCAGGTATGTGTTGCTGCAAATACATAATCCCCAGCTTGCGTACCCAGTAAGAGCAGCGCCAACTCTAATGCCGCCGACCCACTTGTGGTGAGTACCGCATGCCTGCCAGTTACAATCAGAATATCTTGTTCCCAAGCGTCCAACATCGGTCCAATAGGAGCAATCCAATTACTTGCAATAGCCTCATTTAAATAATGCTGACTGTTTGCTTCGAGGTGAGGAGGGCTCAGGAATATCTTAAAACTCATTTTAATCTAATTGGATACTTCAATCGAGTTTCAATCTAATTTATTTGTTGAAATAATCCGCTCAATGATATCAACTACCTTTAACCCGTCTTCACCCCCAGTTGCAATTTCTGCACGATCCTTTAAGGTATCAATCACATTCTGAATAACATGACTGTGGTTTCCAGCACTTCCCTTGTAATTTCCATAATCATTAGGAGCAGATGCTTCGGGTAATTCCGGCATTTGATAATCTGCAATATTCACGAATTCAATACGTTCCATGTACTGACCGCCAACCTTAAAAGCACCGTTTTCAGCCAAGATAGTCATGCTGCTTTCCATATTTTCTTCGAAGACTGAAGTGCTAAATTGAAGGCTACCTACTCCTCCTTTTATTAAATCAAAATGCACCATGCCACTATCTGGAAATTCGGTGGATTCAGTATGATTATGATTGAATAAGCGCGATTGGATGTTCTGGATATCTCCAAAGACCCAATACATCACATCAATGAAATGCGAAAACTGGGTAAACAGCACTCCACCATCCAAGTGTTTTGAACCGCGCCAATTGATTTCAGATTTAGGTCCAGCTTGATAGTAGCGATCATCGCGGTTCCAGAAGCAACGAATATGGACTTCAAAAATTTTCCCCAATCGTCCTGAATCTACAACCTCCTTCATCCATAAAGATGGTGGCGAATAGCGATTCTGCTTTACCACAAAAACCTTTTTTTCTTCTAATTTAGCCAAGTTAATCAACCCCCGACATTCGGCGACACTAAGCCCCATAGGTTTTTCAATCAATACGTGCATTCCTGCCTCAATAGCGCACTTGGCCATGGGAATATGCAGGCCATTTGGAAGGGCAATAATGACAATATCTGCTTTTAGCCCTGATGCTTCGAATGCTTTCCAAGAATCAAAACCATTGTCCAAGCCAATTATCCTTTCAGGGTTGACATCAATGATTCCAACCAATTCTCCCTCAGGATGAATCCTAATAAGCGACGCGTGTCTTTTACCTATGTGTCCATAACCGAAGAGAAGGAAGCGAATCATCGGGCGAAAATACTCATTCCCAAGTGAAACTTTGCGAATAGGGGTCAGGCTAGCTTACCATATTTATTCATCGTATTAGCTGAAAAGGGATAAAACCACCAAGATGCAGTCCGTTCGACTATTTTAGTAAATTCGCTCCGGAAACTTGTATGGATAGCTCGTTGTTAAAAGAAGTGAAAATTGCCGTAATAGGACTTGGATATGTTGGCCTGCCACTGGCCGTTGCATTCGCGAAAAAATACCCAGTAGTTGGGTATGATATTAATCCAATACGGGTGGAAGAATTATTGACCTTTCGAGATAGAACCTTAGAGGTGAATGAGAGTGACTTAGCATCCGGATTGAATGGCATGTTACAACTTACCTATGACGCAGAAATGCTTGCTAAGGCTAATGTTTATATCGTTACTGTGCCGACCCCTATCAATATGTTTAAGGCCCCCGATCTAGAACCATTGCGCCTCGCGAGCCAGCTCATCGGGAAATTCCTCTGCGATGGAGACCTTGTTATTTATGAAAGCACTACCTATCCAGGGTGTACGGAAGAAGATTGTGTTCCTATTTTAGAAGAAACGAGTGGTTTGCGTTATAATCAAGATTTCTATTGTGGATATAGTCCAGAGCGGATCAACCCAGGAGATAAAGTAAATACCCTGACGCAAATTAAAAAAGTAACCAGTGGCTCTACTCCAGCTATAGCCGATTTTGTGGATGAACTTTACGCTAGCATTATTTCTGCTGGAACATTCAAGGCCTCAAGCATCGCGGTAGCAGAAGCGAGCAAGGCAATCGAAAACGCACAGCGCGATGTGAATATTAGTTTTGTAAATGAATTAGCCCTGATATTCGATCGACTAGAAATAGATACAACTGAAGTTTTGGCCGCTGCAGGTACAAAATGGAATTTCTTGCCTTTTAAACCTGGATTAGTTGGAGGACATTGCATTGGTGTTGACCCCTATTATTTAGCCTACAAAGCTCAGTCTGTTGGTTACCATCCTCAAGTTATTCTTTCTGGCCGTCGTGTAAATGATAATATGGGCATGTTCGTGGCAAATAAGGTGGTGAAATTGATGATTCAAAAATCGCTACCCGTTAAAGGTGCGAAGGCCTTAATTCTCGGAATAACATTTAAAGAAAACTGTCCGGATATCCGTAATACGCGAGTAATCGACATCAAGGAGGAACTGAATCAATTCGGTATGGAAGTCGACATTTACGACCCTTGGGCAAACCCGACTGAAGTTTATCAGGATCTTGCGGTCTCCCTAACCGATACAATTCCTGCTATCGGAACATATTCAGCTGTAATTCTCGCCGTAGCTCACACCGAATTTTTAGCTCTATTCAACGACTTAAAGGAAGTTTCGTCGACACAAGTCCGCTACGATACAAAAGCCTATTTGCCCATTCATCTAATAGATGGAAGACTCTAGTCTTTCTATCTGATTTCTATTGACTCATTCTTAAAGTCACCAACATTGCCTGATAAAATCCGTTCTAGGTAAGGAAATGGATGAGAATATTCAATACTTTCGTCAGTATGCGATGAAAATCCTATTTTAGCAGCCAGTTCAGAACTGTTAGTCAAATTAGGCAAACAGCTGAATACGAGTTATAAATTATGAAAAGCCAAAAAGATATTTTTCGCGCGACAGAAGCCGACCAATGGTTCAATAGAAATAAAGAATCATACAAAAAGACTGAAATTGAAAAAGACATCATAATTCAGACTTTAAAAGAAATAGAAATATCGCCGAAACGCGTATTAGAAGTTGGTTGTGCAAATGGCGCAAAGCTCAATAAGCTATATCAAGCATTTGGATCCGAATGTGTAGGAATTGATCCTTCGTCTCAAGCGATAGAGCAAGGGAAAATTGAGTTTCCGGAATTGTCGTTGCATGTTGCAACTGCCGATTCCTTGCCTTTTGAAGATGAGAAGTTTGATTTAATCGTTTTCGGATTTTGCCTGTACTTATGCGATCGGGCAGATTTATTTAAAATCGCCCTTGAAGCCAATCGATGCTTGTCAGACCGTGGTCACTTGGCCATCGTAGATTTTGAGCCACCATTTCCGTATAAAAATACCTACGCCCATTTGGAAGGAATCTATTGCTATAAAATGGATTACTCGAAACTATTCAGCTGGAATCCTGCATATAACCAAATTTACAAGAATGTATTTAGTCATTCGGGCTATGCTATGAGGGATATCCCTAATGAAAAAGTCTCCCTAACTATTCTTAGCAAAACCGAAGAATTTGCTTACCCTACGAATCCATTTGGATAGACAAAGATTTCAAGAGTTTCCGACATTTGATACAAATAAAAACCCTCTATATGATGAATCAAATAGAGGGTTTTTTTATACGCCGTGAATATTACATTCACTTAGCTTTCGACTAGCACTAAATACTTTTTGCTTCTTTCAATTCAATTGGGTCTTTAAATGACGCATAATTTAGGGCGCGTAAAAAGATGATTGCAATGGTTTTAAAGATGATTCTTACGTCATATAGGAAGGACTTATTTCTTGCATAAACAACATCAAGTCTCACTTTCAGAGGAAGAATTTTCTCCAAATAAATATCCTCACCACCATCCGCATCAATTAAGCTTTCCAGGTGAGTATAATTATATAAACTTCCCGGGCTAGCTAAACCAGGCAACACAAGAAGCGACTCCATCATCACCTCATCATAACTCTCGTTGACAATAGAAACATCTTCTGGGCGCGGACCAATAACAGCCATGTCGCCCTGTAGAATATTGAACAACTGGGGCAATTCATCAATCTTTAAAGTTCGCAAGACTTTGCCCCACCAAAAAATCCGTGAATCATTTGCTGTTGTAATCCTCGACCCACCGGCTTTTGTTCTTTTCATGGATCTGAACTTATAGATTCTAAAAACCGTATTATTAATTCCAGATCTATCCGAAACATGCAATACTGGTCCAAAATCAGCCATTAAAATACCGATTGCCGCAATGATAAAAATCGGAGCGAGCAGAAGAATTGCCAGAAGTGCGAGAAGCTTATTAATCCAATTGGCCATTTCTATATACCCTTCTAATTGTCATAAACGCCTCTGCAGCGTGCATACAATTCATATTTCCAGCAGCATAGGCCTTATGCTTAAGGGCTTCCAAAGACCTTGGGTGAGGATAATCCCTCAATTCTGTTTTATAACAGGCCATGGATTCAATCTTCTTGTCGAGGGTCTCCGAAATATCAATGAAAGTATCCGGAATAAAGTTTCTAGGATATCCCCATTCAGTTGATGATGCAGTATCAAAAGCATACACAACTTCAATAAATTCTTCGGTTGGACGAGTGGCCACCAAAATTGCTTCAAACAAGATTTTATGATCGCGATTTACATCACCACCCCACTGGCAATAAACGACTTGAGGCTTTATTTCCCTGATGATATCCAGAATTGGCTGAATAAGGTCGGTTAAAATTATGGTTTCCAATTTTTGATCTGGAAATTTCAATGAACGAACATCCGTAACGCCTAATACCTCCGCCGCCTGAAATATTTGCGACTGATGTTTGCTCGTTAAATCATCATATCTTAATGAATCACCTTCACAAACCACAACAGAAGTTACTTTGTCTCCTCGATTTGTATGTAATGCTACTACTCCACCGCATCCCAGAATTTCATCATCTGGGTGAGCGGCAATTACTAAAACTTGCTTACTCATCAAAAACTATCTTTTTAACTGGAAATTTATCATGAAGTTCTTTGGCCATCAGAATCTGACCTTCTACTTCAACCTGGTTGATGATAAAACTACCATCGCCATCTGTACAAACTACGATGCCGCAGTTCTCTGGTCGCGTAGCATACAAATGCGCATGTACTTCGCCATTTTTACCGGCATCAATCTTTGATGACACATAGGACGCTTGCCAAACGATACACTTGATTCCGTCAGCATAGAAAAATGCTCCAGGGTATGGTTGTGCTAAGGCGCGAACAAAATTATATAGACTCCATGCATCTTTTGTAAAATCTATTAATCCATCTTTTGGCCTTCTTCTCGGCAAGATGGGTTCATCGGTTTCTTCTTGAGGTGCTCCAATTTTGCCCTTCTCATTGATTAATGGCAAAGCATTCAACAACATGGTACTGTTGGTTTCAGCTACTTTATCGTACAGCGTTTTACAATCATCAAAATCGTCGATTTCAAAACTTATTTGATCAATAATTTCACCCGTATCAACACCTGGATTGAGCCACATTAATGTATTACCCGTTTCACGTAAACCATTAATGATTGCCCAATTAATCGGCGCACTCCCACGTAAGGCAGGCAACAAGGATGCGTGTGCACCGATAGTTCCTAATTTAGGAATTGCCAATACTTCTTCGCTGAGTAACTGACTCCACCCCAAAATGATTAGTATGTCAGGATTAAGTTCATTCAGTAAGGCAATCGACGACTCATCATTGATATGGTCGATTTCAAAATAAGGAACATTAGCTGTGTCTGCTAAAGTTCGGTAATCAATCACCCCGCTTCTTTTGGCACTTTGCTCTTCTTTCAAAGAGATACAGCCTACCACATTAAAAGACGATGAAACCTTCTGAAAAGCATCTCTGCCTTCCATATGAAAACCAACCCAAACAATTCTTTTCATTTTCTATTCGCTGAAGCTTGCCACGGTCTTAATAATTGACTGCGCAACTATGGCAATACTTTCGTTTGTTAATTGAGGATATACTGGCAAACTTACTTCCTGAAGAAAGAGCTTTAAGGAATTTCCATACTCCATGATGGTGCAATCCTCTGAATTTTTAAATAATGTTAATTCTGGCAAGGGCCTAAAATGCACATTTAATGCAATACCGGCATCAGCAGCATTTTGAATAACCAAATCGCGTTGTTCTTCTGTAATTTTCAGACGAAGTGGATAGATATGATAAGAAGGAGTCACCCCTTCTTTTACTTGAGGAAGAATAAAAATATCCTGATCCTTAAACCATTTATTGTACTCATCAAATACCCTTTTTCTTTCAATGAGTAGAGTGTCGTACTGTTTGAGTTGACCTAATGCTAACGCGGAGTTTAAGTCAGGAAGATTACATTTCATTCCACGCTCTATGATATCGTATTTCCACGAGCCGGCTTTATTCTTTGTAAATGCATCTTTTGTTTGACCATTCAGCGCAAATCTTCTCAAGTTCGGGTAAATCTCTTTATTGTTAAAAGGTTCAGGAAGATTTAAGCAAATAATTCCACCCTCACCCGCTGTGATATTTTTTACAGCATGAAGCGAAAAAATAGAGATATCGCATAAGCTTCCAGAGTAGATTCCATTATAACTTGCACCCATTGAATGCGCTGCATCAGACAGAACCATTATCCGTGAAAGGTCCGCTTCATTCTTGTTCTTCGGCTCAAATTTATCAAGAACTTCCTTTTTTCTAACGAGTGCATTTATTGCCTCATAATCCGCCAAATTACCCCCAATATCTACGGGAACAATTACTTTAGTTTTTTTCGTAATTGCTTGTTCAATTGCATCAATATCGATGGTAAAATCATCCTTTACATCCACAATAACTGGGCGTGCACCTGCATGTAAAACAGCAAGCGCAGTGGCTGCATAGGTATAAGCCGGAATGATTACCTCATCTCCTTCACCAATTCCCCACCACTTCAAAAAAAGCACCATTCCTGAGGTCCAAGAATTTACTCCTAGACATGCTGGAATAGAAAATTTACTGGCTGTTAAGTCTTCTAATTCCTTCGTGACAGGACCTGTTGTGATCCAGCCAGAATCCAACACTTTTAATACTTCCTCTTTTACCTTTTCATCAATGAAAGGCGGCGAAAATGGTATATTCATATTTTTTTATTAAACCTTATCATTACTCTATTCGCATTGGTTTCAAATTTACCAACTTCTTCATATCCATTCTTTTCATAAAACCGAATGGCACGCGCATTGTCTTCAAAATCTGTTGTAAGGCTGATGTTATTATAGCCTTTCGAAGCCACTATCTCCTCTGTTTGTTTCAATAGATTACTTCCCAAGCCTCGCACTTGTTCAGATGTAGCAATAGATAATAATTCCGGACCAGCAATCTGTAATCCTTTGCCATTAAGCACCCGATTTACTAAGCCCAAAAAACCCTTCGGGTTTCCTAATGCAATTTTTAGGAATACGAATGAAAAAGTCAAAGGGCTAGACGCAACAATCTTTTTCATTGCGCCAATAGATTCAAACATCACGGCCGCAAATCCTACCACTTTTCCTTCCTGTTTTGCGACTATGATTATCGCATCATCTTTCATTAAGAGAAAAGCCTTGTAATATGCTTTTAAAAATGAAGGACCGAGTGTACTTAAAAAAAAATTGGTGAACTTCAATAAATGCAGGTCAACAATCCCAGCAATATCATCCTCACTTGCTTTTGTAAACTCTAAGTTCATCTATTAGGTTGAATATGGTGGTTAATCCCTTGGAACGCGCAAAATTATTCTGGTAAAAGTTACTCCCTGTATTATTTTTATACTTTGTGAAATTCTCTACAAACTCCTCAACCCCTCCCACAAAAGATTCGACATCTCCTGGGTTATAGGCTAAGCCCATTTTTGAATTAACAAGTATTTTTCTTGCCTCTCCTTTTACCCCAGCGAGTATTGGTTTGTCGGCATAAAAATAGCCTTGAAGCTTCGAAGGAATAATGTGTTCATATCCACTGCTGTCTTTCAAATTTAAAAACAAGGCATCTGCCTGATTCATTGCCATATTTGCCTCTTCTGGACTCACGCGTCCATAGAATTTAATATATGGAGAGCCCGCAAGTTTTGATCGGAGCACCTCTTCACTTGTGCCAGACCCGATAAAGTGAAATGCAATAGGCTGTTTATCCACTATGGTTAAGAAGGATGGGACCAAAGACTCCAAACCTTGGTGAACGCCAATATTTCCGGCATAAACTAGATTGACTCGATCCTCCATTTTTTCCAACTGAAAGGAGCTTTCTTTTGGTTCTTCTTGTCCCTCAGATATTGCCCAATTAAAAACAGTGCGGACCGGTTTTTTGTCTGCCGTTCTTAATTTGATGGTTTCAGAGACTCCATCACTTACACAAATAAAAGCATCGAATAAGCCGTAATAACGCTTCACCAAAAAATCAATGAACCGAATAGCCAAGTTGGATTTCAAAAACCCAGAAGCTTTTATATTTTCTGGAAATACATCTTGCACATCTAAAATAATGGAAGATTTCGGCTTAAAAATACGAATAACTAAACCTACAAATCCAACAAAAGGTGAGGATTGTTGGATTATATAGACGGAGTTTCTTTGGCCATTAAACAAAAGATAAAAAGCCGCAGAAAGTGAAAATACAAGGTAATTGAGAACTCGCTTTATAACGCTGGGTCCATGGTAGGCGAATGTCAATAACCGAACAATATCGGATCTCCCAAGCTTCTCTTTTTGGCGGAAGCTGTTTTTATACCCAGCATAGATATGTCCCTTTGGGTAATTCGGAAACCCAGTAACTACTTGCACATCCTTGTCAAGTAGTTCCGAAAGATCATTCGTGAATTTTGAATCTTTCAAATATGGCTCAGGACTATAATACTGAGCCACGTAGTATATTTGATTGAACCCTATCAATGCTTTCTCCATACAACACGGTTGATGTATGTGGTATAGGATAAGATGATACGCACAATTTTTTCACTGACATTCGGCATAGAGTAATCTGCAACTTGCCTAAAATTCCGTTCCTCCAGATTCTGCGTTTTTAATTGTGCTAATCCTTGCATTATCCTTTCTGGATCGAGGCCTACCATCATTACAGAGGCTTCTTCCATGGCTTCTGGGCGTTCATGTGCATCTCTTATGTTGAGTGCTCGAAAATTCATGATGGATGATTCTTCTGAAATTGTGCCGCTGTCGCTCAGTACCCCAAAAGAATTCTTCTGCAAAGCATTGTAATCGCTGAAGCCCAATGGTTTTAAAAACTGAACCTTTTCATGAATTTGTGTCTTCACTTGATCGAGTCTTTTGCGCGTACGTGGATGCGTTGAAACTATAACCGGATAATCGTATTTTTCTGCAATCTGGTTGAGGCTATGCATCAAACCATTGAAGTTCGCATCATTGGTAATATTCTCTTCTCTATGTGCCGATACGACAAAATATTTTCCTTTCTCAAGGCTTAATTTTGATAAAACATCCGATGCATCTATTTGGTGCATATAATGTGCTAATACTTCAAACATCGGGCTACCTGTTTTGATAATCCGATCGGGTGATAAACCTTCACGGAGGAGATATTCGCGAGCGATATCAGAATAGGTTAGGTTAATGTCTGAGATATGATCAACAATTTTTCGATTCGTTTCTTCCGGCACCCGCTGATCAAAGCAACGGTTTCCTGCTTCCATATGGAAAATTGGAATTTTTCTCTTCTTTGCTGGTATTGCACATAAACACGAATTAGTATCGCCTAAAACGAGGAATGCATCTGGATTTACTTCCTCTAAAATTGGGTCAATATTAATCAGAATCTGACCAACTGTTCCGGTGGCAGATGCTGCCGCTGCATTTAAGAAATAATCAGGCTTTCTGATACCTAAGTCTTCATAAAATACTTCGTTTAATTCGTAGTCATAATTTTGACCTGTATGAACGGTGATATGTTCGATCGCTTCGGATGCATCTAAGGCTGCCATTACTCGCGATAATCGGATTATTTCAGGGCGTGTGCCCACAACCGTCATTACTTTTAATTTGGTCATTCTATATTATTTTATTCTTAAACTTCTAAAAAATGGGTGTCGGTTCTTTCAGGATTAAAAATCTCATTCGCCCAAAACAGCGTAATCAAATCTTCATTTCCTGTATTGGTAATATTATGGGTATATCCCACAGGAATATCAACGACTGTGGGCGTTTTACCATTCACTGGGTATTCTATCACTTCGTTTTCATCAATTTTTCGAAACTTAATGATGGCCTCACCTCGTATCACTAAAAACTTTTCTGTTTTTGTATGATGAAAATGGTTTCCTCTTGTAACCCCAGGCTTGGTTGTTGAAACGAAAATTTGACCAAAGTCTTCTGATTTTATCCATTCGAACAAATCCCCTCTATTGTCCACATGTAAATCCATTGGATAGGAGAATTTATCTCTTGGTAAATATGACAGATAGGTACTATAGAGGTATTTCGTCAGTGTATCTTGTACGCGAGGAGCATGCAAGGTCTTCCTGCTTTCAGGGAAAGAGCTTATCGTCCTTTCTAAGAATCCTAAGCTCACCTCAAACTGAGTACGTACCTTACCTTGAAGGAGTCCGCTGTGATTTTCTTGGTCCAACCAGGATAAAAACTCAAGCACCACATCATCTACATAAACGATGGGGAACGAATAATTAGGGTCGCGAACTTCAATGGGCAGGTCGTTGGCGATATTGTGACAAAAAGTGGAGATTACTGAATTATAATTCGGCTTCGACCACTTACCAAATACCCCAGGAAGACGGTAAATCACACCGCTAATTTTACCACTATTTGCCGCTTCCGTTACGAGTTTTTCCGCTTGCAATTTGCTCACTCCATAAGGGTTATCCTTTTCAGCTTGAGTGGAAGAGCTCATGATAAATTTTGGTGGGTTTGCAGGCTGAGTTTTATTGATCGCATCCAGTAAGGCTGCCGTCAAGTCTTTGTTTCCCTTTGCAAAGTCCGCAGTATTCTCCGGGCGATTTACGCCTGCCAGATGAAAAATTGTATCGGCATCTTTGAGTATTTCGGGATACTCATTCACTTTGGTTTCGCGCAATATTGTATGAACCTGGATAGTATCCATTCGGTTCAAATGCACCAATAAATTCTTGCCAACAAAACCGTTGGCTCCAGTAACCACTACCTTTTTCATGAATTTTTCAACTCCTCTTGTACATGGTCTAATTTTAATACCATCGCCTTTAACTCTTCATGAGAAAGTTGGTAGGTATTGTGCGAATGGTAATCTTCAACAAGATTTACCTTATCATCGCCCTCAGAAAAATATTTATCGTAGTTTAGGTCTCTATCGTCTGCGGATACGCGGTAATAATCTCCCAAGTCTTCACTTTTCACACGCTCTTCTGCAGTGAGTAAGGTTTCATACAATTTTTCACCATGACGTGTACCGATGACTTTAATTTCATTCTTTGCATCAAAAATATCCAACATAACTTCAGCCAATTGGCGGATGGTTGCAGCAGGCGACTTTTGAACAAATACGTCTCCAGATTTACCATTTGCAAAGGCAAACATGACCAAATCTACCGCTTGATCCAATGACATCATAAAGCGAGTCATATCTGGGTTTGTTAGGGTTAGAGGCTTTCCTGCTTTAATCTGCTGAATAAATAGCGGTATTACTGAGCCCCTACTTGCCATTACATTACCGTATCTAGTCGCGGTGATGGTAGTTGAGTTGGTTACACGTGATTTAGCTACCGCAACTTTTTCCATCATTGCTTTAGAGATACCCATAGCATTGATAGGGTATGCCGCCTTATCGGTGCTCAGGCAGATTACTTTTTCCACTCCATTTCTAATCGCTGCATTTAGCACATTTTCAGTGCCCAACACATTTGTTTTTACCGCTTCAATGGGATAAAACTCACAAGATGGAACTTGTTTTAACGCCGCAGCATGAAAAATATAATTGACTCCTTGCATGGCATATTGCAAGCTATCCGCATCTCTGACATCGCCAATATAGAATTTCACTTTATCAGATTGCAGCGCATGACGCATATCGTCTTGTTTCTTTTCGTCTCTTGAGAAAATTCGAATTTCTTTAATATCAGTATTCAAGTACCCTTGCAATACTGCGTTGCCAAAGGAACCTGTTCCTCCTGTAATTAATAAGGTTGCATTTGATAAATTCATGAAAATAATTTTAAATTCTTAAAGGATGTAATATAATTATCGTGTTTCCTGAGGTTCTGGTTATTATAACCATAAAACTCAATATTGTTATGCTCTGCCGCTTCAAAGTCATTGTTCGAATCACCAATTAATAGGCAATCCTGCTTCATATAACCATTGTCATCTATAACATTCGCTACCAATTGTTTTTTGGGAGTTGGTGATCCATGAATTGATTTGAAGTATTGATCTATTCCCAACTGCTCACATAGAAACCTCAATTCTTTTTGATCTGAACCCGATACAATATGCATTGGGGTTCCAGCAGCGGATTGCTTTTTAATAAATTCAACCGTCTCTTCAATCAATAATTCCTTATTTGTTAAGAGCGTTTTCATAATCGACGAAAACTTCTCCGTATACAATGTCAGTTTCTCCTCAGTAAGGGTAGGTTCTCCTAAAACATCTTCAAAGAAATACTTGAATTTAACATAGCGCGAAAGCCCACCATTTTGCCGATGAAATTCGAGTAATTTCTCGACATCTTGTTTATCGAAATCCGCCAATACTTTTTCAAACCCAAGGTCTCTGACCTCATTTGAATTCATTATTACTCCATCGAAATCCCAAAGGATTACCCTCATAGTTTTGTATTAATAATTTTGTGCTTCACTTTTTCCAAATCTTCAGGGGTATCAACGGCAATTGAATCCGCGCTCATAAGAACCATCCTCACCTCCAAGCCCATTTCTAAAAACCGGAGTATTTCAATGTCTTCTTGTTCTTCAAATGAGGTCTTCGTTTTTTGCCCCATAAATGCCTTCAGCGCTTCCTTTGGAAATCCATAAATACATATTTGCCGATAACCAAAATCAAACTCGCCTCGCTTGTTTCCCGGAATTGCTGCTCTCGACATGTACAATAACCTTTGGTCATTTCTGAATACAACTTTAGGAATTGTCAAGCTTAGGTAATCTTCGCGATTATCTATTGGAGCATATCCATTCAATATCTCATCACTTCCTTGCTGAATCAATGAAATTATGCCTTTGATGTCTTCGGGATTAATTAGGGGTTCATCTCCTTGAACATTGATATAATATTTCGCGTCAATTTGTTCAGCGACTTCTGCTACCCTATCCGTACCTGTTAGGCAAGCTTCACTTGTCATTAAAGCATTATAACCCAAGGCTTCAATATGATCAAAAATAAGCGGATGATCAGTGGCTACAACGATGGTACTTGGGTCGTCGACAGCCAATAAGCATTGCTCATAGGTTCTTTGAATCATCGACTTACCTTCAATATCAACCAAAGGCTTATTGGGTAAGCGTGTAGAGGCCAGTCTGGCAGGAATTACAATGAGGAATTCTTTCATAGATGAGCAAATACTGATTCAGATTTTAATCCATCATAAGCAGATGCCGTTAAGCTGATGCATTCAATACCTTTTGATTTAGCCATTTCGAACAGGTATTCATTTTCTTGAAATAATTCTTGTTCTCTTGCACTCAATCCGGCAGATCCATAGCCATCATAGCCAACTACCCAAATCTTTTTAATCCCTAACTCATAGGCCGTTTCTAGCGCGAGGGCAGTATGTGAATCGAGGTACTTATCAGAGAACTTTATTTCTTCGAGCTCGTATGCTTTGTCTTTTAGTACTTCTGGAATATAGGTTCCCATTTTTCTTGGAAAAGGCGGACAAACACAAAGTGTTTTTGGAGGCAGAGACCCTGATAAGACTTGCTCCATTCTTAAGCCCTCATTGCCCACCAAACAAAATAGTTGGGTTGTTTGTAAATCTCTAAAGGAAAGTGCGTTTTTGGAACTCGCATGGATAAGAACCAAATCCTCTTCTTTTTTTGCCAAAGCAACAATGGCATTTGCATGTTTGCTTGCAGATGGACCTCCACCTACAATTAATGCCGTTTTATAATTCGCATCACTTTTAAATTTAGGAAGTTGAATATTATCCGCTAGTCCTTTCGATTGATTATGTAAGGCCCTAATGATGCTATTGAAAGAATATGAACGTTTTCCAACCCAGTCCATTACCTCTTTTTGAGGTAGCGAATTGGCCCCAGAAACCATATATGGCAAATTTGTGCCCCAACCGTATTCTTCCTGAAGGTTTGTAAATCCATCCACTACAGCGGAAAGTGCATTAAAATCGAAATCGAGCTGTCCTTTAGCATTGAGGGCCGTTAATAGAAGCTCCATCTTTAAATTGCCTGCTCCTCTTCCCATTCCGGTGATGGTTGCATCTACAATTTCACAACCACATTCAATGGCCGTTAAGGTATTTATAAGGCCCATTTCAAGGTTATTATGACCATGAAATCCTATTGGCACATCAACTTTTGACTTAACCAGGGAATAGACTTCTTTTACATCTTCGGGATACACTCCTCCGTAAGAATCAACCATATAGAAATAGCTGGCTAAGCCATTTACTTTAGACAGGTTCTCGAGCAATGCGGGATGTTCTTTCCACTTCGACATATACATCACGTTAAAACCAACCTCGAATCCCATTTCTTTTACTCCGGTTGCTAGTTCCAATGCTCTCTCGAAATTTGCAGGGTCAATTGCCAAGCGAACCATATCGATATAGCCAATACAAGGGCCTAGAACCCTTTTTAGGTCTGCTACTCTAACGTCTTTTTCATTTAGAATAACCACCAATTTCTTTTTACTCACCTTTTTGAGGTGCTCAAGCACATAGGTAGGTAGATAAAAATATTCTCCTAAATATGATTTTTGTGGATCTGAGCGATATCCTACTTCCAAATAATCAATTGGCAACTCATTCATCGCGTTGAGATACTGATCTACCAATTCTGAGTCAAAATCCCAGTTGGTATAATATCCACCATCTCTTAAGGTACAGTCTAACAATTTCACTTGAAAACTCTTCATTATACTTTAAATTAAATACTGATTATTTCTTTTTTAAATTCACTTTGAATCCATCCAACAAGGCTGTCTAAATCAAAAAACTGACTGATTCTCGGATCTTGCAGCGAAGGGAATGTATTAAATATGGCCTTATCTTTTGCATTGATTAAAATAGCTGCAGCAGCCGATTCATTGTAAGTGGCCTCCAAAAGTGTGGTAGACTTTCTTGCGAAACAAATATTTTGTTGCAGCGAATCTTCGAGGTTTGCTTCCAAGGCCAACTCATACACCTTATAATCATTCACATCATCCTTTGGGTGCAACTTTAGCGAAAGCTTGATGTTTTCTTGTTGTAATTTGGGTATAAGATATTGAATGATTGTGTGATTTACTTCTACTTCTCGCGGCTCAGTGAAAAATATAACCTTCGGTTGGTTGCGTTTTTGTTCTAATTTATGCTTCGCAGAGAAGATTGTTGTTGCCAATGCTTCATCAAAAACAAATTTCGACTCGCTATAAAGCTTGTTCAGAAATTCTGCTGCATACGCGCTACTGGTAAAAAACTGGTTTCCCGTGAAGCCTTTAGGGAACCTGAAACCATATTCAAGACCATGTGGTATACAAATCAATTCTACCCGCAGTTTGTTGGCAATCTTTTCTTCGATTAAAGCAAAACGGTCCAAATTATTTCCCGTATAAGCTTTTCGAGCACCCTTATCTTTCAGTAAACGATCATAAATATGTTCATACAACATGGTATGCACAAGACGCTTGGCATAAAAGGTTAAGGAATAAGTTGCAGTGTATTTGCCTACATATTGGGTCATGAGCTTTTTAATGAGTCGCATTTGACCATAGGATTTTATCCAAGCTGAAAATACCCATGCTAATCTTGTAGCAAGACTGTAATAGCTGTAGATAGAATTTGTCGACAAAGAATAATCTTCTATTTCATACGCTACATCCAAGGCGGCAAATTTTGTTTGACTGGCTTTCGTTCTTGCAAGATAGAGCTCAGGGCTGCTGGTGACACTCTTATTTTTCTTGACTCGAAACATGCGATAGAGCAGGAAAAAGGCTGTAGCCAATACTATGACGTGATTCTTAAACTTATTCAACCAATGAATGGCTCCAATTTTTGTGTTCGATTGGATATGACCGTGTGCACCTTGAATATCGGCTAGAAAACACCGTAACTTATAATTGGCCAGTACGGCATTTATCTTGATCTTTTGATTTTCACTTTCAGTCAGCACATAGTTTTCACACGCCAAATAAGGTTGAATGAAGTTCAAATAAAGTTCGTTCACATAATTGCTATCATTTGAATATTGCGGGGCCAGAGAATCTAGTTTAGCAAATAACTCATCCGTGAATAATTCTTCAAACGAAAATGCAATCGCCTTACCCTGCACTTCGAATTTTTGACCAATTATCTCGATGTTTCGCATTATTTATTAAAACTTTCCAAATCGCCAGGACTCCGTAGGTACGCTCTTTCCTTTCGGTATGATACCAAAATATAAGCAATCATCATAATAAAGTTCGAGATCAAAACGGCATAGGCAGCCACATTAATCCCTCCTTCTTTCATAAAAATCATAACAATAACAATATTGATCAAACCGCCAACCAAAACGACCAATAAGGATATGTATGTCTTTAATGAAAATGCTAGAAATGTTGCCAGAATATTCCCAATCAAAAAGAAGTACTCTGAGACGATTAAAATTTTCAAAACATACGAGTATTCAAGGTATTGAGAGGCACCCATTAGCATATAAAGCTCATCGGCGAAGATATATCCGAGGATACATACAAACGTCATAATTCCAACAATCGCCCATCTCATTTTGGCTATTCCTGATCCGTTTTTTTTCTCCATTTCCCGATAATATACCATGGGGTAGAACATCATTAATAAACCAGAAAATAACTTTACGCCCAAAAGCACCCGTAATCCAATCGCATATTTTGCAACTTCTTCAAAGTCAAAATAAAATTTAAGAAAAAACTGACCTGCAAAATCAAATGATAATTTCACCAATGTTCCTCCCAAGGCTGGAAGTGAGAATATTAGAATTGTCTTAATAAATAATGTCTTGCGGTCATCTATTTTCTTACTGGATTTTGCATTGAACCCAAAGGCGAGTAAAAATCCTACACCATAAGCAAACAGAGCCCGATCATCCGTAAGACTATCCGTGTAAACAAAAAACCCAAGAAGGGCAAATGTGATGAAGGCTGCTCCAATTTTCAAATAATTAAGATCCCTCAGTCTCATTAAGGACCTTGTGAGGAATTGGCGTTCCTCAAAAAGCACAAAAAAGGCAAAAAGACATGGCAAAAGGCTCTCTGTTAAATAGTATGCAGCGATGGCCAGCAGTACAACAGACCCAGTTATTAATTTATCAACAAAACGCTTGAGTACGATACTTAATCCCTTTGTATTAAACCGCAAGTAACTTCGATGAATTGTAAGCGTAAATAATACGGCCATAAACTCAAGAGCTGACTTGTTATAGGAATATGTACCCAATTCTTTGGGACTCAAGTTCTTATTGATGAGTATTGTGATTAATAATGCTAGTCCGGTAGATATTGCGAATCCGATTGAAAAAAACACAAAATCTAAATAGTACTTTAACCTTTTCTTTGAAAAGCGACTGAGTCCTTTTCTTAAAAGTCTATACTTTACCTGCTGCATCCTTAATTGGCACCCTAAATTTTCCGCTTGCTAAAATGGTGGCAAGAAAACGTTTCAAATAAATCCAAACTGCTGCCATTACCACTGAGCCGAAAAGCTTTTGGTAGTTAAATCCATAAATTTTCTTTCCAAAAACTTTAAACGGTACCGGGTTAAAATCCACCCCTTCCGGGTTATTTTTCTCTTCAATAAAATGGGCATGTTGATGGTGAAAATAAAGGCCTACTTTCAAAACACTCTCATTATACTTCGGTGCTAAATCTGATTCAATAAGCTTAAAGAAATCTAATCTCGATTCCGGTATATAACAGACATCTGCATAGTAGTATAATGCACAACATAAAAGGATAACAGGTTTCCCCCAATAGACGGCTTCAATACCCATGGTGCTTCCAAAAACCACAATCGAATCACATGCTTCCATAAGATCATAAGAACTAATAGAATCAGATCCTTTGATAACCGTTACATTTTTATAGGTTTCGTTTAAGTTGAGTAAATCAATATGATAAGCATAGCCAACCTTGCTTAAGTTCGGATGAATTCGCAAATAGAAATGCTTCGAATCATCGTCTTTGAAATGTTCAAACAAATCCAAGAGTCCATCAAGTTGGCTTGGATAGAGGGACAAATCAACATATTCGCCTCCAATGGCTACAAACTCATCTTCCGACGAATTAAATATTCCAATATTGGTTCTATTCGCGTCCCAATCATCGGGCAATAAACCTTTCTTTTGGCTTCCAATATAGACTTTGTCCCCCGCCGCAATTCCAGCTCTTCGTTTTTCAAAAAAGGCCTTTCCTAATTCAATATTTTCACCCGGTTTAAGTTCGGAATCATTCCAAGAATCTTCAACACGCCACCAATTGTTTTTCACATCATGTGGCATCGCATTATCAAATACCACTTTATGATAGGAACCGTCTCCTTCAGGAACAAACTCAAACAACTTGAAGTTTATGTTTCGCGATTTAGCCGTTTCAAATACGGGACGGACTTCATTAAACCTGCCATTATATGTGCATACCAAATCTGGCTGAATCTTATCCAACACATTATAAAAGGCATCGGTTAGTCTGCGTGCTTGGTTGAGTTGGCCGTCGAAATACTTTCTAGACTCTGCATCAATTAAAGGGTCATGGTTCCTTGTGAGGTGAACATAACTTGACAAAGTACAATAACCGATTGGTACATCCCTATAGGAAAGTTGTCTTAATTCTAGCCCACTATTGTATTCAAAATTTATACTTTCAGCATCGTCAGTTGCCGCAAAATCTTTTAAGTTTAAAAGAGAAATATTCTTCCCAAAATGTTCTTTGCTCAGCTTAGCAGAATGTTTTGTGCAAACAGCACATACGCTCTTGTTACCAGTAGGGTTATCTAAACACATGTCGAGAATACCGGCACAGAAGGCAAAATAGACTTCATTTTCAGGCTTTGCAGCCATTTTCTTTGCTTCGTCTAAAAGCAAGCCAAGCATGCTACCGCCAAATGAAGAATAGAAATAGTAAACAACCTTCATAAATTTTTAGCGCTTATATTTTTACGCGTTTAGCAATATTCAAAAACAGCATATAAACACATGCCATTCCGAGTGAGAATGACGACAAAGAGTTATTTCCAAAAAACATAGCAATAACGGGCAATAATAAGGACACATGAATCAAGTTATCCAATGTCAACACCCCTTTTTTCGGCGCATTACTTCTAACCAAGTATGCATAAAGCAACATGAACATAAATGCGAAAAAGTATCCAAAATCATAAACCAATGTTGAAGGGAGCCCATTAAAAGTAGAGGTATATTTTCTACCGAGTGCCTTTCTTCTTACATTATCATAACTTTCGGTTTCCATACCAATCCTTTGCGCATAAAACCTTAAAATTGTCCCTGCAGATGCGCCATACATTAGTTTTGAATCGTTATACTTGACTAAGGTATTCATGCCATTCTCTTGCCATTGTCCACCGTATTCTAAAACAGAATAAACGCTACTGTTTTGAACAACGGCATTTGACCTAGATACCGATTTATCCTCGAATCGTGTGGTAGTAATGACGGATAATAGGAATACCAAACCTCCAAACACAAACAACACCGATATAGAAATATTTCGTCTTATTTTGCTACTTATAAGTGGGAAAACAATCACTAAAAGCAAAACATATAGAATGAGGTATTGAACAGAATCGGACCTAGACAATGCATGCAAACCGTGAAGCGGAAGGTTGAGAGATACTAGAAGAAATAGCACACTCTTCCCTATTCGCTTGTTGGCCAAAAAGAAAAAATGCGAGGCCAAGGCCACATAGCCCAATGGCGATATAAAGTGTGAATAGGTAATCAGAACCGGTGGAACCCAGCTCGTCAAATAATTTGCAGCCCCACCTTGATTTTTGTATTCCTCTACGGTTACGGTGCTTGCAAGAATTAAGTTAAATGATTTAAAAACAATGTAGGCATTTATAATTAACGCGACGAAGCCGGTGATTAAAACAAAGTCTAGAAGCCGCTTATAAAAAAGCTCTGTTCCTGACTTAATTCGAACTTCTTTAAGTGAATAGAATTCTTTAAAGCTATTCACGCCCAAGAACATGATAGCAATTACATAGAGCTGAATCCACAAGCTATTGGCAGAAGTTAAGTCAGGGGTTCTGTTGATGAGAAGTGCAAATAGACTCGTTACCACAACCAGCATTCCTAGTATAAAAGAAATGGAATTTTTTCTCCATAAAAACACGCTACAAAGTGAAAAAACCACTAACATTCAGGGCTGTATATTCTTTATTAGTCTGCTATCAGTTTCAAATCAAAGCGGGTTCCTCGCTCTACATCCTCTTGAGCAACCTTCCCTAGAATCTGCTTCAAATATTTAGGATGAAGTCCGTGTCCAGGTCGAATTGATCTGACATTTTCTTCGGTAAATACATCTCCTTTTTTGATGTCTTCTACCACATATAGTGAACGACTAAAATCCCGTCCACTTATTTGTTTTTCCGTTAACACATACGACACTTCTCCTACCGCTTTTTCCGCTTCGCGTACAGCCTTTACCATGGCGGTGAATTCAGGTTCATCCATAGAAAAAGATGCATCCGGACCTCCTATTGATCGGTCTAAGATAAAGTGTTTCTCGATGATTTTTGCTCCCAGAGTTGTCGCAACAATCGGCACCGTACTTCCCATGGTATGATCAGAAAGTCCCGGGATAATTCCAAAACGTTCCTTAAAATCAACAATCATGGCCATATTTGCTTCCTCAATAGGAGCAGGGTAACTCGACGTGCATTTCAATAAGGCAATTTGTTTGTTACCCATTCGTTTACACGCATCCAATGCGAGTTCAATATCATCAATACTCGCTATTCCTGTAGAAAGGATAACTGGCTTTCCTTTCGATGCCACGTATTCAATCAATGGTATATCGGTGATTTCAAAGGAGGCAATTTTGTAGGCTGGGACATCTAATTCTTCAAGAAAGTCTACCGCTGTTTTATCGAAAGGCGAAGAAAAACATATTAAACCTTCCTCCTTGGCACAATCGAATAATTGCTTATGCCATTCCCAAGGAGTATAGGCACTCTCATACAAATCATAGAATGTTTTACCATCCCAAATACTACCGGATTTTATGATAAAATCATCCTTATTGCAGTCAATTGTTAGCGTATCCGCCGTATAAGTTTGTAGCTTAATGGCATCGGCTCCCGTACGCTTTGCTGCGCGAATGGTCTCTAAAGCAGTTTCTAAACTACCATTATGATTCGCGGAAAGCTCCGCAATAATGAATACTCCACTTTCTTTAGAACTATCAAATACATTAATCTCCATATGATTCAAATAAACTGTTCTCTGTCAAACTTTCCATGCCCGACCTGATACTTGTAATTTGTAAAACTCCATTTGGCGTTTTCACGCGTATGGGCCTCATTGTAAGTATTAGCCCATTTGGCTGATCTTGATGGTAACCAAAATCATCGTACTCGACCTTATCAATGATTATCTTATTTTCTCCTAAAAACGTAAATGCTCCAGGGTATGGGTCCGCTTGTGCTCTGACCCAATTTCTGATGCGCTCTTTTTGCCAGTTCCAATTAATCCGACCACTTTCGGCAGTACGCTTATTAAAATGAGTGGCCTTACTTTCGTCTTGAGAGGTATATGAAACTGCACCGCTTTCAATATCCTTCAATACGTTATCCACCAAACTTGGATAGACATCGATATACTTGTTTAGGATTATTGCTCCGGTATCATCCGCTTCAATTGGAATGGTGACTTGTTTAATGATGTCTCCTTCGTCGCAACCAAGACTGATTTTGTGAGCGGTAACACCGGTTTCACATTCTCCATTTATGATTGACCATACATGAGGAGTACGACCGCGGTATTTTGGTAATAAGGAACCATGCAAGTTAACCGAAACTGTTTTGGGCCAGCGAATTAAATCTTCCTCAATGAGAAATAAATAGTTAACAGATAAAATTACGTCAATTGATAAGTGACCTAAGGATGAAATGGCCCTTCCTCCCCTTGGATTTCCAATGAAGCCAGGAATCTTTGATTCTGCTATAAATTCCACAATGCCAGAGGATCCTTTGTCGGTTAATATCGCCGCAATATCATATTTAGAATCCAATAGCCTTTTAAGTACTATTAAGCCTAAACTACCACTGGCCATCACCGCTATCTTCATGTGCCGCTAATTTTTGAATAGATTACTACGTCCTTAAATTCTCCTTTGAAAAAACAATGCTCTTTCAGACGGGCATCTAAAAAATAATCATTTGCTTCTAATGCCACATACAGGTGTGGACGCAGATCAAAGGCATAAACAAACAACTTGTGCAAGTTCAATTCTTCAAATGCTGCTTGTTCTACTAATTGCAAATAATAATGCCAGTTTGCGCCAAAACTTTCTTCCTCAAGCTCAGTATTCATAATAAACGAAATCTCTGCATGCTTATCAATCCAGTTGATATGAACCAGACCACCATAGCCAATGCAAACTCCATCTTTAAGGTAGCTAAAGAGAATCTCTCGAGGTTGATCTTGAGTAAAAAGTTTGCTTACCACCTCAGAAAAATACCAATCTTGTTTCTCTTTAGTAAGTGGTTCGGGCTGACGAAGATGATAAATCTGCTCATTTCGCCATTTCATAATATCATACCGATCCTGTTCTCGAATCGGTACGATGGAAAAACTTCCGTTGGAATAGTTATTTTGACTCAGGACCTTATACTTCATTTTTAATTCAGTCGCTTAAATCCAGCATGACATACTGGGCCTTCTAACAGTTTATCTATGTCTAAATCACCACGTTCACATGATGCAATAATTTTGTATACCCCATTCAAAGCATCGAAGTATGAATCGAAAACCTCATCCGAATGCACGGTTGCAGCGTAGAAATTAGTACTAGCTAGGAAACCAAGTTTTAGCATTTCTTGCGTCACCAATGTTTTGTATTTCAAGGCATTCTCACTTTGAAAAGAATAAGTTGACAAGGAAGGAATACCCGAAATACTAATTTTTAATCCGTGTGAGTCTGCCAAAGACTGCCAGCCTGCCTGCATTTTATTTCCTTTCGCTGTAATGATATCCCAAGATTTGATACGTTCCATTACTTCAAGCGTTTTAAGTGCTGCGGTTGGTCCTATACGTTCGGTCCAAAAGGTGCTGCTTATGAAGGTTTTCTGAGCGGCTTCCATAACGCTTCTTTTTCCAACAACCGCTGTCAGTGCATATCCATTGGCAATGGTTTTTCCATACATGGCAACATCTGGCTCAACACCATACTTTTTATAGATCCCTCCAAATGTTTCACGAAACCCTGAAGTACATTCGTCGAAGATCAAAACGATATTGTTTTTTGTAGCTAGCTCACGTACATCCTGAAGGAAATTATCCTCTGGTCCAAAGTTCCGGACAACTTCCATTTTAATTACTCCGATATCTTCCTTTTTAACGAGTTCACGAAGCTCTTCAATCTTATTATAATGGAATGGAAAAACGGTTCCTTTAAGATTTTTCGGGACCCCTGAAGGATCTAATCCAGGCAATAAATGCCCTTGCAAGCCATCACCATCATTGTGGTTGGTTGATAAATACCAGTCATGCCAACCGTGGTATCCACAAATTGCCACTTTATCTTTTCCTGAAGCCGCTCTTGCAATACGAATAGCTATCGCATTTGCTTCACCACCACTACGTGCAAAACGGACCATATCGGCCCAAGGGTTAATTTCTATCAGTTTTTCAGCGAGCCATACTTCCTCAGGACAGCTGAGGGTACTCATGTTTCCATTTTGAACCGTTTGAACTACGGCTGCATCAACTTCATCATTACCATATCCAAGGGTATTTGTACCAATACCCATAATGGTCATGTCATTGTATTCTTTGCCATCAAGGTCCCATACCTTAAATCCTTTGGCCTTCGAGTAATACGCAGGCCAATGTTCCGGTAAAAACATTTCAGGACGTTTTGAAAGCAACATGGTGCCTCCAGGAATAAGTGTTTTGGCTTTTTTATAGAGATTCTGCCCCGTTTGCATAATTAGTTGTTTTTATCTTTTTCTAATGATTTCTGATATCCTTCATTCCTCGTGATGAGTTGGTTGCTGAATTTTTCAGGATGTTCTATTAAGTAGGTGGCATAGCTCATCCAGCTTTCATTAGCGCCTACTTCCTTTATTAAAGTGACCATGGATTCTAGATCGTTCTTTTCGTCGATGGTCATTCGAATATGATTCATATTCGCTGGAGCTTTAAAGTTATCCGATTTGAATAGTGTTCCATTCAAAAATGAACTATTCCTCCTAATATAAGGGGTCACATGTTCTCTATCCGACTTCAATGTTGCTTCCGTCCAGGCCTTTTCTAATGCATCAAAAGTCATCACCTCAATATCTTGCCCATCCGGAAATTCCTCCTTCAATATATTGGCACAATAATCAAACTTTCCATCAAGCATAAACGCAATCACATCATCTACCAATTGCGGATCAATCAGAGGACAATCGGAAGTCAATCTTAACACAATATCTGCCTTACTGGCCTTGGCTGCTTGATAGAAGCGGTCCAGTACATCATCGGTAGAACCTTGATAATAGGAAACATCAATTCCCTTAGCAATATCAATAATTTGTTCGACGCCCTCTTCATGTGTCGTTGCAACGAGCAATTCATCGGCACGTTTCGCTTGTTTGAGTCTTCTCAAATGAAACTCTAAAAGAGAAACGCCATTTAGGTCAAGCAATACTTTTGAAGGAAGCCTTGAACTTCCAACTCTTGCTTGTGTTATCATTACAATCTTGGGATTTACCATAAGGAAGGATTTATTAGGTCCAAGTTCTTCACATTAATTTTTTCAATCTCAATCACGCTTTCTTCCGAAAACGGCGATTTTGCCCATTTCAAATTCGTGGCCAATTGCTCGACTGAATCAGTGCCAATAAGCACGCCATCGACATATTCTTTAGATAAGGCATACATCAATGCCAATTCTCCGATACTGAGGTTTGCAGATTTTGCAATTTCATTGAGTCTTTTCAGTTCGGGAGCTAAACCTGCCAACTTGAAGGGCAGACTATCTATACTCTTGAAAAATAAGCCTTGCAAAAAAACGGACCTTGTATGGATTGTTTTCCCTTCATCCTTTGCGAAGCGGATGGCTTCTCCGCGTAAGTTTTCGTTATCGAGCAAATTAAATGGCAGCTGAATTATTTCAACCATTTTATCCTTTGCAACTTCTTTCAGCTCCTCATTTGTATAGACAGAAACCCCGAGCTTCGTAAAGAATTCTCCTTTCGCAAGGCTCAATTCAGAAAACTCATTATTGGATTTCGCAAGTTTATACGCCCCAAATGAATGAAAAAGAAGAGTATCAACTTTCCCCGTTTTTAGGGCAGTCAAACTCAATGGTAAAGCATCTTTCCATGCAGTTTCTTTGGCTAATTTGGTGATAATGTCGAAACGAGCATTTGGAAACGTACGGCTAAACTCTCCAATGACTTCTTCTGAATTCCCGTATGCCGCTGCGGTATCAATATGAGTTATCCCATTTTGCCATGCGTAATTCAGGATATTAAAAGCTTCTTCACCCGAAACTTTTCCATTTTTATTATTAATCCCATAGTCCAGTCCGAATTGAACTGTGCCTAGAATTAGCTTTGATGTTTTATCCTCCATTCGAATAAAATGCACACACCATTTCTATCACAAAATCTTGTTCTTCATCGGTGAGTGAAGGATACATTGGTAAGCTGATGCAGTTTGAATAGTAATTCTCCGCATTTGGAAAATCACCAGGTTTTGAACCACGATCGCGATAATAAGGCATCAAATGAACCGGGATATAATGGATTTGCGCATGAATATTCAAATCTCTTAGATACAAATGCAGTTCTTTTCTCTTTTCGACCTCAACAACATACAAATGATAGGCGTGCCCTTCTACATACCCCGCTTGCCCTTTGATGAAATCCAAACCATTAAAGGCTTGCTCATATTTTTTAGCAATTTCCTTTCTTCTTTCTATTCCCGCATCGGCTCTTTGTAGTTGACTTTTTGCCAATGCAGCTTGAATATCTGTTAGTCGGTAATTATACCCCAATTCCTGCATTTCATAATACCAGAGTGAATCGTCGTAAATTCTTTTTGAATAATCCTGCTGAATACCATGGGTCCGCAAATTCAGTAGATGTTTGTATAATTTCTCATCATTGGTGGTTATCATACCACCTTCACCTGCAGCGATATGCTTCACAGGATGAAAAGAAAATATAGATAAATCAGCATATCTGCCTGAGCCAGCATTTACTTTTTCTCCTGCACTATTTATAAAATATCCGCCTGGTGAATGGCATGCGTCTTCAATTATCCAGCAACCATATTCATCTGCCAATGCTCG
>CAZUIT010000037.1:0-34582 GCA_964620355.1 uncultured Burkholderiales bacterium | reverse complement strand
ATTTCCGAATATGACACTAAGGAATTGCTCTGTGAATCATATCCACACATCCTCTACCGCGCCACCCATCACGAAGATGGACGAGCGGTGGTCATTAAAACTTTAAGCGACAAGTTCCCCAAAAAAGAAACAATTGCGGCATTACGACGCGAGTTTCATATCACCCAAAGGCTTCAAGGAAAGGGAATAATTCGAGTGTACGACTACCTCATTTATGGACAAGGTAATGTTGCACTTATACTCGAAGATTTTGGAATTTCATTGGAGGCATATGTAGCGGAATTTCCTAGAAATCAGTTGCCTTTAGGTGAGTTTTTTGCAATTGCCAATTCGCTTATTGACATCTTGGGACGAATGCATGAAAAGAACTTCGTGCATAAAGATTTGAACCCTTCGAACATCCTGATTGACCCAAAAACCAAAGAATTAAGGATTATTGATTTTGGTTCTACAACTGAATTATCGCAAGAAAACCCGAGTGCACTTCGCCTAAATCAGCGTATTGAAGGTTCATTGCCTTTTATCTCGCCTGAACAGACAGGCCGAATAAATAGAGGAATAGATTATCGTACCGATTACTATTCTATCGGTATTAGTTTTTATTTGCTCTTGAGTGGTAAGCTTCCTTTTTCCGCGAATGATCCACTCGAATGGGTTCACCACCACATTGGTAAAGAAGCTGTGCCTCCAAAGCAGTTTAATAAGTCAATTCCGCCTATTCTTTCTGCAATCATTATGAAGTTGATTGCTAAAAATGCCGAAGATCGGTATCAGAGTCCTTTTGGGCTTTTGAAGGACTTGGCATATTGCGAGCAGGTTTATTTAAAAAAAATAACGGATAGTGATTTCGAGCTTGGCAAAAACGACAATTCAGCACAATTCACTATTCCTCAAAAATTATATGGACGGGAGAAAGAACTTGCCGCACTAGAATTAAGCTTTGAACATGCTTCAAATGGTGCGGTAGAGTTTAGTTTAGTTGCTGGCTATTCTGGCATAGGAAAAACAGCTTTGGTTAATGAACTAAGTCGCAGTATTGTAACCAAACATGGCTACCTGATTCAAGGAAAATTCGAGCAATTTAAGCAAAACGCACCCTATGTAGCCTTGGCAAATGCTTTTCGAAACCTCCTGAAACAGCTTTTGGGCGAGCCAACAAACAGACTCGAGCAATGGGCTAAAGAAATAAAAAAGGCCCTTGGAGCCCATGCCCAGCTTATTATTGATATTATTCCTGAGCTTGAGTTTATAATAGGAAAACAAGATTTGGTTCTTGAACTTTCGCCAGTTGAAACACAAATTAGATTTCAAAATCTCTTTATCAGCTTCGTGGATGTATTTGCCAAAGAAGAGCATCCTTTAGTGATCTTCCTGGATGACCTTCAATGGAGCGATGTCCCAACACTCAATCTGCTTAACAGGTTGGTGGTCAGTCAAGATCTTGGACATTTGCTGCTCATTGGCACTTACCGTGACAATGAAGTTGAGCATACTCATCCACTTGATTTAACCATCCGCGAGATTCAAAAGAAGCGGATAATTAATATGCTCACCGTTAAAGAGCTCGATATTGATATCACGCTTTTACTTATTCAAGACACGCTGCATTGTACGAAAGAGCGCGCTTCAGAAATCGGGAACATCATCTATGAAAAATCAAGAGGTAATCCTTTTTTCACGATTGAGCTACTGAAAAATTTAAAAGAGCGGAAAGTCATTCAATATAACCCCACTCAAAACATATGGGAATGGGATTTAGCCGCTGTTAATAGCATTGAGTACAGTGATAACGTAATAGATATCCTCTTAGAGAGTCAGTTACGACTCAAAAAACGCAGCCTGGAAATTCTAAAACTTGCCGCTTGTATTGGCACCTCCTTCGACTTGAAAACCCTTGCCATAATACGGAAAAAGGATACCAAGCAAACCGCATTAGAATTGGTTGAGGCAATTCAAACTAAGATGATTCTTCCTTTAGATGAGAGTTTTAGCTTCCTCGAACTTCAAGATATTGGATTAGAACAAAAAACAAGTGATTTTAATGATAGTCTGAACCCTCGATTCCGGTTTCAGCACGACCGAGTTCAACAGGCTGCATACTCACAAATTACTCTCGCAAAACGAAAAGCTTTGCATCTTTCCATTGGCCGTATATTCCTAGTGCAATGTACAGAACAAGAAAAAGAAGAGCGCTTAATGGAAATTGTGGGCCATTTGAATGCAGGAAAAACGCTGCTCAAAAAGACCGAAGATCTATTGAACCTAGCTCGACTAAATCTCGAGGCTGGAATAAAGGCAAAACAGTCGTCTGCCTACGAAGAAGCCCTCCATTTTCTCAACATAGGACGAGCACTTCTTGAAGATGACACTTGGGAAATAGACTATTTACTAAGCTGGCAACTTTGCTATGAGCTCCAACAATGCCTCTACCTTACTGGAGACTATGCTAAAGCGGATCAACTTACAGAGTATCTACTTGGTCTTGCAAAAACTCCAACGAATAAAGCATTACTCTATGCCTCACGCACGCGTCAATATGCAACCACAGGCAAAATGCGCGAGTCGATTGATTCTGCTTTTCTCGGTCTTTCTTTATTAGGCTTTGACTTCATTGCCAATCCATCGAAAAAGAATATCGATGAAGAAGTAGCCTTGATCAATTCTAATCTGGGAAATAGAGCCATTGCTGATTTGATCAAGATGCCGGAGATCAAAGATGAGCGAGTAATTATTGCCAACAAACTGATCATGGAATCTTTTGCAGCGGCCTTCCTTTCTGGAAGCGGTGAAATGTTCCCATACCTGGTATTGAAATCGGCTAATATCGCATTAACTTCAGGAAATAGTCCAGAATCAGCGTTTGCCTATGCTGCTTATGCCATGATTTTATGCGGCTATTTTGACGATGCCAAAAAAGGCTTTGAATATGGGAACTTAGCTGTTCGCATGATTGAAAAATTCGAAGACATCTCCTTAAAATCGAGGATTATTTATCTATATACCATGTTTGTCCATCATTGGAGCAATCATTGGTCGAGCATGACTCCTTGGTTCCATAAAGGAATTGAAGCTGGTTATCAATCCGGTGATTTGTTGTATTTGGCCTATAGTGCGCAAGATTGTATTATTTGGGATCCTATGCTAGACTTAGAGCCAGCAACCCTCGAGCACAGAAAACTGCTCCAAATTGTCAAGGAATGCGAATACCAAGATTCATTGGATTCTGGTACCCTGTTTTTACAAATGCAACTGAATTTCCAAGGCTTAACCAAGAGCATGTACTCGCTTTCAGACGAACATTTTGATGAAGACGATTGTGTGGCTGGAATGAATGAGCGGCATTTTATGACCGGCATCAGTAACTACATGATTTATAAAACAGAAATCCACCTGATGTACAATGATCCATCAGGAGCATTGCGCTTTATTGAAATGCAAGATGAGCGTATGGAATCTGTGATGTCTCTTCCGCAAATTGTTCGCTACCATTTCAGCTCCTTTATGGTTCGTGCAGCATTGTTAGGTTCTACAGATGAGGCGACGCAAAAAGTCTATTTGAATAAGATGCAAATTAGTTTAGATAGAATGGGCAAATGGTCTGAAAACTGTCCAGAAAATTTTGAGCATCTGCGTTTACTTATGGAAGCCGCATTGGCCGATCACTACGAAAATTTTGAGTTAGCCTTTTCTCTGTATGAACGTGCCATTTCTCAGGCAAATACCACCGGTTTTCGAAGAGATGAAGCTTTTGCTCTTGAATCAACTGCCAAGTTTTTGCTACAACATGGATTTTCAAAAGCGGCAGAAGGTTATATACAATCGGCCCATTATTCCTTTTACCAATGGGGAGCTCACCGAAAAGTTGAAGAGCTTGAAAAAACCTATCCTGCCATTCTTCATGTTCAAAATTATCAAATCACCCATTCAACGAATTCAACTTCTCTTCGAACCAACTCCTCAGATTCCTCAGATTTTAGCTCTGAGCATCTTGATATTGGCTCAGTATTAAAAGCGTCTCAAACGATTTCAGGTGAATTAGTGCTTGCTAAATTACTCACAGCAACATTGGATATTCTGATTGAAAACGCAGGTGCAGAAAAAGGTTTTTTAGTGGAGTTAATTGATGGAAAACTCCATGTAAAAGCCAGTAAAATCAATAGAGAAAAGGCTTTCAATCATGCAAGCTTCGCTAATGATAATGTGGGTGGTGTAAATCTGCCTATCAACCTGATTAATGCGGCTATTCGCTCTAAACAAGCCATTGTCTTAGGGAATGCCTCGGAGTTAAATGCGTATTCTTCTGATCCATATATCAGTAAACAAGGCCCTTTGTCTGTGATGTGTGTGCCCTTACCTAGTCATAGTGAAACCTATGCGGCAGTGTATCTTGAAAATAATTTAACCCATAGCGCATTTACCGATGATCGGGTAGAAATTATAAAGCTACTGGCCGGACAAGCATCTATCTCTCTAGAAAACGCTCGCATCTACCAAGAACAAGCAAACCTTCTCAAGGCACAAAGACGCTTTGTTCCAACTGAGTTTCTTGAACATTTAGGGCACCGAGATATTGCCAAAGTAGCATTGGGTGAATCGGTATCCATGGAAATGAGTGTGCTTTTTTCCGATATCCGCGGATTTACCCGAATCGTTGAACTCCTAAGTCCACAAGAGGTTATTGAATTATTAAACCGCTATTTTAGTCAGGTTTGTACACCTATAACCCAAGCTGGAGGATTCATTGATTCTTATGCGGGCGATGCACTTTTGGCACTCTTTGCGGTACCAACCCATGATGCAGTTAAAGCCGGAATTCAAATGAGAGAAGCATTACGGACCTTCAATCGAATTGAACGAAAAAAAGGGCAAGCGGAATTAAAAATAGGTATTGGAATGAATACTGGACCGCTTGTACTAGGAACCATGGGTGGACTTGAACGCATGCAATGTTCGGTTTTGGGTGATACAGTAAATTTGGCATCTCGCATTGAGTCGTTAACTAAATATTATCATTCCCAGTTTATTCTTGGTGAGGGTACCTACCTCGGGCTAAAAAACCCAGAACAATTTTCTATTCGAATGATTGACCGTGTAGCGGTAAAAGGCAAAGGACAAGCGGTTACTTTGTATGAAGTATTAGACGCGGAAGACGAATCGAGGCGCAAGGCCAAAGAGGCAAGTCTCTCAGTATTTGAACAGTCACTTACGGACTATTATGCAAAAAATTTCAAACTCGCCATGCAAGGGTTTACTGAAGCTTTGGTGATTGACCCGATTGACGAAGTAATAAAAATTTATATCCAGCGCTGTGAAAACCATATACTGAACCCACCACCAGTTGATTGGCAAGGTTTTGAAAAATTTGACCACAAATAGAAACCGCCTGCTCTATGAAAAAGATACGTATCGGTTTTGTGATGGACCCCATTGAAAAAATCCATCAAGACAAAGATTCCACCTTGACTATCATGCTAGAAGCTCAATCAAGGGGTTGGGAAATTTTCTATATGGAACTAAACGACCTCCACCTAAATAATGACACGGCCATGGCTTGGATGCGACCGGTGCAACTTTTCAATGATCCAAAAAACTGGCATGAATTCGCTAAAGGAGCTTACCATGAATTGGCATCATTGGATGTTATTTTTATGCGAAAAGATCCACCGTTCGATATGGAATACATTATGGCAACTTATATCCTTGAACAAGCAGAGGCAAAAGGTACAGCTGTAATAAACCGTCCACAAGCACTCCGAGATGCGAATGAAAAAGTCTTTACCAGCATTTTCCCTCAGTGTTGTCCGCCAACAGTACTGACTCGATCCATCAACCTGCTCGTTGACTTCCTACACCTGCATCAGAAAATAGTGGTGAAACCAACCGGAAAAATGGGCGGCCGCTCGGTATTTGTAATTCAACAAGGAGACCCAAATACACATGTGATTCTGGAGGAGATTACCCAAAATGAAAGTCTTTTTGTTCAGGCCCAAAAATTTATTCCAGAAATTAAAAAAGGCGGCGACAAACGAATTCTACTTATAAATGGTGAGCCCGTGCAGTATGGCATTGCGCGACTACCTAGAGAAGAAGATCATCGCGGTAATATTTCTTCTGGAGCACACTGCATAGGAATAACTTTAGCAGAAAGAGATAAATGGATATGCTCAGAAATAGGTCCTGAGCTAAAACGTAGAGGACTCTTCTTTGTAGGTATAGATATCATTGGTGATTATCTCTCTGAAATTAATGTGACTAGTCCCACAGGTATACGGGAAATTGATAAACTCTGTGGTCAAAATATTTCAAGTCAAATCGTAGATGCAATAATGACAAAAATCACACATAAAAATAGGCAAAATGATTCCTTTGAAGAGACGGAATGAAAAGACTTACTAAAGCCGATTTCCGAGAATTTCTTAGGGCAAAACTTTTTACGCCACTGCATGATATTGCCCTTGAAGGACAAGGCTTTATTGGGATTGAACTAGAATCCTTTGTACATATTGATGAAGCCCCCCATGGAAAAAGGCCCCTTTCACTTTATGAAGAACCAAAGGGCTTGGCGCATGTGTTGCTTGCCAAGTCTACCCATCATACATTAGAATATAAAAAGGGTACCGATCCGAAGCCTGTATTAAACAGCCTTTCCTATCCTAATAAAGATAGCATTCGTTTTGAACCAGGCGGACAAATAGAAATTATCAGTTCCCCATGTATTAGTTTTAAAGAACTCAGAGAACATATTACTGAAAGGCAAGCCTTGCAAGACATGCTAAGCAGAGACTTCGGTATAACCTTCACCCAATCGGGAACAAATCCATGGTTTACGGCCAAAGAGATTGGGCTCCAAATGCAGCTGCCCCGCTATCAATCCTTGGCCAAGTATCTTGAAGCACTGAGTGCATATGGCCCTCAAATGATGCTTCAAACTTGCTCTATGCATATTAATCTGGATTTAGGAGCACATGATACAACGAAAGTTAAAAGATTTGTCGCGGCCAATTTACTGACTCCTTTTGCAGCCGCTATCTTTGCGAATTCCCCAATTATTGCAGGTAAAGAAACTCCGTATCAATCATACAGAACCTTTATTTGGCAACATTTGGACGCAACACGTACTGGTATATTTGACACCAAAGAAATCAGTAAGAATTGGAATATTGAAGCTGTGGTTGACGCCTATTACGAGCTTGCAATAAATGCCCCAATCATCTTTATTGAAGAACTCGAAGGATATATCTCCCCTCAAAACCACACGCTGGCCTATTGGATTGATCAACCATTACAGGGCATTTCTCCAAGCCTAGCAGATTTTGAACGCCACCTTACCTTACTTTTCCCTAGCATACGCCTCAAAGGGTATTTGGAATTGAGAGCCATAGATGCACCCCCGCGAGAATGGCAAATGGCAGCTCCTTTATTTTTCTGTGGGCTTTTGTATACAGATTCTATTCTTGATCAGGTTTTGGCACTCTTACTTCCACTCGAAGATCGGATAAATGCCCTTTCAAAAGAGTCAGTCTATGGATTAAAATCCGATGAGATATATGCCGTATCACGCCAACTTATGGAATTGGCAATCAGTGGAAACGAATTACTAATGCCCGGTTTTATGGATCAAGAAAGTCTTGAATTATTAGTTCGTTTTTCCAAAACATTCACTTCGCAGCGAAGAACCTTTGCAGATGAAGCCATCAGTCATTGGCGCAAGACACTTTAACCCCTGATGTTCACGTTGCAGGATCTTATTCATTAAGACGGCCTTTTCTTTAATACAGGGTGAAGTAGCTAATAGCATTTCAATAAAACTATTGCTTATGCTTTCTTATTTCAATTCGCCCTATATTTTCCGACTCAATTGTATGGATGCTTTCAATCTTTATACTATCTTGTTCCTTAATAATCAAGCCGTTCAATTGAATATGAATTAGTATTAGGCAGTAAAATAGCCTTCACTAAATTATTGACTTTGTTTCGTCTTGTGATAAGCAAACCATATTTCCATGAGAAATAGGCATAAAAGCACATGGCAGCATCAAAATCATCCATCAATTCAACTGCTTGAATTAGAATATCGCCGGCAGAAAATCTCTCATAAACAGATCAAATCAAACCAATCCTATACCTAAAATCTTACCCAATGGAAAACAACAAGTACTTCATTGCTTACGCAAACAATCCGGACTCGAACGACACCAGCCAACAGGCCATGCAACTATGGGAGCTAAACGATAAAGGCAACCTTATCCCTTGTAAAATAGATAGTAGTAATACAATTACCAATGGCAATCATCTTATTCAGGTCGGAAACTACATTTTAGAGTGGGGACCCATGAATGCAAAGAGTGCGTATCCGTATCAACTTTTTGAATTTAATCCACAGCTTGGTGGATCAGGTGCCTTATTAGGAAGCTGGGATTCCTCTGGCAATTGGACCACAACACCCGTTCAAGAAGGAGATTGGGTAAAAAGTAAATTTTTCGGAACTCGTGCCGATTTTGCAAACCCAAATGGGGCCAAAAAAGGATTTGAGGCAGGAGACAATCTCTTACTGCTCTCCACACATAATTTTGTGCTGAATTTTATTCCAACTGCCGGTAGAGGCACCTATCAACTCTTTAATTTCGACCACGCTAGCAGCGACCCATTGCCTCAGCCCTATACTCCTCAAGGAGCTTGGATGGAGATTCAATCAGGTCATGAACTTATTTATTGCCATGGCTATTTTATAGATTGGGTTCCAGAAACTAGTGATTTTAAGCTTTGGCAATTTGATGCGGCGAGCATAAGTCCCTTGAGTTTTCCAGAAGCTCTAAGTGGCAATTGGACAGCAAAAGGAATTAATAAAGACCATCAACTGCGTGCAATTGGAGACTATATCCTAGATTGGAATCAGAGCGACAATACATATCGAATCTGGGAATTCGATTATGAGGACCCGAATCTCTTAAAAGGTCCTATTGGTTCTGGTGTTATGCCAGATACTTTTAATAGCAATACGGTATTGACTCCATTCGAAACTTTATATGTCAGCGAATCCACATCGGATTCGAATCCTGCTCCCGGCACGATGGATTTTATGCGTGAAAAAATTCAACATGTCGTGTATTATATGATTGAAAATCGCTCACTTGATCATGTCCTTGGTTGGTTATATGACAATAAGGATAAAATCAACGTAGTTGGACCAGCAGGGCCGTATCGAGGAGTAGATTCTTCATTTACCAATGATTTTACAAACCAGTTTTCTGGTATCCAACGCCATTCTACCGGTTTTTTCTATTGTTTAACACAAGACCTGACTCCATATTTCGGTATTGGAGATAAAGTCACCGTTCAGGGCACTCCTGGCGGTATCAATGATGGTGAACACGTGCTTACTCAAGCCTATTATGATACTTCCTTAGATCAAACTTGTTTGCAGTGGGCTGGTATTCAGTCGACTGATTCTCCGAGTGGTCATCTGGTTAAGGCGCATCCAATAAGTCTCTATAATGACGGGAAATTAAGCACAGAAATCACCCTCGATTTAGACCAACAAGATCCATATCATGATAATTCAGATGTACTCCGTCAGTGTTTTTCTGGAAGCTACCAAGATTATAAGGACAAGAAAACTCCAGATATGGGCGGCTTTGCTACTAATAATGGTACACTTGAGGTGATGCAAGGCTATTCGCCAGAACAACTCCCTGTTTTGAATGGTTTAGCGAAGAATTTTGCCGTTTCTGATGACTGGTTTTGCTCTATGCCAGGTGGTACGGATGTAAACCGAGCCTTTGCATTGTCGGGAAATTCATTGAATAATTTGAACAATTTCCAAAACGGAGCCCAATATGCAGAATGGTCAGAATATCCCCACCGTCCATCGATTTGGAAGGTATTGTGGAGCAATGGAATCACTGATTTCAGGATCTATAATTCCATTGAATGGATGGAGTGCAAGTTTACCTATAACCTCTTTTTGAAAGGTCAAATACCTTATATCGACAATGAGATGGTTATCGAAACATATGCACCGAGTATCAACCAGTTTTATTCTGATCTGGACAATGGTACCCTTCCAAAATTCTCCTATTTGGAGCCGATTTGGTGTGCCACTTCCGGGTCAACCTCCTACCATCCAGGAAATGATTTAATCCCTGGAGAACGTGATTTAAACCGAATTTATTCCGCTATTCAAAATAGCGAATACAAGGACAATACCTTGCTTGTGATCACATTTGATGCACACGGAGGACTTCCGGATCACGTTCCACCACCCTATGCAGTCAATCCATATCCAAATGATTCTGAACAAGGTTTTGATTTTGATATGATGGGTGTTCGAGTGCCAACCATCCTTGTTTCGCCCTATATTGCAGAGAACACCGTTTTTAGGGCAGATCCAACCGGACAGGCCTATTGTTCAACTTCGATTCTTTCCACCCTATTAAATTGGTTCGGCATTCCACGTTCACGCTGGGGACTGGGTCTTCGAACTGATAAATCTCCTACATTTGAGAATGCCCTCACCCTTGCTTCCCCAAGAACGGACAATGTGGTTTTAGATAACCCATATGATCAAAATTTCCCGCCCAAAAATGGTTCCTCAGAATATACCGTAAAAACCGAGAATCTTAAAGTGAATGGAATACATGAGTTGGTCGTACCACGAATGATTGCTGATATGACACCCGGTATTTCAGTTGCACAGCGTAATAAGATTACTGAGGAAATTTTAGGCAATTCAAAAAATGTGGGAGAAATGCACAACAAACTTGATAAACTTGCTAAAAAAGGAAGTCTTACATAAGCTTTAATTCAAACTTAATAAAAGAGGGACTACACTTCATACGTCCTTCATTTTTCTGTTTCGCTAACAAAATAGAATTCACAATATGAGCAATTCACAATGGGCCAAGAACCCAATAGACAATGATTGGAATAATACAAAAAACTGGGAATCAGAGGAAGTACCTGACGGTGTGGCCGCTTTCGCTGATTCCAGCATAACACAAATTCAGTTTTCCAAGGACAGTAAAGCCATTATTCAAGAAATCATTTTTAAGAAGGGAGCAGCTGCATTTTCCTTTACTTTCGGATCACATGAAGGGTTGCCCGGCCTCACCATAGCAGGATCAGGAGTGCTAAATGAATCCATGAGCATTCAACAGTTTAGAGTCATGGCAACGGGAGTAAGTAACCTTATTCCCCGACTAAAATTTATAAATTCAGCTAATGCTGGTGATGAAAGTATTGTCTATTACGCTGGGCCTGAGTCTTTGGACCATGGTTCTGGAGGAGGAATTATTACTTTTTTTGACAAATCCACTGCAGGTTCTGCAAATTTCACTGTAAAAACTGGAACCCTTGCCCCTCCCACTGAAAAAAGCACCGTTGGGGCCATTGTAGGTTTTAATGATTCAGCAAACGCGGGCACTGGAACATTTACCCTGTACGGGACCTTAGGTACTGATGGGGATACCTTTGGAAATGTTGTGTTTAACAATATTGCTAGCGCAGACCATGCAACTTTCATTAATCTAGGCGGAACTGTATCAGGCGGGGATGGTGGCAATACCCAATTTTATAATGATAGCTCTTCAGGGTTTGGCATTTTTATTAATCATGGAGGAACGTACAATAAATCCAATGGAGGCGATGTCGCATTCGATGGCAATGCCACCGCCGCAAATGGTCAATTTTATAATCGTGTAGCAGAAGTTACTGGAGCGAATGGTGGCGTAACAAGTTTTAATAATAATCCTCCCGCCATGGGCGGAATTGGTGCTAATGCCGGCAACGCAATTTTTCATAATTATGGAGCGATTGAGAATTCACAAGGAGGAGGCGGACATACTGAATTAACTGCAAAGTACGGGTCACCCTCTGCCGCTAATGGCAATTTTCACAATTATGGAAGTGTGATATCATCTAGATCAAGTGCTGGTCACACTGTGCTCACGGTAAATTTACCATGTAATTACGCCCCTACTGCTGGAAATGGCCTTTTCTGGAATTACCCTGCTTTGTCGGAATATGGAGCGGCCGGAAATACTCAGTTTAGTATTTATGGGTCAGGTGATCCTGAAGGTCGGGTACCAACTGCTGAGAATGCTACATTCTACAATCTCGGCGCCTATATTCAAGGTGCTGCAGGGGGATTTACTGAACTATCAGATGATTGTACTGCCGCAAATGCCACCTTCATCGCCGAAAGTGGCATAAACGGAGGAAAAGGAGGAAGCATTATTTTCTCAGGTAATGTTTCTGGTGCTTCTTGTCGAATTCAACTTATTGGAAATGGTGAATTTGATATTAGTCAGCATAGCGGAGAAGTATCAATAGGCACACTTAATCTAACTGGCGGCATAATTCGTATATCATTGGGTAAGGAAACCACATTGCTCACAGTAAATAATGAGGTAAACATAAATTTAGAGGTGAGTTTTTCCTTTTGCCAAATGGATAATGGTGAGTTTGAAATCAACAAATCCTATGCAATCCTGAAAGCACCAAACCTGAACAATTACCCAATTGATCAATTTACTGGAAATTGTCTGGATGGAATTGTACCCCAATTCGAAATAAAAGACAATACCTTATTTGTAGCATTTAAAGTGGCATAAATACAGGTGACTTTACGACAGTAAAACTCACCCTCTAGGTCCGCTTTTTCTTTTTCAGCGAATGCGGAAACTCAACCTCGTCATCCTGACTGCGTGCGCAGCAAATCACAATTCGCAAATCATAATTCATAAATCGCAATTCACAAATCACAATTCACAAATCACAAATCATAAATGTTACCTTCGCCTTGTGTTTCGCAAAGTGCTTTACATATTGAGTACCATTGGCATCCTCTTCCCTGCGGATTTGGGCGTCCATGTGCTGCAGACCCCTTTGATGTGGGCGCATTATCAAGAAGCACTAGCAGAGCATCCAGAATTGACTTTCACAGATTTTCTCGACTTTCATACTAGCGAAGAAGCTCATCATCAAGGTGGAGAACGTGAACATGAAGAAGATGTTCCTTGTCATCACCACCATGCCGTGCAATCAACAGCGCCGGTCTTTGTTTCTCAGGAGCCAGCAAGCATGAATACCGAGGTATTAGAGCCAGAGGATGAAATTCAATTTGGCGAACGTAGTTTAGTATTCACCAGCACCTCTTTTAGTTCTGTTTGGAACCCTCCCCGTTTTAGTTAGAAAACACCAACCTTGTAGGAGGTCCTTTTCTTTTTCGTTTTCACGCTAATACAAAATCCATGTTAGAAAATATCATGCGCTTTTCCATTCGGAATAAGCTCATTATAAGCATTGCCATCTTGGCTATGGCGGCTTGGGGCGTCCACTCGCTCCTCAACTTACCCATTGATGCCGTGCCCGACATCACCAATAATCAGGTACAAGTGATTACCATCGCTCCTGCCCATTCGGCACAAGACATTGAACGCCTGGTGACCTTTCCTGTGGAACAAACCATGGCAACCATTCCTGAACTCGAAGAGGTACGCTCCTTTTCCCGCTTCGGACTCTCTGTTGTAACCTTGGTATTTAAGGAAAAGACGGATATCTACTGGGCCCGTCAACAAGTAGGCGAAAGGCTTACAATGGTCGCCTTACCTCAGGGTATCGATAAACCAGAAATGGGACCTGTCAGCACCGGACTTGGGGAAATTTATCAATATCAAATCACAGTAGAACCGGCATTTGCCGACCAATATTCTATCACTGAACTGCGGAGTATTCAAGACTGGATCATTCGGCGGGCATTGCTCGGAACCAAAGGCTTGGCCGATGTCTCCAGCTTTGGCGGACACGTGAAGGAATATGAAGTAGCCGTCAATCCAGATCTCATGCAAAGTCATGGGATTTCATTGCTCACGGTAATGGAGGCCTTGAAACTGAATAATGAAAATACGGGTTCGGCCTATATCGAAAAAAACCAGCAAGCCTATTTCATTCGCAGTGAAGGGTTGGTGGGCAGTTTAGAGGATATTGCCAATATCCCGCTAAAGGTCATTGAAGGCCGAAATGTAGTTCGGGTAAGAGATATAGCCAAGGTAGGATTCGGACATTCACAGCGCTATGGAGCCATGACCGTCGATACCCTTGGAGAGGCGGTTGGTGGCATCGTGATGATGCTCAAAGGAGAGAACTCTTATCAGGTGGTGGAAGATGTAAAGCTTAAGATGGATGAAATTGCCAAAACACTTCCTGAAGGAATCAATATCGATGCCTACCTCGATCGAAGTGAACTCATAAATCGCGCTATTGGTACGGTAGAGAAGAACCTCTTAGAAGGAGCCTTGATTGTGATATTTGTATTGGTCATCTTCCTTGGAAATATCCGAGCTGGATTGATTGTGGCCACCGTCATTCCACTCTCATTGCTGTTTGCAGTGAGTATGATGAAACTCTTTGGCATCTCAGGGAACTTGATGAGTTTGGGGGCCATTGACTTCGGACTGGTAGTGGACGGATCAGTAATTATCGTTGAAGCAACCATGCATCACTTGGCGATTCGAAAGCGTAAAAAGCGACTGACCCAAGCAGAGATGGACGAGGAGGTATTAACTTCCGGTTCACGCATTCGTAAGGCCGCCGCATTTGGAGAGTTTATCATCCTCATTGTTTACCTCCCCATATTAACCTTACAAGGTGTTGAAGGAAAGATGTTCACGCCGATGGCTCAAACCGTATCTTTTGCAATTCTTGGTGCATTCATCCTTTCGCTTACCTATGTACCAGTAGCCTCGGCTCTATTTTTAAGTAAAAACCCAAAACTCGGTCCGGATAGAACGGAAAGATGGATGGTACGTTTAAAAGCTTGGTTTATGCCCTTGTTTAAAGGAGCGATTCGTCAGGCGAAAGTGCTTGTGCCGGTAGCAGTCCTTCTTTTTTTCGGGAGTGTATGGCTCTTCAATAGCATGGGCTCTGAATTTTTGCCGCAATTGGATGAAGGAGACTTTGCCGTAGAAATGCGCGGCATGCCTGGAATGGGACTTGAAGCAAGTATAGATTATAGCGGAAAAGCAGCAGGCTTGATCCTAAAAAACTTCCCAGATGAAGTGCGTGAGGTCGTAGGAAAAATAGGAACCAGTGAAATCCCTACCGATCCAATGCCCTTGGAAGCCACGGATGTGATGATCATACTAAAAGACCGATCACTCTGGAAAAAAGCCAGTACCCGTGAGGAACTAGCCGAAAAAATGCAGGAGGTTTTGAGTGAAATCCCCGGGATTAATTTCGGATTTCAGCAGCCGATTCAGATGCGTTTTAATGAATTGATGACAGGTGTGAAGCAAGACGTAGCCGTAAAGATATTTGGGGAAGACCTCGCTCAATTGGAAATCCTCTCCCACCAAGTTCAACATTTGGTAGGTGGAATTGATGGTGCGGTGGATATCTACCGTGAGGAAGTCACGGGTACACGGCAACTTGTTATCCATCCAGACCGCGCGGCCTTAGCTCGTTTTGGTATCCATATCGATGACCTGAATCGGGCGCTTCAAGCAGCAGTAGCTGGCGTTCCTTGTGGGATAGTGTATGAAGGAGAAAAACGTTTTGCCTTGACGGTTCGCTTAGACTCTGGTTTTCGTCAGGACCCGCAGCAATTAGAGAATTTAAAGATTCAAGCGATGGATGGCCTTATGGTTCCGCTATTTCAGGTGGCCAAGGTAGAATGGGAAGAAAGTCCGATTCAGATTCAACGCGAACAAACCATGCGGCGGATTCTAGTTGGATTTAATGTACGCGGAAGAGACGTAGCCAGCATCGTAAATGAGCTCAAAGCCAAATGCGATAAAGATCTTATTCTTCCAAGTGGCTATTCACTCCAATTTGGAGGTCAGTTTGAGAACCTGCAGGAAGCCAATCAACGTTTGATGGTAGCCGTGCCAATTGCCTTGCTCTTTATTCTGCTTCTCCTCTACTTCACCTTTCACTCCATCGGACAGGCCCTGCTAATTTTTAGTGCTATTCCTCTTGCGTCTATAGGTGGAATCTTTGCTTTATGGATGAGGAATATGCCATTCAGTATCTCAGCCGGTGTAGGCTTCATTGCCCTTTTCGGGGTGGCGGTACTCAACGGAATTGTGCTCATTGCAGAGTATAACCGAAAGCTGAAAAACCAGTCTTTACTACGCAGTGTTGTGAGCGGAACCTTAGAACGATTGAGGCCTGTTTTAATGACCGCTTCAGTGGCTTCCCTCGGATTCTTGCCCATGGCCTTGTCGAATTCAGCAGGAGCAGAAGTGCAAAAACCACTAGCGACAGTTGTGATTGGAGGTTTAATCAGCTCAACCTTCCTCACCTTAATCGTTTTACCCATTCTATTTTTAGCTACCCAAAAAAGAAAATCATCATGAAGAAACGAATCATTCTTCTCCATATCCTAGGCCTCTTCCTTCTTCAAGCGAATGCCCAGATAGCATTAAGTCCGGATTCAGCCGTTCAACGTGCCTTAAAAGCAAACGGTCATATTCTTGCCAAACAGCTTGAATTGGCTGCACAAAAGGAAAACATAAAGCTGGCTGGGGAGATTAGTCCGACTCAGTTTACCTGGCAACACGGACAATACAATAGCTATGTCAGCAACGATAATAATTTTGGCGTGAGTCAGTCCTTACCTTTTCCTCTTACAATGAAGGCCAAACAGGAAGCCTATAAGGCCCTTTACGGAGAAAGTAGCGCCTCCTTGCATTTTGCTGAAGACCAGTTATCCTTTCAGGTCCGAAACTCATGCGCGACCTTGGTCTTTCTGAAAGAAAAAAGTCAACTCTATGCTCAACAAGACAGTCTGTATCTCGCCCTAGAACAAGCTGCCAATCTTCGCTATACCAGTGGCGATGGAAGCTTTCTCGACTGGCAACAAGCATTGGCCAAACATGCCAATATGCAAATTCAATTGAGTCAAATTAATAATGAAATGGCCAATGAGAAAGCACGTTTAAAGGCTTTGATGGCGATAGATGAAGCCTTCGAAATCCACTGGCAAGAGGCAACTCCAAGTGCCATCACCAATTATACCCCTTCCCAAAACGGACGCTTACAGCTTATCGAAACGAGTTTGCTGAGTGCCGATCGAGAAATCAAGCTCCAGCAGAGTCAGTTTTGGCCGAGTGTTCAAGTTTCGTACTTCAATCAAAGTATGATTGGAGGTCCGACTTCGATAGAACTCACCGCCCCAGTTGCCACAGCTAATGATCGTTTTCAAGGCTTTGGCATTGGTTTAAATTTTCCACTATGGGCAGGTCCGCAAATGGCTCGAATTAAATCAGCAAAACGCTTGAAGGAGGCCAACCTTGCTGCACTCAAGCAAGAACAACGCGAGGTTGAAACCACTTGGAAGAACCTACTCGGCTCCTATATTTTGGCCAAAGAGAACCTTGAAAATTTCGAGCGAGAATCTCTCCCCATTGCTCAAACCTTGCGCGAGCAGGCTCAATTGGCCCGGGAACAAGGAACGATTTCCACCACCGAATACCTCTATCAACTCAATGATGCCCTGGCATTGCTAGAACGTCATGCTGAGCTCAATCAACAAATCAGACTCCTATCCAATCAAATTTTGCTCATCAACGGCAGCAATTAATCATCATGAAAAAAATTAGAACACTTTATATCCTTACCCTCTTTTTGGGCGCATGTAGCAGTCCAACTAATGAAGAGAATACAACCATTTCCGAAGAAGCTAACCACCTCGAAATCAGCAAACAAGCTTTGGAAGCCATTGGTATCGAATTCAGCAGTCCTGAAACCCGCAGTCTGCCAATCCCTCTCAATGTAAGTGGCATTTTAGATGTACCACCTGAGCAAAAGCAGAGCATCACCTTATCATATCCTGGGAAAATTACTAAAATTCCACTCATCAATGGCATGCACGTGCATAAAGGCGATTTACTTTTCGAAATAGAAAACCCCGCATTTATCACCATGCAGGAAGAATACCTCATCGCAAAAAGCAACTTAGAATTGGCCGAAAAGAACCTTGCAAGACAGCAGGTTCTAAAGGAGGGAAAAGTCAATGCCGAGAAGGACCTGGATCAAGCAAAGAATCAAGTCGATCGGCTGAATGCACAGAAAAGTGCATTGATTCAAAATCTGCGTCTAATCAATATCAACCCTGCTAAAATTATTGCAAGCGGATTATCTGCCAAGGTGAAGTTTTATGCCGACGCCAACTATTGGGTGCAGCAGGTGAATGTCAATAAGGGAAGCTATGCAAGTGAAGGTTCAGTCGTCATGGAATTAATCAACTTAGAACATATCCATTTGGAGCTAGCAGTATTTGAGAAAGACATCCATCAAATAAAAATCGGACAAGCAATACGCTTTCAGCTTCCTCATGAAACTCAAACAAGAGCAGCTGAAGTCTATTTAATTAGCCGCAACGTAAAGGCCGATAGAACCATTCAGGTGCATGCTCATTTAGAAAAAGAAGACAACCGTCTATTGCCCGGTACATTTGTTCAGGCCCAGATCCAAATCGAGCAAGATGCGTCTATTTCCTTAGCGGCAAGCGCATTGCAAGAGTGGCAAGGCAAATCCTATCTCTTTGAACGACTTGGAGATGGCCGTTTTGAGATGATTGAAATAGCTAAACCAAAGCAAGTTGGCGATTGGATTCGTGTAGATTCTACCCTATTAAATCGGCAATTTGTGAGCAAAGGAACCTTTCAGTTACTTTCAACATTAAAAAACAGTGCTGAAGAGGAATAATTACCGAAAGATCCTTTGAAGATGAGCCTTTCAAAATTGGTGAAAAGAGCATATCGGCAGTTTAAAATAAGCTAGCTCAGTTACTCCTCGTATGAAATATCCACATACACTTTTTGCACAGAAGAATGGGCATAGATGTGGAACAGCTTGAAAGATTCAATCAATCGCATGGTTTAATAGCGAATAAAGTAACATTTGGTTAAAAAGGAATTGGCATCGGTTTAAAACTTATTCGTAGTTTTACTCGATTACTTGAAGGAAACATTCAGGTGGGGTCGGGAAAAGTAAATAGAACAGAATATTGTCTTATTTTTCCAATAAACTAAATCGTTTTTTACATTTGTGAACATGCTAAGTTACTGGGAGAAAGATGCACTTTGTGCTCAAGATGTGATTATTGTAGGTGGTGGACTATTAGGCCTATCAACAGCCTTATCGGTTAAAGAAAAATCACCACGCGCTCGTATTTGCGTCTTAGAACGTGGGGTATTCCCTACGGGGGCAAGCACAAGAAATGCAGGATTTGCTTGTTTTGCAAAGGCTGCAGAGATGTTGGGTGACATCAAAGTTCAAGGCGAGAAGGCTGCTGCCAAACTGGCCAGCCAGCGTGCTCAAGGGCTTAAACTACTCAGAAGCCGCATCAGTGATTCTGCAATGGAGTATGAAGAATTGGGTGGTCACGAGCTAATTCTCAACGACGAAAACGAAATCAGTGCTGCGGATATCTCCATGTTGAATGGATTATTGCATCCGTATTTTGAGCAAGATGTATTCAGCATACAAAATGATAAAATTGCATCTTTTGGCTTTGGAGGAGTTAAACAACTCATCCATAACCCCTTAGAAGGACAAATACATTCCGGCAAACTTATATCTGCCCTATGGCGCTTGATTAATGCCCTAGGAATTCGGGTAATTACTGGTGCAGAGGTATTATCCATCGAAGAAAATGCCAACTATGTAGAGGTGATGGTTAAACACCAGCATATGGGCGATGATGTTCGTTTTACTTGCGGTCAGGTAGGCATTTGTACGAATGCACTCGCATTAAACCTTGTGAAAGACAGTGTAGCCATTCAACCAGGAAGAGGTCAAGTTTTAGTGACTCAACCGATGCGAGGACTGGCACTTGAAGGCGCATTTCATTTCAATGAAGGCTATTACTATTTCCGGAACCATGAAGACCGAATCCTTTTGGGTGGTGGTAGAAACATGGATATGGAAACCGAGAACACCTCAGAATTTGGGATCAATCAAAAGATCCAAGACGAGCTTGATCGCGTTTTGAAAGAAATTGTACTTCCAGATACCAAGGTTGCAGTTGACTACCGCTGGAGTGGTATTATGGGTTTTAGTGAGAACAAGATGCCCATCACTCAAAAAGTAGGGAACCGCCAAGCTGTTGGCTTTACTTGTAATGGAATGGGTATATCTCTTGCCACCTTAACGGGTGAACAATTGGCCGATCTGCTTGTAGCTAAGTGATTCTATCGAATAATTACCCTATCGACTTTTCGCGCATACATCTTTTAGAGGTTTCTGCTTAATTTGTACCGATTGCTTTTTCCCGTTATGGAAAAAGTTGTATGCGAACGCTAAAGGAATATTTACCTTTAGAATTGGACAAGCTCTTGCAAGCAACAAAATATTGATTATCCGAATCAAGATAGATAGCTCAAACGACGAATGAAACGAAATCAACTCCTCCTTTTCTCGCTCCTTTTTGTCTTTCAAACGATCCTTGCACAGGCGCCTTTTTTGGTGAAAGATATCTATCAGGGGCCGCACGATGCTAACCCTACCAAATTTACACCACTTGGAAGTGAGATGTACTTTGTTGCTAACGATGGCATAACAAATTTTGAGCTATGGAAGACGTCGGGAGATTCTGCCTTTTTGGTTAGCGACATCAATCCAAGTTCAGGTGCCAGCGGAATTAATTTTTTAACTCCCTTTGGTAATGCTGTTTTTTTTAGTGCAAATGATGGAGTTAATGGACAAGAATTGTGGAAGGCAGATGCAGATACGGCTTTTATGCTCAAGAATATTAACCCGACCGGAAACAGCTCGCCGGAAGCGTTTTTTGTAGCGGGTGCTGACCTCTATTTCTCGGCTAGCGATGGTGTTACAGGAAGAGAATTATGGAGAATACATGACGACTCCGTCTTTTTAGTTCAAGACTTATACCCAGGTTCTCAAGGCTCAAGTCCGCAAAACTTTACATTGGTCGGTTCGCTTGTATATTTCACGGCCAGTGTTGGCACCAATACCGAAGAATTATGGGTGACAGACGGCGACACGATTATTCAGGTTAAAGGCATCCCCTACAAGAGATTTGCCATTCCAAAGAGCTTGACTCGTTTGGGTAATTCCCTGTATTTCAGTGCTGAATCGCCAGATGCTGGAAGAGAGCTCTGGAAGGCCTTTGGCGATACCGCATTTATCATTAAAGATTTATATCCTGGCTCCACTGCCTCCAACCCTACTCACCTTCTAGTCATGGATAGCGCTCTTTATTTTACCGCGGATGACGGAAATATAGGAAATGAAATCTGGAAGCTTCAGGGCGACTCCCTGTATTTGCTTGCTGATATAAACATGGGCAGTGCAAGTTCTGACCCTTATGATTTGACGGTAATAGATAAGGCCATCTATTTTGTGGCAGATGAAGGGGTAAATAACAGAAAACTCTGGAAAACCAATGGAGATACTACCTTTCGGGTCAAAGCACCCAGTATATTTAGTGCCAATAATATTGTTGAAAGAACGGCCACGGGCCATCGTATGTTTTTCACCGCCAATTCGCCCGTGATTGGAACGGAACTTTGGGTGGCCGAAGACGATTCAGTGCGGCTGATAAAAGACCTCCATCCTGGCATTCAGAGTTCAAACCCACAAGAATTAGAAATTGTTGGCGATGTCTTATACTTTAAGGCCGATGATGGAGCTAGCGGTACAGAAATCTGGATACTCATAGGCAATACCCTATCCTTGGTAAAAGACATTGTACCCGGCGCTTCTTCTTCAGCCCCTTTTTATCTTACCGCAGTAAATGACGCATTGTACTTTTCGGTTGATGACGTAACAAATGGAAGAGAGCTCTGGAAAATACAAGCGCCAACATTTTCACTTCTTGAAATTCAATCCTGTGATGGCTACCAATTTGGCAGCTCATATCTAACCCAAAGCGGACGTTATTATGATACCCTGGTTTCAACAATTGGCCGGGATAGTATTGTCATGCTAGATCTTGTTATTCCAAGTGTGAATACCGACGTAAGTCAGAATAAGGCAACACTTAGTGCCCTTGCAGACAATGCGGAATATCTATGGATTAATTGCGATCAAGGATTTAGTCCGATTCCAGGCGCTGAGAACAAAACCTTTACAGCCGACTCAAACGGAAACTATGCAGTGGTCATCAAGCAAAATGGCTGCATCGATACATCTGATTGCATTGAAGTGAATTTGCTGAGCATCCGTTCGCCCGAAGAACTACGAGCATTCACCATCTATCCAAACCCAGCTAAAAACCAGCTGCACATAGTTTATGAAGGTAAAAGTGATGAAACCTTTACCCTTCAACTTATTGATATCAATGGGAAGCTCATACGTTTCGAATCAATGCTCGGTACAAAAAGTGAAATACAGGTTGATGACCTGGCTCGAGGTATCTATTTTCTAAAAATAGCAAGCAGCATCAATTCCATGTACTATAAAGTAGTGCTGGAATAATTTAACAAATTCTCTATAGCTACTTCAATGAATTCAAGATTTCGAATAGCAATAATGCTGTACTTAACTTGGTTATAAAATGCTGGAAGCTAAAGCAGTGAACTCTTTTGATTAATTGACTCTAGAATCAACCCTCAACCTTAACCTCTTCCATAACCTCACTCCTTACTCCTAAAATCGTTACTTAAGAGGTAAGCAAAGGGCTTGGTGCTTTCAAAACTAGAAAGTAATACCCTAGCAATTGCCGTAAGTGGCAAACTCAACACCATTCCCACAATTCCCCAAAAATAGCCTCCTACAATCAATACAACAATTGCTACGAGAGGATTTACGCTTACTTTATCGCCCACAATTTTAGGCGTGATATAATTACCTTCGGCTGCTTGCACCAATTGATAGAAAATCAAAACAGCAATTGGCCTCCATAATTCATCATAATTAAAAAACGCATAGAGCAGTGGCAATAATCCACCAATGGTAGTGCCTATATAGGGAATCACCGTAAGAAATGCCGCAAAGAAGCCAAATAAAAAGGCATGATCAATTCCAATAAAATAGAGTCCAATTGAATTGATTATGCCTATTATTCCTATTGCTATAAGGAGGCCGCCAAAATAGTTTTGAGTCACCTTTTGAAATTGATAAAGCATCTTTTCAATGGCTCCAACACGACCGTCATTAAACCAAGAAAGAATGAATTTTTTGAAGGCTGTCCGGTAGAGCAAAAACAAAAAAGTATACACCGTAATAATGACCAAATGACCAAATATGGCAGTAGAAGAAAGTAACTTATTTCCAAGAGTCCCGCTCAATTCATTGATCCAACCCATCCCCCCTTCCTTTATTAGAGGCTCTAAATTATTTTTCAATAGAGGAATACTCGCCACCCAATCCAAGGCATCTTCCATCGTTTTAATTACTTTCTGACTAAAGCCCTCAAAATCGCTAAACAACCCTGCAAACAGTGTGGTAAAGAGTGCAATTAGACCAACTATCAGAAGGATAACGCCAAACATGCTGCAAAAAATTGCAAGAATACGATTGAATTTCCAGGCTTCCAGTTTCCGGCACAAGGGATAGAGCAAGAAGGAAATGATGATCGCAAAAATGATAGGCACAACGACCATTTTCCCAATCGACAGTAGATACCCAAATGAGAGGATAATGATAAGTGTATAAGCTGCGTTCGCTAAACGATTGGTCTGATTCATCTGAACCAAAGATAGAAAAAAGCGCCTTAGTCAGCAGCCTCAAACCATCTTTTAAAAGCGCTCGCCTTTTCCCTGCTCACCACAACTTGGGTGTTTATATGACCTTCAACATGTAAAATGAGTTTCCCAGTATAATGTGTTTTAAAGTCCAAAACCGCATCGGTATGGATAATTAATTGCCGATTGGCGCGATAGAAAATAGTATCGTCCAAAAGTTCCTGCAATTCATCCAGCGTATGGTAATCGGTCATCAATTTTCTACCGGACCGGGTCAACAAGAAGATTAGCTCGTCTTTTATAAAACCTGCTACTTTATCGATTTGAACGGGCACCATGCTTTGACCTTGGTGAGCGATGAAGCGCGTTTTAAATTTTCTGCCATTTTTCAAGTCTTGCATCAGATACTCAAATTGCTGTCGCAGAAAATCAGGGGCGGCGGCCCGACGGATAGTGCTAAACTTAGTCAATGCTCGGGATAACTCCTTCTTTCCGATAGGCTTCAGCAAATAATCAATGCTATTGAGCTGAAATGCTCTTAAGGCATATTCATCATAGGCCGTGGTAAATATCACAGGTGCCATAATCGAGCGCCCCTCAAATATTTCGAAACTTACCCCATCGGCCAATTGGATATCACTCAAAATTAAATCTGGCATCTGATTGTTTTCAAACCATTCTACGCCCGACTCTACGCTGTCGATAATATCCAATACTACGGCCTCCGGACAGCTTGTAGTCAATAATTCAAGCAATTCCTTCGCAACCAGTTTTTCATCTTCAATAATCAGTATTTTCATCGCTCGATAAGGGGAATATGTATGCTGTATTTTTGATCTCTAATCTCCCAAAAAAGATTTAAATCGCTCAAATAACGATACAAGTTTTTTAAATTCTCAAGTCCTAATCCATTGCTTTCTTCAACCCTATTTTTCGGATGATAAGCGTTCTTCATCACCAAATAATCGCCTTCAATACTCACTTCAATGAGTAAAGGATTTTTTTCAGAGATGATATTATGTTTCACGGCATTTTCTACCAAGATTTGTAGAGTTACTGGTACAATTCCTTTTTCAAGGGCTTCATCTGGAAGATTGCTTTTAAAGCGAAATGCAGATCCAAACCGAGTCTCCAAAAGAAATAAATAGTCATTCAGAAATTGATATTCTTCTTCAAGTGAGATCACCTCCTTGTCTTTATGCTTCAATACATAGCGGTAAACCCGACTCATGTTCTGCAAAAATTCTGAAGCAAGTTCAGGATTGGATCTAATTAAACTATTCAACGAGGCGAGTGCATTAAACAGGAAATGTGGGTTCAATTGATTCTTCAAATTGTCAAACTGCACCTGCGTCTTTTCCTTTTCCAATCGTTCTGCCCGCTGAATACTTTGCTTCCATTTTTCAATATATTCGGCAATAAAAAAGAGTGAATTAATGCAGGCAGTCACAAAAAAATCGACCACATAGATCGCCGCACGAAATGCCCAGTTAAAGTCGACAGGGAAATAATCGGCTAACAAAAATATTCCCACTGCGCGCAAAGCGAAAAGAAATAGGGACCCTAAGCTAAGCTGCAAAACTACACGTTGCACGGGTGCCTTATCAATTGGGAATTGCTTTTTGAGGCGTGAATTCAAAAAGGAAAAAAATTCCCAGACCGCACCAAGCACAAAAAAAGAAAAGACCAGAAGTTGAACATTGGACGAATAAGTCATCTCTGTGAACATGATGAGTCGCCCCAAATAACCCAATACACTAATTACGAGAATTACGGTATAGATTTTCAGACGTCCTTTTAATCGTTTCATACTTCTTATCCTTGCAAATCTTAGCACTGGAAACTTGAATTATCCAAAAAAGTTAACGAAACAGACAGAAATACCTGTGAAACGGAAGAAAGTTTTTTCAGGGCAAAAAAAGCATCAGGATATTTTTTATTGAAACGGGACTTTCTCTAACCTCTATCTTGCTATCAGGCTATTTTTAACTAATCCAATTGAACCTCCCAAGAGGCGGCTTCATTCGGGTCGAGTTTCTGAAAGCGACCAAGGATATTTTCAAATCGTGGGGAAATAACAAAATTACCATCCGTACCAATAGCTCCCCATTTTCCATTAAACATGACGACGGCCTTTCCGTAAGAGAACGGCAGTGCTTCTTCAAAAATAGCAGGAACCACCATGGCTCCTTGCCGATTGATAAATCCCCATTTTCCATTCAACTTAACCGGAGCTAAGCCATTGGCAAAAGGACGGAATTGGTCTAATTTATTGGAGAACAGAATCGAGTTATTGGTATCGAGCAAACCCCATTTTCCATCCTTATAAAAAAAGTAGGTCGCCTCAGACCGCAAACTGAGGTTATCGTAATTCGGCTGGACCAACCATGTACCCGAAGTTTTCCGAATGCCCATTTTATTGGTAGCTGTGATATCTCGGTAATTAGATGATTGGCGCGTTGCCGAACCTTGACGCTCACCCTTCTTATTGATATAGAAAGATTCATCTTCATCTTCCACATAGGCCAATCCATCAATAAACTCGGCCACGAAGGTGTATTGAGGTGCAATAATCCAGCGCCCGGTGCTATCGATAAAGCCCCAGTTATCTTCAAGCTTGCTGGCACCAGCTAATCCTTCATGAAAATCATCCGCCTCCAGAAATTGTGGGTCAATGATGGTTTTACCCGACAGGCTGATATAGCCCCAATATGAACCGTCATACACCGCTACTTTTCCTTCTTCTTCATAGCTGATGTCCAGCCAAACTGCAGGACTAATCACTCTACCATTGGCGTTTAGTAGTCCCCATTTGCCGCGAACGGCATAAGCTACTGTTTGATGGTAAAAGCTACCCAATGAATCATAGGTTGCTGCCAAATGCCACTGTCCGGCAGTATCGAGCAATCCATACTTACCATTCGACTTCGCACTAACCAATACTTGCGCTTCCGCCAATGAAGAAATAAATAGGAAAAGAATAAGTAGCCTTCGCATGACGCAAAGGAAAGAAATTATCAATTAGTGAGCTACAATCATCTTGACCCGCTCTATGCTGCCGTCTTTTTTAGTGATGTGTAGGACATACACCCCAGACCGCCAGTTGATATATCCTGTGTCACCGACCCAGCGTATTTCTTGTTTCGTTCCTTGCATGGAGTAGCCTTCAATGTCGGTAACTATCCGATTTTTAAAGATTTTATCTTTGCTAGGATTTGGGTAAACCAAAGGATAATCAAAATATGCGGGATTCGGTACACTGGTGGTCCCCCCGCCGCTCGTATCTATTTTCGGCTCCAAGGCCATGTATTTGGTTTGCGTTGGCACAAACTGACCGGCAAGCTCATTTCCTGTAATTTCAACCACTGGATGACGGTGTTCGAGGGTTAACCACTTGTATTCTACCTTATGACTAGGGAAACCAAATTTCCCCAATTGAGTTTCGAAGGTGTCTGCCCCGATAATGTCGGACCGGACTTTTAAACATTCCATGGTATCATTCACCACGACAACTTTTCCATACCCAAGCACTTGTGTAACCCGGTATCCTGTTTGAACATAAGCCCCAATCAATGGAATGCTGATTTTAACCTTAAAATTATTGCTATCACGATCTCCATATTCTAATGGGAATTCATACACCTTGTCTTCCGTTTGATAATTCCCTGCCAAGGGCAAAGGTGCCAAGTTCAACTTAAAACCCAAGCCTTCGATCGAATATGCACTGTTCTTGCTGGAATAGAATTGATAAACGTCTTCCAACTTAAACTGCGACAAGCCAATGCTATCCGCAATCTTTTGTCCTACCGTATTAAAGAAATAAAAAGCATAAGGTGTTTTTAATGATGATTTATACTCCACCATGCTAATAACAGAAGCATTGGGTGTAGGAAAAACCCAAAATTGATTTGCTCCATCCTGTGCAACTTGGGTAGCGAATGCAAGTGGGTTCATTACATTTTCATAACGTACAGTATCATTCGCCTGTGGCATATTTTGTTTGGTGATGGTGATCTGTGCTGATAGCGTCCACACAATCATCATCATACAAATTGAGAGTAAGGTTCTTTTGGTCATGACTCAAAGTTAATTGAAAGAAGACACTTGTGGGAATATTTCGATGGAGGGAGTGCGAGTCCTGATAGCAATCGAGAGCTAGATTTCAAGACAATCAGATGGCCAGACAAAATTAGGAGTAGATTTTTCAGCAGGAAGGCCGATGTCCCGTCGATCTGCTTCAACTCAAATACGAGCGTTCGAGAATTCCGGGCCTCTCGTCAATAGTAGACAGTTCGACCGGGTACACCATAGCGAATGCGAAGGAGTAGCTGCACATACTCGCCTTCAATTTACTAAATGGGTCAAAGTCCGTTGAGAACAAGGGAAAGTTTGATGGAGATGCCTGAGCGCCTTTATTTAATAATGACCAGCTTCTGGTGATTGAAACCACTCATAAATTGAATAACCAAATAATAAAGCCCGGAGGCCACATCGGGCAAATCGGTGATACGATTTTCTGTATTAAATCGTAAAGTGATGTCACAGATATACTGCCCGGCAGAATTGAACATAGAAACATTAAACTCTTCCGTTTGCATTAAACAATTCATTGGCTTCACAAGGAAATCGCCATTATTGGGGTTGGGATAAAGCAAGAAGGTTTGACAAGGTCCGCGAATGCTCGTAGGGTTATAATTCACTTCAAACTGTTCCAAGAAGTTTGCGGTATCGCAGGAACAATACATTTTGATGTTTATATTAAAAAGACCTGTATCCTGATACGAATGGTATAACGAGCCAGGTGCGCTCACCATTACCGATGTATCTCCGAAATCAATTTCGGCAGGACACTTAAGATCGATTTGAATGGTATTCGTATTTATTTTCGAGAAGGAATATGCGTTAGTTGGCACGAACTTATCACTGCATTTACGCGGTCCTTTTTGCACCGACAAATAACCGCCATTGGTGTTCTTAAATCCGCCAGAGCTTATCTTCATGTTAGTGCAAACCATGATTCCGTGATTCAATACATTCCCCTGGATATAAACTGAGTCGGTGAAGAGTCCTCCTTCATTGAACAAGGAAGCATTTGGGCCTATATATACACTGAAATTCCCACAGAGTCGCTCACAGAATTCAATCGTTAAATATGCATTTCCTGACAGCTTAATGTCTTGATTAAATACCACATCATGTTGAACGACAATGCTATCCGCAGAAAGATCGGGCACCGCATTATTCTCCCAAGTTGCGGGAGCAAAAAAATCACCGTCTTGAACAGATTTTACTGTGACTGCTTCAACATGGAGCGTACATAGAAAAAAGCAAACAAGCAGGAAGAACAGATTTTTCATGGCGTTCTCTTATCGTCATCAAGGGCTTGCACAGATTGTTTAACAAGAAAGCAAGATGCAAAATTGGGTTGGGGCTGCATTGGGTAGCAATCGGGATTAAAATACGTGTTTTTATTGAGTTTGAAATGAATTAATACACTATTCTCTTAATGAAGCACAGTGTTCTGAATTCCCTCAGATCTCGATCAAAATATTTGCTAGGGGTAATCTCAACATATGGCTTCAGACTATCGATGACGTGAATATTACGATTGAATTCATAAGCAAACCTGGCTTCCTTAGGTGCTGGAATAAGAAAAGTGGCCCATTCATATTGGTGAATTTTTAGTCTATGCGTCGAATACATGGTTTTCAATACGACCTCATTTTGATTGATTCTCCATTTTCCTTTAAGTATTCTTGGTCGTCTCATATAATCCGACCAGTGCATTTCTTCAAATGTCGAATCTGATTTCAAAATACAACAAGCATCTATCCCTATCACTCTTACGCCTTCATTTTTACGAATTGTGTCAGCATCTTGTTCATAGCTCCGTAGTTTATATGTTTAAAACTACAAAATTGTTTCTGAAAGAGGGGGGGGAATTATCCGCAGGGATGAATTGTGGGCTGTTAGCGGTTCGCTGCTGGTGGTTAACAGAGCTAAACCCTGAACCCGTTTCAGTGCGAGTATGAAGTGTGAGAGCGGAGTGAGTGGATATGGGTTAATATTAACGAAGGTAAACAAGAGTCACCCCATCGCCACCCTGCTCGAAATGTTCGTCTTCGATGCGTTCGATGGCGGTGAAACCTTTGAGTTCCCTTCGAATGAGTTTTTTGAGGATACCATCTCCCCGGCCATGGATGATTCGTAACTTATCGAAACCGAGGATGACGGCCTTGTCTAAAAACGAAATCGCTTCTTTGACTGCTTCTTCTCCTCGCTTACCGCGCACATCTAAATCCATACGGAAGTCGGCCATTTCTTTTTGGGTATCGTAACCCGAACTTGAGTGCTTCAAACTTCTGGCTTCTTTCCTTCCCACTTTTTCTAAGCGTTTTAAATCTACCTGGGTGCGCAGTTCGCCAAACTCAACTGTTGCCTTAGTCTTATGAATTTCCAAGAGCTTCCCTACTGCGCTCTGGCCGCTAATTTTCACTTGATCGCCCACAATAGGGGTTTCATAGATCACGGCAGGGGTATCCTTTTTAATTTTATCGGCCAGTCCTTTTTTGGAGGCATCAAGTTCTTTACGGATATCCACTTTCGGCTTTACATCTTTAGCTGTCTCGCGAATTTCACGGATGGTTTTTTCGATGAGCTTATTGCTGTCTTTGAGCAATTGATGCGCTTCTTCGCGGGCTTGCTGCATCACCAATTTTCTACGTTCTTCGAGGTTCTTCTTGAGTAACTCATATTCTGTTTTGAGTCGCTCATAGTGCTTTTCGGATTCAATGGCTTTGGCTTGGAGCTCTTCCGCTTCAAGTTTTTCCTTCTCCAAACTCACCAATAAATCATCTACATTCTTCTGTTTGGCTCCTACTTTCTTTCTCGCTTTTTGTATGATGGCATTCGGCAAGCCAATTTTTGCGGCCACCTCAAAGGCAAAAGAAGAGCCTGGTTTGCCAATTTCTAATCGGTACAAAGGCTGAAGCTCTTCAGCATCATAGGCCATTGCTCCGTTCACCAAACCATGGGTTCTATTCGCCAAGAGTTTTAGGTTGCTATAATGGGTCGTGATCACGCCATAGCAGTTTTTACGGTTCAGTTCTTCTAAAATAGATTCCGCCATCGGTCCTCCAAACTGAGGATCGGTGCCGGTGCCAAACTCATCAATCAATAATAAGGTCCCTCGCTTTGCAAACAGCAAAAAGTGACGCATATTATTCAAATGTGAGGAATAGGTTGAAAGGTCATTATCCAAGGATTGTTCATCGCCAATATCTATAAAAAGCTGCTTAAAAACTTGAGTGCTACTTTGCTCGCCAACCGGAACGGGGAACCCGCATTGTACCATATATTGAAGCAAGCCCGTGGTTTTTAAACTCACTGATTTCCCTCCTGCATTCGGACCAGAAATCACCAAAATCCTCCCTCCTTCATCCAGCTGAATATTGAGCGGAACCGTAGGCGTCTTCATTTGGCGATGATGCAAAAACAAGAGCGGATGGTAGGCCTTACGCCAGTCTACCCCAAATTCATCTTTTATTTCTGGAACCCTTCCATCAATATCTCTTGCAAACAACGCCTTGCCCCGAATAAAATCCAGCACCCCCAATTTCTGGTTAAAACTCCGGATTTCAGGTTCATGCGGTGCCACGCGAGCAGTCAGGGCGCGCAATATTTTTTCAATCTCTCTCCTTCTTTCCAATTGAAGTTCACGGAGTTCATTATTCAGCTCGATGATTTCCGTCGGCTCGATATACAGAATCTGACCAGATCCCGACTCGTCATGTACAATCCCCTTGATTTTGCGTTTATGCTCAGCTAATACAGGAATCACCAAACGGCCTTCTCGTACGCTCAGGTCGGTATCGGCCGTCCATCCTTCAGCTTTGGCCTTGCGGTATAATTGCATGGCTCGCTTATGTAATTCTCGTTCGTATTTTGCTATGGATGAAGTAATCTGATTCAACTCCTGACTCGCATTATTGCGCATCTTGCCGTCTTCATCTATGATTTTTTCAATCTCTTGAATCAATCCCTTTTGTGGGGCCACATCGCGTACCAAATCATACAATAGCGGACAAATTTCTTCGTGCTGCTTAAAAAATCGCGTCGCTCCATCCATGGTCCGCAGCATCAAACGAATCGAATGAAACTCTTCTTCACGGAGGTAATACCCTTCAATTTTCAGCTTTGCCAAAGAAGAACTTACATCCAGATAATGTCCTTCAGGAAAGGCCTCTTCTTCTTGAAAAAGACCAATCCATTCTTGCACTTGTCCCAGCCATAGCACGATACTTTCCTTCCTGGTACTGAATTTTGCTTTGAGCGCCAGGGACTTACCCAAGGGCCCATAACAAAAGCCCGCCACTCTAGTCCGAATCTGGTCGAACCCCAACTTCTCTTCGATATGTTCTGGATAATTTTTCAAGGCTGTAAAGATAAGGATAAGACGAGAGACAATGAGACTTGAGACGGTGAGACAAAATAAATTACCACTAAGCTCTAACCCGAAACCCAGAACCCTTTTTCCTTATTTAGATTCATTCCAATGTTTCGTACCTTTGCCCCGCAATGAGTAAAATGGGAAAAGTTTTGGTGGCCATGAGCGGCGGTATCGATAGTACCGTTACGGCCATCATGCTGCGCGAACAAGGGTATGAAGTAGTAGGAATAACCATGAAAACTTGGGACTATGAAAGTTCGAAGGTGAATGGAAAGGAAACCGGCTGCTGCAGTCTAGACTCCATCAACGATGCCCGTGCCATTGCCGTGGAACATGGTATCCATCATTTTATTCTTGATATCCGGGATGAGTTTGGCGATTTTGTCATTGATAATTTCGTGGATGAATACCTTGCTGGTAGAACGCCAAACCCTTGTGTGCTTTGCAATACGCATATCAAATGGGAGGCGCTTTTAAAACGTGCCGACAAATTGGATTGTGAGTTTATCGCAACCGGACATTATGCACAACGAAATTTCAATGAGGAAAATGGGCGTCATTTTATATCTCGCGGAAAGGACCTCAATAAAGACCAGAGTTATGTGCTATGGGGTCTAGCTCAAAAGAATTTAGCACGAACGCTCTTCCCAATGGGTCAATACCATAAAACAGAAATCAAACAGATGGCTGTGGATATGGGGTATATGGATTTGGCGAAAAAGAGCGAGAGCTACGAAATCTGCTTTGTGCCGGATAACGACTACCGTCAGTTTTTACGTAATCGTGTAGACGGATTAGAAGAACGTGTGGATGGTGGAAATTTTGTTACTTCAAACGGCACGGTATTAGGCCAGCATAAAGGCTATCCATTCTATACCATTGGCCAGCGAAAAGGCTTGGAAATCGCCATGGGTGAGCCGATGTATGTTACCGAAATTCGTCCGGATTCAAATACGGTTGTACTCGGTAAAAAAGAAGAATTGGAACGCAATGGCATGTGGGTTCGTAAAGTGAGTTTACAGAAATATGCTTCTATCCCTGATTCCATGGAAGCATTAACCAAGATTCGCTACAAAGATGCTGGGGCAATGGCAAGTCTTCATCAAGAAGGAGATCGTGTTCAAGTGCAGTTCAATAGCCGTGTGAATGCGATTGCTCCCGGACAGTCAGCTGTTTTCTACGAAGGGGAGGATGTCATCGGTGGAGGATGGATTGAGTCATCATTCGAGGTATAATTTTCGCTACCTTTCCCGCAAATTTTATTACGATGCTAAGAAGTGTTTTTGCAGGACTGCTAATTCTAGTAGTAGGTCAGGTTATTGGTCAAAATACCACCTACAAATTTTGGGTTGAGTTAACCGATAAAAAGGATAACGGATACACCATCGATCATCCAGAAGCTTTTCTATCGTCAAAAGCGATTGCCAGAAGACAAAAGCAAAACATTGCCGTTACTGCCCAAGATTTACCGATCACAATGGCCTATCAAGAAAGCATTGAAAAATTGGGTGTTCGTATCGTACACAATTCGCGTTGGTTTAATGCCGTAACGGTAGAGTGTATGGATACCAGTGTGATGAAAGCCATTCGTAAATTAGAATTTGTAAAAGGTTCTCGATTACTTTATGCCCGAATTGAACCAGAAACTCCGCAGAAGAGTCCCGACGCGATGATGGAATACCTGATGAGCGTTAATGCACCAAAGAAGGCAGAAAATGAGAGTGAATATGGATTTGGCTACGGTCAGATTAGTATGTTGAAAGGCGATGCGCTCCATGCCACGGGATACAAAGGTCAGGGTATTGTAATTGCCGTTTTAGATGCCGGCTTCTTCCACATGAATGAAATGGAAACCTTCAACAAAATGCGCGAAGAAGGTCGTTTGCTTGGCACTTTCGATATGGTAAAAAAAGACACCATGGTGTATGAAGATGATATGCACGGAATGAATGTCCTTTCATGCATGGCATCCAATACTCCAGGAAAAATGATTGGTACGGCCCCATCTGCCTCCTATTGGCTGATTCGGACCGAAGATAATTTCTCCGAGTTCCCAATTGAAGAATCAAACTGGATTGCAGGTGCTGAATTCGCTGACTCGGTAGGCGCCGATGTCATTAACTCTTCACTCGGTTATACCCAATACGACGCAAAAAACCTCAGCTATACCTATAAATCACTGGATGGAACGTCGTTGATTTCTCGTGCAGCTACACGCTGTGCTGGTGTAGGTATGATTGTGTGCAATGCCGCCGGAAATGAAGGGAATGGCGACTGGCATTATGTTGGCGTACCTGCGGATGCTGATAGTATCTTAACTGTTGGTGGTGTAGACGCCTTTCTAGAACATTCTACTTTCAGCTCATTCGGACCAACTGCCGATGGACGAATTAAGCCAACGGTTTGTGCACAAGCTACGGCTACCTATGTTGCTTCATCAAAAGGCAAATTCTACCCAAGTCAAGGAACATCTTTTGCTTCG
>CAZUIT010000036.1:5585-34583 GCA_964620355.1 uncultured Burkholderiales bacterium | reverse complement strand
GCAAAATCCCCTACATCCGCGTAAACTTGTTTAGAATGACTACGAAGAACTATGTACTCGTCTTTGTTATGGGTATCGCACTATTTTTAAGCTGCAACAAGGGAAACTTCGACCCGACTGTCTGCGGAGATTGTCCTAAACTCACCACCTGCGTGCAGGGTTATTGCGACTGCGACACTTCGGTGAGTTTTAAATTCGAAAACGAATGCATTAAGAAAGATACGGGCTTTTTTATTTGCCTAAATCCGGACACGGCTTTTTGGCCGGAGCCCATAATTCTTCAGTATTGGGGATATGATGATTACGACAAAGCACACATTTACTCTATTAGTTCAGCCGCAGGCTTTCAGCCAAGAAGCGGAGGCCTTGATGAATATTATTATGGAAAATATTATTTTATGGGAGATTACGATACCATTTATATGGAAGACTTATCTAAACCCCACCTTTCATATTACAGGTTATTAGCCGGTAGGAAATATGCCAATGATAGTTTTGAACTGCGCGCATACAACGTAAACCGCGCTGCGAATCAATTAGAAGACACATCCGCTAGGATGACTTTCCTTGCACCCTAGACTAATTCCTTCAAACCACTACTTTGAAAACCAAAATTATTCTAATCACGGCGGCATTGCTGATTGCACTATCCGGCTCAGCCCAGATTGAGAGTCATATCGAATTAGGTTTTATGCGTTCGATGAACAAAGTGGATAATTCTCGTGACCCGCAACATAGCATGATTGTTTTAAACAGCAATTCCTTATTCGGACAAGTGCACGCGAGTTATCGAATCAATAAGCTGATTTCAGTTGGCTTACACTTGATGATACAAAAACAAGACGCGGAAGTATCATTAGACACTAGCTACTTTTCCAGGGTTGGAAGTTTCTCTGGCTACAGCCCACGCTATAAACTCACACAATACGATCACTATTTTATGCTAGGCCCTGAAATAGGCGTTGAGCAATATTTCAATGAAAGTATTGGAGTGCAATGTCATATCTCTGCGTTATTGTATGATAACCGGCAACTTACGCCAACATTTAATAGCCGCTGGAATGAATATGCCCATTCATTAAACCAGAGCTTACGAAGCATCTATGCTTTTAGATCAAAGGCTGAATACCTCAACGGTTGGAACCTCAAAGGGAATATTGCCTTTCGCCTGCTATTTAAACCCTTCATCAATAAAGCACATAACCTGACTACTTCCTTTTCTTTTGGAAGGTCTGTCAAGCAGAACTATTCTGTGCTTTATGAAACGAATAAGCCCGAACCTACGGAAGAAACCAATCAAATTCGGATTCGTAATTACGGCGCCTATTACGGCATCAGTTTCGGGTACTCCTACACGTTCAATTTGAAGAAAGAGAATTCGAGATAGTGAGATTACGAGTATTCGAGAAACGAAGACTGCCAGACTTTCAGATTTCCAGACCAACAGACAAAAAGAGATTCAGCAAGCAGGTCGGTGTCTCGCCGACTTGCTCAGTACGAACTAGGCGAGTTTCGAGAAACGAAGACTACCAGACATTCAGATTACCAGACATTCAGACTACAAGACAGCCAGACAATGATTTCATCAAGCAAGTCGGTGTCTCACCGACCTGCTCCTTTCCCTTGAGATTTTCCACTTGCAAAATCCTGCTTAAGCGCGTAAACTTGTTGAGAATGACCACGAAGAACTACCTATCCTTACTCATACTGCTGTTCATTGGAATTGCACTCTCTTGCAATAAAGGTGAATTTGACCCCAATAAATGCGTGAAGAAATGTCCAGATTTGATGACTTGCTATGACGGCGTTTGCGATTGTGATACCGGCATAGCGTTTAAAATGTGGGATAAGTGCCATTCACCTGAACCAAACCGTTATGTAAATTTTAAAGGGGACTCTGCTCTTAAGATGACCGGTCTTATTCTAGACTCTTCTTCATATAGTCCTAATTCCGACTGGTATACCTATTTGCTCTATTACAATAATGACGACGTGAATGCTTTTGGCTATTTTGATGCCACCCATTCACCATCAGATTTTTCTACTAAGGTGATTCCTAAACAAGGTTATGACAGCCTTTATATGAGAGCTTTCAGTCACTTTTATTACCGCAATGGAATTGGATATGATTGGCAGATTCTTGGTAAAAGATATGGAACCGACAGCATGGAAATTCGAATTTTCATTTCAGATTTAAAAATCCATACAGATAAAGATAGCAGTTCACTTATTACCCTTCGTCGACTATGAAACGGATTGCCTTCTTCCTAATATTCTCAAGTTCTATTATTTCTGTCCATGCACAGCTATATTTTGGTGGAGAATTCGGATTTCAAAAATCCATTACCCAGTATGATGCAAGTCTAGATCCAGAAACCAGCATGAATCCGCTGAACTCAAATTTCATCTTCGAACAATTCCATGTCGGGTGGCGATTTTCTAAATACTTGAGTGCTGGCATCCATGTTCAGGTTCAAACCCAAAGTAGCGAAGTTGAAACCAACCAAGCCTACTTCGAAAAGTACGCGAAGCCACAAATAATTTTTCCGTTCGTTTTTCAACCTACATATTCGAGAAGGTCAAAGACCATTCAATTTGATGAATATGCCATGGCAGGACCAGAACTAAAATGTACCTACCCTTTCGCAGACTGGTTTCATGTTGAATTAGGCTTGTCCGTGCTATTTTTTGATAATCGACAATTGGCACCTTCATTCGGATCGAACCTCAATCAGCAATATGACGCAAAAGATGAATTCTTTAATCTCAACGATGCATTGACTGTTTACCGAGCCGATGCTCAATACTTGAATGGTTGGAACACCAAGTTGAATGCGAGCTTTCGTCTACTCATTCAACCCTTCAGAAATCGCTCGCATAGCATTAGCGCAGGAATTTCATCAGGCAGGTGTTTAAGACAGAATTATGCCGTGAATTACCGCACCAGCTCGGATAATTCTCCAACTCAGAAAAACATCCTACATGCGAGTAACTATGGAGAATACTGCGGCATAAGCATTGGCTATAGCTATTCCTTCCAGCTTCCAAAAACAGCAAAGAATAAATAATGGGCGATTATTTCTTCACCACCACATAAATGGTATTCCGTTTATCTCCAGTCTTAGCAAAAAGTCCTTTTAATACACCCAATTTGAGATCACGGCTGGCTGTGGCAATGGCTATATTTTTAAACGTATTCAGGTAGTCTTTGCGTGAAAATGTGCCGCCTGTGTGTAGCGAAATAAAGTAGTGTAGGCGCTCTTCCTGACTCACCGGCCTTTTCGAAACATGGATTAATTCTTCCAAGGAGTCATCAATCGCCTCGAGCATAAAATGGATAAATGGCGCAGAATCACCAGTAGAATCCGACCGTTCAAGCGCCTGATAATAATCGGATTGCCTGCCTTTTATGATAGTTTCAAAGGGTAAATAGGCGAAAACAGGATAAGCTTCCATTAACAGCACCGATTGCCAAAGACGCCCCATTCTTCCGTTTCCATCTGAAAATGGATGGATGAATTCAATCTCATAATGAACCACACAACTTTTGACCAAGATATGATCTTCACTCGTTTTGATATAAGTGAACAAATCCTGCATAATAGCCTTCAAATTAGCGGGTGGTGGAGCAATATGGGTGATGGCACTTCCCTTGGCTATACCTACTTTGCCTGTTCTCAGCTTACCATTGTCCTTTACCAAGCCCTTCATCATCAAATGGTGCGCTTTTAAAAATGAAGCGAGCGATGATGGACTAAATGAGGCTAAGTCAGAATAGACGTGCAAGGCATTCCTTACTTCTAAAATATCCTCAGCCGGACCAAGAACCCTTTTGCTTTCTAGAATAGCGGTTATCTGCTCTGCTTTCATCGAATTCCCTTCAATGGCCAAAGTAGCCTGAATGGTTCGAATTTGATTCTTTCTCCGAAGCTGAACCGAAGGCTGCTGAAACTGGGCTGTTTCAATGGTTCCCAGCTTCTTGGAAATCGAAGCAACTAGACTAAGTATGGAAGATGTTATGGTAAATGGTGGCTTCATGATACTATCATATGATAGTATTGCAAACATACGAAATAGATAGAAAAGAAGGAGATGCACCTTTGTTCGAGAATTCGAGACTTCCAGACATTCAGACTACTTGACTGCCAGACATTCAGATTTCCTGACCAACAGACCAAAAGAATTTCAGCAAGCAGGTCGGTGTCCCGCCGACTTGCTCAGTACGAACTAGGTTGCGAGTTTTCGAGAAACGAAGACTACCAGACATTCAGATTTCCAGACCTACAGACAATAAGAATTTCAGCAAGCAGGTCGGTGTCCCGCCGACTTGCTCAGTACGAACTCGGCGAGTTTTCGAGAAACGAAGACTGCCAGACATTCAGATATCCAGACCAACAGACAAAAAGAGATTCATCAAGCAGGTCGGTGTCCCGCCGACTTGCTCAGTACGAACTAGACGAGTTTTCGAGAAACATAGACTACCAGACATTCAGACTACAAGACAGCCAGACAATAATTTCATCAAGCAAGTCGGTGTCCCGCCGAACTGCACAGTTCAGTTGAGCGAATTTCCTCTTGCAAAATCCTGCTTAAGCGCGTAAACTTGTTTAGAATGACTACGAAGAACTCACTAACTATACTCCTATTTCTTTGCTTGGGTATTTCGCTAGCATGCAATAAAGGAGAGTTCGAGCCAATGGTTTGTGATGATTGTCCTGAATTGATGACCTGCTACGAAGGAGTTTGTGATTGTGACAGAGATTCAACCCTCAAAATCTGGGAACGCTGTTTTGCCAAATATCCCTCTCGCTATTTCTGCTTTGAACCTGATACGAATTTTGGAATGACAACCATGATATTGGATTCAGTCTATTTTGACCCAAACTCGAATAAGTACCGGTTTGAATCGTATTCGGACGAATATGAACGAATTGCAGGTATTTTTCTTTCTAATGGGAAAAAAGATCCGTTCCGCTATTCAGCACAATTCAAACCCCAAAATGGCTATGATAGTATATTCTTTGAAGATAACTGGATTACGCTGTACACCGTTGGTAATGAGCAGTTTTTCAGAAGTATGCTTGGCAAATATTTTAGTCGAGACAGTATGGAATTACGCATTATTCATCAAAATATCCAAACCTATGAACGCGATACATCAAGACCAATGACCTTCTATTCTTATGACTATAATTAAGTTATTACTCGCTGTCACGCTTTCCTCTTTTTGTATCGCTTCGTTTGCTCAGATCCAATTCGGAATTGAGTATGGAGGAATGAAATCCATCAGCACATATGATGAAAGTGAGGATCCAGACAATAGTATGGACCCGAAAAACAGCTATTCTGCTTTTAGCCAGTACCATTTGAAATACTTCATTCATCCAAATTTCAGTCTTGGACTGCATGGGATATATCAAAAACAAAATGCAGAAGTCAAATACAACCAAGAATACTATACAAAGGCAAAATTAACTGAGCCTATTTATGACATGGGATATTCTGCCACACCGATGAGCAAACGATTCAATTATGCCCCTTATTTTATGCTCGGCCCTGAATGCGCCTTTAGTGTCCCACTAAGCAAAAGGCTTGAATTTGAAATCGCTCTTTCAGCCTTATTTTACGATAACAGACAAGCAATTAGCGCTACGGATGATCTCAAGCAAAAAACCTATCTCAATTATGACTATGACGCATGGCATAATTTCATCTACCTCTACAAATCTGAAACTGAGTTTTTAAATGGCTGGAACACCAAATTCAATTCATCCTTCCGTTTGAATTACCGAATAAAAGGCTCTCCAACACACCGCCTCTATTTTACATACGCCGCTGGCCGGAGTTTAAAACAAAATTATGCCGTAAGTTTTCATACAAATCAACCAAATACGGAAACGGGTCATAATACGATTGAAGCAACCAATTATGGAGCATATTGGGGAATAAGCTTGGGTTACAGCTATAGACTCAATTTTAAAAAAGTATTCCGCAATGGACAATAAAAAAGCTTCAAAAATTAGTCGCCAGCCACTTTTCAATTCAACCGAATTGACTTCAAATCAATCATTTCAACTTGCTCTTTTTAACCTTTCCATGTAAACTTGTTCAGCATGACCAAGAAGAACTACTTATATCTCGTCCTATTTGTTGGCTTGAGCATAGCACTATCTTGCAATAAAGGTGAGTTTAACCCAACCGTTTGTGAGGACTGTCCAGATTTGATGACTTGCTACGAAGGTGTATGCGATTGTGACACCTCGATAAGTATTAAATTATGGAATAATTGCTATAGTCTTCAGAGCAATAGATATATCTGTTCTAATCCTGACTCTACCCTTGGCATCACTGCAATGCTTTTATATTCAGTTGAATACAATGATTCAAAAGACATCTATACTTTCAACCTCTATATGGATAGCCCTGTAGACATAAGTAGGGGTCAGGGTCATCGCACAGAAAATCCAGAAAATTTCAGCGCTCAAATCGAGTCACATTTTGGATCAGACAGCATCCATCTATGGAGTTATTCTTTCTTCTATTTACACAATAACCACACATACATGTGGAATATTATTGGCAATCGATACAGTATAGACAGTTTGGATTTAAGAATAATACAATTCAATAATCAAACTTATCAAAGAGATACGACAACACCAATGCGCTTCTATCGACAAAACTAATTTCAGCAAGCAAGTCGGTGTCTCGCCGACCTGCTCCTTTCCCTTGAGATTTTCCACTTGCAAAATCCCCTACATCCGCGTAAACTTGTTTAGAATGACTACGAAGAACTATGTACTCGTCTTTGTTATGGGTATCGCACTATTTTTAAGCTGCAACAAGGGAAACTTCGACCCGACTGTCTGCGGAGATTGTCCTAAACTCACCACCTGCGTGCAGGGTTATTGCGACTGCGACACTTCGGTGAGTTTTAAATTCGAAAACGAATGCATTAAGAAAGATACGGGCTTTTTTATTTGCCTAAATCCGGACACGGCTTTTTGGCCGGAGCCCATAATTCTTCAGTATTGGGGATATGATGATTACGACAAAGCACACATTTACTCTATTAGTTCAGCCGCAGGCTTTCAGCCAAGAAGCGGAGGCCTTGATGAATATTATTATGGAAAATATTATTTTATGGGAGATTACGATACCATTTATATGGAAGACTTATCTAAACCCCACCTTTCATATTACAGGTTATTAGCCGGTAGGAAATATGCCAATGATAGTTTTGAACTGCGCGCATACAACGTAAACCGCGCTGCGAATCAATTAGAAGACACATCCGCTAGGATGACTTTCCTTGCACCCTAGACTAATTCCTTCAAACCACTACTTTGAAAACCAAAATTATTCTAATCACGGCGGCATTGCTGATTGCACTATCCGGCTCAGCCCAGATTGAGAGTCATATCGAATTAGGTTTTATGCGTTCGATGAACAAAGTGGATAATTCTCGTGACCCGCAACATAGCATGATTGTTTTAAACAGCAATTCCTTATTCGGACAAGTGCACGCGAGTTATCGAATCAATAAGCTGATTTCAGTTGGCTTACACTTGATGATACAAAAACAAGACGCGGAAGTATCATTAGACACTAGCTACTTTTCCAGGGTTGGAAGTTTCTCTGGCTACAGCCCACGCTATAAACTCACACAATACGATCACTATTTTATGCTAGGCCCTGAAATAGGCGTTGAGCAATATTTCAATGAAAGTATTGGAGTGCAATGTCATATCTCTGCGTTATTGTATGATAACCGGCAACTTACGCCAACATTTAATAGCCGCTGGAATGAATATGCCCATTCATTAAACCAGAGCTTACGAAGCATCTATGCTTTTAGATCAAAGGCTGAATACCTCAACGGTTGGAACCTCAAAGGGAATATTGCCTTTCGCCTGCTATTTAAACCCTTCATCAATAAAGCACATAACCTGACTACTTCCTTTTCTTTTGGAAGGTCTGTCAAGCAGAACTATTCTGTGCTTTATGAAACGAATAAGCCCGGACCTACGGAAGAAACAAATCAAATACGGATTCGTAATTATGGTGCTTATTACGGCATCAGTTTCGGTTACTCCTACAGTTTCAGTTTGAAGAAAAAGAATTCGAGATAGCGAGTTTTCGAGAAACGAAGACTACCAGACAATTGGATTCTCAGACTAACAGACAAAAAATTCATCAAGCAGGTCGGTGTCTCGCCGACTTGCCCCCTCATACAAAAGTTTTCGAGATTGCTCGGGTTCGGAGACCATTTTCACCCCGACATAATTTCAGAATAACTTACCTAAACAACTTGATTATCAGTCATTTTGACCGTAGAGTTTATAATAACCAGTAATTCCCTGCCATAATTTCCGCATTTCTTGCTTGGACATATGTTTGTTGCTAGTGAAATCGTTAGCATTCACAGAATATGGACTTTAAAAAATTCACTATAAAATCACAGGAAGCCATTCAAAAGGCCCAGGAGCTTGCCACGGTGCAACAAAATCAGTCGATTGAAACCGGTCACTTGCTCAAGGCTTTGTTACTGACCGACGAATCAGTGCTTTCTTTTCTTTTCAGCAAACTCAATATGAATCAGGCGCGCATTGAACAATCGCTTGATGCTGTTATAAACTCTTACCCAAAAGTAGATGGGGGCGATATTTACCTTGGGCGACAAACCCAGCAGGTATTGCTCAATGCCCAATCCTACCTCAAAGACTTCAACGACGAATATGTTTCTGTTGATCATATCCTGCTTTCACTTTTAAAGAATAAAGACAGCGTTAGCACCTTGCTTAAGGATGCTGGGATGAATGAAGACGGTCTAAAAAAGGCCATCGAAGAATTGCGTGGGGGAAACAGAATTACTACAGATAGTGCAGAACAGCAGCATCAATCGCTGGATAAATTTGCCAAAAACCTGAATGAACTTGCCTCTCGTGGAAAGCTAGATCCAGTAATTGGACGGGATGAAGAAATTCGTCGTGTACTCCAAATTCTATCGCGTCGCACCAAAAACAACCCGGTACTTATTGGTGAGCCAGGGGTTGGTAAAACAGCTATCGCAGAAGGTCTCGCCCACAGAATCGTGTCGGGGGATGTACCAGAAAACCTTAAATCGAAACGCATTTATTCACTCGATATGGGCTCACTTATCGCTGGAGCTAAATACAAAGGCGAATTTGAAGAGCGATTGAAATCAGTCGTGAAGGAAGTCATCAATTCGGATGGGGAAATTGTCCTCTTTATTGATGAGATGCATACCCTTGTTGGTGCTGGAGCCGGTGGCGATGGAGCCATGGATGCAGCCAATATTTTAAAACCTGCCCTCGCCCGTGGAGAACTTCGTGCTATTGGAGCAACAACCCTCGCCGAATACCAAAAGTATATTGAAAAAGACAAAGCGTTAGAACGCCGTTTTCAAAAGGTTATGGTGGAAGAGCCCGATACCCAAGATGCGATATCCATCTTACGTGGACTAAAAGAGCGTTATGAAGTGCATCATAAGGTGCGTATCAAAGATGAGGCAATTATCTCTGCCGTAGAACTTTCACAACGTTATATCACCGATCGTTTTCTACCAGACAAGGCCATTGACTTGATTGATGAAGCTGCTTCAAAACTCCGTCTAGAGATAGATTCAGTTCCCGAAGAACTCGACGAGATCGAACGCAAAATCATGCAATTGGAAATCGAACGTGAAGCGATTAAGCGTGAGAAGGACAAGGCCACACTCGAGAAACTGAATAAAGACATTGCCGACATGCAAGAGGAGCGCAACGAGCTAAAAGCGCGTTGGCAATCTGAAAAATCGGTAGTTGAAGCCATACAAGCGAACAAAGAAATCATCGAAAACCTTAAGCTCGAAGCCGATAAAGCCGAACGTGCTGGGGACTATGGTAAGGTAGCTGAAATCCGCTATGGTAAAGTCAAAGAGGCCGAACAAGCTCTGGATGTCAATAAGAAAAAATTGATAGAAATGCAGGCAGAAAACTCGCTCGTTAAAGAAGAGGTAGATGCAGAAGATATTGCCGATGTGGTTAGTCGCTGGACCGGCATCCCCGTCAATAAAATGCTGCAAAGCGAGCGCGAAAAACTTCTTTTACTAGAAGACGAATTGCACAAACGTGTGGTCGGACAAGAAGAGGCTATCTCCGCTATTTCCGATGCCGTGCGCAGAAGTCGTGCTGGATTACAAGACCCAAAGCGCCCAATTGGTTCCTTCATTTTCCTAGGAACAACTGGGGTAGGTAAAACCGAATTGGCCAAAGCACTGGCAGAATATTTATTCGATCAACAAGATGCCATGGTACGGATCGACATGAGTGAGTACCAAGAAAAACATACGGTATCGCGTTTGATTGGAGCGCCTCCGGGATATGTTGGCTATGATGAAGGCGGACAGCTCACCGAAGCCATTCGTCGCAGACCATATAGCGTGGTGCTCTTGGATGAAATTGAAAAAGCCCATCCGGATGTATTCAATATCCTACTTCAAGTATTGGATGATGGACGCTTGACCGATAACAAGGGACGAGTAGCCAACTTCAGGAACACCATTATCATCATGACTTCCAACTTAGGGTCAGACGTAATTCGAGATAATTTCGAAAAGGCGCAAGATGAAGACATAGAAAGTATCACCGCAAAAACCAAGTTGCAGGTATTCGATATTTTAAAACATAGCATACGTCCTGAGTTTTTAAACCGTATTGATGAAACCATCGTCTTTACACCCCTTACCCGAGCAAATGTGAGGCAAATTGTGGAATTGCAGTTCAAAGGATTGCAGGCCATGCTCAGCGAAAACGGCATTACCATTGATGCCACTGACGAAGCCATGGATTGGTTAGCCCAATTGGGATATGATCCCCAGTTTGGAGCCCGGCCGCTGAAAAGGGTAATTCAAAAGAAAGTATTGAATGAGCTCTCGAAACAGATCTTGGGAGGACATGTTCAACGCGACTCACATATCCTTATAAAAATTGATGCTAAAAACCAGATTCTCTTTGAAAATCAGGTCTAAAAATAAAGAAAGCATGGTACATCGCCATGCTTTTCTTATTTTGCTAGGTCTAATACTCAACTTTTGAAACTGATTACAAGAATCACCCTTTTAGGAATTGATAAGGATACTGAAGAAGATGACCTAAGAAGAATCCGCACCATCAATCGCTTCAGTGCACTGATGGCTCTTTTGTCCCTCATCTTACTCTATTTTATTTTTATCCTAGAACTGCCACTCCATTATACGTTTTACGCCCTTTCGGTTACCGGTCTGCTGAGCCTTCCACTTTTTTATCATCGAGCAAAGCGCTACAAGAATGCTATTTTCTGCTTTTTGAATTCCGGATATCTTTCAATTCTCTTATTGTGTCTTGTTTTTGGGCCCTATATTCATTTTCAATATTTGCTGATTTCATTCACCGGGCTACCATTTGTCGTGCTCAATAATCAGCTGAGCAAGTATCGATGGCCTATTTCTCTCGGCGTTTTTGGAACATTCATTTACCTCCAATGGCACTTCGAGAATTTCTCACCTCTTCTTTCTTTTGATCCTGGACAGCTCAGCTTTGCCCGGTATAGTATTGACTTTATCTGCTTCATTATGGTGATGGCGCTTTTTCGGATTTTTTCATTCGAGATTGAACGCCATCTTGGAAAAATAAACAATCAGCGCGACCAACTTATTGAAAAGAATAATGCTTTGGCCGCTTCCAACGAAGCGCTAGAAATTGCAAAGGATGAAGCCAATCAGGCCAATCAAGCTAAATCACAATTCTTGGCCAATATGAGTCACGAAATTCGCACGCCAATGAATGGCATTGTGGGGGCCGCCGAATTGCTCAAAACCACCCCACTTACCCAAGAACAAATCGACCTGAGCAATATCATCCATCGCTCGGGGTATGACCTCTTGCGCATCATCAATGATATTCTGGATTTCTCGAAAATTGAGGCTCAAAAGCTCGAAATTCTTACCGCTCCATTCAACCTGTCTCAACTCGTATGGTCGACCCTACGTCAACTCATGCTGGGTGCTGACCAAAAACCCATTGAATTCTTAGTCGATATCGATGAAGATGTTCCCGCTTACGTTTTGGGCGATGAACACCGCATCGGGCAAGTGCTCATTAACCTCATAGGAAATGCCATCAAGTTTACCGAAGAAGGTCAGATATTGGTTAGGGTACGTCAGGTTCATCGACTTGAATCCATCAGTCGAGTAAGCATTGAAATCTCAGATACAGGAATTGGAATTGCAGAAGACCGTATTGATGCCATTTTCAAAAGCTTTACACAAGCCGACAATACCACCACACGCAAATACGGCGGAACAGGACTTGGCACCACAATTTCTCGCCAATTGGTTGAACTCATGGGTGGCAAAATAAAGGCTGAAAGCCCCTCGCCTGTTGAATCAAACTTAGGTGGACCTGGTTCTCAATTTTCAATCATTATCGATTTACCGATTGAAGCGAATCGCAGTGAGGTCAAGTCTGAGGAAGATGATTTACGTCTTGAAAACACAACCTGCCTAATCGTTGACGACAATGAAACGAATCAATATTTATTAGAAAAACAGCTGGCCTCCTTTGGCATTAAAACACGAACGGTTTCCAATGGCTATGATGCGCTAAAAATTTTGAAGGGCAATGAATTTGATTTGGGGATCATGGATTATCATATGCCAGGAATTAATGGTCATGATACGCTCATCCAAATGAAGGAGAAGGCTCTTTCTCCAAAAACAAAATGGCTCTTATTATCATCCATCTCCTTCTTAGGGCCTGAAAACAGCGACTTTGATGCAGTACTTTTTAAGCCCGCTCTTTCGGAGCAACTCAAAACTGCCATGCGCGATATGCTGCATGAAAAAAGCCAATCGACCACAGCAAAGATTGTCAGCCAAGAAACGCCTCAAGTCGGTGTCGGTATAAGAATATTGGTGGCAGAGGACAACTCGATGAATCAAATGATTATTCAAAAAGTGTTAGATCGCTATGGTTTTGATTCGTTGATTGTGCCTGATGGACTTGCCGCTGTTTCAGAAGCTCGGTCTGGAAATTTCGATTTGGTCTTGATGGATATCCACATGCCAAACATGAGTGGTATTGAAGCAACCAAGGCCCTTCGCAATTCCGAATACCCTACTCCCATCGTGGCTCTTACGGCAGATGCATTCCAGGGAGATCAAGACGCCTGCATTGAAGCAGGAATGAATGATTTTTTAAGCAAACCATTTCAAATTCAGGATCTTCTAAATATGATTGAAAAATGGGTACCCAAGAATTAGCCTAAATTTGCACCTTGCACATCGAAGGGGATTTCTTATTTTGCCTTCGATAAAAAAAGTGTAGCCGATTGAATCTAATCTCCAAAATTACCCATTTAGGAATACATGACGAATCAGACCCAGAGGATCTGAAACGTATCCGTACCATGAATCGGATCAGTGTATTAAGCACTGCTCTTACCTTGGTATTGGTATTTTATGTTTACTACCTGAGGCTACCTTGGTCGAACCTGCTATTTTGTTTTGTCATTACATCAATAATTTGTTCCCCACTATTTTTACATGCCGCGAAGAAATATGTTGCAGCAATTATTAGTTATTTGCTGGCAGGCTATGTAGCCATATTTGCCCTTTGCATTGTATTCGGTCCTGACTTGCACTTTCAATACCTGCTTCTTGCAACGATAGGCATGCCATTTATTGTCCTTACCAATAAACTCACCAAATACAAGTGGTTCATGGTATCACTTGCTCTTGTGTTATTTATCTATCTTCAATGGCATTTTGAATTTGTTGCACCTTGGGTAAAAGTCGAATCAGTCAACCTTAAATATGCCCGAATCATAACGGATATAATCGTCTTCTTTATGGTGATGTCAATGTTTCGGATTTTCTCTTCTGAAATTGCAAAACATGTGGCCATGGTTCATGAAAAACAACTGCTGTTACATGCTAAAAATACCGAGCTAGCGACTTCAAATGAGGCATTAACACGAGCAAAGGATGAAGCAAATAAAGCCAATCAAGCTAAATCGCAATTCTTGGCCAATATGAGCCATGAAATACGAACTCCGATGAATGGGATTGTAGGAGCTGCTGAACTTCTTAAAACCACGCCCTTGAACCAAGAGCAATTGGATTTAAGCAATATCATTCACCGTTCTGGATATGATCTTTTGCGTATTATCAACGATATTCTGGATTTCTCCAAAATTGAGGCCCATAAGCTGGAAATTCTAACTGCACCGTTCAACCTTCCTCAACTCATTTGGTCGACATTACGACAGCTCATGCTAGGAAGTGAACAAAAAAATGTGGAGTTTCTAGTTGATATCGAAGAAGAAGTGCCAAATTATGTGCTTGGCGACGAGCACCGGATTGCACAGATTCTCATCAACCTCATTGGCAATGCCATTAAGTTTACGGAAGAAGGTCAAGTTCTCGTTCGCGTACATGAAGTGCATCGCCTTGATTCTATTTCTAGAATTTGTATCGATATTGCAGATACTGGCATCGGCATTCCAGAAAATCGCATTAACGCCATATTTAACAGTTTTACCCAAGCCGACAACACCACCACGCGTAAATTTGGAGGAACTGGTTTAGGAACAACAATATCACGCCAATTGGTTGAATTAATGGGCGGAAAAATTGAAGCCGTAAGTCCGTCGCCAGTTGAATCCAACCTAGGTGGGCCTGGCTCTATGTTTTCCATCATGCTGGACCTCCCAATAGAATCCGGCCGAAGTGAAACGAGTAAAGTGGAGGAAAACAATAGACTGATAAATACCAGCTGCCTAATTGTCGATGATAACCAAACGAACCAGTATCTACTTGAAAAGCAACTTGCCACGTTTGGCATCAAAAGCCGCGTGGTTTCCAATGGATTTGATGCCCTTAAAATACTAGAGAATAACGAATTTGACTTGGGCATTATGGATTATCATATGCCAGGAATTAATGGTCATGATACCTTAATCCAAATTAAAGAGAAACACTATTCTGAAAAAACCAAGTGGCTGTTACTTTCGTCTATATCCTTCTTAGGACCTGAAAACAGCGATTTCAATGCGGTACTTTTCAAGCCAGCTTTGTCTGAACAACTGAAAACCGCCTTGAGTGATCTGCTCAGCGAAAAGCATGAAGGGAGAGCCGATAAAATCATTGCCAAAGAAACGCCACAGGTTGGACTAGGCATACGCATTTTAGTGGCCGAAGACAATCAAATGAATCAAATGATTATCCGCAAAGTATTGGATCGCTACGGATTTGAATGTTTCATCGCTTCAGATGGCGAAATTGCTGTACAAGAAGCCAAATCCGGAAATTATAATTTGATATTGATGGATATTCACATGCCTAATTTAAATGGGATTGAAGCGACCAAGACCCTCCGACAAGCACACTTTACCCAACCTATCGTGGCACTCACAGCAGATGCTTTCCAAGGGGATCAAGAGGCTTGCTTGAATGCCGGGATGAATGACTTTTTAAGTAAACCTTTCCAGATTCAAGACCTGCTGCTTGTCATCGACAAATGGGTGCCCAAAAAGTAAATGCCAAGAAAAACCGGCCAATTACATTATGACGGAACACGTAAAACACCACTATTCAGCACTAATTGAGGCTTCCATTGTGGCGATTCCATCCCAAGAATATAATGCCGAAGAAAAACAAGCCTGGTTGAAGCAATCGCGAATAATCGATTGGGAAAAAAGGCTTCAAAATCAAAAAACCTTTGAACACTGGGAAGGAAATCAACTGATTGCCTTTGCCACATTAAACCAAGATACGCTTGACTTTCTTTTCGTTCAACCGTCTCACTGGAAAAGAGGACTTGCTAGCCAACTCCTTAAGCAAGCTGAAGATTTTGCTCGAAATAGCGGTTTGGAAAAAATACAAATATTCGCCAGTAAAATGGCCTTTCCAACATGCATAAAAGCAGGTTTTATGCTGATTCAATTCGAACACGTTGAACTGGAAAATCAAGTACTGCAGCGCTTTCACATGGAAAAACCATTGCATCATATCAGACGGAATTCAAGCGTCGTCCATAAAACGTCGCGTCTTTTCATGCGTGAAATGTTGCCCATCGATGCGGAGGTTTTTTTCAATCTCAATAATGACTGGGAGGTGATGAAATACACAGGCGATTTTCCATTTAATTCAATTGAAGCAAGCCGGGAATTTCTCGAAAACTATGATCCTTATTCGAAAACGGGATATGGAAGATGGACCCTTATTCGTAAATCAGATGGTCAAACCATTGGCTGGTGTGGCATTAAAAAAAGAGATGACGACTCCATAGACTTAGGATATCGTTTATTTAAAGAATATTGGAATCAAGGCTATGCAACAGAAGCTTCGAAGAAATCCATGGCAATTGCTCGAAATACATTCGGTATAAAAGAATTGGTTTTAGAAGCAAATGAAGAAAATGCCGCTTCCAGAGCCGTCGCTGTAAAATTAGGTTTTGAGTTTATTCGTTTTGTCGACTTAGATGGCCATCGTGATGCGCAGTATCGGAAAATTTTATAACAAAAAGCTATCTTAGTCCGGTGCGAAATTTACTCATCCTCTCATTCATGATTATCTGGCAATCCTGCTGCGACTCAAGCTGCGATTGCGACGATGCGTGCAAGAAGTCATACCTCTTCAGCTTCGTACAAGGGGCTGGCGAGTATTCTAAAGAAGACATCGACACGCTCGAAGTACGCTACAAATTCGAAGGAACACGCAATTTCGACACAACTCATTTTTATCTGATCAATGGCAGCTTTTTTCCAAACTCAATCTGCGCAGGCAATAACATATTGGCACTCGAAAAAAACCTAGCCGATAAAAACGGAAAACTAGTCCGAGTTGAGGCATATAAAATCTTTACCGCAGTGGATTCTTTCCGAGTCGATGGAATGGATTTAACCGTAACCAAGTCTGGCGAAAAATGCTGCAAATGTATCAGTACGATTGAAAGGAAGTTTCAATTAGACAGCATTCCTTTAGTTCAAACAAGTCATCAACCTGTGGTTGTGCCAGTTGCTAGAAAAAAATAGTTTTTTGGCCTAGAGAATCTCCTTTAATGAGAAGGTTTCATCTAAACGCATTCCTCTTTCGGTCATTTTAACGGTCCCACACTCTGTATCAGGGTCATGTTCGAAGAAATAGACGTAATCATTTAATAGCGCTTCCTCATGCACCTTGAGGCGTTCTTTCATGGTATCTAAGGGACGAATATCATACCCCATGACATAGTTCACAGGAACATGGTGACGCGAGGGAATCAAGTCAGCCATATAAACGATTGTTTTGTCCTTGACCTGGATCTTAGGTAACATCATGGCTTCTGTATGACCATTCACTTCAATAAAGGAAAAGTTCTTAATCAGCTCCTCTCCAGGACGTAAAAATTTCAATTGTCCATTTTCTTCAATAGGAAGAATATTCTCTCGTAAAAACGAAGCCCGCTCTCGTGGATTTGGTGCCATAGCATGACGCCAATGACGCTCATGACTCCAATAAGTTGCATTTGGGAAACGGCACTCCAGATTAATATGATCTTTGTCCCATTTTACCGCTCCACCAACATGGTCGAAATGCAAATGAGTCAGAAACACATCTGTGATGTCATTTACCGAGAATCCTTTTTTCTTCAAAGAAGATTCTAAGGTGTTATCACCCGACAAGTAGTAATGCTTGAAGAATTTGTCATCTTGCTTATCACCAATACCGGTATCTATCAAGATTAAGCGGTTACCCTCTTCCACCAATAAGCAGCGCATGGCCCAATTGCAAAGGTTGTTTTCATCCGCTGGATTGAGGTTATTCCAGAGCACTTTTGGCACCACACCGAACATGGCTCCTCCATCGAGTTTGAACAAACCGGTATCGATCACATGTAAATCCATAACACAAATCAAGTCATTGTATTGTAAAAAAAAAACCAGATACTGAGAACAGGACATGACTTGGCTATAAGATACAGATGCTTAGCGTACTACAAATCTTAAGCTATTTTGTTCGCCCGATTCATTCAGCAAATGGAGATAATAAACTCCTTTTGAAGGCTGATTCAGCTTAACAGACATTGCGTTTTCGGTTATTTGATGGGCTATAAACCTAACTTCCTGCCCCAATACATTTAACACGTTAAGGTCCACTGAATCGAACGTGTTGCCTTCAATAGTCAGGATAAACTCTCCAGAATTCGGGTTCGGGAATAGCTGAATTTCGGCAGTATAGTCATCCTCTTCTAAGGCCGTGCGGTAGATGCGCACTAACTCGGTATTACTTGATTTACAACCGTAACTATTTTCTGTATACAATTCCACTGAATACGTTCTATCATAAGTGAATGTATGGATAGGATCCTTTAGAAACGATTTAAACCCATCATCAAAAAACCAAGTATACGTAGTGTTCGTTCCTTGCTCATCTGCCCAAAACTGCATGGTTCCACTTTTCGTGAATACGGAGGCGTAGCTAAATGTGGCCAATGGAAGTGGCGATACTTCAACAGTTTGTACAACAGTATCGGCACAGCCACCGGTTATTGTAGCAATCATTTCCACATCATAAGATCCCGTTGCGGAATAAATAAAGCTTGTATCCTTTTGTGCACTATACGTGTTATTGCCAAAATCCCAAGTATAGGTCACTTGAGAAATTTTTGAGGAAACCGTGCTATTCAGAAATTTCACTTCGTCACCGTCGCAAACCACAGGGGGCACAACAATTCCGGCCATTGGCTTTTCATTTACTATGATATTAGTCCATAAGGAATCTGAGCATCCATTTGTGCTGGAAGAGCGAATGAATAAGTTATAGGTTCCTGTACCGGGATAGGTATGACTTGGCTCATAAGCAGTTGATTGTGTTCCGTCGCCAAAATTCCATTGATACGAATTGGTAAATCCGGCAGGCACTATCGATTGATTCGTAAAATCTATTGCTTCCCCTGCACAAGGAGCAGAATAGGATATGGAAATTTCAGGGGCCTGAATAAGAGTTACCGCTTTTGAAAATGAATCCACACATCCTAAATCAGTATAGACCATCAGCAACACGTTGAAGGTGCCAAACTTAGCATAATTATGCTTGGGGTTTTTAGTCGTGGCAATTATAGAATCACCAAAGTCCCAACGGTACCCCATACTTCCAAATAAGAGTGTGCTCTCGTTGGAAAAAGCAACTTCAGAATTGTTACAGGAAGATACCGAACTAAAATCAACGACTGCTCTTGGGGCTTGGGTAACCGCTTTTTTCGCGGTCGCCGAACAACCATTTACATCAACCCGAAAGGTCACAATATAGGTTCCAGGCGCTGCATAACGATGTGTTGCATCTGGTGTATTGGCTGTGTTTCCATCTCCAAAGTTCCAAGAAAAACTTGCCGTGCCAGTAGGCATATTTGTATTATTTATCAATTCTATGGATGAACCTTCACAGGCATTTACGGCCATAAAACTAGTTTGAGGCACTCCCTTAACTACCACCAATTGTGTATCATAATCAATATATCCATAGTCTGATATCGCCTTAAGAATCACCGAATAAGTACCGGCAAGAGGGAAGGTAAAATCTGGGCTTTCCACATTGGTGCTGCTTAATCCGTCGAAGTTCCATTCGAATTTTAAGGTGCCAGACTGAATACTGGATTGATTGACAAACGTCATGGAATTACCATTGCAGACTGAAACATAAGCATAGTCAGCCTGCGGACGAGGTGCCACGTACACGTAAACCTCCATAGTCGTATCACAGCCTGATATCAGGGAACTTAGCGTAGCCTTTATGTGAACTATACTATCCGCCAAGCTTAATGAAGGAACAAATACCAAAATTCCATTGCCGTGTGACCCAGGTTTAAAAAAAGTAGTATCCGTGCTTGGAATTGTCATCCCTCTTTCCGTTTCTACACGCAGGCTTGAAATAATCCAGTCGCTACCATATCCTGCATTCGTTTTTCCATTTGGCGGCAATATCTCAAAACTGAGACTATCTCCATTAGCCACCACGTGCGGGTCGCTACGGTCTCCTTTATTGAACGTTCCTATAAATGGTTTTCCCTGAATAATATCAGAACCAGACGGCAGTGTTTTTACATCGAATTGAACGGCAGCACGCGGACTTTCACACAATGGGAAATAGCTATAATACACCCCGCCATTAAAACTGCGTGGACTGAAGGTCGCACCAAAATTCGCACCCACACCTACTCCTGTTTGAATGCTTATTTCAGAATTATTGAAACTCCCAGCGCCATTGGTATAATTGATGGCCAAAGCATTGGGCAGCTGAATATAAAACGAATACATGGAACCAGAAGGGATTACCACACTCTTCCCAACATTTACAAAAAGCCCTGAGCCACCATTGGCTTGAGCACTGCTAACTGTCGTTTTGCCAAGCAAGGTCCAAGCAGCTGCGTCGGTTTCATATCCGGCATAAGAACCCACTTTATAATAAACTTCAACCAAGTGAGTTCCGGCATCTATACTTACCTCAAAACTATCGACCACAATGGTTCGATTAGCACTTACGTTGAACATGACTCCAGACTGCCCATTATTTGCGGTAAAAAAGGTTTGTAGTCGATTGTCAAGCACCCCTCTTCCTGCAGCAACATAATACGTGTAATTCCCCGGAGTGAGTGGGGCTGTGGTATAGGTCAGGCCCGAACCAATCGGAGTCAAAGCATTCGGAGCATCGTACCAAACGACTGAGTCCGATGTGGATACGCCGGATGCCTGTAAGTTCAGCGTCCCGAGTCCGCATCGAGTAGCCCCTGAAGCACTTGGAGCATTAGGGGTACCTAGAAAGGTCAGCGATGTATTCTTCATCGTGTCATTTGATCTATTCTGATCACTCGTGAGTTGTGGCCATGCAGATAAGACGACTGCACCACCTGAAGCCGTGTTAAACGGAGGTAATTTTAGCGATACTGAGTTACCTGCCAACAAACTTCCAGAATAAGTGGCACTCACTATACTGTTAATAGGGTTCCCGTTCATGGTCCCTGCTACTCTGGCTCGAACCACAAAATTGCTAAATGATTGAAGCCCGAAATTCCGTACCGTAACTGAAATACTATCATTGGCTGTTCCACAAGAACCGGAAGAAAAAGACACGTGCTCCACGCCAGCATCATAGTTATAGTAGGCTTCGACACTTACATTATCGATGATCCAGTAATAGGACCAATCTCCAACAAATCGAAATCTAATTTTAGCATCTGAGGTTCCTGCTAAGTTTGCAGTGATATTCAGGTCTTGAGAATTCGTGATGGATGAAGAACCGGTATAACTGTATACGGCCAACCATTTGTTTCCATTGTATACCTCAACTAAAATACTGTCTGTACTATTGTAGATTCCATCAAAATACTGGTCAAATTTCAGTCGAATGGTAGAATAATTTTGAGCGGAGAAAGCAGGTGATTCTAATGCAATATTTTCGGCTCCACCCGCTCCAGAGTACTCATCGCTGTCGAAAATGGCAAATCGTCCAGATATAGGCGCCGAAAAATTACGTGATCCTGGGTTCCCGAAATTCCATTGATCAAAAGAGGAGTCTCCACTTAGCACATTATTGACCCAGCCTTGATGAGGCAGCGCAGGACTGGTGGTTGGGAAGGTATTGAAATCTTCTTGAATCAATTTGATTTGGGCCAAGCTCATTCCATACCACATCCACGCTATTCCAACTAGAATGAATCGTATGAATGTTCGGGAAAAATTGAGTCTCATCTTGGCCTGCCTCTCTTGCTTCTCTTTACCAAAAATAAACAATGACGGGCACTTCACATGAATGTAAGCCCTTTTATTCGTTAAAGTCAGGTGAAAGGACCTAATATGATGCAGGAGCACTGTTATTCACCAAAAACATAAGAGATGATATTTGCGCCCATCTCCAACGCTTTGCGGCGTATCTCCGGACTATCCGGATAGGTCCCAGCATCTTCCCAGCCATTGCCAAGGTCACACTCATAGGTATAAAAGCAGACCAATCGACCTTCATATACTAAGCCAAAGCCTTGAGGCGGTTTCGCATCATGTTCATGGATTTTGGGCAAACCTCGTGGAAAATCATATTTCTGATGATAGATAGCATGAGTAAAGGGCAATTCAATAAAGTCAAGTTCGGGGAATACCTTTTTCATCTGAGGACGTACGAATGGATCTAATCCATAGTTATCGTCAATATGCAAAAACCCACCAGCCATGAGATAATTTCGGAGATTTTCAGCGCCTTCATCACTTAAACTAAATGTGCCGTGCCCGGTCATATGAAGGAAAGGGTAGTTGAAAATATCTGGACTTGAAGGTTCAACAACGGCTTCTTCTGATTTGAGCTGTGTTCCCAAGTGCTCATTGCAAAATGCCACCAGGTTAGGCAAGGCACTTTGATTGGCATACCAATCGCCACCTCCACCATATTTTAAGCGAGCGATTTGCACGCCATATTGGGGAGCAAAACTGCAAAGAACAAGCAGTGACAGTGCGAACAAAATGCGATTTCTAGTATGCATCATAGCGAAACAAAAGTAAGTGTTTGACTTATCGAATCCACTGCAAAGCTCATGCCTGCCAAATAAAATTTATTTCCGCGACAGCCAAAAGCGCTGCGGTTTCAGTACGTAATCTTTTTTCTCCCAATGAAATGCCCCGCCAGCCAGCCGCTCTCGCCTCGGCATATTCGCCTGGAGAAAAATCCCCTTCTGGACCAATCATTACCCATACTTCATTCTGAATTGGAGTGGTCGTCTTTAGTAAAATTTCCGCTCCATCACATACCGCAATAAAACGATTCCCCTCTCGGGTTTCATCCAGAAAATTTTTGAAAGGCTTCATGGCATTTATCTCAGGGAAATGCCATGTAAATGACTGCTTGCATGCGGCCAATGCGATTTTTTCGAGACGGTCCATCTTGATATTTTTCCGCTCTGAACGCTCACATTGAATAAAGTGGATAGAAGCTAATCCGATTTCAATGCTCTTTTCCAATATCCATTCAATACGGTCGATATTTTTGGTAGGTGCCACCACCAAATGAAGCGCTTTGTCGGATTTGGGATAATCGGTTTGGCCTCTGATTTCTAACAGTGCTCGCTTCTTATTGGCCTCAATAATTTCCGCCTCGTAACACGTCCCCTTTCCATCAATCACCTGAAGCACATCGCCAAGCTGTTTGCGCAAAACAGAAATAGCATGACGGCTTTCGGTCTCATCGAGGAGAATTTTACCTTCGTTTATTTGCTGGCTATGGAATAACTGCACCGCACAAATATAGCGGCTTTGCTTCAATCAAAAAGCTGAGATAGATTTCCGTTATTCGTAGCATGAATGAGCAAATCAAAAAGCTAGTTCTGGCCATGCAAGGAACAGCAAACCCTGAAAGAGCTGTTTCGATGAAAGCCTATATGAAAGGTCAATTTTCTTACCTCGGACAAAGCAGTCCGGTTAGAAAAGAACTTCAAAAAGATTTTTTTTCAAGCTGGAAGAAAGACCGATCCATAGTACCAATGGATTTGGCAAAGGCGATTTGGAATAATCCTGAGCGAGAATACTGCTATGTTGCAATGGATTGGATGAAATCTACATCCATATGGAAAGAGTCCGGAAGCATTGAGCAAATAGAAGCTTGGATTTTGGATGATTCTTGGTGGGATACTGTCGATTTTTTGGCGAGTACCTGCGTTGGCGCATACTTCTTAAAATTCCCTGCTGAGCGCGATCAATGGATAGAGAAATGGAATAACAGTTCTAATTTCTGGCTGAATAGAACGGCCCTCATCTTTCAATTGAAATACAAGGAAAAGGTCGATACGGATCTGCTTTTTGCCCTTATCGACACCCATAAAACCCAAAAAGAATTCTTCATACGCAAGGCCATCGGATGGGCCTTGAGAGAACTCAGCAAAACCCAACCTGAATTGGTTCGTGAATACCTGCAACGCACTGAACTCTCTGGACTAAGCGTACGAGAAGCAAGCAAATACCTACCGAAGGAATACTAGCTTCTAGGTTACGGGTTAGAGCAAATAGTTCTTCCACTAACCTGTAACCCCTTACCCAGCACCTTTTCTAACACTACCAGATAACTACTCTCGTTTCAGGCTTCTTATCAACCATTGGATTTCCCTCCTTGCAATCAAAGGCATTCCAGAATTCCTCGAGGTTGCTTAATGGACCAATAACACGGTATCTTCCCGGAGAATGAGGATCAGTAAGTATACGATTGCGCAGTTCTTGCTCCTTCATGTTTTGCGCCCAAACTAGCGACCAGCCCAGGAAGAAGCGTTGCTGCCAAGTAAATCCATCTTTGCCTTTACCTTTAGGTGAATTGGCGCCATAATGTTTTTCTAACGCATAAAAGGCCAGAGTTAATCCAGCTAAGTCGGCAATATTTTCTCCTTGGGTCATGCTGCCATTGATATGAACACCTGGCAGGACTTCATAGCCATTGAACTGTTCAACAATTTTATTTGTGCGTTCAGTGAAGCGGACTTGATCCCCTTCTGTCCACCAATTATTTAGGTTACCAAGGGCATCGAATTTGGACCCTTTATCATCAAATCCGTGGGAAAACTCGTGACCAATCACGGCTCCTATTCCTCCATAGTTTAGCGCATCTTCAGCCTCAGGATCAAAGAAAGGAGGCTGTAAGATTCCAGCAGGAAAAACAATCTCATTTTTGCTGGAAGAATAATAGGCATTCACTGTTTGCGGAGTCATGCCCCATTCCTTGCGGTCAACTGGCTTGCCTAATTTATCCATCATCAACTTATACCTAAACCTACCGAGTGCCTGCTCATTCGCAAATAGTGCATTGGGTTTTATTTCAACGGATGAGTAGTCTTTCCACTCGTCAGGATAACCTATTTTATACTTAAAGGCATTAAGTTTTTCTAGGGCCTTCTCTTTGGTGGTATCGCTCATCCAGTCGAGCTTAGCAATGCGCTCGCGGAAAACTTCACGAATCTCTTCCACCATGAGGCTAACTTGTTTTTTGGATGCCTCGCTAAAATGTTTTTTCACAAACAACGCCCCAACTAGTTCTCCTAAATTTCCATTTACCTTTTTCATGGCACGTTCATCAAAAGGTTTCATTTCCTTCACATCTCTCAAAACACCGGAGTAGAATGCAAACTGATCTGCTTCTAAGTCAAGGCTTAATACTCCTGCATGTTCGCTGGTTAGTTCCCAACGGAAATAACTCTTCCACACTTCAAGCGGACGATCATTCCATAACTCAATTGCCTTGCTCAAGAATTCCGTTTGACCAACGATCACTTCGTCCCATTCGGGCATTTCACTTTTTTCGAAATAACGCTTCCAATCTAGGCCAGGAAACGCTTCTAAAAATTTCTTCTTCGTGAATTTATTGTAGGTTTTATCCGGGTCGCGTCGTTGAGTGCGGGTCATCGATATTGCCGCAATCTCCTTTTCAAGCATGAGGATGGACTTCGCCTCTTCCCTATTCGCATCCCGGTTCATTTTTGTATAACCGAGCATGGTCGTTAAATGCTCCAAATACGCAGCACGAATGGCTGTATTCGCTGAATCTTCTTTTAGATAATAATCGACATCCGGAAGATGCAGTCCGCTTTGCGACAGGTGAAGCACATTCTGATCGCTGTTTTTCGCATCCGTTGAGACATAGAAACCAAAAAACTTACCTATTCCATCTTGCTGCCAGATGGCCAATAAATCCATCAACTCCTGATGGGATTTACAGGCTTCCAAGGCATTCAGTTGAACTTGAATTGGTTTCATCCCATTTGCATTTCGTGACGCGCTGTCTAATGCCGATGAATAATAATCCCGCACTTGTTGTTCAGGGGTGCCCTTTGCAAATTTCTGTTTCGAATTCTGTAAATCAGTTAGAATGTGTGTGATCCTATCTTCATTCTGTTTGGCTAAAATATTAAATGCCCCCCAGCGACTTTCAGTTGAAGGGATTGGATTATTTTTTTGCCAACCGCCAATGGCGTAAGTATAGAAATCCTGGCAGGGGTCGGCTGAGGTATCCAAATTCTGTTTATCGTATCCTTTTTTTTCTACTGACATGGCAAAGGCAAATAGGAGTATTGTACTTCCGCAAATACTTGCAATAATTGAGCGAGTCTTTATTAATTTCATAACAACAAAATCCGCTGGAAAATTAATTAATTTATTTAACCTTCATCGAATATTCAGCGGCATTAAAAAACACGTAAGTCCTTGGCATGGAGTATGCCTTAGAATAAGAAATTATACTCCAATGAAACACAACTACTTAACCTTGTTTCTTTTGATTTTAATTTCTGGAATCAATGAAGCTCACGCTCAAGACTACCGTCTTGTTACTGCCACCAATTATAGGTCTGGCGTAATTGAAGACTCAGTTTATCTTCGATTTTCTTGGAATCGCTCGGTCGATGCTCGCTCGCTCGTTTATCTACAAACTCCTTATATTCAGACTGATTTATATTATGAAAAATATGATACATTTTATCATTTCATAAATGGCGATATGCTCAATCCAGCTGCCTACATCTTTAGCGAATATGATTTATATAGCCAACTGAGAAATAAGACCTACAATAACTATCTCAAAGAACGTGTTGAAGGATATAATACCGACACAGTCAGAAGAATTGGAAAACAAGTGCAAATGGGCACTCAGCAATGGGTCGATAAAATTAAAAACGAAACCATTTCTTATGCCGACCGAAAAATTGAAATCCGCTATGAAATGAACGGAGGAATATGGCATCCAACAACACGATGGGAACGAATCAATGTTGCGGATGGTGATTCCGTAATCATTAATTATATCAACCCACCGCAGACACCAGATTGGCAATATATAAGTACTGAAACGCATCATTTTGATGCCAACGGACAATTGATTTTTAGAGGTGTTTACCCTTCAGATTCACGTCATGACATCTATTCCTATACCTACCATCCAAATGGCGAATTGAAGGAATACCGTCTCGATGAATATCACCATGACACGATGAAAACCCGGCTTCGCCAAACCAGTAGTTTGAACGCGAATCAAGAGATAGATAGTATCCATATTTACTACTACAACGAAAACCAAATAAGCAGTCATTTCATTGCAATTGCCTCTTACGACGGCCAAAATCGTATTCGCCAGCTCATTGGAGAAATTGACCCAATGTATCCAAATACTTTGTACATGTTTGATAGTTTGAATCTAGAATATTTGAATACTACCAAATATATAACTGCGTTCAAACACTTTTTTTCGGGAACAACTTTTGCCGCCTACTATACCTATGAGCCTTTCAATAATAATGTTGGATTAGCCACTACTACTGCGCCAATAAGTCCAAGCGTATACCCTAACCCTAGTGCGCATCAACTAAATATCGATTGGCCTAAAAACGATGGGGTTATTTCATTTAGATTGTATGATGGACAGGGAAAAGAGCTCTTTTCGAAAAAATTAGATAAGAGTGACCATGTTATCTATATACCAGAATCCATCACTGCTGGGTTATACTACTATCGCCTACAAAGTGGAGCAGCACATCACTCTGGAAAGCTCCAACTCCTTCCCTAGTTAATTCACAATTTTATCCGCACAATAGCTGCTGGCAAATGCTTCCGGTTTGGCCTTGAAACAAAAGCCCATTCCGAGGATATAGCCAGTGGCTTCTTTGAGTGCCGAATTCGATTCGAATTGCGGATTGGTATTGATGTCGGCATGAACTTCTAAATCCACTTCATGGCGATCGAGCAAATCACATAATCGGTAAGCAATATCAACCGACATGGCCACTTCTGTTATCATCCGCTCTTTGAGGCTAATCATGTTTTTCCTCTTTTCTTGATTGATGAACATGAATCCGCCCTTTTTATGCCTGACGAAAACTATCACAGTAGCATATTCTGTAATATTTCCCTTGACTTGGGAGTCTGTGCCAATACAAACCTTCAGTTGATTGCCCTTCGCTCGTTCACGCAGAATAGCCCCTTCTACTTCGTCTAAGATATTTTCAGATAATTGAACGCCTTCGAAATTTCGCCACATAGTGAGTCGATTTCTCGGAAGATAGGAAATAAGATTGAGTAAAAGACTGAGGCTGAGCTTGAGAATGAGAAATTAACAAAACCTTAACCTCAAGCTTAAGCAAGCGTAAACACCGTAATCTCGGGTAAAATTCCAACCCTACCGGGATAACCAATAAACCCAAATCCCCGGTTTACATACAATTGCTGCTGATCATGTTGGTACATTCCTGCCCACTGTTTATAGATGTATTGAACGGGGCTCCATTTGATGAATTTATTCTCGATACCCAATTGTGCACCATGGGTATGACCGGAGAACATGGCTGCAATATCTGGATGTTGCTGACGAACTACGGCATCCCAATGCGATGGGTCATGCGACATTAATAATTTAAAGTCCACCTCTCCCATACCATCTTTGGCCTTATCGACATCGCCAAGTTTAGGGAAACGAAGACTATGACCCCAATTTTCTACACCAAGGAGTCCGAGTTTCTTTCCGCCAATCTCTATCACCTCATTTTCATTTCGCATAAGGTTCCATCCAATTTCTTTATGGGTATTGACTAATGCCTGAAAGTTGGCTTCCATATCGGCTTTATTTTCCCAACGGTGGTATAATCCATAATCGTGATTTCCTAAAACAGAATAGCTTCCTATATCGGCTTTGATTTCGCGGAACATGTCCACCATATCCTTGGCTTCCCAAGCGAAATTATTCACCAAATCACCAGTAAACATGAAGAGATCTGGTTTGGTATCTTTCACCATTTGAATGCCTTTGGCGACGGCATCTACATCGGCCAAACTTCCAGAATGAATATCCGATAACTGCACCAAACGTTTGCCCCGCCAAGCCTTTGGTAAACCAGGGATTTCCAATTTCACATGACGCACTTGGTAATCATAAGCACTTTTGTATACGCCTCGCATCATCAAATAAAAGGG
>CAZUIT010000036.1:0-5575 GCA_964620355.1 uncultured Burkholderiales bacterium | reverse complement strand
TAATAGCTCCGGCATTATAGATGAAGTCAGCCCGTGACATTCCGCCCTTCTTCTCCAGCACTTCTTCGTTGCGTTTCCTGTACTTTACTGTCATCCATCCAAAAAAACTGAGCATATCTTCGAAGAGCACAAAAACGCTAAAAATGATCTTCGAAACATAGAAGGCCATAACGAAGCCAGAAAAGAAAGTTCGAAAAGCATCATATCGCTCGGCAGTATTATTCGAAAAGAAATAGCCAAAACCAATAAGCACCAATGCTGATATTCCAAAGTGCGTGAAGCCTGCAAAACGCTTCCAAAACGTTGATTTATTGCGTACTAAGTAACGAATAGCCCGGTAGGTGAATAGGTCCGTAATGAGGATAAAACCAAAGACAAATACCAGGGTATTGAGGATGGGTGATTTCATTCTTGCGATGCTTCTTTTCTAGGGTGCAGAATCAGGACAAATTGATTAATTTTGCGGCCTAATATCAAACGATTGGAATCTAAAGGACATCCGGAATCCGCTTTTTCATTTTCCGACACCTCCATCGCTTTTCAAGACAAAAGCATTGACGAGCTGAAGAAGGCCAGGCTCATGTTTACTACTTTTAACTACAAATGGTTGCTAAAAGTAGGTCCCTCATTGGCACGTTTCGGACTGAATGCTGGATTGCCAATAAAAGGTCTTATTAAGGATACTCTTTTTGCTCAATTCTGCGGAGGAGAATCTATCGAAGATTGTGCCGAAACCGTTGAACGACTAAATAAGGTCGGTATAGGAACAATTCTGGATTATTCGGTTGAAGGACAGGAGAACGAAACCACTTTCGATGCCACTGCGGCAGAAATTATACATACCATAGAAAAGTCTGCAGAAGATACTGATAGAATGCCTTTTTCTGTATTCAAAGTAACGGGAATTGCACGCTTTCATATCTTAGAAAAGGCTATTCGAGGTGAAGACCGATTAGCAGGCGACGATTTGGCAGAATACCAACGTGTAAAAACTCGCTTCTTTAAAATCACGAGCAAAGCCGCTGAATTAGGTGTCCGAATTTTGGTGGATGCAGAAGAAACTTGGATCCAACCCAGCATTGACCACCTTACTGAGGAGGCTATGAAAGCCCATAATAAGAACCAAGTCATTGTTTTTAATACACTGCAGTTCTATCGTCACGACCGACTTCCCTACCTTGAAAATTGCATTCAAGACGCCTTAGAAAACGGCTATATGTTGGGCTATAAGCTCGTTCGCGGTGCTTATATGGAAAAGGAACGATTGCGTGCCTATAAGCGGGGATATCCATCGCCAATTCAGCGGAGTAAAGCTGAATCAGACCATGATTTCGATAAAGGATTGCACTTATGTTTAACGCATATAAACACCGTAAACATCTGTGCTGGAACGCATAACGAGCAATCTTGCCGTTACCTCACCGAATTAATGCAAGAAAAAGGTGTGGCACCAAACGATAAAAGAATTTACTTTGCACAATTACTCGGCATGAGTGACCACATCAGTTATAATCTTGCACATGCAGGATATAATGTGGCCAAATATGTACCTTACGGTCCCTTAAGAGAAGTTTTACCCTATCTTTCAAGAAGAGCCGAAGAGAACAGTTCCGTAAAAGGACAGGCAGGGCGCGAATTAAGCCTTATCGATGCCGAATTAAAACGCAGAAATCAAGCATAGTACATGATCGAATCAGAATTTTACAATACCCAAAGAGAGAAATTACGTATCTCTGAATATGGACGGAATGTCCAAGAAATGGTGGCCCACATCAAAGCGGTCGAAGACAAAACTAAACGCAGCTTGCTTGCTGCAGGGGTGGTAAACGTAATGGCCAACCTCAATCCACAGCTCAAGGATATGGCAGATTTCAAACAAAAACTTTGGGATCACCTTTATGCCATCGCAGATTACGACCTTGATGTAGACGGTCCATATCCCGTTCCGGAAAGAGAAGTAATGATGAAGAAGCCGTCGCCGGTTCCTTATCAAGACAATATGATTCGTTTCCGTTTTTATGGAAGAAATGTTCAGAACATGGTTATTGCCGCTTCTGAAATGGAAGAGGGCGAAGTCCGTACCGCATTCATTAACCTGATTGCTTCCTTTATGCTCAATTCTTGCAGAAACTGGAACAATGAAAACTTGAGTGAAGTAGCGATTTCAGAGCATATGCGCATCTTGTCATCCGGGAAGCTTGATTTAGGTTCGGAAGACATAACCATTTTGTATCATACGAAAGACAGTCCACGACCACAGCAAGGCGAGCGTAATTTTAGAGGCGGAAACAACCGCAACAACCGAAATAATCGCAACAATAACTCGGGAGGAAATAACCGTAATAACCGAAATAACAACCGGAATTCGAACCGAAGCCGCAAATAAGTTCGGCTATCAACACCTTCCTGTTTACAAAGTTTTCAGCTGCCCAGCTCGCTTTTGCGTTTATTTGAAAAAAAGCTAGACCATGGGATCGTTCAAAATTAAAGGCGGAATAAAACTTCAAGGCACCATTATTCCTCAAGGTGCAAAAAATGAGGCCTTGCAAATTCTATCTGCGGTGCTCCTCACACCCGATCCAATTATAATCCGCAATATCCCGCTTATTCGAGATGTGCTGAAGCTGATTGAACTACTGGGCGCCCTCGGTGTTGAGGTAGAAAAACTGAACGATCATAGTTACCAATTTCAGGCGAAAAATGTCAACCTTGAATACCTGAATTCGGAAGAATTTAAAACCAAAGGTGCGGGTCTCCGTGGATCTATCATGGTCTTGGGCCCATTGATTTCCCGCTTTGGAAAAGGATATATCCCGAAACCTGGTGGCGACAAAATTGGTCGTCGTCGTTTAGACACGCACTTTATTGGATTTCAAAAACTTGGAGCAGAATTCACCTATGATGCGGAAAACAGTTTCTATAAAGTAAATGCGAGCAATCTCAAAGGGGCCTATATTCTGCTGGATGAACCTTCCGTAACGGGTACCGCCAATATTATCATGGCTGCTGTCCTTGCCTCTGGTAAAACAACAATTTATAATGCGGCTTGCGAACCTTACCTCCAACAACTTTGTCGGATGCTTATTCGTATGGGGGCTAAAATCACAGGACATGGAACAAACTGCATAGAAGTAGAAGGAGTAGAACGTCTCCACGGCTGCGAACACGCTATGCTGCCCGATATGATTGAAGTGGGTAGTTTTATTGGACTGGCCGCCATGACCCAAAGTGATATCACCATCCAAGGAGCAGGTGTTGAACATCTCGGAATCATCCCTGAAATTTTTCGAAGAATGGGTATTCACCTCGAAATTAATGGCGATGATATTCGCGTGGTTCCTCAAGATACCTATCAGATAGAAAGTTTTATCGATGGATCTATCATGACCATCTCCGACGGACCATGGCCAAATTTCACCCCCGACTTGATAAGCATCGTATTGGTTACGGCCATTCAGGCGAAAGGCAATGTGCTCATCCATCAAAAAATGTTTGAAAGTCGGCTATTCTTTGTCGACAATTTGATCGACATGGGTGCTCAAATCATTCTTTGCGACCCACACCGAGCAACAGTTATGGGCTTAAACAGAGCCATACGACTTAAAGGCATCACCATGAGCTCACCCGATATTCGCGCAGGTGTAGCTTTGCTTATTGCCGCGCTCTCTGCTGAAGGCACTTCAACGATACATAATATTGAACAAATCGACCGAGGATATCAGTTTATTGATACCCGTTTGAAGGCGCTAGGAGCACAGATAGAAAGGGTTCAATGATGAAAAAAGGGGTGTTTTGCTTTAGGTTACGGGTTAGAGCTGTTAGCGATTTCTCAGTCGCCTCTGACTCAATCTCAACCTATTTCTCAACTGGCTTACTTTTTGTAAACTTGTAAGTATGAATAAACGTGTTACACTCCTGGTTCCTATTTTGATTGTCTTTGGATTGGCAGTTGCCTTTTCATTTAGCAGTCGACCAGAAGCGAAGAGCATTCGCACGCAAGGACCAAAAATTGGAGAAATGGCTCCAAATATTTCATTGGCCGATGCAAATGGAAATATCTATTCGCTATCAGATCTTAAGGGAAAAATTGTATTGGTAGATTTTTGGGCTTCCTGGTGTGGGCCATGCAGAGAAGAAAACCCGAACCTAGTGAGAACTTATGAAAAGTTCCATAATGCACGCTTTAAAAATGCCCGTGAGTTTACCATCTATTCTGTATCGCTTGACGACAATTCAGAAAAGTGGCAAAAAGCCATTCAGAAAGACGACCTCAAATGGAATTACCACGTGAGTGATTTGATGCGTTGGGAATCTCCTGCCGCAGCCACCTACGGGATAGCATCCATACCAAGTAATTTTCTACTCGACGAAACGGGTAAAGTAGTTGCCATCAACTTACGAGGCAAAGAGCTTGACAACGCACTCAAAGGCCTTCAATAAGGCAAACTGACAAAGAATCGAACCGCCACCAAAATGGCGGTTTTTTTGTGTCAAATTGGCACAATAGGCAGCTTGGCAAAACCTTTGACCATAGCAGTCCAAACATTGACGAATAAAAGTATGAGCAAGAAGAAAGAAGAGCCAGTCGACGAAGAGGTAAAAAACCCAACGGCTGCGGATCAAGATAGCACTGACACTTCAGAAGAAGCTATGGATGAAGTAAGCTCCTTGAAAGCTGATCTTGCTGAATTAAACGATAAGTACGTTCGGATGTATTCCGAATTCGATAATTATAAACGCCGCACGGCCAGAGAACGTGTTGAGTTTTTGCAAAGTGCCTCACGTGATTTAGTGGTTTCCTTATTACCTGTTTTAGATGATTTTGAAAGAGCGGAGAAAGCCGTTGCTGAGAGCAATGACTTGGAAGCCTTGAGAGAAGGAATGAAACTGGTTCATCATAAAATGAAATCAGTGATGAGTCAAAATGGCTTGCAAGCGTTAGAGTCTGTAGGCAAGGAATTCGACGTCGATTTCCATGAGGCAATCACAAAAATCCCGGCTCCTTCGAAAGACCTTCAGGGAAAGGTTGTAGACGAAGTAGAACGCGGGTATTTATTGAAAGACAAAGTTATTCGCTTTGCAAAAGTAGTAGTGGGAGAATAGATACATGGCGAAAAGAGATTATTACGAAATACTCGGACTGAGCAAGCAAGCCAGCGACGATGAGATAAAAAAAGCTTATCGTAAAATGGCCATCAAATACCATCCAGATAAAAATCCAGGAGACGCAGCGGCAGAAGAAAGTTTCAAAGAAGCAGCCGAGGCCTATGAGGTTCTCAGAGATGGCAATAAGCGAGCACGCTATGATCAATTTGGTCATGCCGGCATGGGCGGTGCAGGCGGCGGTGGAGGATACGGCGGCGGCGGAATGAGCATGGATGATATCTTCAGTCAGTTTGGAGATGTTTTCGGCGACGGAGGAAACCCCTTTGAGAGCTTCTTCGGTGGCGGTGGAGGTCGTGGCGGTTCAAGAGGACGTGGACGCGGTGGAAGCAATATCCGTATTAAAGTAAAACTCACGCTGCAAGAAATTGCCAAAGGAGCTGACAAAAAAGTAAAGTACCAACGTTTGACC
>CAZUIT010000035.1:0-37288 GCA_964620355.1 uncultured Burkholderiales bacterium | reverse complement strand
GGTTTTGATCAAGCTCTTGGCATCGTCGCTATCGTAAATGGTAAAATTACTAGGGTAGCTAAGTTACTCTGCTTCAATCCGCAGAATTTTGGCAAAGATGGAGTGGAAGGTACCCATCCAAAGGGCATGGGCTTCATTTCCTACTACCTTTTCAATACGCTTGCGCATTTCGCGTGCGGCCTTATTGGTAAAAGTTAAGGCAAGGATATTAAATGGGTCGACACCCTTTTCAATGAGGTAGGCAATTCGGTAAGTAAGTACTCGGGTTTTTCCCGAACCTGCACCTGCAATAATCATCACTGGACCATCGGTCTGCATTACGGCACCACGTTGGGGTTCATTGAGTAATTCGAGATAGTTGATAGCCTTTTCCGACACGATACAAAGATAATTTCTATGCTTCACTTAGCCGCTCTGAAATATCAACATTATGGCAATAAAAAACCCCGACTTGTTTGCCAAGCCGGGGTTTGTATTTCTATTGATAAAACTTAGTCTTTCACAAGCTTACCACTGAAGCTCACTTCTGCTGAACTTACATGCACAACATACATGCCTTTGCTCAAGTTTTGAAGATCTACTTCGTAGCTTTCGCTATCTACCTTACTGAATGTTTTTATCAATTTACCAGAAAGGTCATAGATGCTAATCGTAGCAGGGTTGCCTGAATGAATACCTGGTAGCTCAAGGATTACTTTTTCTTGAGCAGGGTTTGGATACATCTCCAAGCTTGCCAAATTGGTTTTTACAATACTATTATCTGATTTGAAGTAATAAGGATCAGAAATATCGGAAGGACATCCATCACAGATTACACGGAGGGTATAATCTCCATCTTCAGTTGGTTTGATGCTCTTGGTAGTATATTGTCCTTTCCATACTCCATTATAGAACCAGATATAGGTATCACAGGCTACATCCGATTGGAGGATAATGCCGATTTGATCCAAATTTGGCGTAGCTGGTGTTGCCTTCACTTTTAGATAGGCGATTTGAGAGGTTACACTTGCACCCGCGCTGTTATCAACCGTACAAACAATATTTCCTGTCATGCTCAGCTGTGCATCAATAATGGTAAGCACGCGGGTATTGATTCCTTGGAAGTTGGCTGCCGGTGTTAATGGCGCTCCACCCTGTTGGGTCCAGTTATAGCGAAGATTTGTGCCCGCAGCAACTATGGTAATCACATTGCTTGCTCCTTCACAAAGTGCCAAGGTGTCGCTTGGTTGCTTTATAATACTAGGTGCAGCATTCAAGTCGATGATGGCCAAATTAGAGGTATCTGCAAATCCAGGACATCCACCACTTACAATACAACTATAGAAAGCTACATCGGATGGAATCAAGCCAGTGATGGTCATTTTTTGCTCATCAGCTCCGGAAATACGTGGTCCATTGCTTAATAATGCAGCGTCTTTTCTCCATTGGTATTGAAGGTCATATCCAGTTGCCCCTACTTCGAAGTCCACGGTGGAACCTTCGAGAACAGCCGGCTCAATATTTTTCGGATCGGTAACGACACGTGGAATCTCTCGCATTTTTACAATGATTGAATCCGATTGAGTATAAGCTCCACAAGATTCAACCACGCGAATTTTATAGACACCGGAATCGGCAAGGGTCCAAGAGGTGTTTTTAATCACCGGACTTCCAAGTCCCTCGATATTATCTCGTGTATCAAGTTTAAATCCATCGTGATACCATTGGTAGCTTATTTTTTTACCGGTTGCACTAACATGGAAAGTATTCGTGTCGTATTCACATAAGAATAAGGTATCGCCCACCATTCCAGGGTAGCTCAGGTCTTCAAGTATCGTTGGTGCAGGAATGTTTTCTACTGAAATATCGAATACTTCGGAAGTATCGGCATAACAATCTCCTTGGGCAATGAGTCGGTATTTACCCGCATCCGCAAATTGAATTTGAGTGAATTTCAAAGTATCACTGATATCTCCTGTCGGAACATTATTTTTAATCCACTTATAATCGAAGAAACCTTTGATAGCTTTATCTCCTGTCACTTCCGAAGGAATAAAATAGTCTGCATTCAAACAAACGGTATCGATAAATGGATGTGATTTAGGATGGTAGGTAAACTTTGGATTCTCTTTGATGAAAATGGTATCTGTAAATCGACTAATATAAAACGGACTGGTACTAATGAGCCTAATTTTATACTGAGACCCTCTAGGCACGCGAAGTGGGAGGGTGGCTGTTATTGTGCCAGTATCACCATTAATCGCAAAGGTGTCCATATTCGAATTCATGGTCATTGGCCATTCAAAGATTCCGTCTTTGTCAGAAATCTGAGCTACCATTTTTCCACTTGCATTAAATTTAATTCCAGAAGCCCATGAAAAGGTAATATCGGCCCCAGCACAGAATGTATCTCCCGGCGCAAAGTCATGAAATAAACGGATACTATTTGTATCAATATTATACCATGAGAAGGTTTCTAGCTCCTCTGAATTTCCACGGAAACCAGCTCCATAGAACCCTCTGTTTCCATGAATAAATCCAGCACCCAATGAACGACCTGAGTCGCGGTAGTCGGGGTAGCGGGTCCAATCTTCGTCTTCTGTATTATATAAGAAGAAGTTCTTTTTCCATTCGCCATCGTATCCACAAGTTACGAAACCAATATGTTCATAAGCAAAAGCGCCGGCATTTGATTTTCCTGTATCAGGAAGATTTCTTTCACGCTTCCAAGCATTGGTGCCGAAATCGTACGAGTACCAATCCTTTAGATAGACATCAAGCAACTGAATATTGTAGGCATCATTATCACCCAACCCTGCGTAAAGTCGTGGATTCCGACCCGGAATAGTTTGTTCTGCATCAAGAACCAAGGCTACGCCATTGGAACGTCCTGGTCCTGGAATATCTGTTCCGGGGAAAAAGGAGTCTAATGCAGCATCATAAAAATATGGTTTTTTAAGGAATTTCTGACCAACACTTCCATCCCAGACCATGTCGCCATAGCCAGGAGGTGTTGGGGTTCCTTTCGCGGTATCCCAAGTTATTTCATAGTATTCGCCGAAGATAAATCCACCGGCAAAATTCTTAGTGATATTACCATTGATGGTTACCGTTGTGTCGAGACTAAACCCAGAGGCATTCGCAATTCCGTTTTCCATCAAAGGCTGAGGAAAGGTGTCTTGAGAAGGTAAATCTGCAATTGGGAAGTCTTTTAGTCGTTTCCAAGTTACTGTAGCTGTGTCAAACTCCCAGAAGTCTTTCAATAAACGCACATGCCAGAAAGGAAGCGTATCATAATATTGAGGCATTCCGTTCGCGTCATAGAACTTGTTTCTGTAGGCCGTATCGTTGTATCCTACCGAATCGTAGCCTAAACCATAATACCCTTTACCAGTAGAAGTTGAACCAAATGCAACTGCCCCCATGCGGAGGTCACCTGGAAATGGTGTCGTCTTCGACCATGAATTGGAAGCGTGGGTATAAACCCAAACATGACGTGTTCTTCGTTTGTGTGCACCAAAATATTCTGAGGTATCTCCACCTACTAAATAGGTTTTGCCACCAACAGTGAATGATGCGGTCCCAACAAGACCCGTGTCAATATCAGCCATACTCACATTGTTCCATCGGTTTGGCAAACCCGGAACTTGAGCTGTAGACTGTGAAAAACCTGCAAAAATGCCCAGAAGCAGAAGTAAAAAAGGTAAGACTCTTTTCATACAGTTGTTAAATGTCTCTAACGGTTAAACCACAAAAATAGGATTCTTCGTGTATTAACAATGGAAAACTGTCGAAAACACGCGTCCTGGGTTAAAGATGCAAAAAAGGTTGGGATAGTTGCAAAAAAAATCGGGCTGGTTGAAAAATTCCTGAATACAGGATTTGACTTAGGTCTTGCTTCAAGGTTCCATCGGTCTTTCGACTCATCTCACTCGCGTGAAACTACATTGGCCTGCTTTCCACAAAAACGTTCAGTCGGTATGGTCAAAATGTTGAATTTTTCAATTGATCCAGCCCGACCACAAAAGTAATAGGAACTTTCAATTTTTACCACCGACTCATTAATTTATGATTTGTGATTTATGATTTATGATTTGTGATTGGAATAGCATTATGGTCTTCCAGACCGAACCCTTCTTAGTCTCATTGTCTCTTTGTCGTAAAATCGTAATGTCGATAAGTCGGCGACTCGATAAAAATTTGGAAGAGCACTCGTCTTTCGCCAATGCAAATCTTATTTTAGCGCCAAATTGTATCCCATGAATAGAAATGAGTATATCGAAGCGAATAAAGACCGCTTTTTGAATGAATTAGTCGATTTATTGAAAATACCTTCCGTGAGCGCTGATTCGAGCTTCGCAACTGACACATTAAAAGCTGCTGAATTTGTAAAAGAAAGTTTGGTAAATGCAGGAGCCGATAATGTCGAAGTAATTCCTACCAAAGGTTACCCAGTGGTTTACGGCGAAAAAATCATTGATTCGAATCTACCAACCATTTTGGTATATGGTCATTATGACGTGCAACCAGCCACGCCGTATGAACTTTGGACGACACCTCCTTTCGAACCTACAATCCGCGATGGAAAAATTTATGCGCGTGGGGCATGTGATGATAAGGGACAAATGTATATGCATGTCAAAGCATTTGAGTCGATGATGCAATCTGGCACGCTTGCATGTAATGTGAAGTTCATGATTGAGGGGGAAGAAGAAGTCGGTTCATCCAACTTAGGTCCTTTTTGTATCGAAAATAAAGAACGTCTTAAAGCGGATGTGGTTTTGATCTCTGATACCGCCATGGTTGCGAATGACACGCCTTCTATCGATGTGGGACTTCGTGGATTGAGCTATGTTGAGGTAGAAGTAACCGGTCCAAATCGTGATTTGCATTCGGGGGTATATGGTGGGGCGGTTGCGAACCCTATAAATATTTTGGCAGAGATGATCACCTCGATGCACGACGAGAATAAACATATCACCATTGAAGGTTTTTATGATAATGTGCTTGAAACTTCGCAAGAAGACCGCGATGCTATGGCCAAAACACCATTTGACCTCGATGCGTTTAAAAAAGACTTAGGCATCAATGATGTATGGGGCGAAAAAGGATTCACTACCATGGAACGCACAGGCATTCGTCCGACATTAGATGTAAACGGAATTTGGGGTGGCTATATTGGAGAAGGAGCAAAGACTGTTCTCCCATCAAAAGCCTATGCGAAAATTTCAATGCGTCTAGTTCCGAATCAAACAGGCGAAGAAATCACGGAGAAATTCACCAAACATTTTGAGAAAATTGCCCCAGCTGGTGTTACAGTAAAAATCACTCCTCACCACGGAGGAAATCCGGTATTGACGCCAACAGACTCTATAGAATTCCAAGCGGCGGCCAAAGCCATGGAAACAACATTCGGAAAAACACCAATTCCAACACGTGGAGGAGGAAGTATTCCTATTGTAGCCTTGTTCGAAAAAGAATTGGGATTGAAGTCGGTATTGTTCGGTTTCGGATTGGATTCAGATGCGCTCCATTCACCAAACGAGCATTATGGTTTGTTCAATTTCTACAAAGGGATTGAAACGATTCCGTACTTCTATCAGTATTATGCAGAAATGAAAAAGGCGTAGTGGCAGAAAATCTTCTGCCGAGTTTTAAGGTATCTACCGAGATTAGTCTTTAAAAACACAAACAGGGGTGCAGCAATTGTATCCCTCTTTGTGTTTAAAGCAGTCCTTGTATGGAAACCGCTTAGTTCACAAACCCGAACCCTTTTTCCTGCAAAAGGTCTTCAAGCACCACTAATTCGTGCAATGTTTCAATCTTTTCGCATGAAGCCCGCATCTGCTGGCGAAACAGGTCTGCGCTATCTGGCAGCTTTTTGCCTGAGTTTTGCCAAGTTTGCTTATCCGGCCATTGGGCATAGGCGATATAACTGGTTTCATTTTCGCGATGTAGCCGAGAACCGAGACTTCCTTCATATTGATAAATGAGTTCGGTTAGTCCTTTCCATCCTTCAATAAACGCTTTTTCAAGGCCTAGTTTGACTTGAAATTGATAAATAACGGTAAACATAATTAGGGTGTTTCTTTTTGTTCAAGATTATTATTTTTATCTTCTATAGCCTTATCTTCAATGAAATCAGCATCAACTTCATCTATTGATTTTTCCTTAGGCTTAATTGCTTTTAGTTGAAAGGCCACATAAATTTGGAACACGGCAAATACTAAGCTTAGGATTCCGATAAGTTGATAACTCAAACTTTTCGCATCATCCAAAAACAAGAACAAATAGCCACCAAGAATGAGAAAGCTAATACCTGCAGCAGTCATACTGGCTCGAAAGGTTTTTTTTGCACCGAAATGAAATAATAAACTGAGTCCCATTCCAGCAGCCCAAATGGCAATAATGGCGGTATATACTTTTAAACTTTCGTCTGGGGCATAGAGGATCAATCCGCCCAAAGCAAGGTCAAATAGGCTAATCAGAATAATACCAATCCACGACGAACTCCAGCCTAGTTTTCTTATTTTAAACCAAGCGATTACACCTTGGATTACTCCCGCGGAAAGTAATAGCACAGCAAGAATAAAAAGTCGATTATCCAAACTACCTCCTTGTTGGATGAGAAATACGGCACTGGAAGCCATAAATAACAATCCATGGATAAAAACAAAAGTCCAAAGTCTTTGTATTACTTGCATGCCGAAATGTACCAAAAGTTTAATGGATTACGCATGTATCTAATAGCTATAGGAAGCAATTTTTATTTCGAATGAAGACTCTTTTGGAATTTAGAACTTTAATATTGGAGCTTAAATTTACAGAATGACATTGAGACGGATAGTCTTGATAGATTTTTTCTGGCCGGGTATTCGCAATCCTATAATTACAATCATACATTTGACTCAGTGAGTAAAAAACAAAAATATACAGGAACAAACCCTGAAATAGAAAAGGCGGTTTTGGCTTTGTTTAAATCAAATCCAGCTTCCTTCTTCAACTACAAACAAGTGGCAGCGCGTATTCAATACGAGGGCGATAGAAATGATGTCATCGCTGCATTAACTGTCTTATGTAAGGCAGAGAAATTAGAAGAATTGGATCGAGGTAAATATCACCTTATACATCATGCAACCCAAATAGAAGGGAAGATGGATATTACGGCACGTGGCGCTGGATTCTTAGTTACAGAGCAAGAGGGGGAGGATGATGTCTTTATCTCTCCATCTGATTTGAACGGAGCATTCCACGGCGATCGGGTTCTTGTAGAACTTTTTGCCAGGCGCAAAAGCAAGCGTCAGGAAGGTCGGGTCGTTGAAATTGTTCAAAGGGCAAAAAGTCTCTTTGTGGGCACTGTTCAACGCAACCGAGATGTGGCTTTTGTGCTACCCGACGACAAGCATATGTATACCGATATCTTTATTCCTAAGGAGCATCTGAATGGCGCTCGTGATGGAGAAAAAGTACTGGTGGAGATAACGGATTGGCCTTCGGATGCAAAAAATCCATTTGGAAAAATTACCCAAGTCTTAGGTGAACCAGGCGATCATAATACTGAAATGCATGCCATTGTGGCCGAATTTGGATTCCCGCTTTCCTTTCCACAGGCCGTGCTTGATCAAGCTGAAGAAATTCCAGTAAAGATTGAAGCGGATGAAATAGCCAAACGCCGCGACATGCGTGGTACCACTACATTTACCATCGACCCTGCTGATGCTAAAGACTTTGATGACGCGATTTCCTTTAAAGTACTGAGTAAAGGACGTTATGAAATAGGAGTACATATTGCTGATGTATCGCATTATGTGCGCCCAGGAACCTTGCTTGATGATGATGCGTACGAGCGTGCTACCTCTGTTTATTTGGTGGATCGCACGATTCCAATGCTTCCTGAAAAATTGAGCAATGGGGTCTGTTCGCTTCGTCCTCATGAAGAAAAACTTACATTCTCTGCCATATTTGAGTTGGATAGTGCTGGAACAGTTCATGATCAATGGTTCGGTAAAACCGTTATTTATTCGGATCGGCGCTTTAGCTACGAGGAGGCGCAAGAAATTATTGAAAATGAAAAAGGGGAATACAGCGAAGAACTCTTAACCCTAAATGCAATTGCGAAAAATCTCAAAGAAGCAAGGGCTAAAAAAGGTGCTATATCCTTCGAAACTGAGGAGGTGAAATTCAGACTGGATGAAGAAGGTCGTCCGATTGAACTCTATAAAAAGGAACGAAAAGACGCGCATAAGTTGGTAGAAGAGTACATGCTCTTGGCCAATAAGAAAGTGGCTGAATTTGCAACGCCTAAGAAAGGTGGAGACGCTGCAGAGTCGAAGTCAGACAAGCCCTTTGTTTATCGGGTACATGATAGTCCGAATACTGAAAAGCTCGCTGAGTTTTCTCTATTCATCAAGCGTTTTGGCTACCAGGTCAAATTTGGTGAAGAGGATGAAATTGCTGGTTCATTCAATAAGCTTTTGCACGATGTAGAAGGAAAGCCAGAGCAAAATATACTGCAATCCATGGCCATTCGTACCATGGCGAAGGCCCTCTATACAACAAAGAAATCCGGTCATTACGGATTGGCCTTTGAACATTATTCACACTTTACTTCGCCCATACGTCGTTATCCTGACTTGATGGCCCATCGTTTATTGGAGATTTATCTGAATAAGCAAAAGCTACCCAAAGGCATGGATCGCGATAGCCTTGAAAAGCAGTGCAAGCATAGTTCTGAAATGGAGTCGAAAGCAGCTGAGGCAGAGCGGGCTTCCGTGAAATACAAACAGGCAGAATACCTCAAACAGTATGTGGGAAGAGCCTTTGATGGAATTATCTCAGGCGTAACCGATTGGGGAATATTTGTCGAGTTGAGTGAAAACAAATGCGAAGGCATGATTCGTTTAAATGCTTTGTATGACGATTTCTATGAATACGACGAGAAACAAAGGGCAGTAATTGGGAAGCGCAGTAAAAAACGTTTTATGATTGGTGATCCAATTCGGGTAACGGTGAAAAAGACGGACCCAATAAAGCGGACGATAGATTTTAATATTGTAGCAGGAGCTAAACGTTTTTAAGAGAAGTATGGAAGAATTGAGTCGCTACCAGCAGTTGATTGATACGCGGTTGGAACGTACCCTTTTTGAAGGGAAACCTGAAAGTTTATATGGCCCATTGAATTATATCATGGGATTGGGTGGTAAACGCCTTCGTCCTATGCTGACTTTAATTGCCTGCGACATGATGCGTGGTGATATCAATAAAGCTTTGTTGCCAGCTATAGGAATAGAGGTATTTCATAATTATACCCTCATGCATGATGATATTATGGATGATGCGCCACTTCGCAGGGGACAAACAACGGTTCACGAAAAATGGAATATTCCTACGGCAATTTTGGCAGGGGACCTCATGTTTGTGAAGGCCAATGAGCTCATGATGAAAGGGGAGGGATTGGCGCGGATCAAAATACTCGAACTTTTCAATAAAACCGCAACTGAAATTTGTGAAGGACAGCAGTTTGATATGGACTTCGAAGCAAGGGATTCAGTGAGTGTGGAAGAGTATTTGCGAATGATAGAGCTCAAAACAGCCGTACTTCTTGGATGCTCATTAAAGGTTGGAGCGCTCGTCGCTGAGGCAGAAGAAAACGATGCGGACCTTTTGTATGATTTTGGCATCTATACGGGAATGGGTTTTCAATTGATGGATGATATCTTGGATGTATTTGGCGATGCCGAAAAGGTAGGGAAGCAGGTAGCGGGCGATATCTTATCTGATAAAAAGACCTTTCTTCTCCTGGAGGCATTCCGTTTAGCAAACGAAGCCCAGAGAGGTGAACTGAATAAATGGATTGGTCATGCTTCTGCCAAGCCAGAGGAGAAAGTACAAGCGGTAAAAGCAATTTACCATGAATTGGAGATCGAAACGATAGCCCGAAACAAGGCGGAAGAATATTTTATGAAGGCTGATCGTTTGCTAGAGGCAGTTAATGTAGAGGAGGAGCGTAAACAAAACCTCCGGAAGTACGCCGTTTTTTTGAAAAATAGAATTTCATGAGAAGAGGATTATTGTTCATTCTATTGATGTGTAGCGCACTGACTTGGGCGCAGGTACCCTTGCAGGTTGGCGATAAGGTGAATTATATTGATTCCTTGGGGAATGTGATAAATTCAGGCATGTTTAAGCGCGGAACAGCATTTTCCGAAGGCCTCGCAGCAGTGGATGTTTCCCATGAAGGTGAAAAGCCCAAATGGTTTATTATCGGTGAAGACTTTAAGGTTCGTATTCCATATGGCTATGATACGGTTGGGCAATTTTCCGCAGGACTTTGTCCGGTTAAAAAAGGGGATACTTGGTTTTATATCGGCATCAATGGTTTGAGTCAGTTTTCTGCGACTTACGAGTCTGCTTCCAATTTTATAAATGGCTATGCGCGCGTAAAAGATCAGAATGGATCATTTTTGATTGACGTGCAAGGTGAGCGCATTAGCCCCACATTTTACGAAGAAATTAGTTCCCTTCAAGATTCGGTATTTGGAGCAAAAGGGAAGGGAAAGTCCTATTGGAGCCTTTACCATTTGGATGGTTCTGTAGTGCTTGAGGATAGTTTTTACTATGTGGAGCCTTCTGCCAATGGTTTGGTTTGTGTGAACAGATTAGGGGGCTATAGGTACTTAAATCAAAAAGGCGAATTGCAGTTTGGAAGGGCCTATTTAGATGCGCGTGCTTTTTCTGGAGGCTTGGCCTGTATTCGTTTGGAAAAGAACTGGGTATTTATAGATGATCAAGGAAAAGTGCAGGGAAAAACAGAGCTCAAATATGGAGTGAGATTAAATGGAGCCATGACTTTGGCCATGAATTATAATGGCAAATGGGGGGTTCTAAACCGTCAAGCTAAATGGATTACGCATCCATACTAAGTGAATTACAATCCTACTTCATTCAATCTAATGGTGTAGTTTTTTCAACGATGGATATTCATGTAGGATGAATAAGGCATAAAAAAACCCTGAAGGAATATCCTGCAGGGTTTTAAGTATGATTGAAACGTAAATTAGTTTACGTCAGTTGAGTCTGGTTGGATCCCTACATAAGAGCGATCGTTTTTACCTTTCTTGAAAACAACAGTTCCGTCAACCAAAGCAAACAAGGTATGGTCTTTTCCCATTCCTACGTTCAAACCTGGATGATGTTTGGTACCTCTTTGTCTGATAATGATATTACCGGCTCTAGCAACTTGTCCTCCGAAGATTTTCACTCCGAGACGTTTACTTTCTGATTCTCTTCCGTTCTTGGAACTACCGGCGCCTTTCTTATGTGCCATTTTTTTCTAAATTATCCGTTAATGCCTTCGATTTGAATTTTTGTAAAATACTGTCTGTGTCCTTTCAAACGACGGTATCCTTTTCTTCTTTTCTTTTTGAAGATGATGACTTTGTCGTCTTTCAAATGTGACAATACTTTACCTGTTACTGAAGCTCCAGCTACCACAGGGGCGCCTATTTTAACTTCTCCGTTGTTGTCTACCAACAATACCTTGTCAAAGGTTACACTAGCTCCTTCAGCGTCAGCAAGGCGGTGTACATACACCATTTGATCCTTCTGAACTTTCATTTGCTGACCGGCTATTTCTACGATAGCGTACATATTTTTGTTTGTTTTTAAGGGCTGCAAAGATAGATGGAGAATGTGAATTAAAAAACACTTCTTTAAAAAGAGTCATTTTATTCGTCTCGCTACACATTTAGGGCATTCGCATAAAACCCTGATTCGTTCGCAAATTGGTGAAAAAAAAAGAGCTCCACGAATGGAGCCCTATTAGCGTATGAAAAGGAATGGCCTTTCAGCCAAACTTTCAGTACAAAATAAGGTAAAAAAGGAGGAAACTTTATTTTTTTCCGACGGGCGTCACTTCAAGAATCTTTTTTGTCATGAAAAATTCTTCCTCAAAAAAGCTGGAAAGGGCAATTTCATTGACTTCATAGTTCGGGTATAGATTTTTAAATTCTTCAATTTCTTCCTTAAGGTCACCTCCTTTTAAAAGAAGGTATTTTCCAGGATGGCCCCCTTTGCCTTTAATTTTCAATTGTCGACTCGTCCAACTTACTAATTCTTTTAACGGAGCAACTGCACGACTCACAATATAGTCGAAGGGCTCTCTAATCTGCTCGGCACGCATTTGTGTAGCTTGCACGTTTTTGAGTCCACAAGCTTCTCGAACAGCCCGAACAACCTGAATTTTCTTTCCTATAGAATCGACCAAATGAAAATGACTATTCGGCTGCGCAATTGCAAGCGGAATTCCTGGGAATCCTCCACCCGTGCCTATGTCCAATATGCGGGTGTCTTCAAGAAAAGGGAAATGCTTATAGATGGCCAAAGCATGGAGTACGTGTTTCTCATATAAACCATCCATGTCTTTGCGAGAAATTACGTTTATTTTAGTGTTCCATTCTCGGTAAAGGGCATCAAGCTGCTCAAATTGTTCTTTTTTGAGGGTATCCTGCAGTAGTTCAGGAAAATACTTTTGTATCAGTTCCATTTAAAAAGGATATAGGAGTTGGATATTAGTAAATTCATGGATGCCGAAATTGCTGAGTTCTCTTCCAATTCCCGAATTTTTTGTTCCACCAAATGGCAGCTCTGGGGTAGACTTAACCATGCTGTTCCAATACACCATGCCACTTTCAATTTCAGATGCCATGCGGCGAAACTGTGCTTCATCTTGTGTCCATACTGAGGCACCTAGGCCATAATTGGTTGCATTGGCCAAGGCGATGGCTTCATCTTCGTTATGGATGCGATAAAAGCTGGCTACAGGACCGAATAACTCTTCATGATAAGCCACACTGTCGATAGGAATATTTTCTAGAATGCCCGGTTCGAAGCCATTTTTTCCTATCCGACGCCCACCTAAGCGTAAGGTGGCTCCAGCTTTTACTGTGCTCGCAATTTGCGCTTCGAGCTTGCTGCTCAAGTCTTCCCGTGCTAATACACCAATGCTTGTGCCCTCAGCAAGAGGATTGCCAGTATGAAGGGCGTGTAGTTCCGTTAGAAAGGCATCCATAAATGCATCATATACCGTGGAATGAATCAAAAAGCGCTTGGCCGCAATGCAGCTTTGTCCAGTATTTTGATACCGAGCATTCACACCAAATTTGGCTGCCTCTTTTAAATTGGCATCTGGAAGTACAATAAATGGATCACTGCCACCGAGTTCTAAAACAACTTTTTTCAGGTACTTTCCGGCTAAGGCAGCAACCGAACGCCCAGCACGCTCGCTGCCAGTTAATGTCACAGCATGAATATAGGGGTGAGCAATTATTTCTTCAACTTGGTCAATTTCTGCATAAAGGTGTTGAATGGCAGCTTCCGGAAATCCAGCTTTGATAAACAAAGCTTCTATACGTTGCGCACATTGTGGGGTATTCTCTGCATGTTTGAAAACCGCTGTATTCCCAGCCATCAAGGTTGGAATGGCAAAGCGGAGGATCTGCCAAATTGGATAGTTCCATGGAAAAATCCCAAAGACTACGCCAAGGGGACGGAAATGAACTTCCGCTTTATGCGCTGCTTCCATGTGTTTTGGCTGCAGCATTTCTTCGGCGGCATCCGCATAGTATCTGGCCGTTAAAGCGCATTTCTCCACTTCGGCAATACTTTCGCGAAGGGGTTTCCCCATTTCTAAGCTAATCAATTCGCCGAGTTCTTGTTTTTCAATAAGCAGCAAGTCGGCAAGGCGCTTGAAATAGGAGCCACGTTCTTCGAAAGACTTCTTTCTCCATACATGAAAGCAGGTTTCGGCAAGCGCAACTTTTTCGCGAATTGAAGGGGTAGAATCATATGGAAAACTGGCTTTCAGCTCTCCTGTAAAAGGATTTATTGTTTGAAAGGGCATTCGTATAAATTAGTCATCATCTGCCGCGTCTTCTATGGGATTCGTTTGGTCTGCATCTTCGCTAAACTCCAATTCTGGATGACGAATTTGTCCTCCTAAATGAGCGGTATACAAGGATGATAGACTCGTCGCAATTAGCAATAAACCCATAAGCAACAAAAGTCGGTAATGTTTTACTTGTGAAGTACCAATACGCAAAGCCAATACCAAAGCAGCAGCCAAGCCAGAAATACTCAATAGCCAAAAGCTCTTTTCTCCAGATTCTTCATGTTCATGGATAACGTCATGTCCGATTTCTGTGCTTTGCTCAATAATTTCTTCAGCACCTTCGCCGGAGTTAAATACGACAATTGCGGCCACGGATAGCAGCACGAAAAATAACGCACAGATTCGTATTAGGTCATCTTTTCTCTTCCAAAGAGCGTATAGAAATAAGGGCGTGAATAAAACATACCCAAATACTGGGAGATGGGTCAGTGCGAGGTGAACTTGGGCGGCATTCATGGGCGCAATTTACGCTAATAATCCTGATGCTCTTTGAAACTTATTCATGAATCTACCTATAAGTACGTATTTAAAATGCTTAGCACTACTGATATATTTCAAACTGGGAGACAAGATTTTTGTACCGAATAAAGTTGATCATCATGAAAAACAGCATCCTTATTATTTGTCTCCTTCTCGCTTGTTCGGCAAGTGCACAAAAAGTTAACTATAAAATAGTATCTGACGACCCGAATAATGTGAAGGCTTTTTCACTCTCACTTGAACCGTTTTATGCTGATTTAGCGGCTCCTGATATTCATCTTGGCTATTCGGTGCGAGCTGACTTACTGCTTTTTAAACGCTTAGAATTGCGTGCAGATTTTCGTAAGGCTTACCTAGATATTAACGGAGACGAGACTAAAACGCAGTATTTCTACCCTAAAAATGATGCGAAAAAGGCCACATTTGGAGAGGCTGGTGTATCTTTCTTCTTTTTGGATAACACGAAAAAATCGCGAGCGAAATTGGTGCTTTCTTCCCGTACTTCCGGAAATACCACCTATACGAAGTATATCATGATTCCAGCGAAAAAAAGAACCCTGGTTGGACTTAGAGGAGGACTCTATGTCAATAATTTCGCTTTTGAAATAGACAATAATGGAGAATATTTTGAAGTAAAAGATCAAAACGATGTGATCACCGATGCGGCCGATAATACAGTTAGCATGTACTCCACATCAGCATTATATGGTGGTTTGCATACGAAAAGTATAATTGATGTGGTGGCTAAGACGGATTATGGAACGAAGAAAATTGGCGCCATGACCGACTTTTATATTGATGTGCTTTTCGCCCCAATTGTAAATTTTGGTGATATAAGAAACCCTGCAGGTGAATTGCATAGCATCGAAGCAAAATCTGAGAATGTAAAACGAATTGGTTGGAGAGCGGGTTGGACATACCGTCACCCAAATAAGGTGGGCTTTAGTTATAAACTTGAAATGGGTGCCCGTCCTGGTTTTCGATCTACTGAAAAAATCTCCTTCAAAAGTGAGCGTGTATTCTTGATGATGACAGTTGGGTTAAACATTCCCGCTGGCAAAAAACATAGCGGAGAATAATGCATTCACCTCATTTGATTATCCACTGGTAATTGGGATATTTGAATGAATGAATACGGAAGATATTATCGCGCGGGTTCAATGTGTTGAAGGCCTTCAAGGGGTGCCTATTGAACAAGTTCAGTGGTTGGTTGCTAAGTCGAAAATTCAACAATTTGAGGAGGGCGAGTTCCTCTTCAAAGGAGAAGACCCAGCCGAGTACCTGTTCGTAATCCTATCCGGGTTATTCAAGGTTTATATCCACCAAGGAAATGGTCAGCGTGAAATAACGGAATTAGGACCAAGCAGTATCACAGGAATATTGCCTTATTCGCGTATGGTGAAGGCAACAGCTTACGGTCAGGCAAAGGAACTGAGTGAAGTGCTCTGTTTTTCCAAAGAGCATTTTACCGAAATGATTAAAACACGACATGCCTTAACCGAAGCCTGTGTTCATTTGATGACTTCTCGTGTTCGTGAGTTTACAACCCTCAGCCAGCAAAATGAAAAAATGACGGCTCTTGGCAAATTGTCGGCCGGCTTGGCACATGAGCTGAATAACCCATCGGCAGCGGTAATTCGAAGTGCTCAAGAATTAAAAAAGAATCTCAAAGGGACTCCCGAAAAGTTTAAAAAAGTCATCTTGCTGAATATCACACCCCAGCAGGTAGACCAAGTTAATGCCCTTCTTTTTGAGCGTATTAGTGATGAGTCGGTGGCAAAAATGACGATTATGCAGAAGTCGAATCTGGAGGATGAAATTGCCGATTGGATGGAAGACCATGAAGTAGAAGAAGCCTTTGAATTGGCGGCTAATTTTGTCGATTTTGGTTTCTCGGTAGAAAACCTGGAAGAGACCTGTTCGATTGTTGGGAAGGAGTCGCTGCCGGTAGTATTGGCATGGATTAGCTCGACATTAGTGACGGAGAAATTAGTCGATGAGATTGAGTCAGCTTCTAGGCGAATTGCAGCCCTGGTAAGTTCTGTTAAAACGTATTCGCATATGGATCAGGCACCAGACCGTCATGCTGCCAATGTGCATGATGGCTTGAAAAGTACCTTAACCTTGCTCAATCATAAAATTAAAAAAATAGGTATTGAATTGGCATTGGATTTTGATGAAAGTTTAGCACCTATCGCTATCTATGTTAGTGAGTTAAATCAGGTATGGACAAATTTGATTGACAATGCGATTGATGCAATGGAAGATAGCGTTGTTAAAAAGCTGAGTATTCTTACCAGGAAAGAAGGAGACAATATTTTGATTCAAATAGCCGACACTGGGGCGGGCATTCCTAAGGACATTCTATCGCGTATTTTTGATCCATTTTTCACCACAAAAGAGGTGGGTAAAGGAACTGGCCTAGGATTAGAAATTGGAAGAAAAGTTGTGCTGAAGCACCAAGGAAGTATCGAGGTAGATTCTGAACCAGGAAAGACAGTTTTTAGTGTGCGTTTGCCGCTGTAAGACTGGCATTAATCACCTTCATCGCAGATTCGAGGTCGAATACTTCTTGGTAATTTCCTTTATTTCTAAACCAAGTCAATTGGCGCTTGGCGTAGTTGCGGGTATGCTGTTTAATCTTTTCTATGGCCTCTTCAAGTGAATATAGCCCATCAATATGATCGAATAGTTCTCGGTATCCAACCGTTTGTAAGGATGCCGAATCACGCAGAGGAAGTAATGATTTAACTTCTTCTAGCAAACCTGCTTCCATCATGCTTTCTACCCTTAGATCTATCCGTGCATATAATTCATCCCGTTCTAAATTTAGAAAAAGAGGAATGACTTTAAATGTTCTTGGTACTTTCTTTTTTAGCGATTCAGGAATTGGACCCGCATGGATAATCTCCAAGGAACGAATTACGCGACGTGGGTTTTTTAAATCCATATTTGCTGCTTTTTCGGGATCTTTTTCCTTTAAAAGTGCAGCCAGGGCAGCAACTCCTTCTTTCTTGAAAAGTTCCTCAAGTTCAGCACGGTAGGCCAGGTCGGCAGGTGGCAGTGGGTCGAGACCTTCGGATAAAGCTTGCAAGTATAAACCTGAGCCTCCGCATACCACAAGGGTGTCTTTTGTCTTAAAAAGGTCTTCGCTCAGAGGCAAGGCTTGTGTTTCATAGTCGGCAGCGCTTAAAGGCATTGCGGCATCATGACTCTGAATAAAATGGTGAGGAGCAGCAGCTAATTCTTCATCCGAAGGAACGGCTGTGCCAATACGCATTTGTCGGTAGAACTGACGTGAGTCGGCATTTAAAACTTCTGTGCCTAATTCACGTGCTAGTTCAATGGCTAATTTTGTTTTTCCTGAGGCGGTTGGGCCCCCGAGTAAGATGAGGTGTTTAGTTGGCTGCATCAATCTTCGTCAAGCCCCTCAACTCCAAAATCATCTGTTGCATCATCCTCATCATTGCTTTCCTCTCCATCGATACTTTCCTCATCCATCCCATCGGTTTCTCCCTCATCAAGGTGAGCGCCCATCATTTCTTTAGCAATTTCTCCACTGAGTAAGTTCTTGGTTAGGTCTTCAAATTCATCATCTTCTAAATCGCCACCCACTTTATGCTGAATTTTGTATTGCTTTGGTGCCTTCGCTTCTGATCGAGCTAAAAAGGGGTATTCCTTTTTGGGGTCCTCCTTCATGGTGATGCCAATTAGCTCAATCATAAAGGTCCACTGTTCACTTAAATCGTAGACATAGAGCAGCTTTTGATGTGGATCATTGATCAAGCTGCTTAAGCGTGTACTGCTGAACATGGTCACTTCTTCAGTGCCCTCTTCAGGCAAGAAAATGTATTTCTCATGCTTTTTCCAATAATCATCACTGATATACACGATCGCATTATGCTGTGTGTCAAAATTAATGGATTTAAGGATGGCGAAATGCAGGTCTTCAATAGTCTGACCTGATCGAATTTCAATAATCCGAATTACTTCTTCATCTTCCTCGAAACAAATTTTAAAACGATAGAGTGCCATATTGCTTGAAAGGGCAAAATAAAAGCTAAAGGTTGGTTATATCAATATGGTGTAAAGATATTCTGTGTAAGTATTGTAGAGAGCATTCGCCTTCACAAATCGCTAAGGCGAACAAGAAGGGCAGAGGGCTGTGCTTTAGGATTAATTCGGAACAAGAACAAAAGCTTGGCATCATTTTCTTTTTAGTCCTAGTTCAACTCCTTTTTCGAGCATAAACGCTTTGGCGGCCTTGGCATCGTTGGGAATTTGACCTTCGAGTATCGCCTCACGAACGGCGAGTTTAACCCGACCAATATCTCTACCATCATCTATAACGAAGGAATATTGAATATCATGACCCGATATTGGGGGTTGCCAATTTCGCTGGCGGTCGCGCTCAGTAACATCTGCAATCTTTTGTTTAACGATTTCCAGATTTTTTAAATAGCGTTTCACTCTGGACTCATTTTTTGAGGTAATATCAGCTTTGCAGAGCAGCAGTAGGTCATTGACTTCTTCCCCAGCATCTACAATCATTCGACGAATAGCAGAGTCGCTAACTTCTTCACGTGAGAGTACTATCGGACGTAGGTGTAGCAATACCAGCTTCTCCACGTATTTCATCTTTTCATTCAGCGGCAGGCGCATTCTTCGAAAGATGGGTTTTACCATGCGTGATCCTTTGTCTTCATGCCCATGAAAAGTCCAGCCATGACCTTCTTCAAAACGCTTGGTTTGTGGTTTAGCAATATCATGCATGATAGCTGCCCAGCGCAACCAGAGGTCATTGCTTTCCTTGGCTACATTGTCTAAGACTTGCAACGTATGATAGAAATTATCTTTATGGGCAAGTCCTTTTTTAATATCCACGCCTTCAAGCAGGCAAAATTCAGGAAATATTTTCTCCAAGATGCCGGATTTATGCAAGAGTATAAATCCGATTGAAGGTTTTGGAGATAGAACAATCTTATTGAGCTCATCCACCACGCGCTCCATGCTCACAATTTCAATGCGTTCAGCATTTTCCTTAATGGAGTTCAGCGTTTTAGGCAGGATGGAATAGTTGAGTTGTGCAGCAAACCGAATAGCTCGCATCATCCTTAAGGGGTCGTCGCTAAAGGTGATATCAGGATCGAGAGGGGTGCGGATAAGTCCTTTTTCCAAATCATCCATGCCGTTAAAGGGATCCACCAATTCGCCGAATCGGTTTGGATTTAGACATAGAGCCATCGCATTGATGGTGAAATCTCTACGGTTTTGGTCATCAGCCAATGTTCCATTTTCTACAATGGGCTTGCGGGAGTCGCGCTGGTAAGATTCTTTTCGAGCACCTACAAATTCGATTTCCCATCCATCATCCGTCCGCAGGTTGGCCGTTCCGAAATTGCTGTAAAAATTTACCTGTGGCTTTGTCGGTAGGGCCTCGGCAACAGCATGGGCCATATCAATGCCGCTGCCCAAAACAAGAATGTCAATGTCCTTGCTCGGCCGCTGAATAATGGCGTCGCGAACAAAGCCACCAATCACATATGTATCGATATTTAATTCTCCTGCAACTCGGCTAATTGTAGAAAAAATTGAGACGGATAGATGATGCGCGTACATTGGGGCGCAAATATAGCATCTAACATACTTACATGACTATTTGTCTAAAAGCCAATTTCTAGAAGTAAAATCCAATAGTAAAGTTCCAAATTCCAAAATAGACTTGATTCTACTCAAGAATTGGGTTTTAGACCCTTCGAATTCTGTTAGGCCCAAAATTAATTTGCTCTGCTCTGGTTGACCAACTTGAATCTTGGAACTTGGAATTTTGAGAACCGCCGGTAAGGATATGGATAAACATGCTTTCTTAACCATTTTTTGATTTGCTTATGATTCATAGGAATTCTATTATTGCGGCACTATTTAGAATTAGTCTAAATTAAAACAATGAAAATGAAAAATATTGTCCTGAGCACGCTGATATTGGGTGGGCTTGCATTAAGTATCTCTTCTTGTAAGAAAGATGATCCTATGGGAAAATCGAACTTGGTCATTCCAATATCCTATGGTGCATCAACATTTGAGGCAAACACGGGTGAGGTTGAAATGCTAATTGGTCGTTTTAATGATCTAGTGAGTTTGATGAAAAGCGGACAGGACACCACTGTGCAAATCGAAATGTCGGATTTGATGGCGGCTTGGAATAATGGGGGCGCAAATAGTATAAAGGCAAAAAGCGGCTGGTATGTGCAGGCAGTCGAGACCTTTCATTTTCCAGAATTGACGAAAAATAGTGGCAAGTCTTACCACCCAAGCTATGGAGATACAGCCACGATTGGTGGGGTTTTCGGTGGACGACTATTGGATAAAGACGCTTTCGAAATTTTACAAGCGGTAGATAAGGGTGCCTATGCCAGCATGTTCTTACACCAAATATTGGAATTGGGTAAGGATGGAATTACCCCGGAAAAAATCGATCAAATGCTTGCTTATTACGGAGCACATCCAGACTTCCCTAATACGCCAACTGCGGCCAATGCGGAACACCCTGATCGCTTCATTGCCAATTATGCAGCGCGTCGGGATAAAAATGATGGAACGGGATACTATTCCAAAATAAAGTACAATTTCATCACCTTACAAGCGGCCTGTGTTTCGGGAAGTTCCTATCAGGACGAAAAGAATCAAGCATTTTCAGAGCTCATAAAATCAATTGAACGAAGCATTATGGCTACGTCAATTAATTACCTCTATGCCACCGTTGATAAGCTTTCCAAAACCAAACCAACGGATGAAGACAAAGCAGGAGCACTACATGACTTGAGTGAGGCCATTTCCTTTATGTATGGATTCGTCAATTTGAATAGTACCCATATTCATATTCAAAAAACACAGCTAGAAGATATTTTACTGATGCTTCAATTCGACGGAAATCAGATTCATCCTTTGTATAGATTCACCAATGATCCAATCAGCTATTTGCCTAAAATTCTTGATGCACAAGCCAAATTGAAGGAAATCTATGATTTTACAGATCAAGAAATGAATGATTTTAAATCGAACTGGGTGAGCGTTCAGGGAAGGTAATTATGAGCAGAAGGGGAGTTTTATTTGCTTGTTTCGTATCCCTTTTGGCGGTGGGTGCTTGCAAGGATAAAGAAGTAGTGAGCAGTGACGAAGTGTTTGATCGCAGTACTTTACTGGTTCAAGTTTCAGATGCACTCTTGCTTCCGGCCTTTGATAGTCTGGCCACATCAGCAGAAGAGCTGAGAAATAGCGTGGAGCATTTTTCCAAGACTGCTAAAGCTGAAGACTTATTAATCGCTCAAGTGGCGTGGTTCAAAGCTTTTCGTCATTTTCAGGCGACCAGAATGTTCAATTTCGGACCGAGTGAAACCAGTCTTCTTGGCGATCATAACGAAAACTTAGGCACATGGCCCATCGATACGGCTGAAGTGGAAAGTAGGATTGAATCTGCAGATACCAAGATGCAAGATTTTCGTCGTGATACCCGTGGATTTGGGGCATTGGAGTACCTACTATTTGAACCACAAGTCCTGGTACACTTTCAAGGGCCATTGGCTGCTCTACGATTCAGTTATTTGAATGAATTGGCAAAAGATATTCGGCAGTGGTCAGCGCGACTCAAAAATGATTGGTTGGTCTATTCTCCTTCATTTAAGCATGATGTTGGAAAATCGGCTGGAAGTTCCACCTCAGAGCTATATAATCACTGGATACAGAGCTATGAGTTGCTCAAGAATTACAAAGTGGCCTTGCCGGCTGGATTGCAAGTAGGACAAACCGCTGCAGCACCTAATTTGGTAGAGAGTCCATTTGCTCATGCTTCCATGCAATCCATCAAATGGCAGCTCATGAAATTGGAGGCTATTTGGTATGGAATAGGCATAGATGGCAAGGAAGGAATTGGCTTCGATGATTATTTACAAAAGGCCACAGGCGGAGAAGCTTTGCGGAATGAAATTATTGCCCAATGGGCCGCTATCCATAAGGTTCTATATCCGATTGATGATACCGTTAAACTTTCTGAATTGGTTGTGAATGACCCAGCCAAAGCCGAAGCAATCTTTACGGAGTTGCAGAAAATGACTCGCTTTATAAAAGGAGATATGTCGTCGATCTTAGGAATTGCCATTACATACAGCAGCGGAGATGGCGATTAGGCTCAATAAAGTCATGAATGAACCGGTCTCGATTACTCCCTTGGCCGGTTTTCGCGTTTTATTTGGGGCTGCCATGTTGATCAGCACGGTACGTTTTATTCTTTTAGGATGGATTGACGACCATTATGTTCATCCTACTTTCCATTTTTCATATTTTGGATTTTCTTGGCTACCTGTCGCATCTGAAGGATTGCTCTATGCTGTACACGCCATTTTGCTACTTGCCTCATTGGGTGTGATGCTTGGTTGTTTCTACAGGCTAGCCACTATTTTGCAGTTTGTTTGCTTCTCCTATACCGAATTATTGGACCTAACCTATTACCTGAACCATTATTATTATGTGAGTTTAGCTTGCCTACTTTTGGTATTTCTGCCTGCCAACAGGGCTTTTTCATTGGATATAGCTTGGAGAAATAAGACTGCATATTCGCTTGTACCACGTTGGATGCCCTCAGCCTTGATGCTCATGATGGCCATAGTTTATACCTACGCCGGAATGGCCAAGCTCAATACCGATTGGCTTTTTAATGCCTTACCACTAAAAATATGGTTGCCGGCCTCTTATGATGTCCCTATGCTGGGGTCATTGTTCGCTTGGAAATACAGTCCTTGGCTATTCAGTTGGATAGGTATGATCTATGACTGTTCCATTGTATTCTTTTTATGGAATAGAAAAACCCGTCCTTGGGCCTATTTATCGGTGATTCTTTTCCATAGCCTAACCGGAATACTTTTTCAAATCGGTGTATTTCCTTTGGTGATGATGGCTGGTACCTTAATATTTTTCAGCCCCTCTTGGCATGAACGCTGGATGAATTGGTTCCAAACAAAGAATAGAGCAGTTTCACCCATACGCGCATTCGCATCGAATTCTCTACTTCGGTCTGGTTTTATCCTGTTCTTCGCGTTTCAACTGCTGTTTCCTTGGCGCTATTTGGCATATCCAGGAAACGTATTCTGGACCGAAGAAGGCTACCGATTCTCTTGGCGGGTAATGCTTGCTGAGAAGGCTGGAACCGCCCAATTTTATGTGAGTGATGGGTTAGGAGGCGCAAAAGGAATGGTTGACAACCGCCGCCATCTAAATGCACACCAAGAAAAACAAATGAGTTATCAACCCGATATGCTGCTCCAATATGCGCAGTATTTGAACGACTATTACAAAAGGGATGGCCTAAAAGAGCCTGTTGTAACGGCAGAAGTATATGTTACCCTAAATGGTCGTCCGAGTCAGCTTCTGTTTGACCCTAATTTAAACCTAGCGGAAATGTCTGATACATGGTCTCCAAAAACCTGGTTAAACCCCTATCCATGGCGAAATTGAGAGGAGCGTTAATGGCTTTTGGCTTGCTGTTGGTTTCTGTGAGCATGGCGCAAACTGGCAGCATCTACGGACTAGTTATCCGTTCCGATTCAGGAATTTGTGATGAAGCGATTATCACACTCGAGCAAACAAGTTTCTATACCGAAGTAGAACCAAACGGCCAATTTGTACTAGCGAATATTCCTTATGGAAAGTACAAGATTATCGCCTTTGCATTGGGTTATCAACTTTGGAGCAAAGACATTATTGTCGATTCAATGCCACTTCATATCGTCATTAGTCTTATCGAACTCGAATCGCAGCTGAACCCTGTGGTGGTGCATTCAGAGCGGATAAAGAGGCTTGGCATAGGGAGACTTAAATCGGTGGAAGGAGCAAACCTCTATGCAGGGAAAAAAACCGAACTCATTCAGGTTTCCAGTCTGCAAGCCAATCTTTCAACCAATAATGCCCGTCAGGTATTTGGAAAAATCACGGGACTCAATATTTGGGAGTCTGATGCAGCAGGTTTGCAACTTGGAGTTGGAGGAAGAGGATTGAGTCCGAACCGAACTGCCAATTTCAATACCCGTCAAAATGGCTATGATATTAGTGCTGATGCTTTGGGATATCCTGAGGCTTATTATTCGCCACCCATGGAAGCTGTAGAACGTATTGAAGTTATTCGTGGGGCGGCATCATTGCAATACGGGACCCAGTTTGGCGGAATGCTGAACTTTGTGACCAAACAAGGTCCATCATCTATCCCATTTCAATACACAAGCAGACAGACCCTCGGTTCATACGGTTATTTCGGCTCTTTCAATAGCCTCGGTGGAACGCTGGCAAATGGAAACCTTAATCATTACAGTTATCTAAGCTATAAGCGCGGAGATTCTTGGCGGGCCAATAGTGGATTTGAGTCGTTCACGGGCTCCATAAAATTGAATTGGAAGGCCTCCAAATACTGGGCCCACAGTTTTGAATATACTGGAATGAGTTACCTCGCCCAACAGGCTGGCGGTTTGACTGATATCGCATTTAAAGAAGATCCTCAGCAGTCATTAAGGACAAGAAATTGGTTTAAGGTGAATTGGCATCTTCCCTCATGGCAAGTGCAATTTCGTAGCGATTCCAATAATCTCTATGAGATGCGGCTCTTTGGCTTGATTGCGGAACGAAGCTCGGTGGGGAATTTGGAAAGGATTAACCGCATCGACCTTGGTGGAAATCGAAATCTCATTCAAGGGAGATTTGCGAATATTGGGCAGGAGATGCGTTGGCTTCATGAATGGAAATGGCGCGGACAGACGCAGCATAATCTACTGGGTTACCGCATGTATTTTGGTCATTCAAGCGCCAGGCAGGGTGAAGGTTCCAATGGAAGTGACGCGAATTTTCAATTCAATAATCCAGATGAACTGGAGAATAGCGATTACCGCTTTGATAATGTTAATCTGGCGCTCTTCTGGGAACAAGTTATTCGCCTGAACAAACGCTGGACAATAAGCCCAGGACTTCGTGCTGAGTACATTAGCACTGGGGCGGAGGGGTATTACCGTCAACGCGTCTTTGATTTAGCAGGAAATGTGATATCTGACCAACGAATTGAAGATTCACGTTCCCGGTCGCGAGGATTTATCATTGCCGGACTAGGAACACAATATAGCCTTGGTCCGAGTTTGGAATTTTATGCGAATTTTAGTCAGAATTACCGTGCCATCAACTATACCGACCTGCGCATAAGTAATCCGAGTCTACGCGTGGATTCGAGCTTACGCGATGAACGAGGATTTACAGCAGATCTGGGTATTCGTGGAGAACGTGCCGGAAAGTTTATTTATGAAGTAACGGCTTTTTACTTGCAATACGATGGTCGCATCGGGCAGGTATTAAAGAATGGTGAAGCACCCTTGTATTTGGATTACCGCTTTCGAACGAATGTAGCCAATTCTAGAACCTTAGGAATCGAAATGATGGGTGAGGTGAATGTATTTCGCTTTTCACGAGCAAAAAGTTTGCGCTTTCAAGATTTGAATGTATTTGTGAATTTAGCCCTTATCAATGGAGTTTATGATGCGCCTGATCAGCCTGCTATTGATGGCAATAAGGTCGAGATGGTTCCAAATAAGGTGCTAAGAAGTGGACTACGGTACCGATGGAAATACCTCCGTGCCTCACTCCAATATTCGTATACTTCTTCTCATTTCAGTGATGCAACTAATTCGGAATGGACCAGCAGCGCAGTGGAAGGTAGAATTCCGGCTTATGCTGTCGTGGACCTTTCTATTGGTTGGCTATGGAAAATTTGGAGTATAGACATGAGCGTCAATAACCTCACGAATACATCCTACTTTACGCGTCGCGCCGACAGCTATCCTGGGCCAGGTATTATCCCAGCGGAGGCAAGGGCAGTGTATCTTACCCTAGGAATTCAATTGGGTAAATAAGGCGCACCATTCCTTGGAGAGTTTAATTCAGCTTCAAGAGACTATGAAATTTAGAAAGGAAGAGAAACTATTTTAATGGAAGTCCGCATCAATATGGATGCTCTTAGCACATTTAAAATGACCTTCTGGACACGCTTTGTGACCGTGCAATCCGCATGGGCGACAGTTCAGCTTTAATTCAGTCTGAATCACTTGGCTATCGTCGCTCAAAGGGCCGAAGCCAAAATCTTCCACAGTTGAACAAAAAATAGCCCGTGTAGGGGCGTTCATGGCCGAAGCAATATGCATTGGTCCGCTGTCGTTCGTATAATTCAACATGGCGCCCTTCATCAAGGCAGCGGTTTCCAATAATTGCAATGTACCGCATAGGTTTTCAAAACGCACTTGGTTTGATTTGGTTTCAGCCATAATTTGATCACCAAGCCCTTTGTCTCCTGGACCGCCAATAATCAAAACTTTCATGTCTTCCTTGATACTTTCCAGGAACTCAATCCACTTCTCCTTGGGCCATTGTTTGGTAAACCATACAGAAGCAGGAGCTATGGTGATATATGGCGCATTTTGGTAATGCCGTACCTTGTCGAAATGACGTTTTTGTGGATACAGTTTCGGACGAGGGTCTCCTGTTGCCCCTCCCTTGCTCTGGCTTCTTACTAAATCACAATTCCGCAACACTTCATGCTTGGTATAGGTATGAACCACACGCTGGGTAAACAGGAAGGAGAGTGGATTCTTATCAAAGCCAATACGTTCCTTGGCGCCCGAAAAGCCGGTTAAAAACCCTGTGGAAGCAAAACGCTGCAGGGTGATTACCTGGTCATAATAGGTATGGCGGATTTCTTTCAAGAGTCGCCATAAGTCCTTGTACTTGCCCGCCTTTTTATTCCAAACCAGCAGATGACGGATATAAGGGTGATCTTCAAACAGTCCTTCATTTCCCTTGCGCACCAAATAGTCAATCTGCGCATTCGGATGCTGCGTGCGCAATTCTTCCAAGACAGCCGTTCCGAGAATGGCGTCGCCTAAAAAAGCGGTTTGTATGACGAGGATTTGCGACAATCCGATTTATGATTTGTGTCCCGATAGCTATCGGGAGAGGTTAAGGATAAGGTTGACTTTTAAGTCTCATGTATGACAACTCAGAATTTATACAGCAACATTGTACTCTCTCAGCGCATCATTCAAAGAGGTTTTCAAATCGGTGCTCGGTTTACGTTTTCCAATAATCAAGGCACAAGGTACTTGATATTCTCCTGCCGCAAATTTTTTGGTGTATGATCCAGGAATAACCACAGAACGTTCAGGAACATAGCCTTTTGTTTCAAGCGGTTCATTTCCTGTAACATCAATAATCTTGGTGCTCTGCGTGATGGTTACGCCCGCTCCGAGTACGGCTTCTTTTCCAATACGTACGCCTTCAACTACGATACAACGTGATCCAATGAAGCAATCATCTTCAATGATCACTGGGGCCGCTTGAACAGGTTCGAGAACCCCACCAATTCCAACACCACCGCTGAGGTGAACATTTTTTCCGATTTGAGCACATGATCCAACGGTAGCCCAAGTATCAACCATGGTTCCGCTGTCAACAAACGCTCCGATATTTACATAACTGGGCATCATTATAACACCAGCAGAGATATACGCACCGTATCGGGCTACTGCATGAGGAACCACTCGAATTCCTAATTCAGCATAATTGGTTTTTAAACGCATTTTATCATGAAATTCCATCGGACCCGCATGAAAAGTTTCCATTTTTCGGGTTGGGAAATACAAAATCACGGCTTTTTTCACCCATTCATTCACTTGCCAACCGCCGTCAACGGGCTCAGCTGTACGTAGCTTTCCCTTATCAAGGAGTTCTATCACTTCTTCAATTGCTTGAATAGTAGCGCTTTCTTTCAAAAGTCCGCGCTCATTCCAAGCGGCTTCTATCGTGGATTTCAAATTTTGCATGGATGTTAAAATTTGGGCAAATTTGTGACATTCCCACGAGGGAGACAAAAATAGATGGCAGTAAGAAAAAGTAGAAAGCCGACAATCATCCAAAGAACCGCGGTTCATGAGGATTTTACGGAGATTATTAAACTTTCAAAAAAGTGTTTTCCGGATCAAGCTCCCTGGAAAATCTCCATGCTTGAGAGTCAATTTGGCATTTTTCCGGAAGGAATGCAGATAATTGAATACGAAGGTGAAATCGTAGGTTCTGCTTCTAGTCTCATAGTTGATATGGAAGATTATGAAGACAACCATAGCTGGGCTGAAATGGCCGATAATGGCTTCATCACCAATCATGACCCGGAAGGAGATACCTTGTATGGCATTGAGGTAATGGTGCATCCTGAATACCAAGGACTGAAAATTGGCCGTCGTTTGTATGAGATGCGCCGTGAACTGTGTGAAGTACTGAACCTGAAGCAAATCTTGATTGGTGGCCGACTTCCGAACTTTCATAAATACTCTGAAGATCTTGGGGTAAGGGCCTATGTGAAACGTGTTCTCGATAAAAAGATCAAAGATCCAGTACTTACTTTCCAAATCTCTCAAGGGTTTTATATCCGAAAAATCATTAAAGATTACCTGCCATTCGACCTTGAATCGGAAGGATATGGGGTATTGATGGAATGGCCGAACTTGGATTATGTTCCAGAAACACCCGGTCGTCAGATTATAACTAAGAAGGTTCGGATCTGCTGTATTCAATACGAAATGCGAAAAATTGCAAGCTTCGATGATTTCGCAACCCAATGTGAGTATTTCACAGATGTGGCATCGAATTATAAATCAGATTTTGCATTGTTTCCAGAACTTTTCACCACTCAGCTTTTGTCCTTTATGGATGCAAAAAATAAGAGTGTGGAAGACAGTATTCGCGACCTAGACATCTATACCGATGATTATATCAACCTCTTCTCCCGACTTTCAGTAGAATACAATATCAATATCATCGCTGGAACGCACTTAACAGTCGAGGGTGGAAATCTGTACAATGTTTCCTTCTTATTTAAACGGGATGGCACTTTTGAGAAGCAGTATAAAGTCCACATCACCCCGAATGAAGCCAAATGGTGGGGAGTAAAAGCAGGCAATGAAGTGAAAGTCTTCAATACCGACTGCGGAAAAGTAGGCATTAATATATGCTACGATTCAGAATTCCCTGAGCTTGCCCGTATTCAAAGTGCCAAAGGAGCGCAAATCATTTTTGTTCCTTTCTGTACGGATGAGCGGCATGGGTATCTTCGTGTGAAAATTTGTGCTCAAGCAAGAGCCATAGAAAATCAAATCTATGTAGCCACTGCAGGAACCATTGGTAATATTCCTTCTGTGGAGAATATGGATATCAATTATGCACAATCAGGAATCTATACTCCAGCCGATTTTGCCTTTCCACCGGAAGCCATTGCCGGAGAATGTAGTCCGAACTTGGAAACCGTTGTTATTGCTGACCTTGACCTCGCATCGCTTGAACGTACCCGTAAATCAGGTACGGTACAGAATTGGAAAAACCGCAGGAATGACCTTTATGAAGTGGTGGAAAAAGAGTAAAACACTCCTTTTCTTTCTCCTATTACTTTGTTCGTATTGGGACGCTGCCGCGCAGATCGTAAATATTGAACGGCAGCGACTAAATGCGGATACCAATGGACTTTTTGGAGATGCGGACCTTTCCTTCCGCGTTGTCAAACAAGTTACGCCGCTCTATAGTTTCGCTCAGAATGCGCAGGTGGTTTACCGAAAAGACAAGCATCAAATTTTTGTCTTAGAGAACCTGCTTTTCATCAAATCACCTGGGGCAAATTTTGCGCATAGCGGTTTCATTCATGTGCGCTACCAAATGCCTGCAGAAAAGCGACTCATGTTTGAGTCATTTGCACAGGTGCAATTCAATAAGCTATTGCGTGTACAATACCGGCAACTTATAGCAGCTGGAGGAAGGTTTGAACTATTTCCCAAAGAACATGTGAATCGTGCCTTTGTTGGTGCTGCGCTGATGAATGAATACGAAATTGTGCAGAACCGTGAGGAGGTCAATACAGATATGCGCATGAACTACTATTTAGCCTTGCGCCTGAAATTATTCGACCGCATGGAATTGAATAGCACTTCGTATTACCAACCGGTTTTGGCCTATTCCAAAGACTTTCGATTGAGTACGGAAAATTCTATCTTGTTCGACATTAGCTCGCAGATTCAGTTTAAATTCGAGCTCTCACTTTTTTATGATGAAATTCCTCCTCCGGGAGTTGTTAAAAACACCTACAGTATCTTAAACGGAATCAGATATAAATTTTGATGAAAAAATTAGTTCTACTCGCAATCAGTATCTTTTGTATTGTCCCTTCTAAAGCACAGCGTATTTTTAGTATTGAAGAGGCAACCACTTATGGAAATTATTCACTGCTTCCCGAATCCTTAAGTGGACTGAGCTGGATTCCCGAAACCCATACTTATTATCATACAGGGAAGAAAGGAGAGGAATCTTGTTTGGTATTTACAGATGCCGACAAGAATACCAACGATACCATTGATCTGGCGGCGGTTAATTTTGCGCTGAAGCAATACAATGGCATAAACCGACCCACTGCGCCTCCAATTCCCGACCTGAAATCCGTACCACGCATTATCAATTGGAAAAATGAGAAGGAGTTTCGTTTTCAATCTGGAAATATCATCTATCTCTTCCATATCAAAAGCAAAACCATGCGCTCAGAGCACGGGGTTGAAGGCAGACTCACTAACCAAACCTTCCACGATGAAAGAGGGTATGTGGCTTATACCGAAGGAGCTAACGTTTTTGTGAAATATCCGGGTTCGGTGCCTGTCCAAGTCAGCAACGACTCTGCAATAGGGGTGGTGAATGGGGTTACTGTTCACCGCAATGAGTTTGGCATCAATGGCGGACTATTTTGGTCGCCCGATGCGCGCAGGTTGGCGTATTATCGCATGGATGAATCGATGGTGACACAGTATCCCATCTATCAATTAGATAAGATGCCAGCCCAAGGTGAAGAGATTCGTTATCCTTTTGCTGGTGCGGCCTCACATCATGTAACGCTGCATGTTTTTGATACAAAAAAAGGGAAGTCGGTACAAATACAAACTGTCGGGTCGGCAGAACAATACCTGACCAATATCTCTTGGGACCCTTCTGAGGAGTATGTCTATATCGCCATTGTGAATCGCGATCAGAATATGATGATGCTCAATAAATACAATGCCATATCTGGCGAGTTTGTCGTAACATTATTTGAAGAAACCCACGACAAATATGTGGAGCCAGAGCATCCGATGCATTGGGTAGATAAGAAGCATTTTATCTGGCAAAGTGAGCGTGATGGATTTAATCACCTCTATCTATATGATGAAAATGGAATCCTAGAAAAACAACTCACCAAAGGCGATTGGCTGGTTACTGAACTCCTAGGTGGCGACGAAAAAGGCAAGCAGCTTTATTTTATGGCGACCAAACAAAGTCCCTTGAACAGAAATCTCTATAAAGTGGATTTGAAATCGGGAGATATCAGTGAATGGGCCAAGGAAAGTGGCTACCACTCATGTCAGGTAACCGAAGATGGGAAATACATTCTCGATAGCTACAGTTCCTCCAGCGTGGTCGGTGTCACACAATTGATAAGCACCAAAGATTGGAAGAAGAAGGAATTGCTCAAGTCAAAAGATCCTTTGAAAGATTTTGAACTCGGACAAACTTCCGTATTTACTATGAAAGCGGCAGATGGAGAAACAGACCTCTATTGCCGAATGATTAAACCAACGCATTTTGACTCTACCAAAAAGTACCCAGTGGTGGTGTATTTGTATGGAGGTCCGCATTTGCAATTGGTCCGCAATTCTTGGTTATCAGGAGCCAATCTATGGATGCATTATATGGCCCAGCAAGGTTATGTGGTTTTCTCTATGGATAGCCGTGGATCGGATAATCGTGGGTTGGCCTTTGAAAATTCCACCTTTCGTCAACTGGGTACCATCGAAATGGCCGACCAAATTGTAGGAGCGAATTGGTTGAAGAAACAATCTTTTGTCAACCCAAACCGCATGGCCGTTCATGGTTGGAGCTTTGGAGGATTTTTAACGACAACATTGATGACTCGGGCACCAGGAACTTTTCAAGTGGGCGTTGCTGGCGGGCCCGTTATTGATTGGTCCATGTACGAAATCATGTATACCGAGCGCTATATGGACCGCCCGGAAGAAAACCCTGAAGGTTACAAAACGGCTAATCTGCTCAATTACGTGGAAAATCTACATGGCAAATTACTCATGATTCATGGAACTTCAGATGATGTAGTGCTTTGGCAGCATAGCTTGCTCTATGTACGTGAAGCAGTGAAGAAAGAAGTCTTGATGGACTATTTTGTCTATCCAGAACACCCACATAATGTGCGCGGCAAAGACCGGGTTCATTTAATGAGGAAGATTACCGAATACATTACCGACAATTTAGCCGATTAATGCAAACGCCTATTCTATTCAGTATAGATGATGATCCACAGGTGCTGCGGGCAATTCAACGTGATTTGCGCACACAGTATCGAAAGGACTATAAAGTCATCGCTACAACTTCTGCAAATGAGGCATTGGAAAGTCTGGTTGAATTGAAAAATCAAGGCGAAGAAGTAGCACTCTTTCTATCCGACCAGAAAATGCCAGAGATGCAAGGGGTAGATTTTTTAGAAAAGGCGAGAGAAATATTCCCCAAGGCCAAGCGTGTATTATTAACTGCCTATTCGGATACCGATGCAGCCATCAAGGCCATCAATGAGGTACAGCTTGATTATTACCTCTTAAAACCATGGGATCCACCTGAGGAGAAGCTGTATCCAGTCATCAACGATTTATTGGAAGAATGGCTCTTCGACTACCGTCCTGCTTTTGCGGGCATCAAAGTCTTGGGCTATGCCTATTCCCCAAAATCACATGGCATCAAAGACTTCCTTTCCGGTAACCTTAAGCCCTATCTATGGCTCGATGTGCAGGTGAATGAAGAAGCGACCACCTTATTGGAGATTAACGGGTTAACGCCAAAGGATTTGCCAGTTGTTTTCTTTGAAGACGGCTCTTTCCTCAGCGATCCATCCATCATTGATATCGCTTCGCATATTGGCTTAAACCCCAAGGCAAGTGAAGAATTGTACGATGTCGCAATCATCGGCGCCGGACCAGCAGGATTGGCGGCAGCTGTTTACGGAGCGAGTGAAGGATTAAAAAGTTTATTGATAGAAAGAAAAGCACCCGGCGGACAAGCGGGTACGAGTTCTCGAATCGAGAACTATCTCGGATTCCCGAGCGGACTGAGCGGTTCTGATTTAGCACGACGAGCCATTACCCAAGCCACACGTTTTGGGGCTGAGTTCTTATCACCACAAGAGGTGAAGGAGATTGAAGTCCAAGAAGGCGGCTATAAAAAGATACATTTAGGCGATGGAAGCGCTGTTCATGCAAAATCCATCGTAGTAACAACCGGAGTAGATTATAGAAAGCTCGAAACCGAAGGGCTGGAGAAATTCACCGGTGCAGGTGTTTATTACGGAGCAGCGACAACAGAGGCAAGTGCCTGCAAAGACAAGGAAGTTGCGGTAGTAGGAGGCGGGAACTCAGCCGGACAAGCTGCAGTATACCTGAGTAACTACGCCCGTAAGGTGCGCATCATCATTCGTAAAGACGATTTGACTGCCACCATGTCGAGCTATTTGATTGATCAGATACAGGCGATTCCGAATATTGAGTTGGTTCCGAATTCAGAGGTAAGTAAAGCCCTTGGAGAAGAGTACCTGTCATCCATAGAAATTAAAAACTTGAAAACTGGAGAAAACACTTCGGTTGATAATAAAGCTTTATTCATCTTCATCGGAGCAAAGCCCTATACTCAATGGTTAGATGAGTCGGTGATCAAAGATCCAAAAGGCTTTGTAGAAACAGGAAGAAACCTCATTCAATATCCCGAATTCAAAAAGCAATGGCGTTTGGATAGAGACCCTTTTGTACTAGAAACCAGCATTCCCGGAATCTTTGCTGCTGGCGATGTGCGTTCCGGAGCGATGAATCGGGTTGCATCAGCTGTGGGGGAAGGTTCCATGTCGATTAGTTTGGTCCATAAGTATTTGGCGGAGGTTTAGAAAAGGCAGGGGAGGTGGAGCAAGGGGCAGGGGCCGCATTCTTGCCGTCATCCCGACCGCGTGGGCCATAGCTGATCCCGATGGCTATGCGGGAGAAGCGAAGGATCAGCGGAACGTAGTGAAGCCGAGGGAAGAGGCAAAACGGAATTAAAAGCAGAGAGCTAAAATTTTAAAACGTACTTGCAAGAATTAAACAAAACCTTATCTCATGTTATTAGAACAATTTCTTAAAACCAGAGCCTGGACAGAAGCACTTGTAGAACCTTTAGAAACGGAGGATTTTGTGGTGCAGCCGGTGGTGGACGTGAGTCCGCCGAAATGGCATTTGGCCCATACCACCTGGTTCTTTGAGAATTTTGTTTTGAAACCCTATTTGCCTAAGTATACTGAGTTTAACCCAGAGTTTGGCTTCCTCTTCAATAGCTATTATAACCATGTTGGCAAAAGAAGTCAGCGGGATGAACGTGGATTTTTGTCACGCCCAACGGTGAAAACCATCATGCAATACCGTCAACATGTGAGTGAGGCAGTCGCTTTGTTTTGGGAGGAGCTAGACAAACACAGCCATAAGCCTGAAATCATGCGCCGCATAGAAATCGGCATCAACCACGAGCAGCAGCATCAAGAGCTCCTTCTTTCAGATATCAAATACATACTCGGACATCAATACCTTATGCCCGCTTATGTGAAGGAAGATGCTCCTGATCTTGGCTGGGTGGCTGAGAAGAAATTGGAGTGGAATATCATACCTGAAGGCCTATACACCATTGGTCATGAAGGCGGTGGATTTGCCTTTGATAATGAAAAAGACCCGCATCAAGTCTATGTGAATGCCTATGAGATGGCCGATCGGGCGATTACAAATGCAGAGTATTTGGAGTTTATTGAAGCGGGTGGCTATAAAAATTTCCGCTACTGGCTTGCCGAAGGTTGGGACTGGGTGCAAAGGCAGGAAGCAGAAGCCCCGATGTATTGGCATTTTATAGGAAATCGCTGGAAATACTATACCCTGGGTGGATTGAAAGAAATCGAGGAGGCTAGTCCGATTATGCACGTGAACTACTATGAAGCCGATGCCTTTGCCCGCTGGAAAGGAGCCCGACTCCCTACCGAATCCGAATGGGAGATCGCCTTTCAATTTAATCCCGATTGGATGTATAGTCCGGTTTGGGAATGGTGCGCCTCGGCCTATTTACCCTACCCAGGTTTCAAAATCGAAGAAGGCGCCTTGGGCGAATACAATGGCAAATTTATGAGCGGACAAATGGTCCTCCGCGGAGCATCTCTTGCCACACCCGAAGGACATTGGCGTCCGAGTTACCGAAACTTCTTTCACCCGCACCTGCAGTGGCAGTTTAGCGGGATTAGGTTGGTTAAGTAGGGGTTTGGGGTTAGGGGCTTGGGGTTCAGGTTTCCACCGACGCTTCCTTTATCGAGCGACTGTATTTAATATGACCGATAGTTGGTCTCCAAGGTATAGAGGGCTTTATACTTTCAATTATTCCATTACTAATAACACTTCTTTCAGCACCCATTCAGGAATTGAATTTGTAGCGGGATTGAATTATAGCTCCAGAACAGCCAAGGGTTCTTCCTATGAAATTGGACTAACAGCTGAATATGCCACATTCAGTGGTCCGACTATCGATTATCAAATTTGTCTAATGAATAGCGCAAATCAAAAAGAATATGCAGTAAATGAACGCGCCAAATTGCTCTACATAAAACTGTCGTTTGTGTATTATTTCCGCTTAAAAGGGAAGAAGGTCTAGATCAAATTCGTCTCGGCGCTTTTTGAGAGAGCAGGAACTACCTCTTGATTTTTCTCTTTCGCACATGATTTTTTAATTGAGAATAACCATTTTGGTTACTTTTATTTTTCTTTGTCTTGAGTTATTGATGGTGAATGAATATTTATAACCGAAGTACAATCATTGCTTTTTACACCAAGCACTCGAACTGCAAGGCAACCTTAGAAAAGTGGTACCATGACGTTAAGGAGGCAGAGTGGAAGAAGCCTTCGGATAAAATAAGAGCGTTTAATACAGCTAGAACAATCAAGAACAGTCGGGCTATTTTTGAAATTAACGGGAATGACTTCCGCTTGATTGCTGAGATAAATTATGAAAAAGCATGGTGTTTATAAAGTTTATTGGCTCTCATGCAGCATATGACAAAGTTGATGCAGAAACAGTAGAACTCTTTTAATGAGAGAACAAAAAGTAAAGAAGAATAGTGTGTAAATTAAAAACTGAATGGAACTCAAGATTATAAAAACCAAGGAAGAATACTTAACCGCTTTGCAAAGGTTTGAAACAATTTTCAATGCAAAACTGGGTACTCCAGAAAGTGATGAAGCCGATGTGCTATCGCTTCTCATCAAGGATTATGAAGACAAACAGTATGTTATTGAAGCACCTAGTCCTATTGAAGCCATTAAATACAGAATGGAACAACAAGGTTTGTCCAATAAAGACTTAGCTCAAATTTTAGGCTTTAAAAGTCGTGTTACGGACATCTTCAGAAAGAACAGGAAACTGAATCTGGCCATGATCCGCAAATTGCATGAGGCTTTGCATATTCCTCTGGAAACTTTGGTAAAAGAATATTAGAACTCCAAAGCATATTATTCAGAAACTTCGATCCCTATAACTATCGACACTCGAACGCTCGCTCCCGATAGTTCCTAGATTCTCTGGGTTTCGAAAAGCTCATTTCCGAAAACCTTCCGGCCCTAGCAGCCCAAAGCCAATACTCTTGGAAGGATATATTCTATTCATTTCTAAGTATTTATTTGTGCGGAG
>CAZUIT010000034.1:0-38505 GCA_964620355.1 uncultured Burkholderiales bacterium | reverse complement strand
CTTTGGAAACAAATGCTTTGCAGCTTTTTTTATTTATAACCTGCGGAATCTAGGAACTATGCGGGAGAGGCGAAGGTGCAAGTTAATTGAAACGAAGTGGAAATTAACACAAGTGGGTGAATTGTCATGCCGCTGACTATGTTTATCGCAGCTTGTCGAAGGGGGGTTAGTTGAAAAAATTCATGGCACGTTCAAGTCCGATACTGCAAAAAGCTTCAGCGGCATCGGCGGCTTTGTTGACGTTTTCCTCTAAAAATTTAGATTCTTCGGCATTCCATTTTCCAAGCACGTAATCCACTTGTCGGCCTTGTCCAAAACGGCTATCGATCCCAAACCGGAGACGCGGATACTGATTGTGGCCTAGGGTCAGATTGATGTCTTTCAAACCATTGTGGCCTCCATCCGAGCCTTTGCCTTTCATACGCAGTTTACCAAAGGGTAATGCCAAATCATCGGTGATCACAAGCAGGTTATCCTCTTGAAGCTTGAGCTCTTTTAGCCAATAATTTACAGCCTTACCGCTCAAGTTCATATAAGTTGTAGGCTTGATAAGCACGAGGGTTCGTCCCTTGAACTTTCCTTCAGCTATATGTACGTGTCGTCCTAAATCAAAGCTAACTCCCATGCGGCGTGCCAGTTCATTGACCACATTAAACCCAATATTATGACGCGTATCCGCATATTCACTACCGATATTTCCTAGTCCCGCGATGAGGTATTTCATGGCTGCAAAAATAGCAATTCCAACCCCACACGAAAGCGGTACGTAATTACGTTATCATTCTGATTCGGCGGGCATCAGGGTCAAACAAAGGAATTCAACCTTATAAACGTATAATTATGAAAACCGCTACGTATTTTTTGGGCGCTCTAATCGCCCTGTTTCTTGTTGCAGATGCTACTGCCTGTCCTCCTTCGCCGATCGGAAAAATAAGAGTCATGGATCAATTCGGAAAACCCATCTCTGGAGCAAAAGTGTACCATTATTCTTCTGCCCTTGATTCATTCGTTATGAGGAATAGCTATAAATATGTGAATGAAGAATGGGAACCAGACAGCACCCAATTTCTTGCATATGGATATTATTGGGGCTACAAAAAGAATGAAAATTCAAAAGCCGCAGATTATACCTACCGCGTTTGTGCTCCGGGCTATGCTGATGTTTTGATTGCTTCAGTAGATTATTCCTTTTCACATGAAGAAGGCAGTTGGCGACTCCCCTTACTCGAAGTGGTACTGTATGCCAAACAGCTGGTTAAAACCGATCAAAACTTTCATATACATGATGTGTTTATTGTGAGCAATGAAGTGGTGGTGAATGATAGTTTGCGTTTAGACAAGAAAAGCTTTCTCAAAGAAATTCAAGAAACCCCAGCAGAACGACTAATGGAGCAAGTTACCGTGCGCGCTTTTCCAAATCCGGTTGTCAATGAATTGCATATTGAATTCTCAAAACCACAGACTTCTTCCAACCGTTTCGTACTTCATGATGCAAATGGAAAATTGGTTCATGAGGAAGCAAGCGAGGCTTCAAAATTTGATTTGCTCATGAATTGGTATGCGCCAGGCACCTATTTTTTAACTATTTATGACTCAGGTAATTCTCCTATTCTTCGGCAACAGATTGTCCATCAATAGACCGGCTCTCTTTAGCTTATTATTTCTCTTTTCTTGTACCTTCAATCTAAGTCATGGTCAAGATAGTTCATGGATAAGCGTCCATTTTATTTATGGATCCAAGCCCAGAAAATCCTGCCAGAATGAACATAAATGGTTTGGCGGAATCCATGGTGGGCATGTTGGAATTGAGTATGATACAGGACAAATCATAGACTTTGTGCCAGAAGGGAAATTTCATTATGTTGGAAATAGAAATGCTTGCCATAGCGCGTATACCTTACGTTCTATGTCCTCCTTTTGGAAGACTTTTTCTGAGTCAGATTCCTCGACCATCAAGGCAATGAGTATTCGCATCCAAATTAGCGCGGAGCAAAGACATGCGCTAGATAGTCTGGTTGACACGTATAGTTCAAATGTCCCGTATGATTATGCGTTTCTTGGGATGCGCTGTGCTGCTGCCTCTTATGATATTTTGGATGAAATAGGGGTGATGCCATCGCGCTCTCATGTGGGCACTTGGTTTCATAATTTCTATCCCAAGCGTCTGCGAATTCGATTGACCAAGAAAGCAAAAATGATGGGTTGGGAAATCTGGCGCAAGGAAGGAACTGATTGCCGGATTTGGGAGAAGGACTAGCCTCCTTTTACCGGCTTCAGCTAGGCATTAAATTCTTGAAATTTCCTTGGCATCCATCCTTGCGGCTTTCTTGGCAGGGTACCAAGATGTGGCAAATCCGAGGGTGAGAATGAAGAAGAAAATCATGACAAAATCTGACACTTTCATTTCTACAGGATAGGCGTTGATGATAAAAGTTCCTAGACCCCCGAAGCCAATTAGCCCGTAAGTAGCTTGTAGCCAGCATAAGGCATAGCCAAGGAGCAGTCCGATAATGCCTCCACTCAAGGCAATCATCATCCCCTCTTGCAAGAAGATGCGCCGAATAAGTGCGTCTTTAGCGCCCATGCTGCGAAGTGTGGCAATGTCTTTACGCTTTTCCATAACCAGCATACTCAGGGAGGAGATGACCGTAAAGGTGAGAAGTATGAGGATAAAAACCATGATCATGGCTGTCGCCCATTTTTCATAGCGAAACACCTTATAGAGGGTTGCTTCTTGGGCTTCTCGGTCTTTTACCACAAAATCATCCCCCATCAATTGTCCGATTTGTTTTTGAAGATCTTTTACTCGGTAGCCTGGCTTTAGTGCAATTTCGAATGCCGAAACTTCATCCGTATATTCCATCAATTCATGGGCAAGTCGCAGTGGAACAATTACATATTTATTATTGATATCATCGTCGATACTAAAAACACCCGATGGACGAACAAATGCCTGGTTCAGGGCTTGCTCAGGATTCATCATATTAAAGCCTACCCCTCTTCTTGGCATATAGATGGCCAGTTTGGTATAGTCGTTATAGGTTGAGAGTCCCAAACGTGCCGCGATGCCTAAGCCCGCTACCACATAATTTTGGTCGCCACTTTCTAAAAGGAGTTGCCCTTCATATACCATGCTATCAAGCTGGGTAACATAGACGTAATTTGCGCTAACTCCTTTCATGGTGGCAATCGCCTGGCGTTCATCATAGCGCAGCACAACATTTTCTTCCAGCACCTGAGCGACTTGATCCACTCCTTCGAGCTGGCTTATTTCATGAAATGGGACGGAGTCTGTATGGAAGACCTTGCCGTATTTGGCTTCTACTTTGAGGTCTGGGTCGAAGGCAGTATAGAGTGATTGAACGAGTGATTCAAAACCATTAAAAACAGACATAACCGTTACCAATGCCATGGCACCAACGGTGAATCCCAGCACGGAGATACCGCTAATAATATTTATTGCGTTCGGGTTGTTTTTTGAAAACAGATAACGTCTGGCTATGAACCGACTAAGAATCATTTATATCCTTTCAATATAATTCCTGCCCCAGTGAGGTGCCCCATATGGGTGTCTATAAAATTTAAAACCAAGCAGATTGGAAAGATAAGAAGAAAATAGATAGGGAAGATAAGCATGAATGCCTTTGAAAGACGCAATGCTTTTACGGGCCACTTGATAGAGATTAGCCAGGATATCTGCCCTGGAGTTCCGTAGGTATAACGGGCCCTTACTTTCTTATACCCTAATTTTTTGAGATGGAGCTTTAATGCAGTCATATTATACCCATCGCGCATGAAGTCGCCCTCGTCTGGAAAACGAAATTGACGTAGATTGATTTTAGTCTTGCGATCGGAGGGTACCGACATCAAGAAAATTCCATCTTGTTTGAGGCTGGCAAAAATGTTTTCAAACACACAGGAATCGTCATCCATATATTCCAGAACATCAACGCAAATTACCAGGTCGAATGCTTGGTCTTGGCGGTATTGGTTCAAATCGCCCGACTTGAAGTACACATTATTGATATGCCTTTCGCGGTAAAATTTGTTGCAGCGACAAACTTGTTCGCCTTTGATATCAAGACCAAGAATGCTGTATTTGGGATTGAGTTTATAAAGGTAATAGCTGTATTGACCAAAGCCAGAACCGGCATCTAGAATATGGGTTGCCTTTTTATGTTCGCTGGCCCATAGTTTTATTTCCCGGTGCATATGCCATGAACGTAAGAGTACCGCATCGAGCAATCGATAAAATACCCGTCGTAGCAGTGGATGTTTGGAGAACACACTGCCCAACATTTCTTTAACCGGATCGTAGTACATGCTAATCGGCTTGCGGCCCTTTATTTTCTTCGTCGTGGAGGCGCTTAAAGACTTCCTCCATGTGTTGTGCGTAGTCTAAACTATCATCCAAAAAAAACTCTAAGGCAGGTATTTTTCTTACTTGATGGCGAATTTTTTGTGCCAATTCATGACGAATTTCTTTGCTATGACTGCGTACCTTATCCAACATTTCTTCTTTGTCGTCGACTTGAAAAAAGCTAAGGTAAGCCCTTGCCAAACCGAGGTCTGGAGAAACTTTAACTTCACGTACTGTAATAAATGCACCGCCAAATAAATTGCGGGAGGCCACTTGAAAAATCTCGCCTAAATCTTTCTGTATTAAACGAGCGAATTTTTCCTGTCTCTTTGAATCCACACTGCAAATATCAAACTAATTATGGATTCCTTGCTCTCTTTTCTTTAAAAGCAGTGCCGCCATTTGATAGAGAATCACTAAAGCAGCGCCAGGAACAACCGCACTAAGGTCATGGGTTATTTCAATAGATAGCTGATTCCAGGTAAAACAGGCCAAAACGGCAAGTGTCATCTGTATTCCAACCTCATAGCCTCTCAATCGAAAGCGAGGGGTGAATACTGAAAGCACCGGAGGTACCAGTACGCAAACCATATAAGGCGTAAAATCGAAAAAGAAATCAACAGCATTACTTTCCAGGTAAGGAATGAGCAGCAAAAAGGTGAGCACGCTTACTAGAAGAAGCCCGATGCGCATGTATTTACCCGTATCCGTTTTTTTGCCAAAAAGGTCGAGCATCAAGGTTTGTGCAGACAAGAACAGAAAACTATCGAGGGTCGACATCACGGTAGCAAGCAATCCGAGGATAAACACTGCACCGAGAACAGGAGGCAAAAAGTCGTTTGCCAATAGTGGGTAAACCAGTGCTGGGTTAGGCAAGTTGGGCATTAGTCCGAGTCCATATAAGGCGATGCTTGCTGCCAGGAAGTCAAATACAGTCCAGCAGATCACAGAAATGAGTAATCCGCGCTTGGCTACTTGAGGCGTCCTACTGGAATAGATCCGTTGATGATAGCCCGGGTCAGTCAGTACAACTGTGGCAAGAATAAACCAGGTGATGATTTCCCATAAATGAGCAGAGAAGGTAAACGTTATTTTTTCTGAGCCAAGTGATTCCAGCGGGGAGGTACCATAGGTATGAATGAGGTAGATAAGAGTAATAACAAAACCTCCGAACATGAAGAGAAACTTATAGCCGTCTTTATTGGCAATTGATTGAAAGCCTCCACGGTAGATATAGGCCGAAGAAAAAAGCAAGGCAAGTACCAAACAAATCCAGGTTGGAATGCGGAAAATGCTAGCGAGCAGCTGACTGGTCATTAAGGCGTACATAGCGGGCGAGATGAGCAACAGAACCAGCAATGCACCGAATTTTGAGACCCACTTTCCATAGTGTTTTTGCAAAAGCTCAGGGATAGAATGAATCTGCTCTTCCCGAATTTTTTTTGACAAAAAGAAGGCCATTACAAGGGCAAAGGTGGTATAAGGCAGACTTAAGAAAAGCCAGGCACTGATTCCATATTCATAATAAAGCTGACCAATGCCCAATATCCATCCATAGGCGGTAGTAACCATTGTGGCAACAAAGGGAAAGAGCGCCAATTTTCTTCCCGCCAAGAGATAGGAGTCCGCATCGGAATCCGCAGCACTTTTGCGAAAACTCCCTGCCAAGAGTACAAGGAGATAAATGCTGACTAAAATTACGCTGACCATTCTTGCTCAAAGGTAGCGTGAATAGGAGCGGAAGTCCATGCAGAAATGTGTTAATTTGCCAGATGCTGTTTGCCCTGGGTAAAGGATTATTGTCTGGAATTTTAATGAGTTTGATGCTCGGAACCGTATTTTTTTCACTTATTCAGAATAGTATTGAATATGGATGGAAAAAAGGGATGATGATTGCATCAGGGGTTGTTACTTCTGACTTCTTCTTTATCACCTTGGCAATTTTAGGCGTTCAATTCATAAATCCTGACGAGCCCAATATTTATATCCATGGCGGTGCAGTCATCGTGCTCACCTTAATGGGGTTGAATATGCTTTCAAATAAAAAGACAAGTATTTCTTATCCGCAAACAAAATTCGGGAAGGCGCTTTTCTTTTTCTCGAATGGATTTTTGCTCAATATTTTGAATCCAGTAAATTTTCTGTTCTGGGCTGGTTGGGCTACGGTTGCTCGTGCTGAATGGGGCTATGAAATGCCTCAACTCATCAGTTTTTTTGCAGGTTGTTTAATCAGTATCTTCTTTACTGAGGTGCTCATTTCGTTTTCGGCAAATCGCATCAAACCTTACCTGAGCGCGAAATTATTGGATTGGATCAATAAAGGAACCGGATTAATTTTTATAGGAATTGCAGTCTACCTAGTGGTGGATTACCTGGTACATTAGTCCTGGTTTTCTTGAACTGGAGGGGGCGGAGGTAACGGCATTTTCATGGATTCTCCAGAATAGTTGATTTGAACACAAAATAATTTTCCATCATATTTGAATTGTATGGCAGCTTTTATTGAAGCAGTCATATTCTCTTCATTCACCTCTTCTGCCCATTTCCAATCCCCCTTACTTACCGTTTCAAACACTGCATTGGGTTTAGCACGATTCATTATGAATATATCTTTTTCCATTCCACCTTCTTGTGAGTTTATATGCAGTTCCGAACCTTCTAAAGGGCCTTCTCCAAACTTGAAAATATACATGCTATTCGCTGGATTCGCTTGAACCATATCAGCGTTCTCCGTAGTCAATGCAAGGCTGGTGCAATTTTTCTTCATCAGAGAACAGGCACTTAAGAAAACAATACTCAGCAGAATCAAGGGATACTTCATGTCCCGAAAATAGGGATAATTTTCTCCTATGTGGTAAATCGATTTTGATGCCATTCGTCGAACTAACGACTAATTAGGCAACGATTGCGTATGGAAAGGCATCATATCTCCGTAAACCAAACTAAATGCCACACCTTTTATCGAATTGTGTGAAGCATGTGCTGTGCATTAGCTCGGTTTGAATAAATTTGAAGATAATGAAACCAAACAAACTGACGTACAAGTGCTTATTTATGCTTGTCCTCATGTTGATTTCTTTCGCCCAAGTCAGCATTGCACAAAAATATGATTGGAGTAAGTTAGACGGAAAAGGAGCGCATGGTTGGAATGTGACTTCATGGGGGTCTGGATCACAAGACATGGTATGTGATGAATATGGAAACATCTATTCCATTGGGGCTATCCTTGGTCCGCAATATGCACAAAGCGACGGGAAATTAGATTTTGGCGACAGTGTCTACGCCTCTTCAAATGGTAATCAATACGTTACACCCTATATTGTAAAGTACAATCGCCGAGGAAATGCACAATGGGCCAAATCCATTGAGTCTTCCGGATATTTATATACTACAGCGGTGGCAATTGATACCGCTGGAAATTCCTATATTATCGGATCAACTTGGAATAGTCCAATTTCCAACCTAGCAGGGTATAGTGTGAACTCCTACGGTATGGGGGATATCTGGCTCGTAAAAGTGAAACCAGATGGCGACGTAGATTGGGCCATGACGGTTGGAGGAAATGGAAATGATTATCCAACGGGAATCACCTGCAATGCGCAAGGTGATGTTTATATAACAGGTTTATTTCAAGGGTATTTTCAATATGGAAATACGGGTATTTCTGGCAGTAGTCAAGGATGGAGTGTGTTTCTGCTAAAATTAGAAACGACAGGAAACCCGTACTTCTGCCGAAGAATTGCAACAGCCGATGGTGCCAATGCATGGCAATCTGCTGGGGGAGATGTTAAGACAGATCGTTTTGGAAATGTTTATGTTTCAGGTTCTTTCACGAACACCCTGCAATCAGGTAGCGGTATTATGCATGCCGGATCAAGTCTAACCGATCAGAATGGTTTCGTCATGAAAGTATTGCCCCATAATGGCATGCCGATGTGGGCGAAGCAAATGGGGTCTACTGCATCGGCCTTGAGTGTCGATGAAAATGGATTTGTCTATGTCGGAGGAAAGATGCAAGCAGGGGCGGATAGTTTTGGTACTTCACGGTTTGCTAATTCTTCAGGTTTAGGTTTTGATGATTTGTATGTAGCCAAGTTGAGCAATGCAGGCAATATCTCATGGGTCAAGCGCTTCGGAGATAATACTACCACGAGTAGTGGAGGCGGATGGTGGTGGACGAACCAACGGATCAATATTTCTTCCCTCGATGTGGATTTTGCTGGAAAAATATTTGTTTCTGGAACCATTGATCGAACCACGGATACATCGAGTATTTGCGAATTTTATGTACCTCCTTTTACACAACAGACTTGGGGAACTGCCTATACTACTGACGCATTTCTCTTAAAAATCACAACAAATGGTAATTGCGATTGGAATGCTCGTTCCGGAATACGAGACAAAGATTCTATCGTTTATTATTGGGATGAAAAAACTACCGGAGGTGGGGTGGCAACGGATAATGCAGGTGCTACCTACTGGAAGTCTAGTAGAACTTGGGGATATAACTCCACGGATGATACGGTGAAATTGTATTTCAATAATGACACCAATGAGGTGGCGTATGAGGGGGGATTGAGTTATTATACCCCAGCACTTTGGGCATTACGCGAGAATTATATCGAGATTGATTCTTTTAGTCCGGCTTATGTCTGTCCAGGAGATTCTATTACTGTTTGGTATACCAAGCATGATCCATTTATATCAGGAAATGAGTTTTCTATTCAGCTGTCAAATCGCAGCGGAAATTTTTATGATGCAGTGGAAATTGGGAAAATTACGGATACGCTTTCTGGAGTTATTCAGGGAGTTGTTCCCTTAACGACTCCCGTTGGTGCGGGTTATCGGTTGCGTGTGGACGGAACTAGACCGGCGGTGCGTGGGTATCCCTTTGAAGAAAATCTCAATGTTCGCGGTGTGCCTCCTACGAATGCAGGTCCTAATGATTCCATGTGTTTTGGAGATACTTTAACACTTCAGGCGAGCGGTGGGTATCGATTTGCCTGGTATGCCGATACCTTACTCTCAGATACGAGTAGCGTGACTCCTCTGGCTTTTCCAGACGTGACACATGATTTTATATTACGCAGTGAAGACTCCGTTACTTCTTGTTATTATCTTGATACAATGAATTTGCGGGTGATTTCACATCCAATACTTAGCCCACGTGACGATACAACCTTATGCCAGGGTGACTCTGTTTGGGTCTATGCCAGGGGAAATGGTGGTAAGCCGAATCAGTACCGATTTGAGTGGTATATAGATTCTACAAACACCTTTATTGCATATGGAGACTCCATTTTTGTAAGTCCGCGGCAGACCACGAAATACAAAGTCATATTGGATGATAGTTGTTCAATCCGAAGAGACACAAATTATGTGAATGTGTTTTCACGAGGTCATATAAATGCAAATCCGCGTCAGGATACTACTGTCTGCATTGGAGAGCAAATCAATATTTATGCAACACCTACTGGAGGTTTAGATTCGCAGTATAGCTATCGCTGGTACGTTGATACCAACCTGGTGAGCACCGATAGTGCGTTTATCCTAGCGTCAAGAGATACCAGTGTTTTGTTTAAGCTTGTGGTGGATGATGGTGGGTGCTCTGATGAATTGGATTCTGCCTATTTCCACGCGATCCGCCGGGATTCACTCAAAATATTTACGCGTACGGATACCACGATATGCAACGGACAAGGAATTCTATTAAGCGTCTATTCTACAGGTGGTGATCCAAATGGATATAGCTATACCTGGGATCATAACCTGCCTTCAAATGATTCGGTATTTGTTGTTCCGACACAATACTCCACAAATTACAAAGTCTCGGTCACCGATGGTTGTACCAACTTTATTGATACATCGTCTATCACAATCAGCCTACGTTTCCCATTGAACTTGATCCTTCAGCCCGACACCTTGATTTGTCGAGGTGAGAGCTTACTTCTGCATGTGGATGGAAGCGGGGGTGATTCGCTTCATTATTCGTACGATTGGAGAAACGTGGGGATTGGAAACAATATCTCTGTTACGCCAAGTGCAAGCGCTTACTATCATGTAACACTTACCGATAATTGTACGTTGCTCTCAACAGAAGATTCGGTGCTGGTTAGTCTGCGCGCTCCATTGAGCATAAGTACCAGTCCGGATACCCTCATTTGTGTAGAAAATACGGCCTTACTTCGTGCTAGTGGAACCGGTGGATATTCGCCAGATTATGAATTTGTTTGGAGTGATGGAACTACCGAAACGACACTTCCAGCAGGAACCCCCTATGCAGTGACGCCATCGAGCGAGTCGACCTATTCGGTGCGATTACAAGACAATTGCACTGTAATAAAAGATTCTTCTTCTGTTAAGGTGAGCCTGCGAGACCCATTGTCGGTTTCAACAATTCCGAGCGATACCATCATTTGTCATGGTGCAATTGCAACAGTTCAGGCAATCGGAGCAGGCGGATTGCTCGGAAACTATTCTTATTTCTGGGAAAATATTGGGAATGGAGCAGTACAGCAAGTACAACCCCTAATCGATTCGAATTTCCGCGTCATGATTAGCGATGGATGCAGTCCGTGGGATACAGCCGTGGTAGAAGTCAAAATTGCTACTCCATTGTCTGTGGATGGAGTTGGCGATACGCTGGTTTGTCCAGAAAAAACCATTGCCATGAAAGCTGCTGGTTCTGGAGGTATTGCTAGCGCATATCAATATTCCTGGAGTCATGGTTTGGGTGCAGGAGCAATAAAACAAGTTGCGCCAAGCACGGATCAAGATTATGTAGTGACCCTTACCGACAACTGCTCTTTTGCAGCCTACGATACCATTCATGTTATCATGTCGAGTCTCCCTTCTACGCTCCTTACAGCGTCGATAGATAGCGGCTGTCAGCCCATACAAGTTGATTTTGCAAGCGACCATATCGATACCGGAGGCTTTAGTAATTGGCGCTGGTATTTCGAGGGTGGTGCAATTGAAAACACAAGCGTGAATCAAGCAAGTCATCTGTATGAAAAGCCAGGCAATTTTGCTATCAAAGCCGTGGTAACAAGTAGTTATGGATGCGTGGATAGTACAAACTATGTAGATGTAGTTGTTCACCCAAAACCAGTCGCGCTCTTTGAATTTAGCCCAGTAACCACAACAATTGTTGATCCTGTGGTTAGCCTGAAAAATCAAAGTACCCAAAGTGTGAAGTTCTTCTGGGATTTCGGAGATGGAATGAATTCTACAGCGAGCAGTCCGATTCATACCTATGCCGATACGGGTAAATATCCGGTGGTCTTGTATGTAGAATCGCAATTCGGCTGCAAAGACACGGCGGAAGATCTTTACCAGGTGCAAGAAATATACAGCTACTATGTGCCGAGTGGATTTACCCCGAATGGAGATAAAACCAATGATGTATTCTATGGAGTGGGTACGGGTGTGAAGAAACTCACCATCCAAATTTACGACAGATGGGGTGCACTGGTTTTTGAGTCAGACGATCCGAAATTCACATGGGACGGAACGAGTCAAGAAAGCGGAGAATTCCTGCCTACGGGCGTATACATGTATAGCATCAAGGTAGATCTTGAAAATGGTGGACGTGAACATTTAAATGGCTCAATCAGTCTAGTTAGGTAAAAAACGCTAACATAGAGGCTGCGATTTTCTTGGAAAGGGTATCTTCGTTTAAAGCGCGTATGAAACCTATCTACCTTTTTCTAGCACTACTTCTCTCCTCTGCAGCTGTTATTGCTCAGAATAGCAAACCTTATTTGGTTGGTCCAAAGTCGAAACAAAGTGTTCCAGGCCAGGGTACTTGCCTTTCTATCCAATCAATGGATCAGGATGCTGGAGACACAGTCCGAATTTCATGGAGTACAGGGATTCAAACTGCCACGTTTACCAATAATAATGGTACAGTCAAGCATGCTTCTGGCGAAATTTGCTGGACACCAGGCGATGCGGATACCAGCCGTATGGCGCATGAGTTTTACATCACGTTAGATGATGGAAAAGAACAGGTAACGGATACTTTTTATATTTATGTTCGAGGAATGCCCGAGCGCCTCACATACACAAAAACAGAAGCTAATTGTGGAGAAGTATCTGTAGCAATTACAGTGAATGATTGGACCTCCAATTCTAGTTTCGTCATCAGGGATAGCCTTTTTAAGACGGTTGCTAGTAGCAAAGGGCCATCTGCTAGCTTCAGGCTTCCTAAAGGCACGTATAAATTGTATACTCAAATACAGTCGAATACACCGTCTATGCGCACTTATTTGGATACCCTAATCGTTTCAGATGGTATTGGAATAAGAGCTTACAAGCAATCAAATGGACAAGGGAATTATGCCCTAGAACCAGAAGTGATTGGAGAATCAGTAAAGTCTTATGCCTGGTTTAAAATTGTGAATGGCAACAAAGAGGACCTTCATCTCAATACGGAGACGATTCAGGTGAATTCATGGAATACAGAAACCTTTAGGGTCATCGTTACCGCCAATTCAGGGTGTGTCGATTCCGCTGATTTTGAATTTCAAGCCAGCCCAAACGGATTAAAAACGATGCATCATCAAGCGAGCATATATCCGAATCCGGCCAATCAATCGCTAAATGTCTTTGTAGAAAATGGTCAGTTATCGGGACTTGAACTTTGGAGCCTTGACGGTAAACTTTTGAAAGAGGAGAAAGCCGTCGGCCCAAAAAAATACCAACTTGAAATTTCTGAGATTCCAAATGGTATCTATCTTGTAAAATGTTTCTTAGAGGATGGTGCTCAGGAAAATTTCCGGGTAGTCATTCAACATTAGTCGACAGAAGCGTATATCATAGGCTTGCTGGGCACGGCATCACTTTCCATTGCGGCAGTCATTAGGTTGAGTAGGTACATTCCATCCTTCACTTCATCGGGAACATAGATGAGCTCAGTTATGGTCGCATCCATACGTGGGTTAGACGGGTAATTCCAAAAATTCTTGTGGGAAGCGAGGGTGCCTCCATCTTCTTCTTTGTCTACCGAAGGCTGATCAATCAATAAATGCTTCACTCCCAATTCCCTAATTTTGGTAGCCGCATCTGGGTGTAGATAGATGGGATTTGAGCCCGAGTATTTTTTATACAGCTTATTATCGTTATTCGGAAGCGTGCGGATGATTAAGGCTTCGGGAAGACTGGCTGGAATATGATGAGCGTGCACCAAATAGTCGCCAGCGTCATTGTGCATAGGAACTACACTGATGAGTTGAGCATGGAAAAAATGATTTTTTAACGTACCCGGCAGGTAATTTGGTTCTTTACTTACATGACCCACACATTCAGTATGGGTGCCATTGCCATGGGCATTGAACTTGATGTTTTCGCAATTGCAGGCTCCTCCTAAAGGCACAGACCCAACAAAATCTCCGCCCCGAAAAGGCTCCATTTCCGCATGTGGGATATAAAAGGCTTCCACTGAGTTTTCGCCTCTGCGCACAGGTATTGAAAGGTCAAAACCCTGCTTTAAATTAAATTGTCCTTGTTCTGTTTGAAGAATCACAGCGGCAAATTAAAGAATAGAAGCCTTTTTGCGGTAATTTCGTGCAGATGTCTTTTCAATTTAAGCTCATCTGGAAAATCCTCCTGCTCGTTTTTGCGGTGAATATTGCCATCATGTCCTTGTTGTATACCAATCAATTGGTGCGCAAATTGGCCTTTGAGGAGCAGAGCCGCGTGAACCAGTGGACCACGGCCATTCAACGATTGGTTGAGTCGGAAGATGAGGATGTAACCTTCCTGATGGATGTGCAGCGTACGAGTAGCAATAATATTCCTATCATCATGACCGATGAAGAAGGAACCATACTCAACTTTCTCAATTTGGATACCTCTCGGGTGAATGACATAACGTATCTCCAAGAGCAACTTCGGGAGATGAAACAGGAGAATGAACCGATTGTTATCAATTACCTCGAAGGACGCACCAACTACGTATATTACCTAAACTCGACACTCCTCACCCAACTTAAATATTATCCCTATTATCAGATAGGCATTATATCCTTGTTCTTGCTCGTTTCATACTTGGCCTTCAATGCTTCACGGAGGTCGGAACAAGATAGAGTTTGGGTGGGATTAGCCAAAGAAACAGCACATCAATTGGGCACCCCAATTTCTTCCTTGATTGCTTGGGTCGACCTGTTTAAAGAAACCGATGAAAAACCCACTCCCGACATGCTGCACGAAATGGAGAAGGACATAGAACGCCTGCGATTGGTTTCTGAACGTTTCTCGAAAATTGGCTCTACTCCGGTATTAGAGGATCAAGACATCAAAAAGCTTATCGACCGATCGGTAGGCTATATGAGTACACGCGCCTCCAGAAAGGTGAAGTTTAGTGTACATGCGGACCTTTTGCATAATTGTTTCAGCCGCGTGAATGTTCAGCTATTCGACTGGGTTCTAGAAAATATTACCAAGAATGCCATTGATGCCATGGAGGGACAAGGGGCCATCGACTTCCAATTGAGCGAAACCAGCAAGCTCATCCATATCGACATCAGTGATACTGGTAAAGGAATTTCCTCCTCAAAAACAAAAGATGTTTTCAAACCTGGTTTTACGACGAAAAAACGAGGATGGGGTTTGGGATTATCCTTGGCCAAGCGTATTATTGAGGAATATCACCGAGGGAAAATCTTCGTAAAGGAATCCACGCCCGGTAAGGGTACTACCTTTCGGATTACTCTCAGAAAGAACCTATAGAATGAAGACGATTAAAATGATATTGCTGCTATGCATTATATCAGCTAGCACTTCCATATTCGCCCAAACAAGTAGAGGTGAAGTAGCAGATACTACCCAAAAAGCGGATCCAGGGATGGAGACGGAGGAGGAAGTATTTATGGTTGTGGAAGAAATGCCAGAATTCCCTGGGGGTGAGGCGGCTATGTTTAAGTTTATTGCTGATAATCTGGAGTATCCAGCAGAGGCCCGCGAGAATAATATCCAAGGGCGCGTTACTGTTCAGTTTGTTATTGATGAAAAGGGAAATATTACCGACGCGAAGGTTTTAAGCAGTCCGAGCTCACTCCTATCCGCAGCTGCACTTGACGTGGTAAATTCTATGCCTCAATGGAAACCAGGAAAACAAAAGGGTAAAGAAGTCAGCGTACGTTATTTAATTCCCATACGTTTTGTTTTGGGAGACGACTCGAAACCAAAAAAACGGAAACGAAGAAAATAATACGTTTATACATGAAAGGGCGTGACTTCCATGGTTAGGAAATTATCTCATGGCCTTAGTCAAGCGTATTATTAATGAATATCTTCGAGATAAAATATGAGTGTATGAGGCCTGTCTTATTTCTATATACCCTGCTAATATTCGCCATTAACGTAGTTGCTGGACAAGAAAAGCAAGAAACAGACAGCCTATATAATGCACCCGCAGAAGGAGGATTTCTTGGTATTGATACGAGTGAAATATATCGAGTCGTACCATCGATGCCTCAGTTTCCCGGTGGCGAAGCGAAGATGTTTAAGTATCTCGTTGAAAATATAGACTTCCCAACACTCGATTCAAATGATGTGATTTTGGGTCGTATCATCATTCAATTTGTTATCGATGAAGATGGAAACGTACGGAATGCCAAAGTAAACAGTAAGGTAGCCCCAGATATTGCCAGAGAGATTTTGGACGTGATTAATGCAATGCCATTATGGACACCAGGCAAGATGGATGGGAATCGGGTTCGGGTACTTTTTGTTTTACCAATTTATATAAGACATGATTAGAATAGAGCCTAATAGAATGATAAAAATGCCCTTAAAATTAAGTCTGTTTATTGCATTTTGTATTTGTACACAATTTGCGGTTGCCCAACAAAGTCGGGGTGAGCAAGCCGGTGAGGGTAAAAAAGTAAGAGAAGAGCCTGAATTCTTGGTGGTTGAAGATATGCCTGAATTTCCGGGAGGAGATAAGGCGATGTTCAAATACATTGCAGACAATATCAACTACCCCAAAGAAGCGCTCAAGCATAAAATTGAAGGGAGAGTTACCATACAATTTGTGATTGATGAGGAAGGGAATGTTGTTGATGCCAAGGTTCTTAAAGGCATTGGATATGGATGTGATGAAGAAGCACTGCGAGTAGTGAACTCCATGCCTAAATGGAAGCCAGGCAAACAAAGAGGAGATAATGTGCGAGTGCGCTTTGTGCTTCCTATCCGATTTGTACTCAACTGATTTATAAGCATAAAGTCCTAAATATGATGCGAACTACCAAAACACTCTTCACTTTTTTAGCCTTGTTTTTAGGCTTTAACTCTTTTGTTCATGCCCAGAAAAGTCGAGGCGAAATGGCCGACACTACAAAGAAAGTCAAGAACAAGGAAATTGTCGAGGAGTCGCCTGCTGCAGAAGTCTTTATGGTGGTGGAGGAAATGCCTGAATATCCTGGCGAGAACGAGGCCATGAATAAGTTTATTTCAAGCAACCTTCACTATCCAAAAGAAGCTTTAGAAGAGAATATCCAGGGAAGAGTCATTGTTCAATTTGTGGTTGATGAGCAAGGAAAGATCACAGATGCAAAAGTTTTAAGAGGAATAGGACATGGTTGCGACAAAGAAGCACTTCGTGTAATCAATGCCATGCCGAATTGGAAACCAGGCAAACAAAGAGGTAAGCCCGTTAGGGTGTCCTATACGCTGCCTTTAATCTTCAAGTTGGGATAGAGCTCAGCTACTAAGGGTCATATTCAAACTCATATATGCAATTAAAGCATCTGATATTCTTTGTACTATTTGCTGTAGTCGCTCTATTTTCGCCAGCATTTGCTCAGCACAAAGGAGACAGTAGTCAGGTGTTAACCATGGCTGAAGTTGCCCCGGAATTTCCTGGCGGCGAAAGTGCCATGTATTCGTTTATTGGCATCCATCTAGAATACCCAAGTGATATAGCAAATTTGGGCATTACGGGCCGAGTAGTCCTTTCTTTTACCGTGAATACTGACGGCGGCATTTCTGATATTAAGGTGCTTAGAGGCGTTCATCCAAAGCTCGATGAAGAAGCAAGAAGAGTGCTTCGAAAAATGCCCATGTGGAAGGCTGGTGAGCAAAATGGATCAGTCGTTCGGGTTCAAAAAATTCTTCCCATCAGCTTTAAACTGGAAACCTTGCCACCGGATAAGGATTCAGTCTATACTATTGTTTCTTCCATGCCGGTATTCCCGGGCGGGCATGAAGGCTTAGCTAAATATTTGGATACCGCACTCAACTACCCAGAACTAGCAAGGGTCAACCGAATTCAAGGAACTGTCCATATTGAATGCATCATAAATAAACAGGGCAATGTGGTTGAGGCCAAAGTAGTGAAAGGTATGGGCTGGAATTGTGAAGAAGAAGCCCTTCGGGTTGTGCAGGAGATGCCGCAATGGAAGCCTGGGACCGTGAATAAGGAAGAGGTGAAGGTAAGGCAAACCTTCGCCATCGTTTTTAAGTTGGGTAAAAGTAAGCGTGTGGGTGCTAAAACTACCTTGGCGGGTTATGATGGAGCTGTTACCTTTGATAGCGAACTGCTTGATTCATTAAAACACGATTCTACCCTTGTTTTGCCTAGCTATCCCGGTGGAGATGAAGCCCTTTTTAATTTTCTTGATTACAATATTACCTATCCAGAAGCGGCGGCATATTGGCGTGAAAAAGGAAGGGTCGTCGTTGCATTTACCGTGAATCCAGATGGAAGCATTTCAGATGTGGAGGTGTTTCAATCGTCCAACCCAGTATTCAATGAGGAGTCTCTCCGCGTAATTAAGGGCATGCCAAACTGGGAGCCCGCCGAAGTGCAAGGTCATCCTATACCTTTTCGGATTTATCTGCCGCTAGAGTTTACCTAGGCGAGTGATAGCAATTCAAACATGATTACCTTTGTTGGGCATCATGCATGAAGGAGAACAAGTGAACAGACAAAGCCCATGGCAAGAATTCTAGCCATCGATTATGGAGGTCGCCGAACAGGAATAGCCTCAACGGATCCTTTTCAAATGATTGCTTCGGCAGTCGGAACAGTGGATACCCGCGAGGTGATAGACTTCTTAAAAAAGTATTGCGAGAAGGAAGAAGTGGAAGCGTTTGTGGTAGGTCAACCGATGCGTTTAGATGGAAGGCTCTCTGATATTGAACAGGAAATTTTGGCTTTTATAGAAAAGTTAAAAGACGCCATTCCAAATAAATCAATCTTCCGCATCAATGAAACCTATACTTCCAAGATTTCTATGCAGGCATTAATCGCTTCAGGAGTGAAGAAAAAAGACCGCCGCGATAAGCGCCTTTTGGATTCTGTTAGCGCTACCTTAATTTTGCAGGACTATTTAGCAACGAAATGATTCTTCCCATATACGCATACGGTGATCCAGTGCTTCGCAAAGAGGCTGAAGAAATCACTGCCGATTACCCCAAACTAAAAGAACTCATCGCCAATATGTGGGAGACCATGTATGCCAGTCATGGCGTTGGATTAGCAGCTCCACAAGTAGGTTTGCCAATCCGCTTATTTGTCATTGATGGGTCTCCTTTTGCTGAAGACGAACCTTCTCTCGAAGACTTCAAAAAGGTATTTATCAATGCTTATATCCTTGAAGAAGAAGGTGAAGCTTGGGAATTCGAAGAAGGCTGCTTAAGCATTCCTGGGGTACGAGAAAAAGTAAAACGCGAAGGAACCATCACTATTGAGTATATGGATGAGAATTTCCAGCTCAAAGAAGAAACCTTTGATGGACTCGCTGCACGTATCATCCAACATGAACACGACCATACGGATGGGATTTTATTTGTGGACCATGTAAACCCATTCCGCCGCCGACTCCTCACGAAAAAACTGAACGATATCAGCAAAGGAAAAGTGGATGCGGACTATAAGATGAGGTTCCCGAAGAAAAGGTAGGGTTCAAGAGCACGCTGAACGTATTTTATGTTTCGGAGCGGTTTAGCCCCTGATGAGGAGTGAGGGGATTAGGAGTGAGGAGAGAATGGGTGAGGAGATGATGAGAAATTATTGCTGCGACTAAATCCTATTCAACGACGAACAAATTGCGCCTCTAATCTGGCGACAGCAACTGTTTTGCGTCTCCGCGCCTCCGCGTCAAATTGGGCTGAGCAAAAGCAGGAAATATTATCCGTAGTGAAAAAGTCACACCACATAAAACAGAGCTACTGTCCTCAGTATGCGCCTTTGTACTTCCTCACAAACCATTCAATGGAAATAAAGGAAAGCAGCAGCCAGAATATCCAGGGCTGACGAATCAAATCTTCCAGGCTCGACCGCATGAATGATACGGTATGAATTTTTTCATTACTCTGGATGGCGGCGATGAGTTTATCCATAGAGGTGGGCATATAGTTTTGTCCTCCATTTTTTTCGGCAAGCTGCCGGAGCAGAAGAAAATCTGCACGCGTATTGATGGCTTCGAGTTCGAGCGGACTGACACTGAATAGCCCTTCAGAGAAGAGTTGTTCCCCACCATAGTTAACCGAAGCGGTATAGCGGTAATCACCAGGGTTCAGGTAACCAGCATCCAAGGAATAGGCCGATTGATCGCGTCCAAATTGGAAGGTGTATTCCTCTCCTTCAGCATTTTTAATCTGCAGATTTACCTCTGGGTCATTTACCAATTGATAGGAAGCATTATACAATTCTGCCTGAAATTTGAGGCGTTCATTTTCCTCAAAACGGCGCTTGATAGGCCTTGCTTTAAATGGACGAGTGTCCTTTTTTGCAGCTAAGTATTGAACAATCTTTTGGAGAATTTCTTCGCTCGCTTCATGATTTTGGTGTTGGTCGAAATCATATAAACGCCAGCGCCAATAGCCTTCTCCATAAATCATCCCTAGCTTTTGACCCTGTGCTTCATTGAAGGCAATCAAGGGCTCATTCGATTCAATGTTTCCGATTTTTTGGTAGAGGAATATTTGGTTTTTTGCCAGTTCATTGTATTTGCCAAAAGGACTGAACAAGGGAGGGAAGCGTTTGATAGCGAGACTGCTTTCTTCACTCGCACGGAATAATTCAAAGTCTTTATTGATAACACCTTGCGACTCATTGGCCGAGCCCACACTGGTTTGAATACCTAAGCCACGTCCCCACTTATTCAATAGGCCGAGTTGCGTAGCCTGTCCCACTACAAACAAAACGGGTATACCGAAGCTTTCGGCTTTTTCAAGAATATTGTCGCCAGGATATTGCAAGGAAGGCAGTTGATGGAGGATAAGCAGGTTGATTTCACTCCATTTGGGTTCTTTGAAGCTGCGTGCATACATCAGCTCAACCTCATAATTTTCATTGGCGCCGATGGCAGCAGTCATGGCTTTCAGGTCTGGGTGCGGAGCATGTGCCAATAGAAGAACCTTATTGCGTGCATCCACAACTTCCATATAGATGGTCTTGCGGTTATTACGCAGATTATGTTCGCCATCAATCGATTCGAGCGAAATATCATAGCGAATCATCCCGCTTTTTTCGGCCTTCAATACTACGTCGATGGATTGGGTCCATTGCTCGGCATCAATACTAAGGGCTTTTTCAAATAAGACCCGCTCATTCTGACGTACAACCAACTTGGAGTTTTTACCCGATAAGTCACTTGCACGACACAACACTTGAAGTGGAAATTGATTACCCAAATAAGCCAAACGATTCTGGCGTACTTCCTCGAGAATTAAATCACGGTGTAAGGTGGTATCGCCAAATGCCACAGTATACAAAGGCGCACCAGCTTTTCGGGTTTGATATACAGGATTGACCCCTTGGTTGTATAGTCCATCCGAAAAAAGGACGACCGCCCCAAGATTCTGATTTTCGTATTGATTGTCCAGGAGCTTTAGTGCCTTCGATAGATTACTTGCTTCTTCGTCGAACTTAGGGTTTTCATCCTCATTCAAATCGGTCCCAGCCAAGTATACCCGCACTTCATGATCATCGCCTAGGCCTTTTTCTAGTTGCTCCAAGCAGGATTTAATTTCTGATTCAAGTTGGGCAGAATCTTTTTGCATGCGCATCGACGAACTGTTGTCTACCACCAAAGCCACGACCGGTTTTTCCAATTCACGCAGCTGGTTTTTGACCAAAGGTTCGAGGAGAAGGAAGCTTAAGCCGAATAGAAAAAGAAAGCGTAAGGCACCCAAGCCACGTCGCAGCCAGAGTTTATCTTCTTCGCCAAAGACCTTTACTTTATAGAGAAACCAGGCGGCGCCTGCCGAAAAGGCTGCACAGAGTATCAGGTACCAGGTTGGGTAAGTGAAAATGATTTCTATCGATTGCATGCGGGCTGAGTCAAGCAAAAGTCATGCTTTTCTCTGAGAAATGCATAGGGGGTTTTGGGTTTTGGGTTACAGGTTAGGATAAACCATGGTATACAAGCCCTTTCTCTAACCTTTAAGCTTTAACCCGGTAGCTAAATAAAAACTTTTCCCTCAGGCAACATTTCGCTACCTTGAGTTCTCTTATGGTTACTGAACAAGGAGCCAAACCATGTCTTGTTTTGATTTATGAGTGAAGAAGAACTGATCAACGGGTGCGTCCGAGAGGACAGAGCGAGTCAATACGCGCTCTATAAGACCTACGCCGGCAAAATGCTGGCAGTATGTCGGCGCTATGCCCGGACTGATCTCGAGGCGGAGGACATACTTCAAGAAGGATTTATTAAAGTGTTTGACAATGTCTCCAAGTTCAAGGGTAATGGTTCATTCGAAGGATGGATTCGCCGCATAATGGTAAATACGGCATTGAAACTTTACCGCAAGGCTAGTTTCAAAAATGAGGTAATTGGAATCGACGATGGTTACGATATGCCTCAAGAAGCCACGGTACTGGAAAAAATATCTCAAGGTGAGCTCATGAAAATGGTTCAGGGATTACCAGAAGGCTATGGCATCGTATTTAACCTCTACGCAATTGAAGGGTTTAGTCATGCAGAAATTGCAGACACTCTGGGCGTAAATGAAGGCACTTCCAGATCACAATTAGCCAAAGCCAGAAAATGGTTACAAAAGAAAGTAATAGAATCACAAAATATTGAATATGAACGAAAATAGGCATCCTATAGATGATCTTTTCCGTGACGGTCTTGACCAGCATTCGGTTGAGCCCCCCATGCACGTATGGGAAAGGATAGATCAGACACGTACGCCTGTTTATAAGTTGATGAACAACTTTAAACAGCACTCAAGCTGGTACCTCTCGGTGGCAGCTGGCCTTGTCTTCATGAGCGCAGCAGCCGTGATGTTCTTATCTGATTCACCAGAAAATAAACTGGTTCAATCAGGAACAAACACCACTGCTCCAGTTCAAGTAGAGCAACGGATGGAAAGTTCATCCGAAACGAATCCTAACATATCCACACACGCAGCCGAATCAAACGATTTGGAAATTGCCGACGCTCCAGCTCCATCAGTGAGCCCAGCGAATGAAGTGGTGCATGTTCAAGGCGACTTTTTCACTCCGACTCCGCGTAAGAATGCAACGCAAACGGAGACTACTCCTACAACAGAAACTCCAAGTGATGTACCGCCTGTAATTGAAACACCGGCACCGACTGAACCAAGTGAATTACTGGTTACCGAACCTCAACAAGAAGATGTTCCAGAAAAAGCAGAAGAGCGTACAGAAGCACCTACAACTGCTCCTATTATAGCGCCAGCAGAAGCTTCTCCAGTAATAGCGGAAGCTCCTAAATTGGTAGAACCTACCATTGGTACAAACGATCCTACCCAAGCGCCAGAGAAATCTGAAAAGCAAGAAGTGAAAAATGCAGTTCCGCTTCAGCCTTCTCCATGGTCGATTGAGATGCTTGGCTCTTATGATTTTGTAAATCGCCGCATGCCGAATGCAACACCAGCTTATGCTGCTGCAAGAAAGCAAGACGAAAAGGTACAATCCGCATTCAGCTTCCAACTGCGTGCACAATACAGACTTAATCCCGTATTGTCTCTACGCTCTGGAATCTCCTATAGCCGGATCAATGAAAACTTGAATCATACTCAGGTGAGCAATTATACAGAAATTACCGACCGTCAGGTTACTGGATTTATTCTAGATCCGATTAATGGACCTCAACAGGTAACGTATACAGTGAGAGACACTTTCAATCATAGCAGTAGCACAACGGTGAACTCAAATAACCGCTACACCTTTGTTGATGTGCCAGTACTCTTGAATTATACTGTTTTCACTTCCAATAAATGGGCCTTGGGTGTTTCTGGTGGACCGATGTTCAACTTGATATTCCAGCAAAAGGGTCATATTCTTTCTCCAGAGCAAGGGGAGGTAATTGACTTGAGCACTTCAGCAAATCCATACCGTACCTATGCAGGGGTTAACTTGATGTTGAATGCGAGTGCTAGCTATTCATTGAACAAGCATTTCGACCTCCTTTTTGAACCAGGAATGCGCTTGGGATTGAGCTCTTTGACCAACTCTCCAAGTGGAATGGTACAGAAATACAATAGCATGAATCTCTATACAGGGATACGCTATAACTTCTAATACGACGAAAAAATATAGGTCTTTGCCCTGCTTTGGTTTAATTTGAAACAAATGAAACATAAAGCAGGGCTTTTTATTGGACTTTTATGGAGCTGTAGCCTTCTTGCTCAGCAACCCAGTGCAACGCTCGAACCGGGTAATATTCGCTTTCAAGTTCAGAATTCTGGAGTGCTTTTTCAAGATAATGGTGCTCCTGCCTTCGAAGTTCCGAAGGGTTCAGGGATTTTTAGCATCCTCTCTTCCTCCCTATGGGTAGGTGGAAAAGATAGCAGCGGAAGCATTCGAGTATCGATTGCTACATACGATACCAGCGGACGAGACTTTATTCCCGGCCCACTTGATCGCAGCACAGTTCAGCCGGATGATAGCAGCTATTGGAACTATACCTGGCATGTCGACTCTACAAGCATAGCCAATCATCAAACGCTGTATAATAATTCAGGATACACGCCGCCTTGGTCTATTGCCTATTGGCCAGGATCTAATAAGCGACCCGGCAATTATAATCCTGTGCTTGCGCCTTTTTTCGACATCAATAACAATTCAGTGTATGAGCCAGAACTAGGCGAGATTCCAAATATTTCCGGAAAACAGGCCGCGTATATCATCTATAACGACCAACGTACCCATCAGGTAAGTGGGTCTACTCCCATGGGACTTGAAATTTTATGCATGGTTTATACTGTGCCTGAATTGCCCGATGTGGTGTTTGCCAAATACCGCATCATCAATCGGAGTTTCAGCACCTATGATTCGCTGTTTGCAGGAATCTTTACCGACTTTATGCTGGGCAACCCAAATGATAATTTTACAAGTTGCCACCCTGCAAAGAATACCTATATGGCCTATAATGGTGAGGTAACAGATGCAGGAGGGTATGAAGATATGCCGCCAGTAATGGGAGTGAAATTTCTTTCGGCAAGCATGGATAAATGTATCGGCTTTAATTGGGATCCCACAGATAACCGCGGCTGGCCTACGAGTCCGAAGGACTATTATAACTACCTGAATGCTAAATGGAAGGATGGTTCAAAACTGATGGATCCAAGCTCATCACAGACCGATTATCTCTATAGTGGCGACCCGTGCAATGGAAATGGTTGGACCGAATATGGAAGTGCCGGAATTATTCCTGGAAGAAGGAATATGTTAGGAAGCACCGGCCCCTATACATTAAAGCATGGGGAGGTTGTGAGTTTGGATATCGCCTATATCTTCACCCAGAAAAAGGCCGGGCTGCAGGAAAATGTATGTGAGTTCAATACAGATGCGGATGCGGTGCAGTCTTATTGGGATGCTAATCTTTCCAGTTTAAAAGGGAGTGCTGAGAAAAGAAGTTTAAAGGTTTATCCAAATCCCGCAAAAACAAAAGTATTCTGGAACTTACCCGAAGGACAAATAGCCAAGCGCATTACCATGATGGATATGAAAGGTTCCAGAACAGAAATAGATGCGGAGGCTGGCTTCATTGATGTTTCTGGCTTACGAGCAGGAGTTTACATGATTCAACTCGAGGACATAGAAGGAACTTATTTTCAAGCGAAAATTACGGTATTGCCATAAGGAGATGGCATAGGTGCCCGTATACTTACTACTTCGTTTTACAATTCCAATTCCGATAGCTATCGGTAGGAACTTTAATATTGGAGCTTAAAACTACGAGGTGGCATTGAAACGCATAGTCATGTATATTTAAATAATGAAAGCAACCATATGTTTTTTGCTCCTTCTTTTTGTAATTATTTCTAGTTGTAACGCATCCCAACGAGGGAAGGGGAATAAGAAAATTCATGAGGTGTTCTTATACGATCAAGAAGGATATAGACATAAATTGAATGATTCAACAGATATTATGAATTTGATTAATTCATTGGCGCAATCGAAAAAGACTGATAGAGTACCCATGAGAAATACTGGTATGGTAGAAATTCAAATCGTTTATATAGATGAAAGTGAAGAGTTTTGGGAGTTTTGTAACACTCCAAAATACGGGGTGCTACTTGTAAAAACAAATGAATATTCGAACGTATTTCGTAATCCCAATTTAGATTCTTTTTTCATTTCATACGCAGGTGTCAATAGTAACTTTTCATATTGGTAGTTAATAGCATACTGAACGATTGTAAAAAATCGGAAGGCAGTTTTTCTGGTAGAATGTTTCGGGTGGCAATTAGAGAACTAAGTTATTCAGGCTAAAAACCCAATTCAATAACTCCTATTGTAACCCTCTTGCCCCTCGGAAAACACATCTATTCCAAGCATGATGTTCAGAACACTGGTCGCTTTTTTTGAAATATTACTTGAATATTGGCCAAAAGAGTTTGATGTGTCTACTGAGTGCTAATCCGCTACCAATATTTAAATTTTGAATCCCTAATATTGAGTGCCGCATATTTTTTCGTCAATTCACCGTAACTGAATGGACCCTCAACTCCTGGACTACTAAGTTGAGTTGGTTGCTGGATATACCCGGAATATCTGAGTATATAAAAATTAGATTCACTATTAGGAAACTTTTGTTTCTTTAATATTTTGTACCGTCTCCAGTCAACCCCTTTAACTACAAGTAGACTATCCATATCAATGATTGCAACTATGGTCTCGCCAGAAAAGATTGCCCGATCTCCATATAAAATATTCAAAGTAGATTCCTCGTGGATTAATCCCCATTTAAATTGATCAACAGATAATTCAACGTCCTGTCTGTCGAAAATACATCCAGATTGAAAAAACAAATTTCCAACGAGAACCATGAAATAGATCGTATGCTTCATATTTAATAAGGATATAATATCATTAATTTATCTGGATTCTGATAGCTATTGATTGGCATCAAATTAAAAAAAAAGCTGCATGATGATTATCACGCAGCCTTCTAGATGTATTTTTTATGTATGAGTTACATCACCATGCCACCATCAACATGGAGGGTTTGTCCGGTGATATAGGTTGACAAGTCAGAGCCCAAGAAAACGCAGGCATTGGCTACGTCTTCAGGTGATCCGGCTCTTTTTAATGGAATGGCATCTGCCCATTCTTTTAGGGTAGCTTCATCCAATTTCTCGGTCATTTCTGTCGCGATAAAGCCAGGAGCCACTGAATTACAGCGGATGCTTCTTGAACCCAATTCTTTCGCCATGGATTTCGTGAATCCAATCATTCCTGCTTTTGAGGCAGCATAGTTGGCTTGTCCGGCATTTCCCATTACACCTACTACGGAAGTCATGTTAATGATGGATCCTGAACGTTGTTTGAGGAAGGGTTTCAAAGATGCTTTGGTGAGGTTAAACGCCGATTTCAAATTGGTTTCAATCACTTCATCCCATTGCTCCTCGCTCATACGCATTAGCAAGGTGTCGCGCGTGATTCCTGCATTGTTGATGAGAATATCAATTTGTCCGAAGTCGGCGATAACTGCATTTACCAATTCTTCAGCTTCCGCGAATTTTGCAGCGTTTGATTTATATCCTTTGGCTTTAATGCCATAGGTAGCTTCAAGATCTTTTTCTAGTTGGCGTGCTTTTTCTTCAGAAGAAGCAAAGGAGAAGGCCACGTTGGCACCTTCACTGGCATACCTTTCAGCAATACCTTTTCCGATTCCGCGTGTAGCACCGGTAATCAGAGCAACTTTATTTTCCAGCATTTTCATCGCGACAAATATAAAAATTGGTTTCGGCTTCTTGGCATCGGGGTTTAGGAATCCTTCACTTTTCCCACCCGCACCAATAACTGCCGTTTTTCGTATGAGGTCCAGGCGGCGATAAAGCCATTCCCGATATAGTCGATATCGATATAGTCCCCAAAGAACACTTTGTCGCCCGGCTTTTTAAATTTCTTACTCAGCACCTGATTACTTCCATCTTGAGTTGTTGTAAGGGTATAGAGCTCAACCCTGAGTCGTTTTTTTCTGACTGCCTGATAGAATACCACGCCAACTTTCCCGGTTTTAGGGTTAATAACCAGGTTTGGAAAAAATGCGTCACCCTTTTTAGGGTCACTTGGGTAATAATGATTCCATGTTTCCATCTTGGCGTTAGTTCGCAAAAGGTGGACACGTGCATGTTCTCCAGGTTCGCGGTCGGCATAAGTAATATAGATTGACCCGGTGAGTTGATTACAGGCAATAAAAGGCATTCCGTTGCTGCGGTATATTCCAGGAATATCAAGTGTCCAGCCTTCATGCAAAGTGGCTATCTCACGGTCTTTACCAAAAGTTAATCCGCCGTCATACGACACATCCATCCATAGCTTACCATTTCCTGCCCATACGATATAAATCTCTCCTTTTGGACCAGTTGCCACCGTTGCGCCCTCGACCGTGCCATCATCATCCTTGCAATCGCCTTCTTGGTCGGATACGATTACCGGCTTTGAAAAATATTGTCCTTGATCCAGTGAACGGGCAAATCGAATGCGTGAGTGGTGATTGGTATCGGCTGATCCGTATACGTCGAACTCGGTCCAGCTCAGGTAAATGTTTCCATAGAAAGGGCTTTGCTTATTAAGGTCACCTGCCAGCCATTCTTTGTCCTGCATTTTTCCATCATTAAAGCCCACGCCTACGCCATCATTCCAAGTTTTGCCACCGTCGAGGGAGCGTTGAACTACCATGCGGTCGAAATAATCCGGGCGTTCTTTATTCGGTGTTTTACTGAGGTGGGCATGATAAAATATACCTTGATCATCGCAAAATAGGGACGGGTCTCCATAAACTCCGAGGCTACTTACCTGTGTTTTTTCCTCCCAGCTTTGGCCGCTATCGGAGCTGATATAGAGATTGGTAATATTGCTTCCACAAATAATTTGAGATTCATCTTGATGATTGACTGCGATACTTACCTCATTCGGTTTATTTTTAGACTGGCTAATTACCTGTGATAATGCGGGTATAGATAAAATCCATAAACAAATCGATAAAAAAACGAGGCGGGTATAACGCATTTATTATTATTTTATTGTTAACTTAGTAACCGTAAAGATATCAAGCTTTATACTGTCAAACCAAACCAAAATAATCAGAAAAGCCCACATGCCCACACATGCAGGGCTTTTTTGTTTTAACACACCGCCCTTTGCTAGAATCTGCGCATCTTTGTACCATGCGCGAGAACGACGAAGAGAGCTTCACTGATAACGAAGACCAAGAACTTTACGAACATTACCGAATTCAGGTAGACAAAGGTCAGAGCCAATTGCGTATTGATAAATTTCTCATGTTACGGATTGAGAATGCCAGTCGTACTAAGATTCAGAATGCGGCACAAGAAGGATGTATCTTGGTGAATGATAAACCGGTGAAGGCCAATTATAAGGTTAAGCCTGAAGATATCATTTCTGTTGTCCTCCCAAATCCTCCGCGTGATACCACCGTCTATCCAGAAGACCTTCCTTTGGATATAGTGTATGAAGACGATGATTTACTCATCGTGAATAAGGCGCCAGGAATGGTAGTCCATCCTGGTTTCAATAATTATACAGGAACTTTAGTAAATGCACTGGTCCATCATTTCGACCATTTGCCTATTACCCAAAATGGCGATCAAAGGCCTGGCTTGGTTCACCGTATCGATAAAGAAACTTCAGGATTATTGGTGATCAGTAAAAGCGAGAAGGCCATGACACACCTTGCCAAGCAGTTCTTCGATCACAGTATTGAGCGCACGTATCAGGCCTTGGTTTGGGGCGATTTTGAGGAAGATGAAGGAACCATTGAAGGGAACCTAGACCGCAATCCACAGAACCGGTTACAGATGATGGTATTCCAAGACCCAGAAAAAGGCAAGCATGCCATAACGCATTATAAGATCATTGAACGCTTCCATTATGCTACGCTTATAGAATGTCGCTTAGAAACGGGCCGTACGCATCAGATACGTGCGCACATGCGTTATAAGGGGCATCCAATCTTCAATGACAAGACTTACGGTGGAGATTTAATATTAAAAGGGGTACAGCTGCCAAAATTCAAGCAGTTTGTGATGAATCTTTTTAATGTAATTCCACGTCAGGCGCTTCATGCCAAATCACTCGGATTTATTCATCCTAGATCGGGTGAGAAGATGTATTTTGAATCTCCCCTGCCGGATGATTTTCAAGCTTGTGTTGATAAATGGCGGAGTACTTCGGTAGCTTGGGATAAGATGAAAAGCTAGCGTTGATTCGCTAAGAAACGCTCGATATGTTCTTGCGCTTTTATCTTTTCTTCTAACATGGCCATATGTCCACTATTTTCTAGAATTACGATTTGGGCATTCTGACAAGACGCAGCAAACTCTGTCTGCTCTTCAATGGGGAGAATAGCGTCATATGCACCACTAACAAAGAGAATAGGCATTTTAGTGCTAAAAAGTAAATTCCGACGATCTGCACGTTTGGCCATAGCTTCCAATGCAGCTTGTAGGCCCCTGCCAGATTGTTCTTCTGCAATGGAAACTGCTGGCATGATTTTATCTTCTTCAAAATCGGAATGAAATAAGGCGGGAACGATTTGGCTGACTAGCATCTTCGGTCCGTATTTATCGATAAAACTGATTTGCTTAAATCGATTCGACTTGCGCTCCTCATTATCGGTGAGCGGGCTGGAATGAAATGAAATGAAGCTGACGACTTTCTCCGGTGCAGCATCCATCATTGCTAATGCAACATAGCCTCCCATGGAATGACCGATAAGGTGGCATTTGTGTACTCCAATAATTCTTAATGTTTCCCAGCATGCTGTGGCCCACTCCACAAGCGATGGGGTCATCACAGGACTGCTTCCGCATCCGGGCAGGTCAAGGCAAATAACCCGATATTCTTCTGTAAATGGAACGATGAAGTCTTCCCAAATACGCATGTCAGAACAAAAGCCATGGAGAAACACCAGGACTTCTCCCTCACCTTGATCGGCATAGTTTAACATACCCACAAGGTAAAAAAAAAGCCGGTTCATTGAACCGGCTTTTTCAAAGTAGGAATTAAATCCTAGAAAAATTTATAGCGGTAGTCTTTCATGTCAGCCATTTTCTTCAAGGCTTCGAAAGCACGTCCAGAAACTTCACTAGATGATTGTTCAATCATTCGGCTACGTTCTGCCATCAAGTCTCCTTTAAATTCGTTTTCTTCTCTGCTATTAACCACGAATACATAAACACCATTTGCGGTTTCAATCGGTCCTAAGACCTTGTTTGTCTCACTGCCCATAATCGCTCCAACTAAGGCAGGGTCATTTCCTACAAATGGAAGGTTAGGGTTTGAGAATACCGTATTTGGTGCATCGTTTACTATCGCTCCAAGAGACAGGGCAATTTGCTCGATCGTTTTGGTTCCATCTAAAACGGCTTGAATACGTTTTTTCAAGATCTCTGCTTTTTTGGCGATTCGGGTATCATTCTCCAAACGGATGCGAACAGACTGCAATTCAGCGAGGCCTTCTTTTTTCACATCAACCAATTGGGCAACGATGTATTTGTCGTCGATTCCAATTACTTCGGATACATTGCCGATTTCAGTTTCGTCATTAAATGCCCAACGAATGATATCACGCGCATTCTCCATACCTGGCAAAGCGGTTTCACCTTCTTTCAAATCGTCGGAAATACGTTTGATATAGCCGGCAGCTTCAGAATTTTCTGAGAAGAGGTCTCCCTCTCTGCTCGCTGCTGCGAATTTGTAGGCTTCGTTATATACTTCGTTTTCTGTATCGCTGCTATAGGCAACACTGCGTCCTACTTCTCCCACCATGGCAGTTTTATAGGTTTTTGCTCCAGTTACCTTGAGGATATGAACCCCACCAGAGCTGCGTACAACCACAATGGCTCCTTCAGGGGTATTATAAAGACTTCTTTCAACTACTTCTTGCAATGCGCCAGCACCTTTTTTCATCCACCCGAGGTCACCTCCTTTTGAGGCTGTACGGTAATCTTGGCTAGAATCTTTGGCCATTTGAGTGAAGTCTGCTCCGTTACGTAGTGCATTTGCAATAGCGTTCGCGCGAGTAACCGCATAAAGAGAATCTTCTTTTTCGTAGCCACCTTTTGGTTTAATCAAAATTTGACTGGCTTTGATATATGGAAGTGTATCGTCTTGGAACTTCATTACCTTATAGATAGAATAAGTTCCGGCATTATAATGAGGACCCACTACATCACCCACATTGGCGCTGAAAATTGCATCTTCAATTCCTTCAGGATAAGTGCCGCGGCTCTTCATCACTGTGTCAAATCCTTTGTCGCTATTGTTTGAAAGGAATATCGTGTCGTTAGTTGATTTAGCCAACGATGGTTTTTTGCCCTCTACCCATGCCAAGGCTTTCGCCGAATCTTCAGCAGAAGGAATGATATCAAAAGTAACATATTCAATCCGACGTGAAGGTTTTTGCTGGTATTCTGATTTATGTGCATTTAGGTATGCAAGCATTTCTTCTTCATTCACTGACACGGAGTCATCCACGATGCTATTGAAGTTGAATCCAACAATTTTTGCATTCGCGCTAACCATATTGGATTCCATTTCAGCTTTCACCTCGAGTGAAGTTTTGTATACTGCTTTGCTAAGAAGCGTATTGTATTTGCGCTGAATAAGCTGTGGTTTCAAATTGTTTTTTTCAAAGTCTACCCATTGCTTTTTAGCGTCACCACTTGGGTCTTGGTCGAGCTGTTTTAAGTAAGTTACCACTAAGGCTGGGTCGAATTGCTGGGTAGCCTTGTTTTTAAAGGCTTCAGCATCGCGAATTTGCGGGAAGTCAACTGGATTGGTTACTGTGGCGAAAATTTCATCACCGGTTACCATCAAGCCCAATTCTTCGTATTGATCGTTGATGACCAAGGTTTGGAAATAGTCATTCCATACTTGCTCACGAATCATGTTTTGAGTAAATTCATTTACAGGCTGACCTTGTTGCTCAAGGTTGTATGCCATTCGCTGTGTCTTATCAGAGAATTCTTGATAGGTAATGCTCTGTCCATCGATAACCCCAACGGTATTATCAGTACCACGAAATAAACTCGAGTTACTGCTAATTGCATCGGAAACCAAAAAGGAGAGCAACGCAAACCCAATAATCAAGATAAGGAGTCCTGTTCGTTGTCTTATTTTTTCAATAACTGCCATAATCTACTTTTTCAAAAAGTTCCGCAAAATAAGGTTTTTTGGATGGAAACAAGGTGGAAAATCACCTCCTATTTCAAGATTAATGAAAATCTATTCGATGAGTGCCTACTAATGGCCTAATTTTTTGGCCAATAGTGGATTTAAAGGGCCAAAGCCTTGTCGCTCATAGCTGGGGTAAGGTGAATTTTTTGCGCCAAATTTTCGAAAAAAAGTAGCCACGCCCGGAATTTCTGAGCCTTCAAAATCGAGGGTATACCCTTGACCTGCATATTTCTGAATCACATGGTCTAAGATTCTTGGCATGCCCTGGTACTCTCGCCCCATATCATCGGAGGCTCCAATCATGTAGTATAGCCTTTGTTTATCATGGAGAATGAGTGCAACCGAGCAGAGATGATTGACTGGCGAATACATACCAACACTCAATAGCACCCCTTTTTGTGTACCGGTTTGAATGAGTCGCTCAAGTTTTTGTCGGGAACCAGCCGAAATGCCCATGTTTTTCGCCTTATTCTGATGATCGAGCAGGTCGAGAACCGATGCTACGTCAATTCCTTCCAGAAGGCTGCAGGAACTTTTCTTCGCTTTTCGAATGCCTCGCCGCAATGAACTTTCAAAATTACCGAAAACGCTTTCATAATCCGGCATCAGATCGAGCACATAATTGGCCTTTTTTCTCGTGGCCACTTCAACGTGATTATGGTAGTTTAGGTTGAGGCTTACCCAACGAAAATGAGCAGGTATGTTTTGGATAAAATCATTGACCATATTTGCCGAAACTGCTTCGCTGCTAAAAACGCCAAGTTGTTGACAAAAAGGAGGTTGGAGCGATAGCTTAACACCAAATTTCCTGGTAAACGGCAAGGGCATCACAGCCGAATAATCGTCAAGTATTAGGGCATCCCATTCATCGCAAACTAGATCCAAATACCAGGAATACGCATAGAGTAGGGAGGGAGATGAAGAATGGATGCAGGCGTCCCATTTGCTGCTATCTATATCTTCATTTTTGAGGTAGCGGATCATAAGCAACTTGGGCCATTTTTAACATGGATTCGTAGACATTTCTCCAGCCTTCCCAATTATCGAAATCGCTGAGGGATTCGTTATGGAAAACGGATATGAAGAGTCCTTTTCGAAGTTTAACAGCATCCATCAAAATGCTGATACGCTCAATGGCCTCTTCCGGACTCAGTTTCAAGAATCGATTCAGGGCAACATCCATCACTGCAAATGGGTAAAGCATCAGCTCGGTACCTTCATCTTTCACCAAATCATAAAAAGGAAACGGAGAGCAGAGGCTGGCTCTGAAACCGGGCACTTCGGAGTAGCCCATAGAATGATCCCGCTGAATGGAGTTGGCCATCAATACCTTATAGGTTTCGCGAACCTCCAGCTTTAAAAAATGCTGACGGCTGCTTTCGATATGTTTGATGGTAATACTCTCCAGACGATCAATCTCTTCCTTGACCTTCTTTTTTACCTTATTGGAATGATAGGATGGATGGATGCCTACTTCATGCTTTTCGGCGAGGTTTTGCACCAGTTCGATGAAGGATTCATTTTCCCAATCAATATTTTTATCATATTTCCCATGGTCGGCCAGTAGGATAAAATAAAGCACCTCAATATTTAGCCGTTTATGGATTTCTTCTTGATAGTCGAAATTATCAAAGGGGTCGTTTTCTTGGTCGGTCAAAACCTTAATGCGCTTCTCGATTTTTTTCATGTCGAGTTTTAAAAATTCGCGCGTAAAACCTCCCAATGTACGCCAGATGCCCTTATGCTTATAGCTATAAGCCATGTCCACATCGATACTGCTGATATAGCGAAACTCGCTGTGCTGAAATGCGTAATCAGGATAATCGATAGAGAGTAACTCTACCAATTTTGCGGCCCAATCATTCACCAAAGGACGTTCTAAGAAGCCAGATTGGTAGGCTAAACTTTCCTTGGCTGGAAAGCGGTCGTGCTCGTCTGAATCATAATCGAGGTATTCCTCATAGCGGCTTACGAGGTAGAAGGTGGCAGCAAACAAGTCATACGGACAATCTCCCTTTTTATCCATCAAAAAGAAGGCAGGGAGTCCATCCCAATCACGTACCTTTATTTTAACCGGACGAATATTTTTTTCGAAGAGCAGGTCATGTGGAATGATGCGCAAACTTTTCTTGTAATCGCGCTCGCTGTAGTTGATTCGGGGGAGGTCTATTTTTTTAAATTTTTCCCAGTCGGTAATCAGCTTAAACTCGAGTCCGAGACACCGTTTAAAGATCACTTCTAAGGTATATTGTAACCTTGGGCTTTTGTTCTCTGAGTAGATCGTGATCATGTCTGAACGAAATCGCTTAGTTTCGCAGGTATTCTAAATTTCTTCAAATTAAGGTAAAATTAACATGAAAGTCGCGCTGATTACTGGGGTTACTGGACAAGATGGGGCATATTTGGCTGAATTCTTATTAAATAAAGGATATATCGTACATGGAATCAAGCGCAGAAGCTCCATGTTTAATACCGATCGCATTGATCATCTCTACCAAGACCCGCATGAGAGAAACCTTCGTTTTCATCTGCATTACGGCGATATGACCGATTCAACAAATTTGATTCGCATCATCCAAGAAACTCAGCCTGATGAAATTTATAACCTGGCGGCGCAATCTCATGTGAAGGTATCTTTTGAAACACCAGAATATACTGCTAATGCTGATGGTATTGGCGTTCTCCGAATTTTGGAGGCTATCCGTATTTTAGGTATGGAAAAGAAAACCCGCTTCTACCAAGCGTCGACCTCTGAATTATATGGACTGGTGCAAGAAGTTCCTCAAAGCGAAAAAACCCCTTTCTACCCGCGTTCTCCTTATGCGGCAGCGAAATTGTATGGCTATTGGATTACAGTTAATTACCGCGAAGCCTATGGCATGTTTGCGAGTAATGGAATCTTATTCAACCATGAGTCGCCAATTCGTGGGGAGACTTTCGTAACCCGGAAAATTACCCGTGCTACGGCCCGTATTGTCCTCGGACAGCAAGAGAGTATGTTCCTGGGGAATATGGATGCACAACGCGACTGGGGTCATGCCAAGGACTATGTGGAAGCCATGTGGAAGATCTTGCAGCACGATACCTCTGAAGACTTCGTAGTAGCCACAGGAATTACCACTACGGTGCGTGATTTTGTGAAACTAAGTTTTGCCGAAGCAGGTGTATCCATTGAATTTACTGGCAAGGCAGAAGATGAAATCGGAACAATCAGTGCGATAGACGAAGCCAAAGCCAAAGCCTTCGGAGTGGATCCTTCGCTGATTAAAGTCGGACAAGTTGTGGTTAAGGTTGATCCAAAATATTACCGTCCTACTGAAGTGGAGCTTTTGATTGGCGATGGAACCAAAGCCCAGAAATTATTAAACTGGACGCCGAAATATACCCTGCAAGCACTTGTTCAGGATATGATGGAGAGCGATTTTAAAGCCATGAAAAAGGAACAATACTTGAAGGATGGAGGCTTTAGAACCATGAATTATTTCGAGTAAGCATTATCCATGGAAAAATCAGCACGCATCTATATTGCAGGCCACCGCGGCATGGTCGGGTCGGCCGTTATGCGCAAATTGGTAAAAGAAGGTTTTACAAATATCATAACCCGAACCTCTTCCGAATTAGACTTACGCGACCAAACTGCAGTCACTGCATTTTTTGAAGCAGAGCAGCCCGAATACGTTTTTTTAGCAGCAGCCAAAGTAGGTGGAATCGTTGCGAACAATACCTATCGCGCCGAGTTTCTATATGATAATTTGATGATTGAAAGTAATATCATCCATCAAAGTCATTGTATTGGTGTAAAGAAATTGATGTTCTTCGGCTCCTCCTGCATCTACCCGAAGATGGCGCCACAGCCTTTAAAAGAAGAATCCTTATTGACCGGTTTATTGGAACCTACCAATGAGCCCTATGCCATCGCCAAGATTGCCGGTATCAAGCTCTGCGAATCTTACCGCGACCAATATGGCGATAACTTCATCGCCGTAATGCCGACCAATCTATACGGCTATAAAGACAATTATCATCCACAAAACTCCCATGTGCTTCCTGCTCTGATTCGCAAGTTTCATGAGGCCAAGGAGCAAAATTCGGAATTTGTAGAAATTTGGGGAACAGGCTCACCCTTGCGTGAATTCATGTTTGCTGATGACCTAGCCGATGCCTGCTATTTGCTCATGCAATCGTATGATGAGAAGCTATTTGTGAATGTAGGAGTCGGTCATGATATCTCCATCAAAGACCTAGCGTTGCTTGTCAAAAAAGTAATTGGCTATGATGGTGAACTCCGCTTCAATACGGATAAGCCAGATGGTACACCAAGGAAGTTGATGGATGTTTCAACCCTGAATAGTTTAGGTTTCAAGCCGAAGGTTGAACTAGAGGAGGGGATTGGACTTGCGTATTCAGATTTTCTCAGTCGTTAAACGTCGACTCATAGACTTCCAGATTGTCAGACTACTAGACCTTTTAATGGGTGATAGTTGTTTTAGGTTGTTTTTAAATTTGACATTTCTGTGACATTTCTTGTTTTTTCAGCAGTTAATTTTGTAGTGAACCAACTAAAAATTACATGCACAACTACAAGAAACTAGCTATTTATGAAAGAAGTCTTTCGTTGGCTATCGACTTTATCCCAGAAACAGATTCAATTCGACCTTACAAGCTTTCGGAACAAATTGCTGACTCGTGTGTCTCCGTCCCGAGCAATATTGCAGAGGGCTCAGAACGAAGCTCTGAAAAGGATTTTATACGCTTTCTTGAATACGCCGCTGGTTCTAATTCAGAATTAATCACTCAACTGAAAATTTGTATTGGAGCCAAAAGAATGGATGTTGATTTGGCTCAGAAGTACCTTCTTGAAGCAGAAGAAATTCATTCAATGATACACGGCTTCATTAAAAACCTACGCAAATAACTTCTCGCCGACAGTCACTTGTCTGTTAGTCACTTGCCTGTTAGTCTTGAAGTCTGGCAGTCTGTTAGTCTTGAAGTCTGGCAGTCTGACAATCTGCTAGTCTCGACTTAAAGTGCTGACTCAAAATATTCCTTCTTCAACAAAGGGCAGATTTTATAGCGCTCTTCTCTAGTATCTTGATAAAGCGAATCAAGCACCTCAAAAATATCCCGAACACCAACTTTCTCCACCCATTCAAATGGTCCGTAAGGATAGGCCGTACCGAGTTTCATTCCGGTGTCGATATCAGCCTTAGCAGCTGTTCCTTCTTGAACAGTATAATAGGCTTCATTGATGATCATAAATAAGATACGAGGAGTAACCATGCCAACACGATCTTTCACCCATTCGGGAGCTAGTCCGAGCTTGGTGCAAAGTTGTTCACCGACTTCCTTTTGGGAATCGAAAACGAAGCTCATTTCATTTTTTTCGCGATGGATGAAGGTGGCAAGGGCATTGATTCCAAATACGTTTTTTCTAGCATTGATGCCGAAATGGGCAAGTACACCCAACAGTTGGACTTTTACGCTAGACAAGATGAGCGGGGTAGACAAT
>CAZUIT010000033.1:0-38556 GCA_964620355.1 uncultured Burkholderiales bacterium | reverse complement strand
ACCTATAAAAGCCAAAAAATTCAGTTAAAAGAGCCGACATGCGGATTTTAGGAGCAACCGGGACGCTACGGCGCACACAGTCAGCGCAGGCGGATCTCATCGTCTGAAAATCTTTTTATCACCAAGTTAAATCCAACGATTAAAAAATGCCGTATATCGATGAAAGTGACCTGAAATAAAAAGATTATTAATCCTGACACTGGCTTGTGCAGCACTCGCCTCTTGTTAAAAAGACCAAGACACCATGCCTGTTGAAGAACCTAAGGCAATGGTCAAATTTTCCTCACCAGCTTAAACATTATCACCCAGGCGATACGATTTTATTAAGCGGAATGGCAAGTGCTCCTGAAATGCTGCACGGTTACGATGTGTTGATTTTCAATAAAGAAAATGGAGACACACTTTTTCATGAACACGGTCATGCTCACGGAACATCAATCACCTTTGAACATAAATTGGTGAATCCAGGCGACGAAGAATATTACATACAGGCATTTATTAAAGTCTATACCAACCACGATAAGGACTTCGTAGCAGACTCTGTCGACTTTCATTATTTGGTAAAATAACTATACTTTGGTACCACTATCGACTAGTTGCTAAGTCGATAGGTGCCTCAGAAATTATTCGCCGATTTTTATGAAAATGCTCGATTTCGTTCGGGCATTATTCGCTGTGAAACCAGTGATGAAATAAACTCCAGCTGATAAATCTTCTATAGAAATGACATGATTTACCCCATTGGATTTGGCTATCGGTTTTTCCTGAAACTGCTGTCCCAATGCATTTGTAATGATTACTTTGGATAGCTTACAGCTCCTGCATTGCACGGTAATTTGATTTTGAGCAGGGTTGGGATAGACATGCAAATCCAATACTCCATCATCTGTTATGCTTTCTTCTACTGGAGAATAAGAAACCCATGGCCTTGCCTGCTTGATGATGAGTTGGTCATCGCTTGTTATCTTGTATTCAATGTCCATCGCGAAAGTCGTATCATTCTCCGCGGCATATAAGCGTTCAAATTCAGAGTGGATTTTCGTGAGATAAATGCGCATTTGATTCAAATAGAATTCACTCATAATAGCAGAGTCCTTGGGTATAAGGTTGGAATGCTCAATGACAATAAAGCCATTCACTGTTTCTCTATCCAATAAGATTTCCTCAGGGACAGAGAGGGCGTTTGGGTTTGTGATGAGGTCTTCACCAAGTTGTGTGTTCAGGTAAAAGGTGTTTTTGGTTTGATATACCGGATCTGCGCTCACTCCTACACCATTGGCTTTTTCATCTTTGTAGTTCGGGTGACAAAGCACGCCCATGGAGGTCATAAATTGGTTTAATCGATAAAACTCTCGTTCTTCAAAAGCTCTGAGATTCCATAAACTGGCATAGACTTCTTTTATGGATTTAGAAATATGACCTTCAGAAGGTTTTTGTGTTTTTGAATCATACAAACCGGCACCATTAAAGCCGGATAAATCTTCATTGTTTGAGCTCGAACGACAGCGTATGGATGTGCCAGGTGGGAAGGATGCTTGCATGGCGGCTAGTTCATCTAACATCCAATCGGGCATGGCTGCGTTTTCAATTTTTTTCCGAAAAGCCTTGAGCATATCATTTCTAACGCTTCGGTCAGCAATAAAATCAGGATGACTGACCATGGCCTTAATATTTTCAAAAAAATTATTGAACTTCATGAATTCCTGATAATAATAAAAGGGAACACCAAATCCGTCGGGTATCGTTTTATCAGGGAAACCAAAGCTTAGCATCGTAGCTACATTGGTACATTTCGCACCATATCCATCCGACATGGTAAATTCAATTTCAGATAAAGGCAGAATTTTAGTGTACGACAAATTCAATGGAGGGTCTTGATCTTCCTTGGGCCTAATGTTTTCATACCACTTATTTACTTCTTCCAGCGTCGCTTTTCGGATGATAAAATGATCACGTTCTACCCTGTAATAGATATAATCATCCAATAAATTGGCTATTGTATCATTGTCGAGCGGATTGCGGATGAAAGCATTGGGAATATCATTTTGAATGGCTCTCAGATTCACGTGAGATAAAGGTGTTTGAACCACAGATGTCATAATGCCTGCAACACGAGGAAGTGTATTGGGTAAGGATTCATAGAGAACAATCTCTTTAGCGCCTGGTATTTCTTCTAAAGTGACCTGACGAAAAAATCCATAACCTTCTGCTACATTTAGTCCCCAGTAATCAAGTCCGGAATAAATTTCGGATTCTAAAAGAACAGGGATCCTAGAATTTTGGTATAATAAGGTGTCTTCATTGTACTTTTCTTCATTGTTTTCAGTAATAAAGTACGCTAAGTTGTTTTGAATAAAAGGCATATTTGCCCCGAGCAATTCATGTGTTTTTTGCACCACTTCGAAGTCTTGAGCATGTCCATTGCTGTAATTGAAAGCAAAGGTTCCTAACGTACCGTTATTAGAAACACTTTTAGGGTGATAGATGACTTGTCCTTTTTTTACATGATCACCGAGATAGTCCAGACCAAGTGCAATGGCGAAATCATTATGAAGATCATGGTTGCTGCTATTGATGAAATATACTTGAGGCTTTGTATTAAAATCTACGATGATAAATTTTACAAATTCCTTTCCGTTCAGAAAATCAGACCATTTCACAAAATCTTTCGTAACAGATAAACTTTCAAATGCAGCCATGTTATCAATCCGAATGGATCCGTCCTGCGTCGGGATTGACTTTGCTGGATTAAGTGGATTTTGTGAGGGAGTATTTTGATATTCAGTGATATCATCAATACCATCATCATCCGTATCAAAAGGTGAGGCAATAGGGAATTCTAGAACTTTATAATGGTCTAAAGGATAATGACCTAATGCTTCTGTAATTAAGGTTGAATCAGCCTTCCCTAAGGTCATGGAGGTAGCGATTTCAAAAAGACTATCCGTATGATGTCTCACTTTTAAAACATAATAATGCTGCGATGTCGTATTTACTTTCAATTGCACCTGTCCATTGGAATCCGTAGAATAGTCGATGATTGGCACCTCTTGTCCATATACAGAGTAGCCAAAAACAAGCAGGATGAATACGAAGGAGAGTGCTTTAAAAAAGGTTTTTTTTGTCATGGCATACATATTATGAAGCAAATACTTCAGAATTACGGGCTCTTAAAGGCTGTACTGAATGAGCCCGTGTTTAAACAAAGCTAAATTAAACAATTTTACTGACTAATAAGGCTAGGTCGAGGCTTCGAGTTTTAACCTTTCCTTTTGTCTAAGAATCTAATTGTCTCTTTGTCTCTTTGTCTTTTCGTCTCACTGTCGCAATGTCGAAGCGTCGTAAAGTCGATTTATAGGAACACATTGGCCCGCTTTTTCTATTTTTGGAGGATGAAGCAATTGTTTCTTATTTGTAGTTTGGCTTTAGGGCTCTCGGCCTGTACGAACAATTCCTCAAAAGTTGAAGTACATAAATATGCGATGGATGCTTTTGGGTCGAATTTGGATATCACCTATACCGGTGAAGAAATGAAGGGGCTGGACCTTGCTGTTCAAAATTTTGTCGAAAATTTTAATGCCTCCTTATCGACTTACGACCCAAATTCAAGAATTAGTCGGATCAATAGTAATCAGGAGTCTATGCTTGATTCTTTAAATTTTAAAGTGCTCGAGCAAGGCATGTGGTGGACCAAATTCAGCGGAGGTGCATTCGACCTTGCCGTTGGGCCTTTGGTTGACTTATGGGGCTTTGGAAAGAATAAACCACAGCATGTGGACTCTCTTCAGGTTGATTCGGTTCGTCGTTATGTAGGTTACGGGGTGTTTACGGTGAATAATTTCATGCTCAGCAAACATTACCCTGAAGTACGCATTGATTATAATGCGATAGCACCGGGTTTTGCGGCAGATATGCTAGTTGAGCTGCTTAGCACTAAAGGGATAAACAACTTTTACATTAATGTGGGAGGAGAAATCAAATGTTCAGGAGTAAATCAAGACTCGGCCCATTGGCTCATTGGAATTGAAAAGCCGATCGATAATCCAGGAGGGCAAAATCAGGCCATGCGTTATATTCGGGTGATCAATCAAGGTTTGGCTACATCAGGCAATTACCGTAAGTTCTATGAGATGGATGGCAAGCGCTATTCCCATACGATCGACCCACGTAGTGGATACCCTGTTCAACATGATTTATTAAGCGTAACTATCTTAGCGCCAGACGCAAGCACCGCAGATGCCTTGGCTACAACCTGTATGGTCTTAGGAAGAGTAGGAGCAAAGCAGTTTTTGGCTCAACTTCAAAATGTTGAATATTATTTCATCTATGCAGGAGAGGATGGGTCTTTCAAGGAAGAATGGTCGCCCGGTTTGGAAAAGCAGTTCGTTGAGTAGATGATAGACCATAGTCCATGGACCATGGTGGTTAGTTGCTGCGAATGAGGAGTGAGGATTATTGAGATGAGGAGTGATGAATGAGGAGTGATGAGAATGGGAGCGCCTGTATGCCCGTCATCCCGAGCGTAGCCGAGGGAAGAGGGCTGGTGTCGTAGTGAAAAGATGAGATATTGTCCTCCAGAACGACCAAGCATAAGCAAAATACCACTGACATCAATGATTTGAAATGAAGTTCTTTGGGAAAAATAAGAGTGAATATTCTGAATCAGCAATTCTTGCAATTACCGATGCAGATCGGGCTTGGATAGATGAGAGTGTAGCCATCCTAATGCAAGTACCGGAGATTCTTTTTCCTGGTCAAGTTGAATTTAATGCTCGATTCTTTCCGCAAACACATGAACGTGAGAAGTTTGATTCGAATGTGTTTATCAATGATCTTCAAAATATGTATTCCCCAAGAAGATTTGATATCTCGGTTGACATATTCAAGGATGAGTCAAAAATAAATATCATCCCTCATGCGACAAGTACTTTCGGAATGGAGTTCTATACTGAGCATATTGAGTTGGATAAAGTCTATAGGATTCATGTTTCTGAAAGGGCTTTTGAAAATGAATTTCGACTTCGTGCTATTCTGTGTCAGGAATATATTCGGATACTCTTAGGCTTTTCAATAGAAGCAGCAGCAGAGGAACAAACGTATTCAGACAATTTGTTCATTCGAGTGGCAATGGTTATATATGGACTTGGTCTATTTATTAATGAAACACAGAATATTATAGATACGAGGGTCCAAGCATGGGTGAAAACCACACACTATTATGAGCAACTAATTCCTGCTGAATGGTTGGCATATACACTTGGGATTTTTGCATATCTGACAAATGACACCGAAGTAAAGTGGCTCCCACACTTTAACCGCGAAATTCAAATTGAGTTTTCTCGAGTAATGAAATTCCTTTCCAACTCCTGGCCAGCCGAGATACCTATGGTCCAAGCCTCTTCAGATCCCAAAATTTGGAATAAAATTGAGGAAGCTGCGCTATTATCTTCACAAGGCAAGCGAGATAAAGCAATTTCAATTCTGGTTCAACTAATTCCTCAGATCCAAGATAAGTATACAAAGGGGCTCGCCTATAATAATTTGGGCTATGACCGATTTTCAAGTGGAGATATTGCAGGCTCCATTCCTGATTTTCTTGAAGCAATAAAGTTTGATCCAGCAAATGCCTATGCCTATGATAACGTGGGCTTTTCCTATATTTTGATGGGAGAATTAGAAAAAGGAAATGAATACATTGAACAAGCCATGAATACAGAAGGAAATGATATGGCTTATTCTTTTAGAAATATGGCGGTGTATCATCAACGCTTGGGTGATTTAACAACTTCACTTGAATATTTTAAAAAAGCCTATGCTAAGAAAAGCAGGGTAGACTACCTTCATTATTTCTATGGAAAATTCCTGATTGAATATGGAGAAGCAGAGCTTGGAAAGAAATACCTGCGTAAGGAAGGTGAAATTCCTTCATTTGAAATGGAATAAAACCTTGTTGTATTAACTTGCCTATGATTCATGTTGCTGCTATTTAAAGTCTCATATGCATCAATTTGTTCCATTAATAAACTGCTATGATAAAAAATTCAGTCCTACTTTTTTCTTCATTTCTTATTATGATAGGATTACTTGGTCATGCGTTGATTGAGAAAACCATGCGTCCAGTCCATGCTCAAAACACCAGCTGCAAAGCTGTGGAAGAACGGAATTTAGACATCAAGCGACTGGAACTCAATGAACAAATGTTGAAGGTTTCGCCAAGGGTTTATCAGATTGAGGGGAAAGAGCTAATTTATCTACCGGAAATTTCTTTTAAAGGAGATTTATTAGATATTGACTATGTGTTTTATGCATATCAGGGAGGGAAGTTAATTAAGGTTCCAATTAATTTTTGAAATCATTGTTTGAAAAAACGACCTCTTTTTTGGCTCTTTACAAAATAGAAGAAACCAACGAATCCCTACGCATTGTCTTTCGCTGGCCGATGCGGATAAGTCGTTTGTGGGTTCCGGCTTTGTTTTGTGTGTTTAGTCTAATTGTCTGTTCCGCGTTCTTTCATTCTGGGTTCGGAAAAGTGCCGTTGTCTGGATTGATTTGGCTCATTCCGATGCTTCTTTTTGCACTTATCATGTTCCGCCTCAATCGCGTTTTAACAGATAGAGATCTTCAATTTGATAAGAAGCAGAACACGTTGTATGAAAATGGAATAGCAAAACTCGATTTACAAGATATTGTCCGAATGGAATGGAACCTATCGAAGCTAGACATGGATGGAGAGAATGATTATTCATTGGGTTTAAAAATGAATAATAACACGCTTTTTATTCTAGCAATAGCTTCTGGATTTGAAGTGGATGCCACCTCCCGACTAGGTAACAGCATCGCTAAGTTTCTTGAAATTCCTTATATCGATAATCGAATGTATATAAAGGAGCCCGTTATTTGGAAGGGAAAATAATTGACCTTCAAAAAGCGAAAAAATCTGTATTAATAAGAATTTAATAGTCAAACTGGGAGATTGAAAGTGGAAAATCAAAACAAACGAAAAAGGCTTTTAGGAACCTTACTCATCATTGTGTCAAGCATCTTCCTATCTATCATCGCCATAGCCTTGATTGCTTCTATATTCATGGATGATTTGCCAATCATGCATTTTCCAGATTTAGCGGGCGGATTCGCTTTTGCTTATTTTGGTATTCGCCTCTTGGTCTATGGAAAACGGCTTCGTAGAAAAAACAAAAAGGGAGAAAGTGAGGAGCTGGCAGGCATTGTAGAAGTGCGCGTAGACATCAAGGAATTTGAGTTTATCCGCTTAAGCTATACCTTGATTTATTCCAACGCATTTGTCTTTGTGTTTTCGGTATTTGCACTAACCGCATTGATTGAAGTTGCTGGATATGATTTAGAGGAACTGGAAGAAAACTTGTTTCTCCTTATTTTGGGTATAGCGGGTGTATTTTTATTTCCTACTATGGTATTTATTCAAACGCGCAAGCAGTACCGCTCGAATTCACAATTACATGAGGTAGTAAACTTTACGTTTGATGAAGATCATTTTGAATTGGTAGGTCGGAGCTTTGCCAAGGAATACGACTGGGCAAATCTCATGCGCATTAAAACCACCAAAAAGTTTATTATCCTTTTCACCAGTGGAAGAGAGGGATTTTTTATCCCAATTCGTTGTCTTCAAACTGAGAAGCAAAAACAATTTTTGGCAGCTATTCAATCCATAGCTGAATAAATTATTGAGTAGAATTTTTCTCTAATGGCCTGCACATAAACGACAATGATATGAATGAAGCGCTAAGCGAAATCAATAAGCGGGTATACCAGTCCAGTGGATTTAAAATCACGAATCTTCAAACCGAAAAAGAGAGCCAAGAATATGATGCGTGCCAATTTGAATTAAATGGACTGAAAATCATCTCCAGAACAGCGAAACGCACTCCGAAAAAAGCGGGACAATTTGTGACCTTCTGGAAGAGAAAGGATAATGGGCCCATCGAGCCGTTTCATGAAGCAGATTCATTTGATTTTTTTATCGTGAATATCAGAACAGATGCCGGATTCGGTCTGTTTGTTTTTCCGAAATCAATCTTAGTTCAAAAGGGCATAATCTCCACGGATTCTAAGGAAGGAAAACGGGCCTTTCGCGTTTATCCGGAGCCAAACAAAAACCTAAACAAAACGGCAGAGCGCACACAAGTTTGGCAGCGGGAGTATTTCTTCCCAGTCCACGAAGCGACTGGTTTTAAAGAAAGAATGACCCGTATTTCTGATTCTTACAGGCACTGATTTTTTTAAATTCTAACCTGCTATAAGTCGACTAAAAAGCATAGCCAATCCGAAAGGCTGGGTTGATTGAATTCCCAGAAGTTCCAAGAATGAACTCCAAACGCAGAAGTCCAGGATCCTTTTTATTTAGCGCCAATTGCTCTAGTCCGAAGGAGAATTCGTAATACGGTTTTCTTCCTTGAACGGCCAAAACGTGCATGGAAACAAATTCCCTTGCTCTTAGCTTTCTCACTCCTGGAATTTTATTCAAAAGAAATCCATCAAAGTTATGTTGAATATGGACCTGGCCATAGGTCTTTGCGGTACTGTATGCATAAGGGGTCAGGGTTTGAAAACGGAGCATTCTTCCTTCACCACGTTGAAAGAAGCTTGGATTCGTCGCGAAATGAAAGAAGTCGGGAGCATACACTTTCTTGCGGTCAAGAAAGGTTCCTGACTTTGCACTGATCTGCAAATTTCCTAAAATCCCCAAACGGGTATCCCAGTCCATACGCAACTCAAGCTTTTGAAAATGGATGGTAGACGTTTTATCATCCGAAAACCCAAGGGTATATTTTCCTGAAAATGTTGGCCAAGAAGATCCCAGATCTCTTTTTCCGTTAGGTGTGGTGATGTACCGGTTATAGGGAGTATAGCGAAATCCAAAATCAACTAAGTTCAATGAATGGGCTGGTAAATTAGGCTGCTCAGAATTGACGAGCACATTTGGGGTATACGTGCTTCGGTCTTTTCGAATGCTAAAATCGGTGCTGTTCTTTAACGGACGACGAACTTCAGTTGCCAATCCGCTTGATAACTCTAAACCGTTAGCCACTTTTGCGCGCAGCCCAAACCCGAGTCTGGTTCGTTGGTAAAATTTCAGGTTGTTTTGAGCCAAAAGCAGACTATAGATGCTGTTCCAGGTTTCTGTCATACCCAAATTACCATCTACAGGGTTGCTACTAAAAGCCGCTTCCGTCCACAGCGTAAGTGGGATTTTTGTGCGGTAATACCTTTCAGAATAAATCCGCCCTCCGAGCCTCGTATTCGAAAATCCATAACGCAAAGAATAAGTTGCAATGCCTTTGAGGTCTTTGCTCTGCGGGAAATACTCCTGAATTTCAAGTTGGGGTTCAAAAACAACTCCTTCAACCGTATTAAACTGAAGTGATCGAGCGAGTCCTCTTATCTCATACCGCGTGTTTCGGTCGGCGCTTCTAAAAACAGTTCGTGCCCAAAGCGAACTCCAACCGAAGCCTTTTTCTTTAGCGCTATCTTGTTTTGCTTTTTGGGCGAATTGTAGGCTATCCTTTTTTAAATAATCGTTCTGCTCAGTTGGCGTAAGGGGAATCGGGCGAATATTAGCCCAGTAGCTGGAATCCCTTTTATTCGCTTCATTCTCTATATACAAAACCTCCAATTTTGGCCTTTTTTCAACTGCTTTTTTGGTGTCAAAATCATAGGAGAGGTATTGGGTAAAATAATATCCAGTAACCCCAATATTGAATACATTGAGACCAAACTGCATTCGCGTGCTTACCGGTAAATAATGGGCATCGAATACCTGGTATTCTGTGTTTAGTTGTAGGCTGTCTAAAAGGCTTAATTGATTTCTGCGGTAAAGCGTTAACTGAATGCTTTGGGTAAAGAAAAGGCTGTCGCGAATGATTAAAATTCCCGTGCCGGCTGGATCATTTTTTCGCTTTGGTTCAAAGTGGATGCGGTAATATTTTTCATCGCCTTCATAATAGCTGCCTTCTAAGTGATATGAATAATAAAAGAATCCCTGACTGCCAATGGGCGAGGCAACTCCTCTTTCCATATCGAAACAAGGAACTATAGTGCGGTTAAAATCCAATACTAGATTGCTCGCTCGTGTTAATGAAAAAGCATTGTTTTGGCCACTCACCCGAGTAGACCGAATTTGTTCTTGGTAGGTTTTGGGAGCTGAAAAATGCAGTTCATTGATGGATTCAAAGAGATAAATGATGCCCGAACCACTTGAGTCAAGCCCAAATTCTTCGTATTCAATTTCCTGACCTAAAAAGCGATCCGGAACATCTTCAGCCTTCTGCATCCCCTTGATATAGACATCACAGGCATAATCTTTAGCCTCAATATCCCATGCTGTTCTATGTTTAATTACCTCGCGCATGATGGCATCTGCCGGATTCACTAAAGCGTTGATGACAGTTTCCTTCAATAGGGCATCTCTTTGTTTTAGTTGGATACGCAATAAGTGGCTGCTGTCGTTTTGATTTATAGTGGCGAAATGACTTTCATACCCTACAAAGCGGAAGGCTACACTTGCTTGGGCAGTAGAGATTTCGAGTTGGAAATATCCTTCATCATTGCTTACTGTACCGATACTCGTTCCTTGAATGAAGATATTAACAAAGGCCAAAGGTTCTTGCGTTTCGTCGGTAATGAGCCCCTCAACTTTCCAAGCATGTGCCCAGCTACTAATGAATAGGAATAGAAAGAGTAAGCTTGGTTTCATTGAGGTATTATGACGTCCAAATTAGGATAAAGGTTACAGAATAAAGACTACTTATTACACGTTGAGCATTTGCATGGAATCTCCAATTGTATTGCCTAATTTTCCGAATAGATGCTTCGAAAGTTAATTTTATCGTTTTTGCTCTATTCAACAAGTATACTCTTGTTTGCCCAAGATACGCAGTCTTTTAGTAAGGATAATATCCGCTTTGAAATGCCTAGTTCATGGGTAGTGCAGGATATCCCTCCTTATTATATTTTAGTCAGTGAACAGGCTAAGCCAGAACTGTCAGTGCTCACAACTTTTGACGTAGAAATTGATTCGACGTTTTCTAATCTTGATAGTTTCTGCACAGATTATGAAAGTCGTTTAGCGGAGAGTGAAGTATTTCTAAATTTTTATGTGGTAACAAAAAAAACGGTTGACTTTCATGGCATGGTAGCTACAGAATACCATTGTTCGGCAACCTTATCCCAACTGCCTATGGAATGGAAATCGGTGGTGTTTGTGAAAGATGGAAAAACCTACAAACTCTCTACTGCAGCACTTATGGGCCAGTTTAGAAAGCAAAAGCAGGTGACTGATTTGATTTTTGACACCTTCGAAATCGATTGATAGTCGAATTGAATTATTGCTTTCTTAACGAAAAATAAAAGAAAGGATTCACCAATGCTATCACTGGATTCTTCTTATAGGCCAGAGCTTGCAGCAGCGTATTAATGCGTGGTTTGCCAGAAATTAAGCGAATAAAATGGAGGAAGGCAAATTGGAAGAGTCTGCTAGAGGCAATGGGATTTATCAATTTACCTAAAGCCAGGTATCCTTTTACTCGTTTATGCAGCTTCTCTTGATAGTCGTGCATGAAGTCTGCAGAAAAGTTATTTTGTTCGAAACATTCTTTGGCTTTAAGAGCGGCTAACTTCGCACTCATACTTGCCTGTGGTATACCGTTGGCAGACAGTAAGTCAATGAGTCCAGCAGAATCACCAACAAGCATAAAGCCTTTTCCGCAAACCGTTCGGTTCTTGGTTCCAAGATATAATCCAGCTCCTCTAAAAGGATGCACCAGCGTAGCGTCTTTGAATTTTTCTTTGAGTACAGAATTGCACTCTAATAGAGCGTAAAAACGTTCTTCTAAGGTAATATTGTACCTTATGGCTGCATCTTTCTTGATAACAAGATTGACATTATATAAACCCTTACTGAGCGGGGTAATATATACCCCTCCAGGAAATACCGACTTATCAAAATAGAGTTCGGGTTGGTCGCTTTCGCAGTGTACTCCTTTAAAATAGGCGCGGATGCCAAGGGCAAAATGTTTATTCTCCGGTTTAGGCATTCCTAGTTTCTGCGGAATACTCGAAGTGCTCCCTGCAGCAACAATAATGAGCTTGGCTGAATAACTGGTCTGGGTTCCTTCTAAGATGTAGCCTTCGTCTTGGGCTTTTAAATCACGAATGAATGTATTGCTATACACCGTGGTAAATTCCGATTTCCTTACATGGTCCAATAAGAAGCTATCAAACTCGGCCCTACGAACAGAGTAGCATGCGGCATCGTCTTCTAGTCCCTCGATGCCCTTATACTTCACGGTAACACTGCTGTTCTTTGGATTGTAAAATTGGGTGCCCGATAATGGCGAAAGCAATCCGTCTTCCATCATACGGGGAATTAAAGACGCATCCAATTCATTTAAACTCCGGAGTACGATTGACGGGAGTACATCGCCGCAGGACTTATCTCTGGGAAAAGAATTCCCTTCTAACAAGACGTGTTTCAAGCCGAACTTACTGAGCCACATGCTGGTAAATAATCCACCAGGACCGGCGCCAATTATTGCAATAGGGAAGTCTTGAATAGGGCTCGTCATGCGCTGTGGAACGAAGGTAATTAAAGAATCCCTCTCAAGGAATAGGAATAGCGTGAGAACTTCTTGCCTAGTGGTGAATAGCTGATTTATTTGCTTTTTTCTTCTGTATGATGGATGTCCATTGTCGGTATACGCACAATTTCTACTGTCGCAGAAGCTAGCGTTACTTTTCCTTCCGTTTGCTGAATTCGTTTGCCAATCTGCTCATTTAAGCGGTGCTTGGTTACCCGACGCTTCTTATAGTCGACAATATAGCGCAAGTTGAATGAGGTCCAATTGTCATTAAGTGATATGGCCAAGGTCGGCTCTACTTGTGCATCTTCGATATAATATTTGCTGACCACTTCTTGCCATTTGGTGATGGATTCTTCGACGTACTTGGAAAGTTCTTCTGAGGCGACTTCGATCAAGATGGTTTTGGCCAATTCCATGTCTGAACCGTAACGAATCGGAATGGTAAATTCATCCCAAACAAAAGGAAAGTCGCGCGAATAATTGTAAACCGGTCCTTTGAACACGAAAGCATTACTCAGTTTTACGATTCTACCGCTGTAGTTATCGCTCGATACCCATTCGCCAATTTCCATCATGGTGGTATAGATGCTATCGATATCAATCACATCGCCTTTAATCCCGCTGATTTCAATGCGGTCGCCTGGTTTATATACCCGTACAAGAAAAATATAAAAAGACCCTGCAATACTTAAAATTAGTTCTTGGAGGGTAATGGTAATGCCTGCGGTAAGTAAACCAATGGCTAATCCGAAATCCTTGATGCTCCCAGTAAAAAATGAGATGGATAAGAGCACAATAAGAATATAGCCGAGGATTTCAATGCCTTTTTGTGATTTATAACGCAGCGAAGTATCGGGAATTTGGCGTTTCAGTGCACGCCTCAAGATAACAATGAGCACGAGCACAAGGAACACCCAGGCCAAGTATTTGATGACTTGTATGGATATCGGGTGGGCCGTAATCCAATCTTGAAAGGTATCGAGTAATTGCATGATAGATTCTCAGTTAGCTAATTTAGGCCTTATCCTTTTGCTTGTACCAACTTGCCGCCAAGCCAAGCCATGGGAATATAGGCGAATAGGATATCGACGATAGTAAACCAAATTGGACCAGGCAATAAATAGTTCACTGCAATTCCTCCAATTAAAAAAAAGCCCCCCACAATAAATGCCAACATGAGTTTGCGGTCTACCCCAATTATCGCAGCAATAGCGGCACCAGCCAAGGTGCCAAGTGCATGGGCGAAAAATGGAAATATAAAATACTTGGCATCTAAACTAGGCATGATCGCCGCAAAAGCATCCATATCATTCGGGTCTAATCCTTCTATCGGAAAAATGGAATGCCCTGTTTGAACCAATGCCATATTGATGATGCTACCACCAAGCCAGCCAACTATGACTGCTAATATATTCCGAAGCGTTTGATTCATGTCTCTGATTATTAATGATCCATCCCAGTAAAAGAAGAATAGGTTAAATGTAGTGATTTTTAGATTCTCAGTAGAAAAATTATACTTCATTTTCCTAACCGTCACATCCTGGTGATGAGGTATCGCCGTCTTGTCATTTTTCCTGATATTCGCAGAAGGTGAAACAAGAGCCCCTTTTTACGTTATTGCAGCAATTCGGCCCCCTTCCTAAGGAAGTGCTGGAAGACTTTTCGGCCATTCTGCATCATCAAGTTTTTTCGAAAAACGAGGTCTTATTGGAAATTGGCGACCGCGCAAAATACGTGTTCTATATCCATAAAGGCTTGGCGCGTGCTTACTATTATCACGAAGGAAAAGATGTAAGTGATTATTTCGCCATCGACGGTCAACTGCTTGGGGCCGTACCAAGTCTGTTCACGGGACAACCTAGCAAAAAAGGACTCCAGTTGATTGAGGAATCGGAGGTCCATTACTTCTTAAATAGCGATTTTGATCGGCTTTGTGCGAAATATCACAAACTCGAACATGTCGCAAGAAAGTTACTCGGACTTGGGTTGATGCAAGAACAATTGGCAATCGAAAGTTTACGCTTTTACAGTGTCAGAGAGCGTTACGAGCTGATGGAATCCAAATATCCCGGAATAACGAATCGTTGTCCTCTGCATTATATCGCCTCCTATTTAGGTACTACCCAGGTAAGCATAAGCAGGATTCGTGCAGGCTTACAATAGAATTTAACATAAGTAAAGACAAAATTCTATTCGCGTGACGAATTTTGCGCCTGTTATGAAAAACATATCGGTAGCCATTGTAGGCGGAGGCATAGCTGGATTGACCACTGCCATTGCTCTAGAAAATAAGGGAATTCATGTTGAAGTTTATGAATCCAGTAATTCGATTCATGCTGCAGGCGCAGGATTAGGACTGGGTATCAATGCGATGCTGGCATTTAATGCATTAGGCATTTATGATGAAGTGGTTGCAGCAGGGAAACAGATGCCTAGCTTTAGTATCTACGACGATAAAGGGGGGGTGATTACCCGCACTGAATTCAAATCAGAAGGGGAGATTGGCAATTTTGTTATTCATCGCGCCGATTTGCATCATATTCTACTTTCAAAACTAAATCCAAAGCAGATTCATCTGGGTAAAAAACTCGAACGCGTTGAACAGTCCGCAGAAGGTGTGAGCCTCTATTTTATGGATGATAGTCCGGTTCACTGCGATTATTTGATTGCCGCCGAAGGAATCCATTCTGTAGTCCGGAATTATGTAGCACCTGAATCCAAGCTGCGCTATTCGGGCTATACCTGCTGGCGAGCAGTGGTGAATAATCCGCATAAACTGATAGAAGAAACTTCCGAAACCTGGGGACGCAAGGGTAGAATCGGAATGGTGCAAATCAATCAGGATCAGGTCTATTGGTTCGCTTGCATAAATGCCAAGAAGAAAGATCAGCGTTTCAAAAACGTAACCCCCGAATTTCTTGCCACGCATTTTTCTGAATACCCAAAACCCATTCCTGCCTTATTGCGCAATACCCCCGCTTCGGCTTTATTGCATAACGATATAATTGACATCGAACCCTTAAATCGGTATGCTTTTGAGCGCATTGTTTTGATTGGTGATGCAGCCCATGCGACTACCCCGAATATGGGACAAGGAGCTTGTCAGGCGATAGAAGATGCAGTCGTGCTTGCGAACAGTATGGAGGAGCATTCCAATTTTGAAAAGGCCTTTCAAGACTTCGAACAAAAACGATTGACTCGATGCAAATGGATTGTCAATACTTCCTATTCGCTTGGAAAGGCGGCCCAACTGGAAAACGCTTTCCTCATCGCATTGCGCAATTTTGTTTTTCGTAGGATTCCGAAAAGGGTGTCTGAAAAGCAGATGAAGAAGTTGGAAGATGTGGCTTTTGGTTTTGACTGATCTATAAAAGGGTATTTAATCGGATAGTCATGTTAGAATTTTGACAGACTTTTACCTAAGGAACTTTTTTCAAGTCTCGCTAAATAATACCTTGGTATGAATTAATTGAAACCATTTCAATGAGACTTAAGCTATTTCTTTTCTTTGGCCTATTGACTTTCATGCTTTTCGCTTGTTCCAAAAGCGATGAAACTAAATTCCAAAATATCCAACGTTCGGTAGATGCCATCAATACCGACACGCTGGTTTATGAAGTGATGGAAACAAGCGCTAATGGAAGCATTGCTGGATTGGCAGAATTTCCTCAGCATGCCAGCTATTCAAAGTTAACACGAGAATCTGGCTCCGGACGAGTAGTTTATTCTTACCTAGCCGAACCCAATTATATTGGAGAAGATTTTGTCAAAATCAGAATTTCCTCAGATGGAACACAAACTCCTGCAGAGGTGAGTTATGTATATTTGACGATAACGGTGAAGTAGAAGGTTTAGGTCGAGGTTAAGGATTAGTTTGAGTGGAAATAAAGATTCTGGTCTCTGACTGCGTGCTCTGACTGCGTGAGCCGAAGCCGACGCAGGAGGCATAGGTTCAGGCGATTAGCAGAAGTGTAGCTTGTCGAAGAGCGGTAGACTCACAGTTTAAGAAATTTTGCCCTCAACACTAAGTCGTCACTCTGGGCTTGCCGAAGGGCTAGAACTCCTTAAGTCCTAGGCTCTGCTTTTGCCAAGATATATTGGAGTTCGTGTGGAATAGGAAAAGGCTTCAATGGCGGAACATTGGCGCCTCCAGGATTTCCAAGCGGAACTTTGCCAACAAATGACTTCACGCCACCAAAAATTAAACGAGGAACCTGACCGACTATTTCTTTTCCGCTTTTGATATGGATGCCAAACTGAAGCATCTTCCAATGCACAAAACTATGGGCAAAGGGATAACGTTGTCCGATGATGTGGGCGTTCTCTAAATGCGACCAGGCATTGGCAAGGTCCTGAGCACCCATGCGTTCCTTATGCGCGGTCAGTTCAGCCACGTAATAGGGCCGAAGTGCTTTTGGAAGGGTAGTATAGAATTTCATGCTGAATCAAAAATAGGACAATCCTTAATTCGAAAAAAGCTGGATTGTATAATCAAAAAGTTCAGGTCCGCCTGATTTCCCATGGCCAGGAACAACATGCTTAATTGACCAAGGATAATTTTGAATGGTTGCCACCGTAATGGGCCATTGAGTCAAAACGGCATCTTCTAGATTTCCTTTGCCAGCATCGAGTTCTTTGATTAAGCATCCACCAAAGAGGATTGCGTCTTCTGGGATATAGCTGACCACATTATCTGGCGTATGTCCTGCACCAAAAAAACGGGTTTGTATGGACTGAGTTCCGAGTGACAATTCCAGACTGTCAATAAAACTATTTTGGGGTATAACTGGATGCTTGCCTCTTGCTAAGGCAATGGTTTTTGTCGAAGCATAGGAGGGAATACCCGCTTGATGAAAAGCATTCAGTCCGCCCAGGCAATCCACATGGAAATGATGCACAATCACTGCATTTATGGGGAGTTGAAGTTGGTCTTGAATCCAATAAATGAGCTCGCTTGAGCTTGTGTCATCTACGGGTGTATCGAATACTATCGCCTCATTGTCATGTACATAGATTAAGCCATTGCAGGGGAACATTCCGTATTTCGGCAAGTTGATATAAGAGATATGCTGATAAACGTGCTCGCTAATTTGCTCGATTTGCAAATTCTCCGAGGAATAACTGAGTGATACAGGATCTTTTGTGGTGCAGCCAATTAACCCGAGCCAGCTCAGGCAGAGCAAAATTTTAATGTAGTTGTTCATCAAATCGACTCCAAATATAGAATTGATTTCTCGACCTGACTACCCGCCGAGGAGTCGACTATTTGAAGGAAGTAGGTAGCAGTATTTCCTTCGCCTCGTAAATTGTGGCGTATCCGTTCTCTTGAAAATAGCTTCGGGTATCAAGGTTTGAATCGGCTGCAAGGGCCATGACAAAGTCGCCACCCCAAGCCCCGAGGGATTTTATGGCTCCAGGAAAATCTGAAAAGAGTTTCGTTTTCACTTGAACGAGGTTCAGCGCTTCACCGATAAGCTGTTCACTTTCATCCATACTTACTAATAGCTGATTCCGACTCGGATTGGCTTGGTAATTTTCAATGAGCGTATTTAGAGCAAACAGAGCTGGCCCTCCTTTTTCCTGTTCTCGGTAATGTTGAATTCCCTCTCGGCTATCTTGTTTCTGACCTAGGTAGACGAAATAAACGTCTTGCTGAAGAAAACCGCCAAGTTCAATTTCTTTCCAATCTGCTTTATTCTCATCCAGTAGATTATAGACTATTGGTCCCTTGGCCTCCGCACAAGCGATATCATAACCACTTCCGGTGAATGAACGAAAGAATAAGTCCATTGCATCAATACCTGCCCATTGAGCAATGAGGGAGATGAGGGTAGAGCTGGAACCAAGTCCCCATTCGCTAGGATAATCAGCAGTGATCTGCGCTTCGTGGTAAAGTCCGTCTTTCAGGAAGTTCGGATTTAATGCACGAGCATGCATCAAGAATTTTTGCAATCGAGTGGCTACCTCATCCTGCAAACCATGGAGCAAGTTTAGCTCTTCATCAAAATAGGCCTCAAACCAGATATGTCCTTTATGATCGAAACTCTTCCAGTACATGCCGCGTACTTGCACCGAATCGGAGCTCACAGCTAAACTTTGTCCGAAGCGGGTTGGCCAAGCCAAGGCCGTGCATCCATCTAAAACAAAATACTCCCCAAAGAGCATCAGTTTACCATGTGCACGGAAGGAGCGGGAATTGGACATGCAGCGAAGATACGAAGGTTAAGGATAAGGATAAGCTTGAGCGATTCGACTTGGCGAAAATCCTCGCTGCGCCTTCGCTAAACAGCTTCGGTGCACAGGCTAGCGGACACGTATGAAATGGTTGTCTAACCATCTAAATATCTCACCATCTGCTTGTCTCACTCTTTCATTTTGACACAATCATGACAATGGCATCAATTTTCGGAATGCTCTTTGAATTAGAGGGCTTAGATTTTTGCTACGTAAGAATCATTGGATGAAGTGACAAAAGTCTTTCAAACGAAACTTTATTTACTGAAATTAGTAGGCCTATAAAGCATATGTACCTGAACCGATGCGCTTCTTTCCTCTTTGGCCTCATCTTGCTTGTTGGCCTGCAGGTTTCTGCCTCTGCTCAGGTGGGTGATGATTTCAACGACGCCATTGAAATTCCAATTCCCGACCAAGGATTTGGTACGGCAACGCTTATATCCCAGGCCATTTCCTTAGCCAATAAAACTACCGAGCTGAATGAGTATTTTCCAAAAGACTTGGTGCTGGCCGCCTTAGTGGAAAAATCAGTTTGGTATAAATTCACCCTGCCGACCAACCGTAATGTTACTGTTCAATTGGAAGGATTGGGCACTATGCCACCTCAAGATGCAGGTTTTGCTATCTACAAAAACCCTGGAGCCTTTGCGGGTCCACACCGACTTACTAAACTTCTTCCTCCATTGAATAAAATGGGCAGTGTGCAAAATTCCTGTTTAGAGGCAGGCGTTTATTATATCCAGGTTCTAGCACGAAAAAGATCCACAGATTCAGTACAGATAAAGTTGGATGTCAGGAAGAACGGAAACGTGTGGTCAGAGACGCAAAATGCCTACTTGGTGCAGAATTTCGGCAACAGTGTATATACCTCTTCTGGTGAATGTTCGTATATCCCCGATGTGACTGTGGCGGCGATGATGCCGGATTCGAGTTACCATCATTTTTTTAATTGGCGCTTTGAAGCCTATGCGAAATTTTCAAAAACACGCCACGATTTCCTTATATCGGGTCTTAAACCAAGCTTCTATTATATTGTTAAAGAAGCCTTTCCTGACCCAATCAACCAATGGCAAATCTTGGATAGCGGACAAGTCACCGATGCCTCAAACACCGTCATCTGGGATTGTGTTCAAGGAAATAGCCTGGCAGAAGGAACTTACCGTATTTTACTTTTCTCGCAAGCACCAGGTATCAATAAGGTATTAGTGACCCATAGACTTCAAAACCAGGGAAGTTCTTTTGAATCCCATCCACAAAAACTTCCTGCAAACCAGCAATTGGGATCCATAGCAAGCCGGGCAACTATTGAAGGAACTTTATCCTGCAATACTCCCGTTTATACCCAGGTTTGTCCGAATCTGAATAACGATTTGTTTTCAATCAATTCGCTGGGAGATAGCATCCCTCTGGAATTTCAAACCTGGTTTACTTTCGAGGTGCCTAACGATTGCCGCATGGCGATTAATAGTCAGCGGATAGGTACTCAACCCGATATTTCCTCCAAATTAGAGATACGTATGTACCAAGGTTCCAATTTGACCAATTGCACCTTGACGCGAATCCTGCCCGATTATGGTCGGGTATATTGTTTGAAAGGCGGACAATCCTATACCATCCGCATTCTTTGTCCCTATGATCAGGGGATATTGGATAATCCATTCCGATTATTCCTCGATCAAATCACCTATGTCAATCACCCTCATCAGTATTCGGATAGCCTCTATCCTGAAATGATTAGTGATCCATTAAAGAGTTTCCCTAGTGCATTTACCGGAGAGCCTGCTTTTCTAGAATATAGGGCTAAGCAGGTGTATATGGGGGAGGATACCTTATTTGTCGGAGCCATTTTTCGCGAGTTTTATGTTTCTGAGGATTTAATACCCTTTAAACTTTCCATCAAGGGCTATACTATCTATGCTCAAGCTGGCTCTGGACTTTACCTTCAACGTGGGAGAAAGAGTTTAGGAACGGCAGATGAAGTGATATCAAAATTTGGTGGGTCTGTGGATTTTCCTGCAGGATTGGCTAAAGGATGGTATACCTGCACACAAATAGTTGGTCCGCTAAATGGTGATTGCCATGATATGGGTGCGGATAAGGCTTACCAACTGGAATTCTCAGCCTTAGAAGAATGCAATACAGGATCGGTTGAAGGTAGTCTGGCGAAACCAATTCAGGTGAATCCCAGTCCGCTAGTATTCACATCACAATTAATCAATGGAATCAATTATGATGCACCAAATACTTATACGACCTCCAACTTGTGTTTTACTACACGGCAGATTGATACAGGGTATGCCGCCTGGCTCAATCAATCATGTCCCACAGCCAACTATCCCAAAGGGTTTAACTACGTTGAATTTGACATCTTAGATGAAGCAGAGGCCTATATTTCTGTTTCTGGTTATCGGTATTATTTGTTGAGAGGAGCCGTTAGTGTGAATCCTTCTCTTCGGTTTAATACGAGCAACTATATCCATCCCTGCAATTGGGAAGGAAAATTCTGCCGACTTGTAGCGGGGAATTATACAGTTGTCATTTTGGGCAATGTTACCCAGAATGCTCCTTTTGAAATTACTATTGGACCGATTAAGTCGGGAACAAATGATCGGATAGAAAACACTATTTCCTTGGGTACGCTCCAAGATACATTTCGCATAGCTCCTTTGGTTTTGAACTGTGCCTATAGTGCCGATAATAGTGATGTTATCGCGGGAATTATTCCTGCCTCAAATTTCGCCTCAGAGCATATGGATACTGGCACGAATGCGACCGTGAGTAATTCTAGGTTTATGACAGCCTGGTATGACTTGTCCGTTCCAGGACTAGGAAATCTCGAATTATTCAGTAACTATGGCATCTATGTTTATGAAATCTTAGACAGCATGAGATGGGCGCAATGGAAAGGGAAAGCCCAATTTCGCGATTCCTTGGCAAGCTATTTAAAACCGGTAGCTGCCAGAGCTGAATTTTTCAATAAATCGGTTTTGGTATATAATGGTGTGTGTAAACCGAAACACTATGCAATAGCGCTCAAAAGGGTTTCATCGTATATCCCCTATATAAGCGACTTAAGCGGAACATGGGCTCCTGCGGTAAAGTCCAGTCAGGAGAACGATTTTTGTGAAACGGCTGGAGAAATCAATATGACCAGTTTTGTTGGGAAAGGAATAAGCCTCGATCCGCGCTGTTTGAGTAAGGGTGAGGGTTTTGGAGAAGATGGAAAGAACATGTCTTGTCTTCCTTTGGATATCGAATATGCTACAGCATGGGTGAAGGTGCACGTAGATCCGGGCGATGTATATGATGTCTATTTCAATGTTCAGACAAATTTCGGAGGCTATGCCAATAATGAGGTTCATTACCGGATTTTATTCGGCTCTTGCTCGGCATTAAATCCTGGGCCATGCGTGGTAAATGCCAATACGCAAATTGGATTTCAGTGCATGCAGCCAGGCGATTATTTTATCCAAATTGCGGTGCCTAAAGATATGGGCAGCGCAGTATTCATCAATAACCCAATAACGGTCTCGGCGACGGTTCGTCAAAATGGAAACTCCGCAAACTGTACGTCATTTGATTTAACTAAACCCTTAGCCAATTTTGAGTTTGAAGGGCAATGCAAAAGCGATTCGGTATTCTTTACCAATTATTCGAGTCAGGGTTCGGATATTAGCTATTTATGGGATTTTGGTGATGGACAAACCTCTACCGAAAAGGATCCCCGGGTCGAATTAAAAACACTGCAGGTACAAGAGGACAGAGAAATCAAACTCTTTACAACGAATACCCAAAACGGCAAGAGTGATTCTTTCTCCCGATTTATTCGTCTATGGAAAGACCCTCTAAGCGTCGATGTGCCTTTTGGCGATACCTTGATTCGTTGTGGAACTCAATTGAAAATAAGTTCCGCGCATAGCTTTTCTAATGGTATCCCGCTGTATTGTTTTAACGGACAAGATACCTTGGATGGAAATACGGTGAACCAACGCTTTACCCAAAATTCGGAGATTCGCTTTCTGGTGTGGACAGCAGGTTGTTTTGTCGATACACTAGTCACGGTGCGTATATCAAATAAGCTGGGCTTAGAACCTACCGACACCACCTTGTGCAAGGACGAGTTGCTCGCCTTTGATTTAAGGGGATGGAAGTCGGTTTCGGTGACTCCACATGTTCAAGGGCCGATTTATCAGCTGCAGGAAACGGGGAATTACGTCTTTACAGTAAGTGATTCGGGCTGTATTTATATTGATTCGATTGATGTAGTGAGCATGGCCCAAGTATGGCCTTATGGGGCTGATTCCGTGGTTTGTGACCAGGATTCAATTCTGTTAAGTATAGATGACCAATACCAAAATTATTATTGGCAGGATTCCTCTACAGCGACCAGGTTCTGGGCAAATCAAAGCGGCCACTATTGGGTAGAAGGGCAGTGGGGTGACTGTATCAATCGGGATTCCATTTGGGTTTCAATCAGCGATGTAAGTAATCCTCTGCTTATGGAAGCCGATACCCAATGTCAGGATTTTGAATGGACATTACGCTCTTCGAAAACTGCACTCCTGTATATCTGGGGCGATGGATCACAGGGAATTCAGACCCAGACCAAGGATACCGGTTGGATGACACTTTATATTTCAAATGCTGGCTGTTTGGAAATTGATAGCGTCTATCTCCAACATTACCCGAATGAGCTAAACCTTGGGAACGATACCCTGTATTGTGATTTTATAGATATGGTTTTAGATGCGGGCCAAGGTTCTGCCTATGCCTGGTGGCCACAGTATTCAGGTGAACGCTTCTTTCAAGTGCCCGATACCGGCCTTTGGGGAGTATGGATGATAGACCAATATGGATGCGAACAAGAAGACACCATCCATATCGGACAATCATGCGGCCCATATTTCCAGATGCCCAATGCTTTTTCTCCTAATAATGACGGGATAAATGATTGGCTCCAATGGGTCTATGTAGATATTGATGAATTTGAAATCTATATCTATAACCGCTGGGGCGAGTTGATGCACCATACCACCAATATACATGACTTTTGGGATGGCAATTTCCACGGGGTAACCGCAGGAGATGGCGCCTATATCTATATCGTAAAATATGCAGGCACCAGCAGCAATGGCATACGCGAGGAAGGCAAAGATTCCGGAAGTTTTATTCTCCTTCGTTCAGACCGCTAAGGCAATAAGTCGACCAGTCGTAATGTCGACTAGTCAACATTGCTAATTCACCTGCTTCTTCATCTCCTCAATCTGAGCAGCAAATTTCTTTGCATCTTCATTGTCTGGAGTGGCAGCTTGGTATATGGCTATAGCATATTCTGCTTTTTGAAGGTCTCCTGAATTGATTGCATTGCTCGTAAGGGAATAGCAACCGAGTCCGATGAAGCCTAAAATGCGCTCATACATCACATCTGTTTTGGTAAAATCATGCAGGGCAGCAATTTCGTTTTTCCACCAGCCTAGGTCTTTGGTGCCAAAGGATTGGAAGAATTTACGCTTTAGCAATTGTTCGCGCATGATATTCTCTTGAGAAGTTTTTGGCCGTTTTTGAAGGTAGTTGTCTACCGAATCATTTTCCATAAAATAGAAACCATCTTTCATTGCCTCTGCAGAAGGGAACTCATGGGCGCCCGACCATTCGATCAATTGATGCTGAAATGGGGCATTGCCTAAACTCACCTCAAAGCCCACCACGTCGGCATAGTTCATGTCGCGAACTCCTGCAAACCCTAGAATCGAAATATTGCTTTGGCGGGTCAATGGAGCTACACCACCTGCATAAAGTACTTGACGCACTTCTGGATGCTTGTTGGCGTATTCTAAAGCTACTTTTGCTCCGCCACTAAAACCAAGCAGACGAACGGCCTTTTGCACTGGAAAATTCGCTTGAATTTCGGCAATGAGCTGGTCTAATCCTTTTTCGCTCTCCGCGAAGGGCATTCCGTTTTCGCTCGTATTGCAACCGACCAAAATTACATTAAAGCTATCTGCCAATTCGCGGTACATGAACAAAGGAAGTTTGCCTTGTCCATGTGGATCAATGCAGTATAATACGGGGTAGATTTCTTTGCTCTTCATGCCTACAGGCAAATAGATGGCATAGGAAGTATTATGGTCTGTTTTGAAGGCCAAATTCTCATGCACCATGCCCAAACTCAATTTGGTTTTGACTTCCGGTACCGGGTCCGTGCTGACTTTTTCTTCTGGTACATTTCTTCCATCACCACAGGCGGAAAAGAAAAGCCCAATGCTGAGCGTAATTAATGCTAGATATTTTTTCATTTTTTAATTTCTTCCAGACTATTAACGCCCCGAAGTTCACAAAACAATTCGATAACTTTAGAATGTGAGACCGTATCTGTCTCAAAATATTTAACTATCACCTTGCGCTCTTCTTCCGTCGCTTCCAACTGGTTCAAGATATTGAGCAGGTGCATTTTCATATGTCCTTTTTGAATGCCGGAAGTCACCAAAGACCGCAAAGCTTGGAAATTCTGCGCCAAACCTACGACTGCAGTAACTCCCATCAATTGGCTTGCATTCGGTTTCCCTAACATCTCAAGAGCAAATCGTACCATGGGGTGAAGACTCGTAATTCCGCCAACGGTACCCATTGAAAGGGGTACTTCAATCCAAAATGTAAAGACGCCGTTCTCGACTTTAACATCGGTCAAACTACGGTATTGTCCGCTGCGGGAGGCATAAGTATGTGCACAGGCTTCAATGGCACGGAAATCATTTCCAGTGGCAATCACCACCGAATCAATTCCATTCATGATGCCCTTATTATGGGTCGTTGCTCGGTATGGCTCGATGCGAGCAATATGCACGGCTTTTTCGAATTTATCGACAAATTCTTGCCAGGTATATTCTTTTTTCTCGTCTTCAAGCTCTTCCACCTTACAGCTTACTTCGGCTCGCACCAAGCATTCAGGCGTATAGTTAGAGAGGATACACATGATGATTTGTAATTCCTTTTCTCTTTCAGTGAAGTGATCAGAATTTTCTATTTCGCGGCGGAAGGTTCGTGAGAACTGTTCGAGACAGGAGTTGATGAAATTGGCTCCCATAGAGTCGCAGGTTTCAAACGTGCACATCAGCTGGAAATAATTCGGCTCTTCATCTGTTTTATTAATGAGCTGAATATCCTTGATGCCTCCACCGCGCGCACGCATGTTTTTCGTGAGGCTTTCAGATTCTTTAAAAAGCAATTCTTTCACCTGTGCATTGAAGAAGTTTAGCAACTTTTCATAATCGCCCCAATACGCAAAATGCACATGCCCTACTTTGGTGGTCGAAATCACGCGGGTTTTAAATCCTCCCCGTGTCATCCAGAAATTCGCGGCCTTCGCTGCAGCGGCGACTACGGAGCTTTCTTCAATTGCCATGGGCACACAAAACACCTTATCATCAATAAGGAAATTAGGTGCCACCCCAAATGGGAGGTAATAGTTGGTGACCGTATTTTCTATAAATTCATCATGAAGTTTCTGTAATTCTGGAGTAGCATTCCAGTAAGTACTTAATACGGAATAGGCCTGTTCAGGGTCTTCAAAATGACTACAGATCCATTCTACCTTTGCGCTTTTCGAGAGTTTTGAGAAGCCTTTGACCATTTCCATAGGTTTGGTCAAGGCATTTGCTTTTTTTAAATTATTCATTGGTCGCTCCTGCTTCTCGGATACTTAAATAGGCCTGCGCTAATTCATACCCGCGTATTTGTTCTTTGATATAGGATTGCAAAGTTTCGTAATCTTCCCGTGCTCTTTTTAGCAGCGCCGAAGCTTGACCGTAAACTGCATTCATTTTACTTTTTTCTACATGATAATAGCCATCCAAATAATCGCTTATTCCTCCAGAAACAATGAGGTTCTTACATAGCGGTTGATGCGTTGAAAGGGCATTGGTCCAGTCTAGCATCTCGCTGGCGGAATGGCCAATATGCGGAATTCCGTGATGAAGTTCTTGTTGTTCTTTATCGGCCCTCAGTAATTCTAGAAGCGCAAAGTTAGTTCCTCCGTTTGCAGCGAGTTCAATGGCTGCCAAGGGTAAATCCATCAAGGCTTTTAAACTGGCTGGTCCCATTCCTTGTCCAACTTCTTTCACGATAACCTTACCCTTATACACATCCATCGCTTTTTTAATGGTGAGCAAGGGCATTGTATGGATGATATCACCTTCAGGCTGCAGCCACTCTTGTAAGGGGTTGATATGGATGATGAGTCCGTCGGCATCGAGTTTATCGACCAACTCTTGCATCAAATGTGATTTTCCACTGCTCAATAGATACTCTACTTGAGCAATTCCAAGGTTGGCATAGAAAGCTTGTTCATCACCAATAAGATTGCGAAGTTGAAAATCTTTCAGGTAGGTATCGTCTTCAAGAATAATCCGGCAGGAACCGAGCCCCATACCAAACCCAAATTCATTGGCTGCTTTTGCCAAATTTCGATTGATGGTTCCAGCCTCTTTGGTGCCGCCCGTCATGCTCGATACCCACAGTGGAAAACGGAAGGTTTTACCAGCAAAGACGGTGGGTATAACGGAGCCTTCCTTTGGGTGGGCAGACATCAAAGGCTCATAATAAAATCGCTTGTCCAATTCGTGACCGCCTACCCGCGAGGCAAATGCCAAGTCGATATGGTCTTTTTTTCGATCGGAGGTTTTTCCTAAATCCAGACTTTCCAAGTTGTGCTTTTCTTCTGATTACAACGACTTTGGACCCAAATTGTTTCCTAAGTCGCAGCGCACAAAGGTAAGGCATTGGAGTAGAACAAAAGAAGCCTGCTATTTACCTTTCCATCGGCCTGGGTATGGACCTAAAGCAAGAAGCGAGTATACTTGTATGAAAGGAATCCGGATGAAAAAACTTACACTCCTCATTAGTATGATTATCCTTGGGCTAGGCCTTCAAGCGCAAAGCACGCCAGACATGTTAGAAAAGGTGATCGGATCCGTCGTAACTGTAGCTGTTTATGAAACCGAAGAAAATATGCAGGCTATGGGCTTTCGTGGCGTGGCAGATAAAGCATATGAACGTATTCTTGATCTCAGTGGCACAGAGAGCACAGGCTCAGGATTTGTGATCGAACGCGATGGGAAAAAATACATCATCACCAATGCTCATGTGGTAGAAAACGCCTCCCCAACGGCAGATGCCTTGTTTGTTTATAGCGTAGACCAAACCAAATATGCGGTGAAATTGGTAGGGGGCGATTCTTTTTATGATTTAGCCGTTTTGGAATTTCTTAGCCCCCCTGGTTCCGAAATAAGTACAGTTGACTTTCGTAGTGAAGAAGCGCGAATAGGGGAGCAAGTTTATGCTCTAGGCAATCCTTTGGGAGAATATCCTTATTCGGTTACAGATGGGATAATAAGTGCCAAAAATCGAGTGCGCGGAGGGATAACTGGAAAGTTTGGCTTTTTGCAAACCACAGCAACAGTCATCTGGGGTAACTCCGGCGGACCTTTAGTAGATGCGAAGGGAAAAGTGCTCGGGGTGAATTCGCAAATCGCTTTTGCCAAACGCGGCGGGAACCAAGTGTGGCAGCCACAAATAAATTTTGCTCTGGAAGCGGGGATTTGCATGCGCCTAGTGAATGATATTCTAAAGAATGATGGCTTAGTTCGTCGGGCGTGGATTGGACTTGAAATTGCCCAACAATATGATTATGATTCGTATATGGCCATGTATGGAGTTCCATGGGTGAAGCGGGATAGCCTGCCCATTATTCGTCATATCCTTCCTGGATCTCCGGCAGAAAGTGTCTTGAAAAACCATATTGGCGCCAGTATTTTGACTGTTAATGGAGTAGTGGTGCGAAATGTAGAAGAGGTGCTTGGCGAATTTGAAAAGGTCAAGCCCAATGCCCAAGTCGAGTTGCAGCTGATGAATCAAGGCAAAAAGGAAACGGTAAAATTTCAAAGTACAGAGCTCCGTATTAAAAACTTAGAGGATATCGCCAAATATGTCGTCAAGGAATACAGCAAGGGGACACTCACCTCCGATGGTGAGGCCGTTATTTTTAAATACAAGCAAGAAGAAAAGAAAGAGGAAGAGCGCAAGGAAGTGGTCGACGAAATGGAACAAAGGGAAAGAAACCTTCGCTACCGAGGTGTGGTTAAGGAAAGGGAATATGGCGAGGCTCCGGAAGAAAAGGTAATTGCCGGAGGAGTTGAAACCAGTTCATCGTCTTCCATCTGGAGGGTGGATAAAATGAGCGACCTCGGCGCAATCTTCCGTTTATCAGGCATGGCGGGCGTATTCAATCTCTATGTGGCCGATGAATATGGTGGCGATCCAGAGGCCATTCAAATCAATCCATCTGGCAGCGACCAAATCTATCAGGTGACATTGTGGTATTGAAAGGAAGAGACGCTTGGTTGCGGGGGTAGATTAAAAGTGAGAATTGAGCTTTAGGCAAGTTCATCAAGTCTCAAAATGATAGTATTGACAAGCAACGCGAAACAGACTTCTTGCGTCGTTCTCATAGTAATCGACATTTATGAAAAATACGGCACTTCATGTTATCGTAATTAGCTTATTCTTATTTGCATGCTCTAAATCCAAAGATGCCAAGCTGATTTCCAAGGGCACGGCACAGGTAATCGAGGTGGGAAACCATGAATTTATCATAGAAGCCGATGTGTTTCGTGACATGTCAGGCAGTGTTGGGGACGATTCTTTGCAATCGATTGTTCGATTGATTGACCGCAATGGAAATGCGCTTGCAGGATTATTCTCCTTAAGAAGTCAACGCCTATTGCAAGGTCCGGATACCTGGAATACCCCATTCGACTCCCTGTTGGATGCAAGCCATATCACCTATTTAGAAGCGATTTCTTATGGCGGACCCTTATGGGAAATAGGAAGTAAGGTAGAAGTTATATGTACTTTTCAAGATTTGGAAACCAAAGAGTCCTATGAGATTTTAGCTTCAGCAGTGACGGTTTTCGAGAAGAAGTAGAGGTGGTAGAGGTTTCCGTACTTACCACTGTAAACAAAAAAAGCTTCCTTTTCGGAAGCTCTTTTTGTTTGTGCACGCGTAGGGATTCGAACCCCAAACCTCCTCATCCGTAGTGAGGTGCTCTATCCAGTTGAGCTACGCATGCCTGTCAACTATTTCGTTGATCGGGGTGCAAATATAATAATCTCCCGATTATTTGCGCTAGGTTTTCATTAATCTTGTGTAGATTTTTATGAAAAAATTCCATCTGCTCTTCATTTGCTTGATTTTCAGTGTAGTTGGAGCAAGCGCGCAAAAATATTCTGTTTCCGGATTTCTTCGTGATGGGGCAAGCGGAGAGCCTTTAATAGGAGCAAGTGTTTATGAACCGGGTCTTCAAGTAGGCACGACCACAAATCAACAAGGCTATTATATTCTGACTTTACCTGCCGGAAATCGGGTGATTCAATGGAGTTATGTAGGGTATTATATGGAGTCGGATACTTTTTATTTGGGTCAGAATGAAACACGCTCAATTGACTTGGATGAGGACTATTATATCAAAGAGATTGTGGTGGAAGCCGACCCATTGACTCCCATTCCAGATGAAGCGAGCACGCCCAATTCACTTAATATCCCAATTACTCAATTGCGTCAATTGCCTCCTGTATTTGGAGAAGTAGACCTGATTAAGTCCATACAAATGATGCCTGGCATTCAATCTGGGCTGGAAGGGAGTAGTGGGTTTTATGTACGTGGTGGGTCACCCGACCAAAATCTAATTCTCATCGATGGAGTACCTGTCTATAATATAAACCATGCCTTTGGTTATTTTTCTACCTTCAATTCGGATGCAATTAGTGAATTTCAGTTGTACAAGGGAGGATTTCCAGCACGTTATGGATCAAGACTTTCTTCTGTGATGGATGTGACACTGAAAGATGGGAATAGCAAGGAGTTTAGTGGAGCGGCGGGCATCAGCTTTGTCTCCTTCTATGGCTATGTAGAGGGGCCAATCATACCAGATAAAACGAGTTTTTCCTTGTCGGCTCGAAGAAGCATGCCGGGCGTATTAAATATTTTCAATCCATTTTTCACCGTCACCGATAATTACCAAAATGGCGCCTATTTCTATGATATCACAGCAAAGGTGACCCACCGCATTTCTGAAAAAGATAAATTAACCGCTAGCTTTTTTCGCAGCAAAGACAAGTATTCGAGTACACTCACCGAACAGTATGTGGCTGGAACTTCGCGCATTGAAGAGGTTTCTGAAGATATTGTCGATTGGGCAAATACTACGGCAGCCGTACGCTGGTCGCATTTACATTCTTCTAAGCTCTTCGCCAATTATGCTTTGACCTATACGGAATACCTCTTCAATATCCGTTCGAGCTATAACCAAGTAGTGCAAAGTGATTCGGGAATGAGTGAAACAAATTATTTACTTCGCTATTATGCTGGGGTGCGCGATTTCTCTGCAAAGGCAGACTACGAATACAGCCGCTCCTATAAACATTCCATTCGTTTCGGCGGAATTTATACCAAACACTATTTTGCACCAGGAGCACTAGAAGCCAATTTTCAAGGTCCACGAATCTCATTAGATACTTTATTAGGACCAGCTCGTCGAATCACAAGTGATGAAATGGCCGTGTATATTGAGGATGATATCAAGCTCAGCACCCGACTGCGAGCGAATATAGGGTTTCGCTTCTCTGTCTATTTGGTCAATGGCACTTCATATTTTGCTCCCGAACCTCGCGTTTCATTGCGCTATAGCATCAATTCGGACTTGGCCTTCAAAACTTCATATTCATACATGAATCAATACCTGCACATGCTTTCGAATAGCGGACTAGGTTTGCCCATTGATTTGTGGTTTCCTGCGACGGATAAGATTGGACCACAGTCTGCGCACCAAGTTACCGCTGCACTTGTCAGAACTATAAAAGACAATTGGGAAATTAGCGTGGAAGGCTATTACAAACAGCTGAAGAATGTAATTGACTATTCGGAAGGAAGAGATTTTTTGGATGTGCAAGGTAGCTGGGAATCGGATGTGGAGCAGGGTATTGGTCAGAATTACGGACTCGAGTTTTTGGTGCAGAAGAAATTTGGCGATGCCCGAGGCTGGCTGGGATATACTCTGGCATGGAATAGACGTAAATTCGACGCCATCAATCAGGGGAATTGGTATTATTACCGCTATGATAGAAGACATCAAATAAACCTTTCAGCGAGCTTCCCCTATTCCAGTCGAAGCGCCATTTCCTTCAATTTTGTGTACGGAAGTGGTTATCCGATTACCTTCCCCTACGGACGCTACTTAGATGCCAATGGACAGGTTGTATTCGATTATCAGCAAAAGAACGGATATCGATTGCGTTATTATATGCGTTTTGATGTTGGGTATACCAATACTAAGGAAAGCAATTCCGGTATAAAACAAGAATTTATGCTCGCCGTTTATAATGTATTCAATCGTAGCAACCCGTATTATATGTATATCAATTTCGACCCACAAACCGGAACCCCAGTGGCAAAAGAAGTGAGTCTGATTCCATTTTTCCCGTCCCTCTCTTACCGATTAAGCTTCTGATGAAAAATAAGCGCTACTTTCTTCCTTTTCTTTTTCTATGGATGGCTTGTGAAACTGAAGTTACTGTTACTCCACCAGATTACGATTCAAAGTTGGTGGTTAACGGGTTGCTCTCCAATGATGAACCCATACAAGTGGCGGTGAGTTATTCTGTGGTGGCACTCTCTACCCTGCAGCCTGGGTATTTACAAGACGCGGTTGTTGAAATTTGGGAGGATTCAATTTCTATCGGAATAGGGGTATACGATGTCTTTGATAAATCCTATCAATGGCCCAACTTCCCTCAAGCAGGAAAAACCTACAGGGTTCGCGTGGAACACCCTGATTATCCTATAGTCGATGAAACACTGACAATGCCAAGCTCCAATGCATTTGGCGGACTCACGTATATTGATTCAGTCGGACTAGATACTTCCGGACAAGCCCTTTCGGCCTTACTTCTAAGAATTAATGACCCAGCGAGTGAGAGCAATTATTACCGAGTTAACTATAGCTATTACAATCAAATTACCGCCAGTTTCTTGCCTTTTACCTTCAATACAAGTGACCCCGTTCTATTGAATCCAAGCACAGAGAAAGAAGACGATGGAAGTTATTTGTTTGATGATGCCTTATTCAATGGCTCGTCACAAGATATCCGTATCGAATTTTCACGTGGGGTAGCAACTGGTACGCCTCAGTTTATGGTGGTAGGCGAATCATTAAGCAATGATTTTTTTCGCTATCAGATTTCCTTGCAACGCTATGCCGATGCAGCGTCGCCATTTGAAAATGAACCGGTATTTATTTTCTCGAATATTGAAGGAGGCTTAGGAATATGGGCAGGGAAAATTAGCGAACGCGATACCATCTACTAATACGGCCTTCCATCAAACATTTCCTTACATTTGTGACCTTATAAATCATGGCATCGGTATACGATAAATACGAAGCGGTAATTGGATTGGAAATCCATGCCCAACTCCTAACAAAAAGTAAAGCATATTCTTCAGATAGCACCACTTTTGGCGCTGCACCGAATACGCAAGTCAGTGCAATCAGCTTGGGCCACCCAGGTACATTGCCGAATCATAATAGAAAGGTAATTGAATACGCTATTCGAATGGGCTTGGCCTGTGAGTCAACCGTTCGTGAATACAATTATTACGCGCGCAAGAACTATTTCTATGCGGATCTTCCGAAAGGCTACCAGATTACTCAGGACAAAACCCCAATATGCAATGGTGGTTTTGTCAACCTAAAACTGAAAGATGGCAGCGTCAAGAAGGTAGGCATAACCCGCATCCATATGGAAGAAGATGCAGGGAAGTCTATGCACGATCAAGATTTATACGATACCTTGGTCGATTATAATCGCGCTGGGGTTCCATTGATTGAGATTGTTTCAGAGCCAGATATGCGTTCGGCCGATGAGGCCTATGCCTATGTTTCTGAAATGAGAAAATTGGTGCGCTACCTCGATATCTGCGATGGAAACATGGAAGAAGGAAGCCTGCGCTGTGATGCCAACGTATCCGTGCGATTAATTGGTGCTCCTGAATTTGGTACCAAGGTGGAAGTGAAAAACATGAACTCCATCAGCAACGTGAAGCGGGCGATTGAATATGAAATCATTCGCCAGATTGACTTGCTGGAAGACGGACAACGGTTCACCTCTGAAACCCGTTCTTTCGACGCTATGAAAGGAACCACCTTTTCCATGCGTTCAAAAGAAGAGGCAAATGACTACCGTTATTTCCCAGAGCCAGATTTGCCTCCTTTTATCGCGAATCAAGCCATGGTGGATGAGATTAAAGCTCAAATGCCAGCCTTGCCAGATGCGTTGTATGCGCGCTATACCCAAGAACTCGGGCTCAGCGATTACGACGCCCAAGTGCTAACCGATACCAAGGAAGTTGCTTTGTATTTCGACGCGCTGATCAAGCATACCCCGAATACCAAGTCGGCAGCCAATTGGGTCATGGGCTCAGTAAAATCATACCTAAATGAAAATGCTTTAGAAATGACTGATTTTGAAGTGGCTCCAGAAAGTTTGGCGGCACTGATTCAGTTAATCGACGATAATAAGGTTTCCAATTCGGTAGCTGCCCAACGGGTTTTTCCAGCAATGGTGGCCGAACCGGGCAAATCGCCTTTGCAGATTGCACAGGACCTTAACGTACTTCAAGAAAATGATTCCGCCTTCTTGGAAGGTTTGGTAGATCAAGTATTGAACGCTATGCCGGAAAAGGTGGAAGAGTACAAAAACGGAAAAAAAGGATTACTTGGCTTGTTTATGGGTCAAGTAATGAAATTATCGCAAGGAAAGGCTGACCCGAAAGAGTCGAGCCGATTGCTTTCAGAAAGACTAGACAAATGATAAAATTAAAAGGAATAGTTCCGGTATTGATCGGAATGCTCATATTTAATGCTTGTGAGAGCAAAAAAGAGAAGAAGGAAGAGAAGGCCGAAAACCTCAATAATTTTGTAATTGAAGGAAATATTGAAAATGGTAGAGGTACCGTAATTATGCTCGGTCGCATCGGCCAACGGGCAGAAATTTTGGCCACCGATACAGCCGATGCAAACGGGAACTTTCACCTAGAGGGCTTTGCACGGGAAAAATTCGTCGCCATCTTCAATTTCGACCAATACAAAAAGATCTTTTTGGTAGTGGATACAACCGACCGAATTGAATTGCAGGTTCCCGATAAAAATTACGATGAGTATAGCGTGAAGGGGTCGGAGGAAAGTCAGATTTTTAGACGCCTTCGTGATATTGAGGTCCGCTCAGGTAAAGAACTCGGCCAAATTCGTGAACGAGCTGAGTTGATTGATCCAGAGGATGAGGCTAAACTCAATATATTACGAGAAGAGTTTACCGCTGTAAATAACAAGTATATCCAAGAATACAGCGATAGCTTAAAGGACGTTCACTCTCCATTGGTCAAGTTGTACTATAACTTAGTGCTTCAGGTACCTTTTACCGATTCGATGAAAGCCGAATTGTACGAGGAGGCCAACGCCAGCGGACTCCAGGGAGAATTGGTACAAAGCTTTGTAAAAACATATCGCTCACAATTGGCCACGGCAGTTGGACAGATGGCTCCCGAAATTAATTTGCCAGATACAAGTGGTCAAGCGATAGGGCTAAGCAGCCTACGTGGAAAAGTGGTGCTTATTGATTTTTGGGCTTCTTGGTGCGGACCATGTCGTCAGGAAAACCCGAATGTGGTGAACCTCTATGAGAAATACAAAGACAAAGGATTTGAAATCTATGGTGTTTCGCTCGACAAAGAAGAAGGGAAATGGAAGGAAGCCATTCATCAAGATGGGATTCATTGGGTGCATGTAAGTGATTTGCAAGAATGGCGATCGGCGGCAGCAAGTTTATATGCTGTTACCTCTATACCAAGTACATTTCTTATCGACCGTGATGGGAAAATTATAGCAAAAGACCTGAGAGGAAAGGCATTGGCAGATAAGATGGAGGAAGTTCTGAACTGAACAAGGTAACAATTACTTAAATTTGAGTTAATATGCAATTCATTACATGAGGGTAACCTTGCATTAACAATATGATGGATACAAATAAGAATTTTAAAATCCTCGTTGTAGATGATGAGCCCGATATTCTCGAGTTTATTGAATACAACCTTAAGCGCGAAGGATACGAAGTTTACCTCGCCGCGAATGGTCAAGAAGGGATAGATAAGGCGACAGAGATTACCCCCGACTTAATCGTATTAGATGTAATGATGCCCGTGTTAGATGGAATTGAAACATGCCGCCGACTTAGAGAAGCGGAGCAGTTCAACAATACCTTCATCGTTTTTTTAACCGCACGGAGTGAAGAATATTCAGAGATTGCTGGATTTAATGTGGGAGCCGATGACTATATCGCAAAACCCATCAAGCCTCGCGTATTGATTAGCCGGATTAATGCAATTCTTCGCAGAAAGGCACCGTTGGAAGCAAGTGATAGCATCAATATTGGGAATCTTGAAATCGACAGAGAGAGCTTTACCGTGAAAAAAGACGGTATTAAAATTCCCATGGCGAAAAAAGAATTTGAACTATTACATCTTCTAGCCAGCAAGCCTGGAAAAGTATTTACCCGAGAAAATATCCTTGAAAAGGTATGGGGCGATGATGTTTTGGTTGTCGACCGTACCATCGATGTACATATTCGTAAGATTCGTGAAAAATTAGGAGACGCCTATATCAGCACAGTCAAAGGCGTAGGATATAAATTTGAAGGATGATTCGTAATCCAACACCGAGTAGCATTGCGCTCTATACCGCCCTCGTTGTAGCCCTCTTAGTTGGAGGGCTTACTGCTTTTATACAGGCTTCATGGACAGAGGCTTTGGCGCTATTTGTTATCACCGGATTATTCTCCTTCATATTCTTTTATTATGCCTTGGAAATCTTCATTTACCGGAAGATTAAATTGATCTACAAAAATATCCATCGCCTAAAAACAACACGCTATAAGAGTTCGGTATTCAATAAGTCGAACATGACGTCCGACCCCATCAGCGAAGTAAACCAAGAGGTGATTCTCTGGGCGAAAGATCAGAATGCGGAAATTGAAGAATTGAAAAAGTTGGAGAATTTCCGCAAGGAGTTCTTAGGCAATGTTTCGCATGAACTTAAAACACCAATTTTCAATATCCAAGGCTATATCCATACCTTGATAGATGGCGCCATCGACGATCCAGAAGTGAATGTTCACTTTCTGAAAAAGGCCGCTAAATCTGTTGACCGTCTCTGTGATTTGGTGGAAGACCTGATTAATATCTCTCAGCTTGAAACCGGGCAGCTTAAAATGGAGATGGAACGTTTTGATATCCATGCGCAGGTACGCGATATTTTTGAATCCTTAGAGATGAAGGCCCAAGAACGTGGAATTACTCTCAACTTCAAAGAAGGCTGCGATCAACCCTTTTTTGTGTATGCCGACAAATACCGGATACGTCAGGTATTAGTCAACCTGCTTGTCAATTCCATAAAGTATGGAAACGATGGCGGTCATACTTACTGTGCTTTTTACGATATGGATGAGAATATCCTTGTAGAACTTAGCGACAATGGGGAAGGCATCGAAGAGAAACACCTGGGTCGCCTCTTCGAACGCTTCTACCGCGTGGACAAAAGCCGCTCACGTGAAGCAGGTGGAAATGGACTTGGCCTGGCTATCGTGAAGCATATTATTGAGGCACATGGTCAAACCATCAACGTGCGCAGCAAGACGGGTGCAGGTACTACTTTTGGCTTTACGCTTAAGAAGGGAGCAGGGGAGTAAAAAGGAGTGAGGAGTGAGGAGAAAAAAAGTCAAACCACGAAGTACAACAGTGCCTCCACGGTCTATGGTCAATGGACTTTAGTCTGTGTGCTGTGGTCCGTCGACAGCGGACCGTGGTCTAAATTGTAGACTATTTAACAGCAATTGCCGCTTCACCAATCATCTGAACCACCTCGTCAAAAGTTTTATTCAAGCGACTGCGAATCGAGCCAATAAGTTCAAATTCTCTTCCAGGAAGATATTCGACATCTTTGGCAGTAAGGTTAGGATAGAGGTTTTGGAGGTAGGCAGATTGAGGAGCCCATTCACCAATAACAGCAAACTGTACTGGTGCTACTTTTTTCGTTTGATCCATACGGCAATATTGAGGTGCCTGTGAATTCAAACACCTAACAAAGATGCACTATATTAAAGGGACTTTCGGATTTATTTATGGTTTGGCGGTATAGGGTTTTTCTGCCTCTCTCAACAAAATTCCTTCAATCTCAGGGGCGTAAGGGCGAGGTGCATTTGGATGTACAATTCTCCCTTCTTTGTCTATAATTACATAGCGAGGAATAGTTTGAATGCGGTAGGCTACCGAAGCACCATAAGCACTTGAGCCCATATGCCACATGTTTGGCTCTCCACTATTGGTGATCGAATGCGACTGCCATTTTTGAGCGTTTTGATCGGTGGAGATATAAACAAAGGCCACATTATCATTGCCTTTGAATTTTTCCTTTAATGGCGCCGAAAGTTTCATGGATTGAATGCATGGTCCACACCATGTCGCCCAAAAGTCGAGGTAAATAACTTTTCCGCGTAATTCAGAAAGGGTATGCGTATTTCCATCCACATCAACAAATTCAAAATCTGG